>DATKNL010000013.1:0-29341 GCA_035541435.1 Minisyncoccota bacterium | reverse complement strand
TTCGAACGTGGGGTGGGGCGGGGAGGCGCGGTCCGCCTCTCCCGCGTCGGAGGCCCTTCGGAACCGAGGGTTCCGAAAGCGCAGCGAGGCGCAGCCGAGCGAGCAGTGAGAATCCTGCCCTGCGCACTTTTGACTTCGCTTATTAAGAAGGATATTCTACGACCAGCCCTCGGATGAGGACTAAGGAGGCCGTATGGCCAAAAGCAAAGAAGTCGTGACCGTGACGCCGAGCCAGGAATATTGGATTATCGATGGACCGGGCGAGAAAGGGCTTATCTTCTCGCTCTTCGCTAACGGAAGAGATTCTATGGGCGTCGAATTTGCAGTTGTGCGAGCCGATGCGCCGGAAATCAAAAGAGTCAGAGCGACGATTCACCTCGTCGAACGTGATGACTGTCGAAAGGTGGCTGGTATGTGCTATTACCTGACAGGCGATTATCATCCCCACCTACCCGGTTCCTACCACTTTCTCTTCGTCGCCCTTTATGATCCGCAGAAGCGTGAAGGGCGATTCTTCCCGATTACGAACGAAGGGAAGCATACTGCCCTTCATTCACCGAGCCATGCGTTTATCGATGGCGAGCTGGATGATGGAGATGCTCGGTATTGCGGCGATTGCGGCGGTAAAATGCGTTGGATTCCCGGGCGCGGATTCAAGTGCAACAACTTGCATGACAGATTCGCCAAATCTTAGCGCTAGAAACAGCCGAGTCCGAAAGACTTGGCTGTTATTTTTATTCGAAACCCGTCCACACCCGCGCACATAAGTAAAGCCCTCGCTAGATGCGAGGGCGAGTGGGGTAGGTGAGCCGCTACGGGCATTCGTAAGTATCGTTGATGATCGGGGATTCTCCCTCCCGACGAGGCCCGGCATCCTGCATGGCTTCCCGAAGGACCTTGGCCAGTTTCTTTCTATCTTCGGGACTCACGATGTCCTTGGGGTCAGGCAGCTTCCGTTTTTTCTCTGACATATCCACCTCTGGCATAAGCATACAAAGCTGTTTGAACATCGTCCAATCCCGCGCGCAATAAAAAGAAGGTCGAGGTTTCCCTCGACCTGATACCGCTTGTGGCATGCTCATCACCTGGTGATGAATTTAGCCCTTCTCGGCTACGTCCCCATTGGATTGAGAAATACCGAGCAGAAGCGCAATCGATGGAGTCTTGCGGGGACCCTCCTATCCCAGCTAAGCCTTTCTCGTCGGAAGTTCTTTCGGCTGGTACCAAGCCGTAGGGTTACTTCCTGAAGGCTACCATATCGGACTACTGAATTCAGCATACCAAACTAGTTCGAACATCGTCCACGCCCGCGCCCAACTTCGCCTGATCCAGTTTTGACAATCCAACCCCAAAAACCTAATATTTCGGGAGCAGAGCGAAAGTTCTCAAGGAGGAATCATGGCTCTCGAAACTCCCGCGGGGCTGAGCGTTATGGCAAGCACCCGTCCGGAAACAGCTCCTCCGCAAGTCACCGAAGAATTCGGCGTCGTTGCGCGAGGAAGGCTTTCTCATCCGTATCGCTGCGGCCACTGGGGTCCGTCGTGGTTCATCCTCTCGGTATGGGGCGAACGAACCGAGAAGATCAAACAGTGGACGAAGTGTCCCGACTGCATGATCAAGCTTTGGAAGGAGATCATGATCCGCTGCGGTGTGTGCGGCCGCCATATCTTCCCGGGTGACGGCGTCGCTCTTTACTCGGGCAAGAGCGATGGCGTGCGGCTGGAGATCGCGACGAAGGTCGGCGATTCCGTCATCGGATGCATGCGATGTGATTGTTGTCAATCGGGAGCCTTCTTCGCTGGAAACTGGTCGCCGAGCGGATTCCAACCACGCTTCGGCGGGTGTACGGCCGCCGAAGCGTGCTTTGCAACAGGGGCCGCTATCGCTGCCGACGTATAATCTTCAACCAGTATGGGCCGTCGTGAATGCATGCACGATGGCCCTTTTATTTTGTCGCCTGATACAATTGAATCATGGAAATCGACGAGGACATCCGCAAAGCCGAAGACCGCCTTGCCGGTTTGCGGTCCGAACATGTCATCGCTGGCGCTGCAGAGCGAGCGCAACTCGACGCATCGATCAAAAAGACCGAAACGGCGCTGGCCTACCTGCACGCGCTTCGCGACGAAATGTCGCGTAACGGGTCCGAACTCATGACGCAGCCTGATGTGATGAAGAGTCAGTGGGGCGAAGAGGCCGCGTAAGGCATAAAAGCAAAGAGCCCGTAAAGTTTACGGGCTCCATATTGAGACGATCGGAGCGGCTCGCGGACCGTCATGCGGCCGCTGCCCGGGCTTTGAATTCCTCGACGGCTCGCTGGACGCGGCGGACGACGAGGACCTGGTTCGATCCCATGGTTTTCTTGAAGTTCATAGCGACGCGGGACGGATCCAGCGAGCGGGGATTGTCGAGGCAGGTTCGACATAGCCTGATCCGTCTCGGGTCCTGCATTCCCTTGCCGCTCATGAGTAATCCGGGCGGAACCAATATGGTCCCCGTTTTGACGTTCCTCAAGGTGTTTTGACAATTCGGGCAGGTATCGGCGCCCAAGATGGTGCCGATCAGGTTCTTGAAGAGTTTTGCCATGCCATCCTCCGGACAAGTAGTACGTACTGCCCTGTATGGTGTCACATTTCGGAAAAAATTTCCACTGCGTTGCGTTTTCGGGGCGGTTTCGCTAAACTTGGTTTCTGAAGCCACTATAGCTCAATGGTAGAGCAGCTCCCTCTGGGCGCTTCGCGCCCCGACCGGTTCGCTCGCTGACAATGAAAGGCTGATCGACGATCGTGATCAGCGTGCCCCTATAGCTCAATGGTAGAGCAGCTCCCTCTTAAGGAGACGGTTCCAGGTTCAAGTCCTGGTGGGGGCACGCTGTCCATGATGGTCAGCCTTTCATTGTTCGCTCGCGGCTCCGATGCGCCATCGGAAACGAAAGGAAAATTCTCGGTGGAGAGGTATAATTCCCTTATGCAGGAATACGTCGCGAACGCCATCGTCCTAAAAAAAGAACCCTTGCGCGACCTCGACGGCCGCTACGCGCTCTTTACCGAGCGGTTCGGCAAAGTCGTCGGCAAGACCACGAGTTCCCGCAAAATCACCTCGAAGCTCGCCCCGCATCTCGAGCCGGGGATGGTCACGCGCGTCCGCTATGTCGAGAAGGGCGGGACGCAGATCGTCGACGCCCTGAAGGTCGGGCGCCTTTCGATGAAGCCGCACGACCTCCATGGCCTGGCCGACGTGTTGGCCGAGGGACAGCCGGAATACGACCTTTGGACCATGCTCCTCGGCAACGATTTCTCATGGCCGACGGCGCTCGCGATGCTCGGATGGGATCCCCGCGGGGCGCAGTGCGCGACGTGCGGCCGGACCGACATTGCGGCGTTCTATCCCTACCGTCAGGAGTTCTTCTGCCAGTCGTGCGCTTCAAGGCTCGGACGCGATGCGATATCATTATCATAACGAGCGGCAATGGACTCATCCTCGACATTCGGGAGGTATGGCTTTCTTTGGTTCGGCGCGGGCCTCGTGCTCGCGCTCGCCGGGATCGCGTGGTTTGTGACCGCGAACAGCCATCCGGCGCCGCAGGTGGCGCTTTCGCTCACGGCGCCGAGCCAGGTCGCGGTCGGACAGCCGTTCGCCGTGACGGTGTCGGCTTCGAATCCGTCGGCCCAGGCGCTCGCCGGCACGCAGCTCTCGGTCGTCGTGCCCGACGGCTTTTCGTTCGTCGGCGCGCCGTCGGGAACGCGCGCGCAGGAGGTTTCCCTCGGCACGCTCGCCCCGGGCGCCTCGACCTCGACCGCGATGAACCTCGTCGCGATCGGGACCACGAACACCGTTGGGCAGGTTAAGGCGGCCATCACCTATGGGCTCGCCGGCAACGAGAACGCGCAGTTCGAAAAGGACGCGCAGACCGACGTGATCGTGGGAGGCGCGGTTTTGTCGGTGGCGGTCAACGCGCCGCAGGCCGTGTTCAGCGGGCAGACCTTCGCCGTGACCGTGACCTATCTGAACCAGGGGACCGACACCGTTCCCGACGCGCAGTTCGTCATGGATTTCCCGGCCGCCTTCGCCTTCACCTCGAGCAGCGCGCTTTTCACCTCGAACGGCGCGTCCGTCGGCGGAACGAGGCGCACGTGGGACCTCGGGGCCATTGCGCCCGCGGCATCGGGCACCTTCACGATTTCCGGTTCGCTGAACGGCCCGGCGGGCGCCTCGTATGCGCTCGCGGGGGCCCTGAACGGGGTGCTGAACGGGTCGTCATTCCCGATCCAGTCGCAGACGGTGACGGTCGCGGTCGCGCAATCGCCGCTCGAGATCGGCATCACGCTCAACAACTCGTCGACCTACGTCGCTTCGGCAGGGGACGAGCTCAACTACGAACTCACCTATGCAAACAACTCGAGCGTTTCGTTCCAGAACGTCATGATCACGGCCAAGCTGACCGGATCTATGTATGACTTCTCGAAGCTCAAGACGAACGGATCGTTCAATTCGGTGAACGACACG
Source organism: Minisyncoccota bacterium (assembly GCA_035541435.1). Taxonomy (GTDB): domain Bacteria; phylum Patescibacteriota; class Minisyncoccia; order UBA6257; family 2-01-FULL-56-20; genus JAKAGE01. Next base: position 24,835 of record DATKNL010000013.1, on the reverse strand, counting down.
ATCACGTGGACCGTGGCCTCGGTGCCCGGGCTTGCGTCGGTTGCGCCGGGCCAGGGCGGGACGATCGATTTCAGCGTGAATGCGAAGTCCGCCTATCCGATCCGCCTCGTGAGCGACAAGAACTTCACGCTGAAGGCCCTCGCCACGATCACGTCGCCAACGCTTCCGCCCAACACGCCGCTCGGATCGAACACGCAGTCGATCGTGCAGCTCGCGACGAAGGTCGGCGGCGCGGTCACCCTCGGCGCGTCGGCATACCGCCGCGACCCGCTCGGCATCGCGAACACCGGCCCCTATCCGCCCCGCGTCAACCAGTCGTCCACCTATACCGTCCACTGGAAGATCACGAACTACGCGACCGACCTTTCAAACGTCGTCGTCTCTGCCTACCTGCAGTCCGGCAGTACGTTCACGGGCGTGGCTTCAAGCACGGTCCCGTCGAGCACGCCGCAGTACGATTCCGCGACGGGGCTCGTCACGTGGACGCTGCCCGCGCTTCAGGCGACGGCCGGCATCCTCACGCCTGCGCCCGAAGCGGTGTTCCAGGTGAGCAACACGCCGGCCGTGAACGAGGTGGGGCAGCGCGTGCTGCTCATGAGCGAGACGAGCCTGGTCGCGACCGACACCTTCACCGGCGAACCCGTCGCGGCGCAGGCGGATGTCATAACGACCGACTTGCCGGATGATGCGTCTCTTGGTAGTGTTCTCAATAAAGCGGTATCGCCATAAGTCAAGCATTCCTTCATTTTCTTTTCATGAATCCCGGTGATGGCAACCTGATGGACAAGATCGTGTCGCTAGCCAAGCGGCGCGGTTTCGTTTTTCCCGGGTCGGAGATCTATGGCGGACTCGCGAATTCGTGGGACTACGGCCCGTTGGGTGTCGAGCTCAAGAACAACATCAAGGCGGCGTGGTGGAGCCATTTCGTGCACCGGCGCGAGGACATGGTGGGCCTGGATTCCGCCGTCATCATGAGTCCGAAAGTGTGGCAGGCAAGCGGACACACGGGGACCGGCTTCGCCGACCCGCTCGTCGAGTGCAAGAACTGCCACGAGCGCTTCAGGGCCGACCAGATCGACCTTTCGGCGCCGTGTCCGAACTGCGGAATGTCCCACACCTTCACCGAACCGCGCTCGTTCAACATCCTCATGAAGACGTTCCTCGGAGCCGTGGAGGGCGAGAAGGCCGAGGCCTACCTGCGGGGCGAGACCGCCCAGGGAATCTTCATCGACTTCAAGAGCATCGTCGACGTGGCGCGCAAGCCGCTGCCGTTCGGCGTGGCACAGATTGGCAAAGCGTTCCGCAACGAAATCACGCCGGGCAACTTCATTTTCAGGACGCGCGAATTCGAGCAGATGGAGATCGAATATTTCATTCCGGTTCCCGTGCGCGACGAGGATTGGGCGGAACCATTCGACTATTGGCGCCGCGAGATCGTCTCGTGGCTTGACGGCATCGGCATCGCCCGCGAGAAGATTCACGAAGACGACATTCCCGACGGCGAGCGCGCTCACTATTCGAAACGGACGATTGACTTCGAATTCGATTATCCGTTCGGCAGGAAGGAACTCTGCGGCCTGGCATACCGCACCGATTTCGACCTGAAGAACCATTTTAAAGATGCCCCCTACAAGGACCCGCAGACCGCCGAGGCGTTCTGGCCGCACGTGATCGAGCCGTCCCTTGGCGTTGACCGAACGATGCTCGCACTCCTCGTCGCTTCGTATGCCGAAGACGGGGACCGGGCCATGCTGAAGCTCAAACCGCGGGTCGCGCCGTTCAAGGCGGCCGTGTTCCCCCTGCTTTCGAACAAGCCGCACCTCGTCGAGAAGGCTCGGTCCGTCTATGACGCGCTCCGGCGGCGCCACATGGTCGCCTGGGACGACCGCGGCAACATCGGCAAGCGCTATTATGCGCAGGATGAGATCGGCACGCCGTTCTGCATCACCGTCGACTTCGACACGCTCGGGGAGGGCGACGCGGCGAACAAGGACACCGTGACCGTGCGCGACCGCGATAACGCAACGCAGACCCGCCTGCCGATCAAGGAACTCGCTTCGTTCATCGAGCGATCGCTCGAGGCCGATACGGAATAACGGACGCCATGCCTGGACGCTTCATCATCAGCGGCGGAAAACCGCTCTTCGGCGAAGTCACGCTTGCCGGGGCGAAGAACGCGGTCTCGAAGATGATGATCGCGTCGCTCCTCACGGACGAGCCGTGCATCTTCGAAAACGTCCCGCAGATCGCCGAAGTCGAGATCATCACGGAGCTCCTGCGGCAGATCGGCAGCGAGATCGACATCGCCGGCCCCGCCGCGCGCATCGTGACCGCCGAAATAAGGAACAGCCGCGTGCCCGAGCTCACCCGGCGCAACCGCATCCCGATCCTCGCGCTCGGGCCGCTGCTCGCGCGCGCAAAGGAGGCCGAGGTTCCCGTCGTGGGGGGCGACCGCATCGGCGCCCGCCCCGTCGACATCCATCTCGAGGCCCTGTCAAAACTTGGCGCGCAGATGCATATCACGAAGGGGAGCTATCAGGCGTGGGCGCCCGACGGCCTGCACGGCGCGGAGCTTGAGCTGCGGTTTCCGAGCGTCGGCGCGACCGAAAACGCGATGCTCGCCGCGGTCCTCGCGCACGGCAAGACCGTGATCAGGAACGCCGCGCTCGAACCCGAGGTGATCGAGCTCACGAAGCTGCTGCAGAAGATGGGCGCGATCATCGAGCTCTGCCCGCCCCGGACGATCATGATCGAGGGGGTGAGGCGCCTGCATGGGACGACGCACCGCATCATGCCCGACCGCAACGAGGCCGTATCGTTCGCCTGCCTTGCGATCGCGACGAACGGGCGCATCCTCGTGCGGGGCGCGCTGCAGGAGCACCTCATCACGTTCCTGAACGCCATCCGCCGCCTAGGCGCCGAATATCAGGTGGGCGACGACGGGATCGCCTTCGCCGGACTCGCCGCTTCGCAGGACGCCGAAAGGCCGCCGGCGCTGCGGCCGCTCGAGATCAGGACCGACGTCCATCCGGGGTTCATGACCGACTGGCAGCAGCCGCTTGCGGTGCTGCTCACCCAGGCCGAGGGCATCTCGACGATCCATGAGACGATCTATGAGGATCGCTTCGGCTATGCGCACGACCTGAACGAGATGGGCGCCGACATCCGCGTTTCGACCGAATGCCCGCCGAACGAACCGTGCCGCTTCGCGGGCCATGATCGGCATCACTTCGCCGTCATTCACGGTCCGACGCCGCTTGCGAGCAGAAACCTTGCGGTGCGCGACCTGCGCTCGGGCATGGTCGACATCATCGCCGCGCTTGTCGCGAAAGGCGTTTCCGAAGTGGACGGCGTGGACGAGATCGACCGCGGCTACGAACGGATCGACGAACGCCTGCGCCAGCTCGGTGCGGATATCACGCGGGCCTAGACATGCTAGGAGAACGGTGGCATAATCGCAGCAGCGTTTGAAAGGAGCGTTTCCTTGAAAAAAATCGTTTTCATTGCGGCGTTGGTAGCGTTGTTCGTCTCGGGCTTGATGCTCATCGAATCCGATCGTTCGAGAAACATAGCCGAAATCACACTGCCTGCCACCTGCGGTCCTGACGGCTGTGTCGGAACGATAAGAATCGCCGACGAGCTATCGCTTGCCGTCCCGCCGCGGGCTGTCCTGCGAAACGGGTGGCTGGTCATAACCTATGAGACGCGAGGGGAGCGCATCGACGGCATTCCTCACTCCAAGAGCTACGGGCGCGTGCAGGCAATCAGCGTCCCGACGGGCGGAGGTATGCGGTTTGTCGCAGACCTGTCGAGCGTCGTGACCGTCGAAATCATTGACCGCACGGGGACAAAAATAACACTTCCCGTCGAACGGCCGTGGAGCGCATTCGCTCACCGGCCTTTCTTTTTTGCCTGATTTTCGATACCATATAACCTATGTTCGGCAAGAAAATCGGCATCGATTTGGGCACCGCGAATACCGTGGTTTTCGCGCCCGGCCGCGGATTCATCATCAACGAGCCGACGATCGTAGCCCTCACGAAGCCCGATAACGGCGTGCTTGCCGTGGGTGCCGAGGCGAAAGAGATGATCGGCCGCACCCCCGACGAGATCGTGGCCTACCGGCCCCTGAAGGACGGCGTGATCGCCGACTATTATATTACGAAGGCCATGCTCACGTACTTCATCTCGAAGGCGTCGGGCTGGTTCAATATCATGAAGCCCGACGTTGTGATCTCGGTCCCGGCCGGCATCACGCAGACCGAGCGCCGCGCCGTGATGAACGCCGCGCGCGAGGCGGGAGCGGGGAGCGCCTTCATCGTGCGCGAGCCGATCCTTGCGGCCCTGGGCGCCGGCATTCCGATCAACGCCCGTTCCGGCAACATGATCATCAACATCGGCGGCGGGACGTCCGAGCAGGCCGTGATCGCGCTCGGCAACATCGTCTCGTGGAACAGCCTGCGCATCGCCGGCAACCGCTTCGACCAGGCGATCATGGACTATGTGAAGAAGAAATACGCGCTCGCGATCGGCGAACAGACCGCGGAGCAGGTGAAGATCGAGATCGGGTCCGCGATGCCGACGAAGGACAAGATGGAATATCAGATCCGCGGCCGCGACCTCGTGACCGGCCTGCCGAAGGACATCATTTTGAATTCCAACGAGATCGCCGAAGCGCTGAATCCGCTCCTCGTCGAGATCGCCAACTCGATCCAGAACGTGTTCAACGTGACGCCGCCTGAGCTCGTCGCGGACATCATGGAGAAGGGGATCATCCTTTCGGGCGGCAGCGTGCAGCTGCATCATCTGCCGGAATTCCTCGAGCGCTTCCTCGGCGTGCAGGCTTACCTCGCCGAAGACCCGCTGTTCTGCGTGGCGAAGGGGACGGGCCTCATCCTCAACCACCTCGACACCTATAAGCGCACCCTGCTCAACAAGCGATAACGAGCCATGGTCCGCTGCGTCATCCACGGCAGCTTCCGGAAGCATTTCGACGAAATTCGCCGCGTGCATCGCACATTCACGACTGCCGGCATCGAGGTGCTCGCGCCCGCGGATGCCGAGATCGTCTCGTTCGAAAACAATTTCGCCCATCTTGCACGCGACGAAGGCAAGGATCCGCGCCTGGTGGAGCTTCTCTATCTGCATAACCTAAAACGGCTCGGCCCGGACGGCTTCAGCTATTTCGTGAACCCGGGCGGCTATGTCGGCGCGAGCGCGTCCTATGAGCTCGGCATCGCGCACGCCACGAACACGCGATGCTTCTTTCTCGAACCGCTTGCGGACCATCCAGCCTATGCGCCGGGCCACGCCGTCTGGAAGCCGGAACGGCTTGCCGAGTTCGTGCGCGAGCGCGGCCGGCTGCCGAAGCCGCGGCACCGTCAGAACGAGGCCGCGATCCGCAGGCTGTGGGAAGGCCTCATGGTTCCGGGTTCGGTGATTTCGGTGGGCGGCGTGATCGAATTCGACGATCCGCATGCGCGCGAGAAGGACATCCTGCTCGTGAAGACCCACAAATGGGGCGGCCGCTATTCGATGGTCGGCGGCACGGTCCGCCGCAACGAGCTTTTGAGCGACGCGCTCGAACGCGAAATTCGCGAAGAGACGGGCCTGCGCGGCGCGGTCGGCCAGCACGTCTGCACGTTCGACGAGATCAGGAACTCAGGCTATTACCTGCCCGGGGTGCAGCATGTCTTCGTCGACAAGATCGTTTCGGTCGGCAGCCGCCGCGTTGAGCTGAACGACGAAGCGCAATCCTATGTGTGGATGCCCGCATCGGCCGCCCTGCGCGATCTCGACATCGAACCGAACGCCCGGCACACGATCGAACTCTATCATGCGCTTCATCGGCCATAGCACCATCGTCGCCGACTTCACGGGCCTCGCCGACCGGGGCCGCCTGGGGCACGGTTATATCCTGTTCGGCCCGTCCATGACGGGAAAGGCGACGTTCGCCCGCGCCTTCGCGCGCTACCTCGAGGCGGGAACGCTCGAAGTTCCGGACGACGCCACGGTGCTGCAGGACGCGAAGTTCATCGTGCCGTCCGGGGATTCGATCGGCATCGACGCGGTGCGCGAGATCAGGAATTTCCTTTGGCAGAAGCCGGCCGCAAGTCCTCGGCGCACCCTCGTCATCGACGATGCGGACCTCATGACGACCGAGGCGCAGAACGCGCTTCTCAAGGTCACCGAGGAACCGCCCGCGTCATCGCTGCTCATCATCGTCGCAAGCGACATCGATGCGATCCTGCCCACGATCGCATCGCGGCTGCCGCGGGTCCATTTCGGCCCGGTCGCCGAACGCGAGATCGAGGCGTGGCTTGGCGGCGACGAGAAGACTCCGAAAGGCAAAGCCCAGGCGGCCGCGAAGCGTGCCATGGGCAAACCGGGACTGGCCTATCGGCTTCTGCACGACAAGGCGCTCGAAAAGAATCTCGACCTTGCGGGCCGGTACCTTTCATCGACCGCGGCGAACCGCAAGGATCTCGTGAAGAAGATCATCGAACCGGACGACTTCAGCCTGCGCGCCTTCTTGGATGCTGTTATAATGAACCTGGCTTGGGAAAAGCCCTCGAAGGCCCGCACGGCCCTGTGGCATCGTGCGCTGGCCCTCTATGGCAGCGCGACGAACTTCGGCCTCAACCCGCGCGTGCAGCTTGAGGCGCTCCTCGCCTAAGTCAAGGATCCTTTAATAAAAATTTCATCTTTCTATCACCATTACGCAATGACTCCCTCCGATCAGATCGTCAAGGACCTCGAAGCCGCCCTGTCCGCCGTCTCGCAGAAGCTCCGGCAGGATTTCGGGCAGATCCGCGGCAACCGCCCGTCGGCCGAGATGGTCGAGAACATCAGGCTTAGCCTGTACGAGCAGACCCTCACCATCCGCGAACTCGGCTCGCTTTCGGTGCTGCCGCCGCGCACGATCCAGATCACCGTCTGGGATCCGGGAGCGGTGAGCGCCGTGATGAAGGCCATCGACGCCGCGCACCTCGGACTTTCGACGAGCAACGACGGCAACAACATCCGCGCGACGCTGTCGCCGCTCGGCAACGAGCGCCGTGACGAGCTCGCGAAGCTCGTCAAGAAGACGGCCGAAGCGGCGCGAATCCAGGTGCGCACGAAGCGCGAAGAGGCGGTGCGCCGGCTGAAGGACGCCGAGACGAAAAAGGAGATCACGGAAGACGACGCGTTCAAGGGCAAGGAGCGCATCCAGAAGGCGACCGACAAGGCGAACGGGGACGTCGAGGCGCTCGTGAAGTCCAAGCTCGACGAGCTCGGCGAATAGGGCCGCTCGGGCGCCCTGGCCAGACAACAATTTGGGCGCCTGCGTGGTATTATGAGTACACCTTCATGCTGATCGCGATCATCGTCCTTGCGGGCCTGTCGCTCCTCATCCTCGGCCACGAAGCCGGCCATTTTTTTGCTGCGAAGCTTTTCGGGCTCAAGGTGGACGAGTTCGGTTTCGGGTTCCCGCCCCGCATCGCCGCATGGAAGAAAGGGGAGACCGAATACAGCCTGAACTGGCTGCCATTCGGCGGGTTCGTGAAGATCTCGGGCGAGCGCGGGGAGTTCGCGCTGCAGGACGGGACGGCCTGGGCGAACGACGCGCCGTCAGCACCCGCCGACGAATCGCGCCTCTTTTTCGCGCAGCCGGCATGGAAGAAATCCGTCATCGTCCTCGCGGGCGTCATCATGAACTTCCTTCTCGGATGGATATTCATTTCGCTCGTCCTCATGATCGGGTCGCCCCAGACGCTCGTCATCACCGGAGCCGAACCGGGATCGCCGGCGGCCCAGGCCGGATTCATGTCGGGCGACGTCGTCCTCAACTATAAGACCTACCAGAGCTTCACGGGATACGTGGATGCGAACGAGGGAAAGCCGATCACGGTCGCCGTGCTTCGGAACGGCAAGGAAGTCGACCTCACCGCGACGCCCCGGGTCAACCCGTCGCCCGACCAGGGCGCCCTCGGCGTCACGCTCAAAGAAGGCGGCGCAGCGCGCGAAAACCCGCTCCTTGCCCTTAAGGACGGGTTCATCGATGCCGCGCTCATCTTCTGGCTCACCCTTCAGGCGTTCGGCGATCTCGTCAGGCAGATCTTCGTCCATGCGACGCTGCCGGCGGGCATCGTGGGCCCGGTCGGCATTTTCGGCGTCGCCGAAGAGACGGGCAGGATCGGCCTGACCTATCTTCTGCAGCTGATCGGCGTCATCTCGATCAACCTCACGATCGTGAACCTCATCCCGTTCCCGGCGCTCGACGGCGGCCGCTTTGTGATGGTCCTCATCGAGAAGATCAAGGGATCGGCGATTCCCGAGAAGGTGGAGGCCTATCTGAACGGCGTCGGCTTCGCGCTTCTCATCGCGCTCATGATTTTCGTCACGATTCGCGACGTACGCGGACTCTTTTAATAGTGGCCCATCACCATTACGCCATCATGAAGCCGCTTGCCATTTCACTCGAAACCAGACTGTCTAAAAGGATCCCGCTTTTCCTTTTCGTCGGCGACCGAGAAAAGCCGTCACGAACGACCCTCGCCACCCATCTTGAGAGGCGCGAGCAGGAATACGTCCGCTCGGTCGAGGGATCGCTGCCAATCAGGGAACGGGCCGTGCGCGCGCTCGTCATGCCCGAAACGGGACGAATGGTGGTCGTGATCGGCCTCGGCGACCGAAAGACCGTGACGCCGTGGAGGGCGATTCTCGCCGTCCGGCTCGCGGTCCAGACGGCGCGCAAGGAGCGCATTGCGGAATTCGCGCTCGCCGCCGACCCGCTTGTCGGCGGACAGGACCGCGAAGCATGGCTCGAGCTTGCCGCGCAGAACGCCGTCATGGCGAATTTCGATTTCGTGAAATATAAGACGCCCCCGGCTGAGGGCTTTTCGTTCGTAAGCGCGATCAGGCTTGTCGTCTCGCGAAGCGTTAAGGCGTCGGAGCGCGAAGCCGTGAAGCGGGGCATGATCATCGGCGAAGAGACGAACGCGTGCCGCGAGCTAGCGAACACGCCCGGCGGCGACATGACTCCCGAACTTCTGGCGTCGCACGCAAAACGAGTCGCGGCGAAGAACGGCATCACGGCGACGATCCTCAGCGAGCAGAAGATCAAGGCGCTCGGGATGGGCGGCGTCATGGGCGTGGCCCAGGGGTCCGACGCGCCGCCGCGGTTCATCGTCCTCGAATACCGGGGAGGGTCGCGATCCGAAAAACCGGTCGTCCTTGCGGGCAAGGGCGTCACCTTCGACACCGGAGGCCTCAACCTGAAGCCGGGCGATCACATTTATGAGATGCATATGGACATGTCGGGCGGCGCGGCGGTGATCCACGCCATCGCGGCGGCGGCGCGGCTCAAATTGAAGCGCAACGTCGTCGCCATCGTTCCCGCCGTCGAGAACATGCCGTCAGGATCGAGCTACCGTCCGGGCGACCTTTTGAAGACGATGTCCGGCAAGACGATCGAAGTCCTGAACACCGACGCCGAAGGGCGGGTCATCCTTGCCGACGCGCTTGAATATGCGAAACGGTTCGACCCGGCGCTCGTCGTCGACGTCGCGACCCTCACCGGGGCCGCCATCACCGCGCTCGGCATGCGCTATACGGCGCTCTTCGCGACGGACAAGAAGCTCGAGGACCGGTTCCGTGCCCTGGGAGCCGCGACCGGGGATCCCGTGTGGCCCCTGCCCCTGACGGCGGATTATGAGGATGACATCCGGGGTACGTTCGGCGACTGGGCGAACACGAGCGTGAAGGGCGGCGTTGGCGGCGGGGCGATCACGGCGGCGGTCTTCCTTTGGCAGTTTACGAAGGCGAAGGACGGCGCGCAGGCCTACCCGTGGGTCCATCTCGACATCGCGCCGCGCATGACGACGATCGACGGTGAATATCTTGCGAAAGGCGCCGCAGGCGCGCCAGTGCGGCTGCTCGCCAGACTTCTCGAGGAGGGAATTTAATATATTAAAAAATTATTATTAAAGGTTCATTAAACGGCTCCCCAAAAGGCCGTTATTCAGGTCGCCCCGCGAGTGTATAATTCATATATGATCCATCGCGGCGTCGCTTCGTTCGGCCTCGACGGCGGCCACTGCCCGCCCTGGCTTTTCGAACGCATGGTGAAGCTCGGCCGCGAGATGGTCGAGATCCTCATCGCCGAATACGGCCCGGATGAGTTCGTGAAGCGGATCGCCGATCCGGCCTGGTTCCAGTCGCTCGGCACGGTCCTCGCATTCGATTGGAACGCATCGGGGCTCACCACCATCCTCACGGCGGCCCTCAAGGAGGCGATCCGCGGGCAGGAGCAGGACCTCGGCATCTTCATCTGCGGCGGCAAGGGCAAGACCTCGCGCAAGACGCCTGACGAGATCCGCACCTGGGGCGAACGGCTCTCGCTCCCGCAGCCGCACGCCGAGAACCTGGTCTATAACTCGAAGATGAGCGCGAAGGTCGACAGCGCCCTCGTGCAGGACGGCTTCGCCCTCTATCATCACGCGTTCTTCTTTTCCGTCCGGCGCAACGCCGCAACCGGCCGCCGCGAACTCGGTTCGTGGGCGGTCGTGCAGCAGGGGATGAACACCGAGCGACAGTCGGCACGACGCTATCACTGGTTTTCGGAGGACGTCCGCGACCTTGTGAGCGAACCGCATGCCGCCATCAGCTCGCCAATCGTCATGAAGACGGTGCTCGATCTCACGGCAAAACGCAGCGAGCGCACCCGCACGATCTCGACCGAGCTTGCCCGGGCGGGGTACGCCACGCTCATGAAGGACATCGAGATCCTGCGCCGCCATTCCTCACGCCTCAGCCAGGCGCTTTCCGTGAGGAACGGCGACGGGCAGCAGCTCACGCTGCTCAACCTGGAATCGCGCGAATTCAAGTACCATCCCGCCGTCATCGAGGACTTCGGGCGCAGCAAGTACCTTGAAAAGGTCTTAAGGACAGTAGCGGAGGAGGAACCTGAAACGTATGAAGAACTGGTCGCGATGCGGGGCGTCGGGGCGAAGACCGTCCGGGCGCTCGCGCTCGTCGGCGAAGTCATCTATGGCGCCGAACCGTCCTATGAGGACCCTGCGCGCTACAGTTTCGCGCACGGCGGCAAGGACGGCACGCCCTATTTTGTCGACCGCACGACCTATGACGAGACGATCCGCATCCTGGGGGCGGCCGTGCGCAAAACGCGGCTCGCGCCCAAGGAAAAAGAGAAGGCTCTCGGCCGTCTCGGTGTGCTATACTGAAACCATATGAGCGAGCTCATCCATGCCGACATCTTCTTCTTCGTGACGACGATCGTCGTCATCGTCGTGGGCGCGACGCTCACGGTCGCCCTCATCTATCTTTCGCGCGTCCTGTCCGACGTCAAAGTCATCACGGAGCAGGTCCGCGAAGAGACGGTCCTCGTCCGCACCGACGTGAAGGACTTGCGGGACGGAATCAGGCGCGAGGGATTCCGCATCGAACGGTTCCTCGCGTTCTTCAAATCGATCGCGAAGCGCCGGTCGGCGCGCGCGAGAAACGCAAGGTCGAAATCATAAACTAACCGAACCGAACGAAACGACATGAAAAAAAGCAATCGACAGGCGGCCGAGATCGGCGCCGGCGTCGTCACCGCCGCAGCACTCGCGGCAGCTGCCGCCTATTGGGTTTCACAGAAGACGACCAAGACGCAGCGCGCGAAGGCGAAGGCGTGGCTCATGAAGGCAAAGAAGGAGATCGCGAAAAACGCCTCATCCGCCCGCTCCTTTGGCCAGGGCGAGTACCAGCGGATCGTCGACAGAGCGATCGAGAAATACGGCTCCCTTGAGGACATGAGCGTGCGCGACATGAAAAACGCCGCGAGGGACCTGAAGGCGGAATGGTCACGCATCAAGGGCCACGCCGAAAAGGCGGCCAAGCGATCCGGCATGCGCAAGCCGGCCCGCAGCAAGGCGGCGTCCAAGAAGAAAACGAAGCGTGCGCCCGCGCGCCGCAGGCGCAGCCGTTAAGGCAGCTCCCGAACCAGAGGGCGAACGAGTCCGGCGATGAACAATCGGCCGGATTTGTTTATTCGTAGCGCAGCGCCTCGATCGGGCTCTTGCGGGCCGCCTGCCGAGCGGGATAGATGCCGAAGCCGACGCCGGTCACGGTCGAGACGACGACCGCGATCACGACCGCGGAGATCGGGAAGGCGAACACCCATCCGATCGAGAAGAAATTCGATAGGACGAGATAGACAAGTGTGACGAAGAAGGCTCCGATCGCGATGCCGATCACGCCTCCGATGAAGGTCAGCATGACGGCCTCGACGAGGAACTGCTGCAGGATGTCGGCGTCGGTCGCGCCCACGGCCTTGCGCAGGCCGATCTCGCGCGTGCGCTCGATGACCGATACGAGCATGATGTTCATGATGCCGATGCCGCCAACGACGAGCGAGATCGACGCGATCGCGGTGAGGAAGATCGTGAGGATCGACGTGATGCTGCCGAGGACCGAGAGGAGGTCCTGCTGCGTCTCGATCGTGAAGTCGTCCTTGCTGCGGTCCGTGATCCCGTGATCCTGCTCGAGGACGGCCTGGATGCGGCCCGTGACGAAGGTGAGTGTATAGTCCGGATTGCCCTCGACAAGGACGTATTGGAAATAATTGATGCCGAGCATCTGGTTCTGCGCCACGGTTACGGGAATGAGGACCAGGTCGTCCTGATTCACGCCGCCGGGGCCGATGCCCATGGGCTTCAACACGCCGTCCACGCGGAACGTCGTGTTGCCGAGCCTGAAGCTCTTGCCGACCGGGTTGATGTTCGGGCCGAAGAGCGTCTTCGCGAGGTCGTTGCCGATCACGGCGACGTGGTTATAGGCGTTCACGTCCTGGTCCGTGAACGGCATGCCGTTCACGATCGTATAGTTGCGCATGGCGAAGAAGTTCGCCGTCACGCCCTGATAGGTCACCGTGAGGTTGTTCTCGCCGTAGACCGCGGCGGCCTGGCCGTTCACGATCGGCGCGACGCCCGAAATGGAGGGCTCCCGCGAGAGCGCGTCCACATCGGCCTGCACCAGGGTCTTGATGATGATGCCCTGCGCGGCGGCGGGGGACTGGAACTTGCCGTTCGTGCCGCCCGGAATGACGAAAATGAGGTTCGAGCCGATGCCCTGCACCTGGTTCAGAATCAGGTCCTGGGCCGATTGGCCGATCGACATGAGGATGATGACCGACGCGATGCCGATCACGATGCCGAGCATCGTGAGGAGCGACCGGGTCTTGCCGTGCTTCAGGGTCGCACGGGCGGACTTGATTGAGTCAGTAAGTTTCATCGCGCAATTATTTGAAAAATTGATCGGTCGAGCGGCGGGGGCTCTTGACCGGCTTGTCCGATTCCACCGCGCCGTCGCGCAGCGAGATGATGCGGTTCGCGAATTCGGCGGTATAGGTCTCGTGCGTGACGAGGATCACGGTGTGCCCCTGGGCGTTCAGCGCGTCGAGGATGCCCATCACCTGGGCGCCGGATTTCGAATCGAGGTTGCCCGTCGGCTCGTCGGCAAAGATGACGTCCGGCTTGTTGACGAGCGCGCGGGCGATCGCGATGCGCTGCTTCTGGCCGCCCGACAGCTTGCCCGTCTCGGTGTGCAGCTTTTCGGCGAGCCCCACCGATTCCACGGCATCCTCGATGAGCTTCTTGCGCTGGGGGACGGGCACGGTCGAATAGACGAGCGGGATCTCGATGTTCTCATACACGCTGAGGCGCGAAAGCAGGTTGAACGCCTGGAACACGAATCCCATCTGCTTGTTGCGCACGTGGGCGAGTTCGCGGTCCGACATGTTCTCGATGCTCCTGCCGTTGAAGGTGTAAGTTCCGGCGGTCGGCCGGTCGAGGAAGCTCAGGATCTGCAGGAGCGTCGACTTGCCCGAACCTGACGGCCCGATGATCGAGACGAAGTCGCCCTTGTTGATCGTGAACGAAACCCCGCGCAGCGCGGAGGTCGTCACCACGCCCTCCTCGACGTAGTCCTTGGTGAGGCCGCGTACGTTGATCATGCTGCTGCGTCTTACTGCTTGAGGCCGACGTTGACCACCTGTTCGCCTTCGGTCACGCCCGACGTCACTTCGATGTTGCCCTGGCTGTCGCTCACGCCAAGCGTGACGGGGACCTGGGTCGTCTTGCCGTTCGAAAGCGTCTCGACGAAGTTGCCCTGGTCGTTCTGCAAAATGGCGTACTGCGGCAGGATCAGCACGTCGTTGTCCGTCTTCGTATCGATCGTGAGGTCCGCCGTGAGTCCGCTCTTCAGGCGCGGGTCGGCCTTGTCGAACGAGACTTTTACCTTATAGTCGACGACGCCCGAATTGACCGTTTGCGCGGGATCGATGAAGAAGACCTTGCCGTTGAAGGTTTCCCCCTGGAAGGCGTCGAACGTCATGGTGACGGGATTCCCGACGGCGATCTTGCCGATATCGGTCTCAGGCACCTCGGCGTCGACCTCGAGGTTGCCGTCCGATATGACCGACACGAGCGACGTGCCCGGCGTCACGACTTGGCCGACTTTCGCGTTCTGCACGGTGATCACGCCGTTGATCGGCGAGACGAGCGAACCCTGGGCGATCTTCACCTGCACGCTCTTCGCGTTCGCCTGGGCCTGCTCCACCTGGGCCTGCTGCGCGGCGATCTGCTGCGGTGTCGCCCCGGCAAGCTTGAGGTCGAGCTGGGCCTGAAGCTGTCGCACCGTGATCTTCTGCGAGGCGATGTTCTGCGCCGCCGCCGTCACGTTGGTGTTCGCGGTATTCACTTCGGTCGTGGCGGCCGTGAGGAGCGTGTTGTATGAGGCGATGGTCGAGGTCGAAAGGTTGACCTGCTGCGTGAGCGCATTCGAAACGAGGCCGAGCAGGTTCTTGATCGTGGCGAGATGTCCGCTCGCGTTCACGAATGCCGCGTCGATGGTCGAGGACGGCGACGCGCTCGAAAGTCCCTGAAGCTCCTTCTGCCAGGCGTTCAATTCCGTACTGGCTGCCAGTCGTGCGGCGTTCACGGCGTTGAACGTTGCGGAATTCGTGACGCTGAAGACGAGCTGCGGGTTCGACATCTCGGCATTGGCGAAGAATCCCTGCAGTTGGGTGCGCACGGCGTCGTTGGAGCTCGCATAAGCCGCCGACAGGACGTTGCTCGCGTTGCCATAGAGGTTCGCAAGGGTCTGTTCGCCGCCGTTCAGGGTTGCCTGCGACGCCTGGATGTCAGCCTGCTGGGCGCCGGCCTGCAGGTTGGCAAGCTGAGCCTGCTGCGCGTCCACGTTCGCCTGGGCCTGGGCAAGCTGGGCCTGAAGGTCGCTCGTATCAAGGCGGGCGATGAGCTCGCCGGCAGAGACCCGGTCGCCGACGGCATGGTCGACTTCGGCGATGGTTCCGGCGCTCTGGAATCCGAGGTCAAGGCTGGTTTCCGGCGTGGTGTTGCCGGTCACGCTCACCGTTTCGGTGATCGATCCTCTTTTGACCGAAATCGTCTGATAATGCGGCGCCTGGCTGCGCAAAGCGCCGTAGGCGACGAGGCCTCCGGCGATGACGACCCCTCCGATGATGTACAGCGTCCGCTTTTTCGCCATGTGATTACGTAATACTTGACCGCGCACGCCCGTATTTCCTCACGCCCTTGCCCTGCGGGCGATGCCGCGGTAAACTAGTTAAGTTACTTAACTATCATAGCATATGGACTCCATCATTCAAGTTTCCAACCTTGTGAAGAAGTTCGGCGACTTCGTCGCCGTGAACGACATCTCGTTCGACGTGAAGCCGGGCGAGATTTTTGCGTTTCTCGGACCGAACGGCGCCGGCAAGTCGACGACGATCAAGATGCTCACGACGCTCCTTGACCCAACGGCGGGAACGATCATGCTGAACGGCGAAGACCCCGTGGTGAACCCGAGCGGGGTGCGCAAATCCTTCGGCATCGTGTTTCAGGACCCGAGCCTCGACGACGAGCTCACGGCCTGGGAAAACATGGAATTCCACGGTGTGATCTATGGCGTCGAAAAGAAGCTGCGCCGCGAGCGCATAGACCAGCTTTTGGCGTTCGTCGAGTTGTCGGATCGCCGCGACAGCCTGGTGAAGGAATTTTCCGGCGGCATGCGCCGGCGCCTCGAGATCGCGCGCGGGCTTCTGCACCACCCGAAGGTCATCTTCCTCGACGAGCCGACGCTCGGTCTCGATCCGCAGACGCGCAACCACATGTGGACCTACCTGCAGGACCTCAACAAGTCCGAAGGCGTCACCGTCTTCTTCACGACCCATTATATGGAAGAGGCCGATCGCGTTGCCCAACGCATCGCGGTGATCGACCACGGCCGCATCATCGCATCGGGAACGTCCGCCGAGCTCAAGGCCCAGACGAAGAAGGAATCGCTCGAAGACGCGTTCCTCGAGCTCACGGGCAAGACGATCCGCGATGAGGATGCGAACTCGACCGATCAGATGCGCCGCATGGGTCGCATGTGGCGGGGCGGGGGACGACGCTGATCCAAACAACCAACAGGACTATCATGAAAACCATCGCAATAATGTGGCTCCGGGCCGTGAAGCGCTACCTGCGCTCGCGCTCGCGCATCGTGGGCTCGCTCGGCCAGCCGATCCTCTTCCTGCTCGCGCTCGGCTACGGCCTCGGATCGGTCTTCCAGGCGGCAGGGCAGGGGAACTATTTCAACTTCCTCGCGCCCGGCATCATCGGCATGAGCATCATCTTCACGGCGATCTTCTCGGGCATCGAACTCATCTGGGACCGGCAGTTCGGATTTTTGAAGGAAACGCTCGTCGCGCCCGTCTCGCGCATCAACATCATGATCGGCCGGACGCTCGGCGGCGCGACCGTCGCAACACTGCAGGGCCTCATCGTCTTCATCATCACGCTGTTTTTCGGCTTCCGGCCCTATGACTGGGCGCTCGTGCCGGTCCTCATCCTCTTCATGCTGCTCGTCGCGATCCTGTTCACGGCGCTCGGAACCATGATCGCGTCGCTTCTCGAGGACATGCAGGGCTTCCAGCTCATCATGAACTTCCTCGTCATGCCGCTCTTCTTCCTTTCGGGATCGCTTTTCCCGCTGCAGGGCCTGCCGCCCGCACTCGGGGCGATCGTGAAGTTCGATCCGCTTTCCTATGGCATCGACTCGTTCCGCGCGCTGCTCCTCAACCTGAGCACCTTCGGCCTCGGCGTCGACCTCGCAGTGCTTGCCGTCGTCTCGGTCGTCTTCCTCGGGCTCGGCAGCTATTTCTTCTCGAAGATCCAAATATAGGCTGAGGCCGTTGCCTCAAAAAGAAAAACCCCGTCTCACGTGATGTGAAACGGGGCGAAGAAAGCTAGCATGCCCATGGTTACGGCAGCTGCCATGTCACCGCCACGCCGGTGAACGTCATCGCGAAACCCATTCCTGCGGCAAAGATGCCGAACAGATTGTGATAGGGCGAATGGGGCGCGTCACGGCGACGAATGGGATTCAAAAGCCACGCAACGGTGCCGCAGAGCAGCGTGCAGGCGCATAGGAAGAGGTGCACCTTGAGCAGGGGCGTGTAATGCCGGCCGAGTTGGGGGACGATGGCTCCCTCAACGACCAGCACGATGAGCGCAAGCACGGCTATGCTCGCCTTCATCCACGCCACATGTCGAGCCAAGGCGGTTTTCGGGTATTGTTTGTCCTTGCGGCCTCTCGGTAGGTCAACCGCATAGAACACGGTCATGCAGATTGACGCTATGAGCGCTGTCGAAAGGCCATAGATGAGGTCTTTCGCCAAAACGTTATATATCGTCACTCTGTCCTCCTTGCAGCGAAACGGGATGTGAACGAAGGGCTTCGCACAGTATAGCCGATGTTGCCGCTTTCCTCAAATGCCCTATACTAAAGGTATGAAAGTGGAATGGAACCGCGTCACGTGGTACTCGAAGCTCATCGCGCTCGTCATCTTCGTGGTGTTTCCCTTCATGGGGTTCTATTGGGGCGTCGGTTATGGCGAGGCCGTCATTTTGGCCAGCCAGGAACAGGCGCCGCCGGCCGCCGCGGGAACGGACTATTATCAAGCGACGGCCGAATGGCAGACGGGGCGCAACGATCAGGGAGGTTATAGCATCGCTTATCCGATCGACCTCGAGATCGATCAGAACTATTCGATGAAGCCGTCGACCGATTGGCGCATCGGCGCGAACGGGACGCCAGGCAGCCTCTTCCTCACGGTTACGGTTCCCGCCGCATTCGAACCCCAGACCAACTTCTCGGATGCCCGCCTGACCGTGGGTTCAAGCCGCAACGATGCCGCTATCGCGCAATGCTTCGTGAGCCCCGACGCGGCTGCACCAGGAGCAAGCCAAAGCACGACGACGATCAACGGGATCACGTTCGCCGTGTTCAAATCGAGCGACGCCGGGGCGGGGAACTATTACGAGACGACGAGCTATCGCGCCGTTCACGCCGGGCAATGCTACGCTATCGAATACACGGTCCATTCGACGCAGATCGGCAATTATCCGCCGGAATACCATCTGCAGCCCTTCGATGCCGGCCGCATAACGACGCTGCTTGACCGCATGGTGGGCACGTTCAAGTTCCTTTAGGGCGATGGGGGAGACCGGGAGGAAAATCGTCATCGTCGTGGTGCTTCTGCTGGTCGTCGTCTTCGGCGTCGGGCAGTTTTTCGCGTTTTCGAACATTCCGACCGGGCAAAACCAGCCTGCGGCCCCGACGAATCAGAACGCGAATCCGCCGACCGACGTGGTCACCTATGAGGCTGCCGTCCCGTCGACGAGCACGCCGATCCAAAGCGGATCCTGTTTCGCGAGCTCCATCGCAGCCCCGTACCGGACCGATGCCTGGCGCTGCACCGTCGGCAACGCGATCAGCGATCCCTGCTTTGCCATTGCCGGGACGAAGAACCTGCTTTGCGGCGCAAACCCCGCGGAAGGCCCCTATGCGACATCGACCTTCGTGCTGCGTTTAGCAAAAGCCCTGCCGAGTGCAACCCTTCCGGCAGGCGGCATCCCCGCCAACTGGGCTTGGGCCGTCCAATTCGCCGATGGGACCTATTGCACGCCGCTTACGGGAACCCGCCCGGTGACCGCCACGGGCGTCATGGGGACCTATGCCTGCGCATCGCCGAACCCCCAGGAATCGTTGATTTTAGGGGATCTGAATGCCAACGCATCAACCTGGACGGCAACCGTGGGATCTCTCAGCGTTTCAACGTCCAGCCTTCCGACGGTGAGTTATAGCGCCCTTCTGCCAATAGCCCGTATTTGGCAATAAATTGCCCATTTTAGGCCTTTTTGCTCGTTCACAGGGCATCCACAGGATATTCAGTTTGCTAGGCTATACGGCCAAATTTCAGCCTTGACGGGGCTTTTACGAGGTATAAACTGATATCAGGCAAAAGGATGGGGTTGAAAAGTTAATTGAAAGTTCGTGGTTCGACCGGAACGGCGCTTTCGCGGGAAGCATCCTTCGGGAGGCAATCCAGGCGAAGAGCGGCTGCGGGCGGGCGGGGAGATTTGTTCGGTGCTGGACATGGTCCGTGCGCTGACAAGGGTCTCTTAGCCGAGCCGGGTAGCCGTGCGATCATCCGGAACGAAAGCAAGGCGCCGACTGAAAGCGGTGTCGCGAGCGTGTAATCCCGTCGGGAGCGGTTCTTTCTCGAAAGAGAGGAACGGCGATCCGCGCGGGGATCAGGACTTTGTTAATTCGACAGCTGCGAAAGCAGATGACGAACAACAAGTCTCTGAGGCAGGCGCGGGACTGGAAACGGTCCTCTGCAGCCTACACACCTGAGAAGCGACGTCGCACGCGCAACGTCACGAGCGTCCAGAGATGGGCTCTTGCGGCAATGCTTGTGCGCTTTGCAAACTTCGTGGGTGCGAGGAAGGGTTGTTTGGAGCCTGACGTGCGTCCGCTCTGCAAAGAGGGGATGGCGCGGAACGTTTCCGGGCAACTGACGCTTCGGGCGTCAAAGAGGCGAGGCTGCCCTAGGGGTTGCCACTGCAGTGAGGGACTTCGGTCCCTTCGGCAAAGCTTCTTTCCTCCTCGACCAGCGAGGGAATCGATTCGAACCACTGAAGGCCTCAGGTAATCGCTCTGGCGGTTGGCGAGGCAAACGAGCGGCCCGGGTTAAGCGCAAGCGAATCCGGGCCTTTCATTTTTTAGACATTCATAGAATCGCGAACGGTCGCGAACCAATTAACCAACCAAAAAAGGCGCCTCACGCGCCCTTTTTGATGTCTGCGAAGACAAATGCTAGAAGCTTGCTGAGGCGCTCGTCGTGGCGCTTGAAGAGGCCGAGATCGTGCTTGTCGCCGAACCGGTCTTGATCTTCAGGGCCTTCACGATCGCGACGGCATCCGTGCGGGCGGTGCCGAGATCCTTCTGGGCTGCCTGGATCTTCGAACGCGCATCTTTCAAGGCTGTCTGGTTCGCCTGCATGGCCGTCGAACTCCCGTTGTCAGGCGTGAGGGTTGCGACTTCGCTTGCCGCCGCCTGTGCCTGGGTTGTCGCATCGGCAATTTTGGCATTCATATCCGTGAAGGCTGCCTGAGCCGCACTGAGGTTCGCGCTCGTCGATGACGCGATGCGCGCCTGAAGCTTGGTACTGAGATCGGTCATCGTGTTCGCCACCGTAAGGACGCGGTCAGAGGCCGCCTCGATCGCTCCCTGAGGGATGACGAGGGCGAAGATCCGATAGGACTTCGTGATGGACTGGATGTCCGTCTTAAGGGACGATGTCGCCGTGGTCGAGCTTGCGTCGGCTGCGATCTGGGCCTGGAGGGTGTTCATGGCCGAAATCTGGGCCTGGATCGACGTCGAAAGCGTGCTCTTTTCGGTGTCCGAAAGCCGCTGCATCCCGTTGACGCGGGCTAAGAGGGCGTTCAGGCCGGCGATCCGGCGTGCGATCTCCTGGTCGGCCTTCTTTACGGCAGCCGAGATCAGGTTGGCAAGCTTTGCGGCGGCCGCTTCGGCGCGGACCGTGCTTGAAGCCGTTCCCGAGGCGTGCACGCCTGCGGCCGAAAGGTTGGCCTTGATGCCGAGGCCCGCTCCGGTCCCGACGACCGGCGCCGCGAAGGCGAGGCTCGAGGCGAGCAGGGCGCCCGCGCCGGCGATGCCGATGGCAATGCGAATGGTCTTGGTCATAGGTTT
Organism: Minisyncoccota bacterium; assembly: GCA_035541435.1. Taxonomy (GTDB): domain Bacteria; phylum Patescibacteriota; class Minisyncoccia; order UBA6257; family 2-01-FULL-56-20; genus JAKAGE01. Next base: position 3,730 of record DATKNL010000013.1, on the reverse strand, counting down.
AGAACGAGGATTGCTGCACGGGCTGGTCGCTCAACCCCTGGTTGATGCTCGCGGAATCGGACGAGAACCCGCTCATCTGGGCGTCCACGTTGGCCAGTTCCTGATCGATGGACTGGTCAGAGATGCCGCTCACGACGGCTGGGTTGGAAGGAGCCGCGGCCGCGGGCTGCGTGGTCGTGCCTGCCCCCGCCGTGGACTGCGTTCCCGAACTCGCGGCTGCGTTGGCGCTCTGGTTGCCGGTCGATCCGGTCGAGGCGGCGGGGCTTCCCGTGCCTGACCGGCTCATCCACCACCAGATGCCTGCGGCGACGATGGCGACAATAATCACGATAACGATCCACTTGGTTGCTTTTGACATGGAACGTGTGGTTATTGCGTTTCGACCTTTCTCACTTATTATACGAAATCCAGGCCTGGACCGTTTCAACAGGCTACGCAAGGTAGCCGGCGCGCTTCAGCCAATCCTCGTTTTCCCATTCCCACAGCCGCTTCGCCCCGAGGAACGCCTGGAAGTCGTTCTGCCAATAGGGGAACTCCTGCAGCTCGATGTCGCCCGCGAGCGGCCCCCATTCGTGGCTGCAGGTCTTCTGGCGGCGGTCCCGCCAGTCGATCTTGATCTTCTCGCGGCCGCCCTTCAGCCGGCGCCGGGCGCCGCACAGGGTGCAGTACTGTACCTGGTCGATCTTCAGGATCCAGCGGGTCTCAAGCCGTTCGAATTCGCCCTTCAGCGCGTCCATATAGGCGGACGTCTGCAGACAATAATCCCGATAGATGGCCTGGGACGTCTTGATGTCGAGCACGCCCAGCTTGCCGCCGATCATCGCGATCGCGTCGACCGTGCCGGCATAGCGGTGGTCATAGTTCACGATGCGGCGCTCGACGAGTTCGGGAGTCACGTGGATGCTGTTCCGGTCGAAGAATTCGAGGAACGACGCCACGGCCGGCGCGATCGCTTCGGGGATCTCGGGCTGCTTGCCAAGCATGAGCCCCTCGACGGCCTCGTGGATCATCGTGCCTTCCTTGGCGGACTGCTCCGTGGCCTCCTGGGCCGCCTTATAGCTCTTCGCCTCGCCGTAGTAATAATAGAGGGCGGGTTTCGATTTAATGGTCACGATCTTCGTCACGCGGGGATACCAGACGCCGTCGATCGTATAGCCTGAGGCTTCCTTGAATTCCTCGATCGTTTTGTAGTCGCCGAACATTATCCTTCATTCTATAAGAACGAGGCCTTCCGTGGAAGGCCTTTGTTTGGCTTTGATGCCGATGAGGATGGGGCCGCAGCCCGTTTTGAGGTCGACGAGGGCAACGACTTCGCACCCGATTTCGACCGTGCCATAGATGAGGATGAGCGTCTGCCGCTTGGTGACGACTTTCCAGGCGTCGACGGCGCGGAGCACGATGCGGCTTGTCTTCGTCCCGCTTATGGGCAGGACGACGGGTTTGTCTATCGTGACGGTCATATCCGCGAAACGCAGCACGGCGGCGCGTTCCCAGATCGGGGTGAGAAATCGAAAATGCTTGCGGAACGAATGCGAAAGAATGTTCGCGCGCAAAAGTGTTGCCATCAGGGTCCCTCGCTCAAACATCAGATCGAACTGCAAAGTTCTGATGAATAAGACGTCCGGGGCCCTGAAAACGTTACACTGCGCGATCCAGAATCCGCGGCGTGAGGTTCGCGATCGTGCCGGCCCCGAGCATCGCGATGACAGGGGAGCCGGGCAGGGCGTCAACCGTCTCGCGGACGACCCGACCCACGCGGCCGGGCTTCGCAAGATAGGCGACCGGCTTTCGAGGGAATTTTTTCCTTATGGCATCTGCGAGGTCCTCGGCGGTGACGCGCGGCTTCCTGTCGCGGCCCTTCACGGCATAGGTCGGCAGGATGACGACCGCGTCCGCGTCGGCGAAGGACGTAACGAAATCCTTGAACAGCAGCTCGAGCCGTTTGGATTGGTGGGGCTCGAACACCGCGATGAGCGGCGAGGAGGGGAACTTCTCGCGGAAGGCGGCGAGGGTCGCCCGAAGCTCGCTCGGATGATGAGCGTAATCATCGAAGACCTTCGCCCGCCCTGCGCGGCCGCGGTATTCCATGCGTCGCCATGCGCCGCGATAGGAAGCCAGTCCGCGGATGATGGCCTTTTCAGAAATTTTTAATGTTCTGCCGACATGATAGGCCGCGGTCGCATTTGAAAGGTTGTGCGCGCCGGCAATCATTAAATGCTTTTTAATCTTTTCGACGGGCGCGCGTACGGTCCCAGGCGCGTTGCGGATCGAATACCAGACGGTCTTCGCATCGATCGCCTGGGCGATCCGCTCGATCTTCGGACGCAGTCCGGCGAGCGGGGGATCGTCGGCGTTCAGGATCATGACGCCCCGCGGAATGGTCCTGGCAAGGAACGAAACGAAGGCCTTTTTCACGGCGCCGAAGGTCTTATAGAAATCGAGGTGCTCGCGGTCGACATTCGTCACCACGGCGATCGACGGCGTGTAGGCGAGGAATGCGGCCCCGAAATCGTCGGCCTCGAGGACGAGGCACGGCGACCGGCCGACGCGCACGTTCCTGCCGCCGAGCTCCTTGAGCATCGATCCGACAAGGATCGTCGGATCGAGCTTTGCGTTCATAAGAACCACGCCCGTGAGCGCGGTCGTCGTCGTCTTGCCGTGCGACCCCGTGATCGCAATGGTCATGTGGCCTTTCGTGATCTCGCCAAGCACGTCGGCATAGGGGACGGCCGGAATGCCGCGGCGGCGGGCTTCTTTAACTTCGGGGTTGTCGGCCGGAATCGCCCGGTTATAGATCACGAGTCCCGTTTTCGGGCTTATGTTCGAAGCCTTGTGGCCGATCTTCACGGTCACGCCTTCGCGCCTCAGCGCGTCGGTGATCGCGCTGCGTTCGGCGTCGGAGCCCGAGATGATCCACGACCTCCTGATCGAAGGATGGGTGCCGAGCTTCAGGAAGTAGCGGGCGAGCGCGCTCATGCCGATGCCGCCGATCCCGACGAAGTGGACGGCGTGGAATGTACGACGGGAGGACGATGCCATGCCCTTAGTATAACGCCGATTCGAAATGATGGCCGGCATCAGAAACGTTCGAGATAGGGAACGGGATCGAGGTCCCGGCCGGTCGGATCGGGCCCACAGCCGTTCTTCGGCAGCAGCGCGAAGCCCGCCTCGTCGAAGACCGAGAAGTGCAGGTGCGTTCCCGTTTCAAAACCCGTCGTTCCGACGGTCGCGATCTCGGTGCCGGTTGCGATGCGCGTGCCGCTCGCAACGAGGACCGAACCGAGGTGCGCATAGAACAGCACCACGTCGTCGCGCGGATCGCTTACCGCGACGAAGCGACCGAAACCGCGCCCGGGACAGAACGAATCCTGATTGCCGGCACCGAGCACCGTGCCGGCGGCAGGCGAATAGATGGGTGCGCCATAGGCGGCGGCGATGTCGATCCCGTTGTGCCAGCCGCCGATGTACCAGGCCGAATAGGGGGTATGCCCGTATCCTTGAGTCACATGACTCCACCCGGAGCCGTCCTTGGCAAACAAATCGAAATTGATGGATGACAATTCGCCGGACTGCGACGCCGTGATCGCTGCGAGGTTCGCGGTCCGAAATCCGCTCGATGGAAAAGCCTTCGAAATCTGCGTTCCAAGAAAATTAAAAAATCCTAAAACGAGGATGATGACGATGATGATGCCGAGGCGGCGGAGCATGCGGAACATACTACGAGGAAATG
>DATKNL010000012.1:0-150995 GCA_035541435.1 Minisyncoccota bacterium | reverse complement strand
GTCGGAGGAGGTCGCGGGTTGAAATTGACTTTTTAAGGAAAACTGGGCATGATGCGCCGAGAGGGAGGTGTGCGTGAAAACGATAACCTTGAAAAACGACGCGCGGTGCGTCAAGCGCGTTGTCGAAGGCCAGAATCTCTTTGAACGGACCGCGGATATCATTAAAAAAGGGGAAACGATCGAGGCGGGGATCCCGTTTGAAATCACCTTGGGCAGCTATCCCGAAGGAGGGGTGCCGTGCCGGTACAACGGCAAGGAATACGTCGTCTTTTATGACAGCCTTTCTTCGAGCCTTGAGATCCGCGAGCCGATGATCGCGGTTTCGCGACATCATGTCGCTTCGGATCCGCCGATCGACATCTTCAACGTGCAGATCGCAGATGAACATGGATATTGGTCCGAGACGATACCTACGAGACAGGGCCTTGATGCTTTCCTCAAGGGACTCCAGGCGGGATTCGCCCTGAAGGGCATCTATGTTGCCGTTCCTGAAATTCCCACGAAGGCGACGACGACCTATTCCAAGATAGATCACGACTAGCCTAGCGTCATGACGGCCTGCCCCGGCAGGCCGTTTTTTTGTTGCCGTTTTTTCGGGAATCCCTTAGAGTTGAATCTATGGAACATGACGAGCGCGACGCGGGCGCTTTGGGCGGCCGCTTCTATATCACGACGCCGATCTATTATGTGAATGACAAGGCGCACATCGGGCACGCGTACACGACGATCGTCGCGGACACGCTCGCACGGTGGCGCGCGGAACGGCACGACGAGGTCGTCTTTCTGACCGGCGTCGACGAGAATTCCCAGAAGACCGTCGACGCGGCGAAGAAGAGCGGTGAGGAGATCCATGCCTATACCGACCGTCTGGCCGACTTGTGGCAGCAGACCTGGCAGACGCTCGGCATCTCGAACACCGACTTCATCCGCACGACCGAGCAGCGGCACGTCGAGACCGTCCGCGACTTCTGGGGGCGGCTCGAGGCGAACGGCGATCTTTATCGGGGACGCTACGAGGGGCTGTACTGCAAGGGGCACGAGGCGTTTCTCAGGGAGGACGAGCTCACGCCCGACGGCCTGTGCCCGGAACACAAGACCAAGCCGGAACTCGTCTCGGAAGACAATTATTTCTTCGCGCTCTCGAAATATCAGGACCGGCTGCTCGACTTCTATGCGGCGCACGGCGATTTCGTCGCGCCCGCGCACCGGTTCAACGAGGTGAAGGCGTTCGTCGAGCAGGGCCTCGAGGACATCAGCTTCTCGCGCGAGCTCAAGGAAGGGCGCGAGGCGTGGGGCATCCCGGTCCCCGGCGATCCGAACCAGGTCATCTATGTGTGGGCCGATGCGCTCGTGAACTACGTGACGGGCGTCGGCATCGAGGGATGGGAGGACCATCCGGCCGACATCCACACGGTCGGCAAGGACATCCTGCGCTTTCACGCGGTCATCTGGATCGCGATGCTCATGTCGGCGGGCCTGCCGCTGCCCGGCCAGGTCATCGCGAACGGCTATCTTACCGTGGACGGAACGAAGATGAGCAAGTCGCTCGGCAATGGCGTCGATCCGCTCGACCTTGCGAAGCGCTACGGCGTCGACGCCCTGCGCTACTACCTGCTGCGCGAGGTCCCGTATGGCGAGGACGGCGACTACGCCGAGGTCAAGATGAGGGAGCGCTATAATGGCGAGCTCGCGAACGGCATCGGCAACTTTGCGGCCCGCGTGCTCGCGCTCGCCGAGAAGGAGGAGCTTGCGATGGGGAAGCTCTACGCCGATTTCGAGCAGGCGATCGACGCGATGCGGCGCGGGGTCGCGCAGCGCATGGGCGAATACCGCTTCGGCGATGCCCTCGGCGCGATCTGGACCGCCATCTCGTTCGGGGACCGGTTCGTGAACGACCGCAAGGTCTGGGAGATCAAGGATATAGCCGAGCGCCGGTCAGCGCTGTTCAACCTGGTTTCGCTCCTCGACAATGTCGCCGCAGAGCTCAAGCCGTTCCTGCCCGAGACGGCGCGCCGGATCACCGCATGCATCTCGTGGAATGACGACGGCCTCACGGTGAAGAAGCCCGAATCGCTCTTCCCGCGCATCGCCTAGGCGTCGGTTGACGCGGCCGATGCGAAGGCTTATAAAGGAGGCAGCCTGCTTTTTGAAGCAGCAACTTCAAAGCCCTTCTGAGGGCAAGGAGCTTTTGACATGAAAACCAATACCGAAGAAACGCCGAAAACGTCTTATGACATCCGGACAACCACTGACCTGAGCTTCGCCTCGTCGCTCGAATACGAGATTCGCGAAGATCCGTTTGCCGTTTTTGCGAAGCATCCCTTTAAGGACGTTCGCGTTGCCTGCATGGAGCGCATCGGGAAGTTATCCGCGCAGAACGCACCTCCGGGTTGGATGGATGCGGCGCTTGATGCGCTCGGACAAATCTATTATGGCGAGGATCAGTTTTTTGAACCCTTGCTGACGTGGTTCGTGACGACATCCCAGGGAACAGAAAAAGCGGCATCTGCGTTGGAGCGCGCCCTTCGTTATGCGAACCGATATCCGCGGATGGATTTCATCCCGAAGCTGATCGTCGGAACGCTCGATCGCGTCCTGCGCCGCATGGGGAACCTCGGTTCGGACTCCCCGTACATCCCTGGCGAAGATCTTTACTGGTGGGTTCCTGGTTTGCACGGGTACTTCGAACAGGCATTGAGGTCGCTTCAGGGAGATGCGGAATACCTCGGTTACGCCTATTCGAAGGAGCGATGGAGTCTCGCTTATAAGGCCATGAATCAGGTGACCGCTTCGGCCGATGTGAGCCTTCTCCCTGTCCTGAGGGATATTCTTGGAATGCTTGAGGGGAAGCGCATTCGTCCTAACGATACGTTTCTTCGATATGCAAGTCTCGATCATCGGGCGATCGTCTGCGCGCGTGTTCTTGATCTGGAGGCAGAGGAGCATCGGCATCGGTGGGATGGCGCTTCCCTGAAGAGGATCATAGGCGCGATGGGTGTCAAGGACGAACAGTATCGGATCGATTTGCATTATCCTGCTCAGGCCAGGATCGGCGAATCGATGACCGTGAGGCTGAGCGTCGAAGCGGACGATGCCGACATCCTTCAGATGATCCTGCTTCGTCTCAAGAAGGCGAGCCTGCACTCGTGGGGGGAAGGCCTTGAGGCCGTCGATGCAAAAGAACAACACGTGAAATCCATGGGTACGTCCTGGGAATGCCGATTCGTTCCCATCACGGAAATGAGCCGGCTATGGATTGGAATTGGCGAACCCGACGGCAAAGGCGGCGATTTGGTCGATTACTGGAGGGCCCTCCAAAACAAGCAGGCGATCTATATCGCAGGCATCTAGGATCGGAAAATTGAATCTGGCACCGCTCGTGACAACGAGCGGTGTTTTTATTATTGCAAGGCCGGCTTAATGAATTTTTCATAAGCCGCTTCGACGTCGCGCTCGAAGTCGGCGATCGTGTCGTGGTCGTTCACGAGTGTCACGTCGGCCCGCGAGCCGATGACGGGAATGAACGTCTCGTTCGGCTGGCGGTTCAGGTCGTCGAACTGGGCCCGGGTCGTCGCGGCCTCGCCGGACCGGTTGCGGGCGACGAGGCGGGCATAGCGCCGGTCGTCCGAAGCCGAGACATAGACGATGAGGCTCCTGATCCCTTCGGCGGGGAATTCCCGGACGATCGCCTCGTCGGTGTCCCAGCGGACGCCGTCCAGAATGCCCACGTCGGCCGCGTTCTTCATGAGCCGGTGCTTCATCGCGCGCGACAGGATGCCGGGCGGAAAGGCGCCGGGCCGCTGCATGATCTGCGCGAGGATCTGCTCGTTCGCACGCCCGTGCGGCATGCCCCAAAGGTCGAGCGTGTCGCGCAGGATGTCGGAGAAGCGGTGCTGGCTCACCGTCCAGCCGTCGCCGCGCAGCAGGGCGGCGAGCCGGGAGCCGGCCGTCTCCTTGCCGGCGAGCGGGAGTCCGGCGAGTCCGATGACGAGCTTCATGAATTCCATGATACTATACAACCCATGACGGACGAAGCCCGCTTCATCGACGCCCACACGCACGTGCAGTTTCCGGGATACGACGCCGACCGCGACGCCGTGCTTGGGCGCGCCCGCGAGCAGGGCGTTGTCGTCGTGAACGTCGGCACGCAGCGCGACACCTCGCGTGCCGCCGTCGAGCTTGCCGAGCGCATGGGCGACGGCGTCTATGCCGCCGTCGGGCTGCATCCGGTCCACACGGCGAAATCCCATCATGACGAGCAGGAGCTCGGCGGGGGCGAAGCCGGGAAGGCGTTCGCCGCGCAGGGCGAATCCTTCGACGCCGAGCATTACCGGCGCCTCGCGCTTCACGCGAAGACGGTCGCGATCGGGGAGTGCGGCCTCGACTATTTCAGGTTCGATCCCGCTGAAGACCGCGACGCGCAGACGCGCCGGCAGCGCGAGGCGTTCGTCGCGCAGATCGAGCTTGCGCGCGAGGTCGCGAAGCCGCTCATGATCCACTGCCGCAACGCGTTCGCGGACCTCATCGAGATCTTAAGCTCGCCGGCCTATCCGGCGCAGCCGGGCCGCTCGCCGGGCATCATCCATTTCTTCACCGGGACCCCTGATGACGCGCGGCGGCTCGTCGAGCTCGGCTTCTCGTTCACCTTCGGCGGCGTGGTCACGTTCGCGCGCGACTATGACGAAGCGGTCAGGCTGATTCCCGCCGACCGCATCCTGTCCGAAACCGACGCGCCCTATGTCGCGCCCGTCCCGTACCGCGGCAAGCGCAACGAGCCGGCCTATGTCATCGAGACCGTGAAGAAGCTTGCGGAACTGAAGGGCATGGAACCCGACGCGATGAAGCGTCAGATTTGGGAAAACGCCCGGCGCGTGTTCGGCATCTGACGGAGGGTTTCTCGAAGCGCATGCTGGCGAACGCCGCGCTTTTCCCATAGAATAATGAGGATCATGCGAGCCTACGATCCCAAAGAAATCGAGCCCAAGTGGCAGAAGCGGTGGATCGACGACAAGGTCTTCGCCGCGCACGACGATTCGAAAAAAGAGAAGCGCTACCAGCTCGAGACCTTCCCGTATCCCTCGGCCGCCGGGCTGCACATGGGCCATCCGAAAGGCTATGCCGCCGAAGACATTCAGGCGCGTTTTGCGCGCATGGGCGGGGGAGCGAGGAACGGCGAGGCGGCCGCGAACCGCAAAGAGGTTCTCTATACGATGGGATGGGATGCGTTCGGCCTGCCGACCGAGAATTTCGCGATCAAGGTGGGACGCAACCCGCAGGATGTGACGAACGAGAACACCGAAAACTTCCGCCGTCAGGTGCGCATGTTCGGCTTCTCGTATGACTGGGACCGCGAGGTGAACACGTCGAAACCCGACTATTATAAGTGGACCCAATGGCTTTTCCTGCAGCTCTTCAAGAAGGGACTTGCCTATCAGGCCGCCGGCAAGGTGAACTGGTGCCCGAAGGACCAGACCGTCCTCGCGAACGAGCAGGTGGTTGACGGCCACTGCGAGCGGTGCGGATCGGTGATCGAGGAGCGCGACATGACGCAGTGGTTCCTGCGCATCACGGCCTATGCCGACCGCCTGCTCGACGACCTGAAGAAGCTCGACTGGCCCGCGGCGACGCTCAAGCGCCAGGAGGATTGGATCGGCAGGTCCGAAGGCGCGCTCATCTCGTTTGCGACGCAGGGCAACGGCGGCGCGGCCAAGGGTCCGATCGAAGTCTTCACGACCCGTCCCGAAACGATCTTCGGCGCGACCTATATGGTCCTTGCGCCGGAACATCCGTTTGTCGCGTCGTGCCTTGCGGACGGGTCGCTCACGAACGCCGCGGATGTCGCGGCTTATGTCGCGGCGGCCGCGCACAAGACCGAGCTCATGCGCAAAGAGGACGAGAAAGAGAAGACCGGCGTCGAGCTCAAGGGGGTGAGCGCCGTGAATCCCGCGACGAATCAGCCGATCCCCGTATGGATCGCCGACTACGTGCTCGGGTCGTACGGCACGGGGGCGATCATGGCCGTCCCGGCACATGACGGGCGCGACGCCGCGTTCGCGGCGAAGTTCAGACTGCCGGTCGTCGAAGTGATCGAGCCTGAAACGGGGCAGGCGATGCCGAACGAGGAGCGCCGATCAAGCATCGTCGCGATCGTCGAAGACCGCGAGGCGGGCAGGTTCCTGACGCTCGACTGGGGGCCGAAGCTTGGCGGGACGCTCTTCATCGGCGGGGGACGGAAGGACGGGGAGGACGAAATCGCGACCGCGCTGCGGGAAATAAAAGAGGAGACCGGCTATGGGCAGCTGGAATTCGTCGGCAGGACCGGGCGCATGCACCACCATTATTTCGCATTTTCGAAAAACGTCGCGCGGAACATCGACGTGGTCGGGCTGCACTTTGTCTTGAAGGGCCGCGAGCAGGAAGGGCGGTCGCTTGAGGCCGACGAGCAGGGGCGTTTTTCGATCGAGTGGCTTACGAAGGAAGATGTGCTTCGGAAAATGGAGGACGAGAACCATCTGCTGTGCTTCCGCCGCCTCGTGCTTGGCGAGATCTATGCCGGCCGGGGAATCCTCGCCGGATCCGCCGCGTTCACCGGTCGTGATTCCGAGGCGGCGAAGTGGGACATCGTGCAGGCGGTCCGCGGGACGAGAAAGACGCAGTACCGCATCCGCGACTGGTCCGTCTCGCGCCAGCGCTATTGGGGCGTGCCGATCCCGATCATCCACTGCGAGCGCGACGGCGCGGTTCCCGTTCCCGAAAGCGACCTGCCGGTCGTCCTGCCGCCGATCGACGACTACCGCCCGAAAGGCATGCCGCCGCTCGCGAGCTCGCCGGCGTTCATCAACGTGAAGTGTCCGGTGTGCGGCGGCGATGCAAAACGCGACGCCGAGACGCTCGACACGTTCGTCGATTCGTCGTGGTACTTCCTGCGCTATGCCGATCCGCGCAACGAGCGGCGGATCTTCGATCCTGATAAGGCCGCGCACTGGCTTCCGGTCGACCTCTACGTGATCGGCGCCGAGCACACGGTGCTCCATCTTCTATATTCCCGCTTCGTCACGAAATTCCTGCACGACGAGGGCTTGGTCCCGTTCGACGAGCCGTTTTCCGTGCTGCGCCATCAGGGCCTCATCCTGGCCGCCGACGGCCGCAAGATGTCGAAGAGCCTCGGGAACGTCGTGAATCCCGACGAGATCGTCGGCGAATTCGGCGCGGACACGACGCGGCTCTATCTCATGTTCATGGGGCCGTTCGAGGACAGCACGCCGTGGGATCCGAAGGGCATCCTGGGCGTCGAGCGGTTTCTCAAGCGGTTCTGGAACTATGTCGTCACGATGATCGGCCTGCTGTCGCACGAGCCGCATGATCAGGCCGCCACCGAAGGTCCGAAACGGCCCGTGATCCATAAGACGATCAAGAAAGTGGGGGAGGACATCGTGTCGTTCAAATTCAACACGGCGATCTCGGCGCTCATGATCATGCTGAACGAGCTCACGGAAATGGTAACAACCGACGACGGCGAAGATGACCGGATCGCCATGACCGATCGCAAGGACCTCGAGGCGATCGTGAAGCTCGTCCATCCGTTCGCGCCGCACATGGGTCAGGAGCTGTGGTCCATGCTCGGTCATGCCGACGGTTCTTATCTCGACTTCGAACCGTGGCCGGCCTATGACGAGGCGCTCGTTGTCGACCGGACCGTGAAGCTCGTGCTGCAGGTGAACGGCAAGGTCCGCGATACCGTCGAGGCCGACGCGTCGGTGACCGAGGAGCAGGCGAAGGATCTTGCGCTGCGCAATCCGAACGTCGCACGGGCGATGGCGGGTGCGGCGCCGAAGCGCGTCATCTATGTCGACAAAAAAATCGTGAACATCGTCATCTGACCACCATGGGAAGGACCATTGGCATTCTCGTCATCATTGTGCTCATCGTCGCCGTCGGCATCTTCGTTGTGTCGAGCGGCCTCCTGACCAAGGAGTCAGGCGGCCTTTCGAAGTTCTTCCCGCCGATCTCGACGAGCTTCTTCGGCACGTCGACCGTGTCGCGCCCCGGGAACCCGTACCCCGGCGGAACGTCGCTCACGCCCGCCTATCCCTTCGGGACCGGCGGGACCGGAACCGGTTCGACTGGCCAAGGGCAGGGTGCGACCGGCGGCTCCGGCCAGTCGGGGACGCGCGTGACGCCGTCGGAGATCCCGCCGGGGTTCACCGCCGCGCAGATCTCGCCGTTCTTCCATGAGGTCAGGATCGGCACCGCGTTTGCCGGCTATGGCGCGTCATCGGGCGAGATCACCCTCGTGTCCTATCTTCCGACCGGCGAGAGCGTCGACGTGACCGGGTGGGAGCTGCGCGCGAACCATGGCAGCGAGTTCGTCCCGCAGGCCGTCGAGCTCTATCAGCCGTCGGGGTTCGCGTCGCCGACGGACATCAGGCTTTCGGGGGCGCAGACGCTCTATCTTTATTCGTCGGCCGGCACGATCAGCCTGCGGCTCAACGAGTGCATCGGCTATCTGCAGCGCGACCTGAACACCAGCCCGCAGCTGCCCGCGAACTGCCCCGAACCCGCGCAATCCGACATCGCGGGCTTCACGGGTGCCTGCCAGAACTACGTGCGGTCCATCCCGTCGTGCACCGTGCCGAGCACGGGCGGCTCGCAGGTCCCGCCGAACGACTATGCGTGCCAGCAGTACCTTTCGACCATGAACTATACGGGCTGCTTCAACCGGCACGAAGCCGATGCAAACTTCCTCTCGAACCAGTGGTGGGTCTGGACGGGCAATCCCGTCGTCGACCAATATCACGACGTCGTCAACCTCTTCGACCGGAGCGGCCTGCTCGTCGACCAATATTCGTATTAAAAAAAAAGATTAACGGATTGTTGACTATTTCCGTTCGGCGAGGGTTGTCTTGAGGATGCTTTCCTTGCCGTCGCGCAGCACGAGCAGCTCGATCTCGTCGCCGACGTTCATGGTCTCGAGGTAGTCCTGGATGGGATGGTCGCGGTCGAGGCGCTTGCCGTCGAGCGTGAGGATGATGTCGCGTTCGCGGACGCCGGCCTTGGCCGCGGGGCTGTCGGGCACCACCGCGTAGTCGTGATCGGCTTCGCGGACGACGAGCGCGCCATAGTCCTTCGGGAGGTTCATGCTTTTCTGCAGCGCCGCGTCGATCATGAGATAGCGCACCCCGAGGAGGGGCCGGCGGATGCGGCCGAAGCGCCGCAGGTCGTCCAGGTCGCGCCGGGCGGCGTTCACGGGGATCGCGAAGCCGATGCTGTGGGCTCCCGAAATGATCGCGGCATTCACGCCGACGACGAGGCCCTGCGAGTCGACGAGCGGCCCGCCCGAATTGCCCGGATTGATGGCGGCGTCGGTCTGGATGAGCCCGCGCATCTCCTGGGGCGGCGCCGCAGGGTCGGCCTGCGCCGTGATCGAGCGCGAAAGCCCCGAAACGATGCCGAGCGAGACGGTGTTGTGGAAGACGCCGAGGGCGTTGCCGATCGCGATGAGGCTCTGGCCGAGCTCAAGGCGCGTGGCGTCGCCGAGCTTGAGGAAGGGGATGTGACGTTCGGGGATCCTGATGATCGCGACGTCGTTGATCGGGTCGCGGCTCAGCACGGAGGCGCGGAACTCCCGGCCGTCGTTCAGGATGACGGTATATTCGGCGTCGGCGTCGCTGATCACGTGCTTGTTCGTCATGACGAGGCCGTCGGGGTCGACGACGAACCCCGTTCCGCCGCCCACCTGGACCATGCCCCGGGCGTCGGCGGCGAAGGGCGGATGCGTCGGCGCTTCGGGGCGGCCCGCGGCGGTCGCCTGGGCGGCAAGCTCGTGTTCGACGTCCTCGGCGCGCTTCGCGATGGCGATCGAGACCACGGCCGGCATCGTCTTTTTGATGATCCTCATCGCGCGTCGGTCGTCCATATGATCAATTGTATCACGAGCCGCGCGCACGGCTTGCCATTTCGCGCCGGTTCCTGTTTAATCGAGCTAGCGAATGCGCCGCGAATCATGGCGCAAAGGAGCCTCATGCTCTATCTCGAACCGGTCGAAGGATATAGGAAGACGATTCCGAAAAGCCTGCTGCCGCTCGTCGACGCCTTGAACAAGGAGGGCTTCGATGGGTCGGTCGCGGGGACGCTCAGGATCGTCAACTTGGCGAGGCGTTTCAAGCTTGTCGAGTCCGCCGGCCGGATCGATTATGTCATTTCGAATCGGAAGCGGATTACGATCGGCTATGTGAGGGCTCGTTACGACGGGCGATAAAAAAACCGCTCGGCAGCCATGCCGGGCGGGTTCTCTTTTATATGCAAGAGAAATGAAGGAGGAGGGTGTCACTTGTTGTCGAGCACGACGGGCGATGGTCCGCCGCCGAGAATGATGCGGTTCCCGTCCGACGAGATGACCATGCTCGTGGCCGCGGCGTTCGTCGTCGACGAGAGCGCGACGGGTCCGTTCGCGTTCGAGATGCTGACGAACCGCGTGAGTTTTGCGGCGGTGTCCTCATAGGCCGCGACGAACCCGTGATGGGTCGGATCGGCGGCAAGGAGCGAGACGGCTCCCGGGAGCGGGGCCTTGCCGAAGGTGAGCGTCGTGCCGTCGATGAGCACGACGGTCGGCGTTCCCGCGCCGTCGCCCGAGAGGCCCGTGACCGCGACCGTGATGCCGGCCGAGGTATAGGGATCGTTGCCTAGGGCCGCGATCGGGTGCGGCGAAGGTGACGCCGTCGCCGCGTCGGGAGCGAGCGGAAGCATCACGTTCCGGCCTGCGCCGCCCGGCAGGGCGAACTGGTGGACGGTTGCGTCGGACGCGGTATAGGCGAAGGCCCATGCCACGCCCATACCGCCCTGCGGGATCATCGCGACCGAGGTTGCCGATGAGCCCGTCACGAGGTCGAGCGGGGTTGCGGCGTTCCCGGCGTCCGTGAGGCAGGACACGGTCGTGCTCCCGCCCCCGGCCGCGCAGACATTGCCTGCGGCTGCCCCGAGAACGCCCGCGCCGGAAGGCCCGAAGGGTTTGGCGGCCGCCGCGCCGCCGTGGTTCGGATCGAAAGCCGAAACGCCGGGGCTGCCGTCGTGACTTACGAAGACGAAGCCCGTCGTCCCGTCGACGGCGATCGCGTGGGCCGAGGTGAGGCCGGTTGAGAAATGCGACTGGTCGTTTGCGCCGGCCGCATCATATTCGTGGATGGTCGCGTTCGTCCCGGGGACGAGCAGATAGATGGTTCCGGTTTCAGGGTTCTCGGCGACGAACGTTTGTGCCGGGGACTGTGTCTGTGTTCCGCCGTCCGAGCTGTCGCCCGAAGACGACGAGCGGCTGAGGCCGCTGCCGCATCCCGCCGCGAAGCACAAGGCTGCGCAGGCGAGTGCGAGGGAGGGGAGGCTGAGGTTCGCGGTTCTCAAAGCTGGATCCTTTCGTCGCAAGACAAGGTTCTGCAACAGGATACGTGAATCGAGAGCTGCTTGTTAGGACCGCTCCTCTTTTATTTCCGGACCGACGACGGTGCCTCCGCCGCCGAACCGCTCGATGCGGATCGCGTGAGGGTTGAATCCGACTTCGACAAGGTTCGACGCCGCATTCTCGGCGAAGGGCGTCGGGCCGCAGACATAGACCATCGGCATGTCGCCGGCGATCCCGCCGAAGACGTTTTGAAGCATCGCATGGTCGATGCGGCGCCTGAAGCCGTCCCAGTTCGGCGGCGCCGACTGCGTGAAGGTGATGACCAGGGTGAAGTTCGGATCGGCGGCCGAGATCGCGCGCAGCTCGTCATAATAGAGGAGGTGGTCCTGATCCTTCACGCTTGCGAGGAATACGGCGTGGCGGCCCTTCTTTATTTCGTCCGCGAGGTGTTCTTGGCGGTGACGGAGCATCGCCATGAGCGGCACCATGCCCGAGCCGCCGCCGACGAGGCAGAGCGGGCCCGGCATGTCCGTGTTCCAGATGAAGCTGCCGCCGATCGGCCCGCGCATCTCCACCTGGTCGCCCGGCTTGAGGCTGAAGAGATAGGGCGAGACCTCGCCGTTTTCAAGCAGCTCGATGCCGAACTCGACGACGCCCTTCCGTTCGGGCGCCGAAGCGACCGAATAGCTCCGCTCGGCCTGATAGCCGTCCTCGGCGGTGAGGCGGATGTCGTAGTGCTGGCCCGGAACGGACGGCTCCCAGTCGGGCAGCGAGAACGTGAGCGACTTTATGCCCTTCGCGACCATCGACGCCTCTTCGAGCGTTGCGATCCGCCATCCTTTTGCCATATCCGTGACGTCAAGAAGCCGTTAATGAAAATTTAATCGAAGGAATACCGCTGCTCCTTCCAGGGGTCGCCGTAATTGTGATAGCCGCGGATTTCCCAGAAGCCCGGATCGTCGTGGTCCGTGAACGAAAGGCGGTTCACCCATTTCGCGCTCTTCCAGAAATAGAGGTGGGGGACGAGCAGGCGCGCGGGGCCGCCGTGCTCCGCTTCGATCGCCGCGTTGTCATAGCGCAGGGCGACCATCGCCTTGCCGTTCCTCACGTCTTCGATCGGCAGGTTGGTGGAATAGCCGTCATAGGAATAGGCGATAAGGTGGGTCGCCGATTCGTCGACTCCCGCGAGCTCGATGATCGTGTCGATCGAGACGCCGCTCCAGGCCGTATCGAACTTCGACCACTTGGTGACGCAGTGGATGTCCTTCACGACGTTTTCCTGCGGCAGCGCGTTGAATTCGTCCCAGGTCCACGAGAGCTTCTTCGCGACGAGGCCGTCGACGTCGAGCTTCCATTCGGCGGTGCCGACCTTCGGCGTCGGGCCGAGCGAGAGGACGGGGAAGTCGTATTCGCGGTACTGTCCCGGCGGCAGGCGGTCGTCGGTTTCGCGTTTGCGTTGGAATCCCTTGTTGATAAGCATGGTTGCCGGTGTTTCGATCATTGTATCACGAGGGTCGGGGACGATGTCAAGCATACTTGACATCGCGTCGGGATCGGCCTAGCATGAAGGAAAGCGATGCCCGAACATGTTTATAATAGTGTCTATGAGATGCGGTCCTCGATGGGCATCACGCAGGAAGGCCTGGCGCGTGAGGTCGGCGTCTCGCGGCAGACGGTCATTGCCATCGAGAAGGGCAATTATGTCCCGTCGGTCCTTCTTGCCATGAGGATCGCGAAATTCTTCAGGCGGCCGGTCGAGGAAATCTTTTTCATTAAAAAATCATGAAACACATTTCGGGGGAAGTCGGGGTTGCCGCGGTCTTCCTCGTCCTGCTCGTCGTCGTGCTCAACCCGTGGTCGCTCTTCATGCCGGGCTATGTCGTCATGGGGCTCCTCACGGCGCTTGCGGTGCTGTTCGGCGTCTTTGCGAGCCTCATCTGGCGCGAAAGCGGCCGCGATGAGCGCGAGGCGTTTCATAGCATGTTCGCCGACCGCATGGCGTTCCTGGTCGGCTCGGGGATCCTGCTCGTCGCCGTGATCGTCGAAGAGCTTGCCGGATCGATCGATCCCTGGATCGCCGCCGCGCTCGGCGGCATGGTGGTCGCGAAGGTCGGAGCGCTTATCTATTCAAAAACAAACCTATGAACATCATTCCCATCACGGTTGCGTTCGTCGCGGGCATCGTCTCGTTCCTGTCGCCCTGCATCCTGCCGATCATCCCGGGGTTCCTTGCCTATCTCGCCGGCGAGTCGACGTCCGCCACGGCCAAGCCGTCGCGCGGCGCCATATTCCTGAACAGCGTCTTTTTCGTCGTCGGCTTCTCGGTCGTCTTCGCGCTGCTCGGCGTCCTGCTGAACGGCCTTCTTGCGCATGCGGCCTATGCCGTGCAGACATGGCTTGCGCGGGTGGGCGGCGTGATCGTCATCTTCTTCGGGCTCTATCTCATGGGCTTCTTCAAGATCCGCTTCCTCGAGGCCGACCACAAGATCAATCCCAAGATCAAGGTGCGCTCGCGCTATCTCACCTCGTTCCTGTTCGGCCTGGCGTTCGCGGCGGGATGGACCCCGTGCGTCGGCCCGGTCCTCGGCGGCATCCTGGGCCTTGCCGCATCGGCGCCCGGCGCGGCGTTCTCACTGCTTCTCGCTTATGCGATCGGCCTCGGTATCCCGTTCCTGGTCGTCGGCCTCTTCGTCGCGCAGAGCTCGGCCTTCATCAACCGCTACGCGTCCGCCGCCGTCTATGTGAACCCGATCTTCGGCGCGATCCTCATCGTGCTCGGCATCCTCGTCTTCACGCAGGACCTGTCGCTCGTCGCGAACTTCGGGTTCGTGAACGACTTCCTGCTTAAATACAAACTATAACCAACATCGTCATGGCAAAAAGAATCGCACTGGTGGTCGTCATCGTCGCGGTCGTCGCATCGATCTGGTACCTCGACAGCATGAAGGCGCATGTCGGGAGCGGGACGGGCGCCGGCGCGCCGCAGGCGATCAACGTCGGTTCGTCGGGGACGGAGAGCTCGACGGTTTCGGGATCGGGCGCAACCTCGCCCGCCGCCTCGTCGTCATCCTCATCATCCTCATCTTCGCCTTCGTCTTTGTCCGCCGCTCAGGCGATCGCCGCGATCGCCGCGGCCGACGAGAAGGCCGGCGACAAGCCCGCGATCGAGATCGCGGACCCGACCGGGTTCGTCAACGCGTCATCGTCCTTCAGGCTGAAGGACCTCGTGGGCAAGAAGGTCATCCTGCTCGACTTCTGGACCTACAGCTGCATCAACTGCATCCGCACGCTGCCGTACCTCACCTCGTGGTACGCGAAATATAAGGACCAGGGACTGGTCGTCGTCGGCATCCACACGCCCGAATTCGACTTCGAGAAGGACATCAACAACGTGCAGGCGGCGACGAAGCAGTACGGCATCACCTATCCCGTCGTCCTCGACAGCGACTATGGGACCTGGAGCGCGTACGGGAACCTCTATTGGCCGCACGAATACCTGATCGACATCGCGGGCTACATCGTGCATGACCATGTGGGCGAGGGGAGCTATGACGAGACGGAGGGCATCATCCAGCAGCTGCTGCGCGAGCGCGCGACGGCGCTCGGCGCCTCCTCCAGTTCCGTTTCGTCGTCCGACGTGAACGTGAAGCCGGCCGACCTCGGCGGCATCGGCAGCCCCGAGACCTATTTCGGCGCGGCGCGCAACGAGCTTCTTGCGAACGGCGCGCGGGGCGTCGCCGGGACGCAGGCGCTCACGCTACCCGATTCGTTCAACGAGAACCAGCTGTATCTCGGCGGCAGCTGGAACTTCGCCGACCAATACGCGACGAACAACGCGGCTGGCGCGACGGTCGTCTATCATTACGCCTCCGGCAAGGTCTATCTCGTGGCAAGCGGCGCCGCGACGGGAACGGTCGTCGAGGTGTGGCAGGACGGCAAGCCGGTCACGGCCTCCGCGGCGGGGAACGACGTGCACGACGGCAAGGTCGTCATCACCTCGAGCCGGCTTTACAACCTGATCAGCAACGCGGACGGTCCGGGCGACCACACGCTGAAGCTGATCATCGATTCGCCGGGACTCGAGGCGTTCACGTTCACATTCGGATAATCGGATGACAAAAGAAGCCGCCATCGCGGGGATGGCGGCAGGGGAACGGGTCAGTGCGGTTTCTGGTTCGCGTCCTTCTCGGCGCGGGTGCGTTTCTGAAGGTCCGCTGCCACGAACCGAGCTTCGAGGACGGTGGTGCGGTCGATCGACGCATCGGCAACCTGGAGACGCGTGGGATCCCGATGCGCTGCGACTTCCTCGACCTTGCGCATCAGGCGCCGCGCGTCGTCCTCGGCGGACAGCGCGGGCGCGAACTCGGGCGGCGGATCGTCCTTGCCGACGTACTTGTTGCGCTTCGCGATCCTGTTGAAGCGCTTCACGATGTCGGCCGCCAGTTTGTCCCTCCTGACTGACGGGTCAAAGAAGCGTTCGAGGTCGTCGCGTACGGCGAGGGCGTCGCTCACGTCGCTGATGCTGTCGGCGCTCCGCTTCTCGGTCTCGAGCCGGTCGTTCAGGGAGAGTCCCATGGGTTGCGCCATGGGCAAGACGCAGATGTGGAAGCGGCGGACTTTGATGATCTGAAAGGCGTTCCGCACCGAGCTGCATGGCTTCGGCTTCGCGGGTTTTTCAAGGGCCTGCTCGGCATGGGCGCATGTCGTCACGGACAGGCCGCAAGCCAGGACGGAAACGGCGAGCAATTTCATAGGTCACCCCACGGGTACGGCAACTACTGATTTCAGGATAGCATATTGGGGAGCAAGGCGAGCCGGTCGCTTTTACACTGCGGAGGATACAGGATTCTCACTGCTGCTCGGCCTCCGGCCTCGCTGCGCCTGCGGCACCCTCGGTGCCGCACTGTCGCTCGAAACGAGCGACCCTCCGATACGGGGAACCGGTCGCGGTTCCCCGACCCCCTCCGCTCGTTCGAATCCTGCGTCTCAGTATGAAAAAAAAGACACTCAGAAGAGTGTCTTTTTTTCATAGCGGAGGGTACAGGATTCGAACCTGTGAGGGGATTTCTCCCCAACCGCATTTCGAGTGCGGCGCGTTAGACCACTCTGCCAACCCTCCGAACTGTCCCGACTATTGTAGGGGAAGCGCCGCTGAATTTCAACGAGCGGCGGCGCGCGGCCGAAGACAATAAAAGCGCCCGGGGCCTGGTAGGGCTGGGCGCTAGCTGGTGCGAGCTTGAGAGTGACTGCATTAGGCGGTACCTTGCGGGCTGCCGAGGAGACGGAGGTCCGAAAGGCGCTTCGGGGTTATGACATCCGGGTCGATCAGGAACGGCTGGATGTTGCCGCCGACCTTGCGCGCGTCGCGAAGGATTCGGCAGTATTCGCATCCGTTCCAATGCGCCTGCTGCCTGGTCTGGCGTTCTGGTCCCTGCATCTGCTTGATGAGCTTTGCCTCTTCGCGATCCGTGCAGATGACGGGCGATGTGAAAATCCGGAGACGAATGTCGTCGCTATCCGCTTCGGCCTGATAGGGCCGGCACATGGCGTCGATACCTTCGGTGAACCACGAGAAGATCAGATGCTGCCACTGTTCGTTGAGAGGGAGCTCGAGACCTTTCGATTCGAAGGCAAAACGGTCGTAATAGTACGGGTCGCCATGCTCGCGTTGAGGAAGCGGCAGGACATTGGCGGCGCCGCAGCGTATGATCCTGACTTCGGGAGTGCTTACGAGGGGAACGAGGGGTACATATCCGAAGACGTACAAGGGCCGTTCGTATCGGGAGGGATACGTCTTCGGGGCCGGTACTGCCGATGACGTTGTTGAAGGTTGAAGGTGGGAAATGCTCGTATGAGACCGCCCCGGTCTCATTACAGTACTTCGACTCGCCATGCTGAATCTCCTCTAGCAACATCTCACTCTCTTGTTATTTAAATGTTGCTGCCTAAAACCATAGCGCAATCCAGGCCTGAACGCAACAGGGCCCTGTTCCTAACCTGTGGTGCCCCCACCAGGACTCGAACCTGGGACCGTCTCCTTATCGCCGGCAGCGAAGGAAAAACAAATATGGATGGCTACCTTTTTCGGGCAGTGTGCCCCCACCAGGACTCGAACCTGGGACCGTCTCCTTAAAAGGGAGCTGCTCTACCAGCTGAGCTATAGGGGCTTCAGCCCTATCCTAAAACAAACGCTCATTTAATTCAACGCGCGAAAGGATTACAATTGAATGATGGACGAAGCGAATCAGCCGCCGATGCCGGTTGCGCCGCCGCAGCCGTCGCCGGCTCCGCGGCAGCCCCAGCCGGAATTCCCGAACCTGCCCGACGTAAGCGCGACCTGCCCGTCGTGCGGGGCGGTCGTTCCGAAGCTCTATACGTTCTGCCCGAACTGCGGCAAGGCCCTTCGCGCGAAGCAGCTTTCGGTCACCGTGTTTTCGCAGGCGTGGATCTATCTCGTGAGCGTGTTCCTTCCGCCGCTCGGACTGTGGCCGGGCATCAAATATTTCCGCAGCGACGACCCGGCCGCGAAGAAGATCGGGATGATCGCCATCGGGCTCACCGTCCTCTCGACCATCGTGACGGTCTGGGCTTCGATCGCGATCGTTCAATATTATGTCGGCCAGCTGAACGGCATCCTGAACGGCGCTGAGCTGCAATGAGGCAGGTCATCGGCATCGACGAGGTCGGGCGCGGCTGTCTCGCCGGCCCGGTCGTCGTGGTCGCCGCGCTCGTGACCGGCAGGGTGGGCGACGCCGCCCTCGGGCCGCTGAGGGATTCCAAGAAGCTCACGAGGCTGCAGCGCGAGGCATGGTTCGACCATCTGACGAAATCCCCGCGGGTCCGGTTCGCTTTGGCGCGCGTCTATCCCCGGCAGATCGAGAAGCGGAATATCTCCCGCGCGGCGAACGTCGCGGCGCAGCGGGCCTATGAGCGCCTCGCGGCACGGGAACGGGCCGGTCGGCGCGCCCGCGTGTTCCTCGACGGCGGCCTCTATATAGGAAGCCGGTCGGCGCAGCCGGCGCACGCGAAAACGGTGATCAAGGGCGACGAGAAGATCCCGGCCGTCGCCGTCGCGTCGATCATCGCCAAGGTTTCGCGCGACCGGTTCATGGCGCGGCTCGGCAAAAAATTCCCGGCGTACGGCTTCGAGATCCACAAGGGGTACGGGACGGCGGCGCACCGCAAGGCGATCCGCGAGAACGGTCCGACGCCCGCGCACCGATTGACTTTTCTCGCGCAAAACGTACAATGACTCTATAGATTACCGATATGGGAGGCGTACCAATCAAGCATCACACCAAGGGGAAAGTCGGCCGCCGGCGTTCGCATCTCGCGATGAAGAAACAGCGGCTTCTCGTCTGCAAGAACTGCGGCGCCCCGAAGCAGGCGCACCGCGCATGCCCGCAATGCGGCAAGAAATAGCGGCGGGCCGGTTTCTGCGTTCCTAGCTCTTTCCATGGCCACCAGGCATCTCATCCGAACCGTCATCCTGCAGTCCCTCTATGAGTGGGACTTTTATCAGCAGAAAAAGGACATCACCCTGATCCTGGAGCGCAACATGGCCGAATTCGCGCCCGGTGTCGATGAGCCGGAGTTCGCGTGGAAGATCATGCAGGGCGTCGCGTCCCATCTGAAGGAGATCGACAATATCATCCGCAAGGCGGCCCCCGAATGGCCGCTCGAGAAGATCGCGGTCATCGACCGCAACATCCTCCGCATCGGCCTTTACGAGCTCCTCTATGCCGATCCGAACGAGGTCCCGCCGAAGGTCGCCATCAACGAGGCGATCGAGCTTGCCAAGAACTATGGCGGCCCGAATTCCGCCCGGTTCGTGAACGGCGTGCTGGGGACGATCTATCGCGAGACTGCCGAGAAGAGGACCGCGGGCGAGGCGCCTGCGGGCCACGAGGCGAAGCCGGCCGACCGTTAACCAACCGTCATGACACCGTCCGAAGCTCTTAAGAAGACCATCGGCACCGCATTCAGGAACGAGGACCTGCTCACCGAAGCCCTGACGCACCGCTCGTACCTCAACGAATATCCGAACTGGCGCCTGCCGCACAACGAGCGCCTCGAATATCTGGGCGACGCCGTCCTCGAACTCCTCGTTTCCGAGGAGCTTTTCGAGCGCTTTCCCGAATTTCCCGAAGGGCGCCTCACCGTGCTGCGCGCCGCGCTCGTGAACTATCAGATCCTCGCGCTGGTCGCCGAGCGCCTCGGGCTGCAGCAGTTCATCCTCATGTCCCGGGGCGAGAAGAAGGACACGGGCAAGGCGCGCGAGGTCATCCTCGCGAACGCGATGGAGGCGCTGATCGGCGCGCTCTATCTCGACCAGGGGTTCGAGGCGGTCCGCCCGTTCGTGAAGAAGTTCGTGATGTCGAACCTCGATGAGGTCCTTGAGACGAAAAGCTACCGCGACGCGAAGAGCGAGCTTCAGGAGTCGGTCCAGGAACGGATGAAGGTGACGCCGACGTACCGCGTGCTTGACGAGTCGGGTCCCGCCCACAAGCGCGTCTTCACGATGGGCGTCTATTTCGGCGATGCGCTGATCGCGGAAGGGAAGGGGACGTCGAAGCAGGAGGCCGAGATCGAGGCCGCCCGGAACGCGCTCAAGAAGCAACGCTGACATGCCTCACTTCCTTCGCCGGCTCGAGCTCAACGGGTTCAAATCGTTCGCCGGCCGGACCGTGCTCGAGTTCCCCGCGGGCATCGTGGCCATCGTCGGCCCGAACGGCAGCGGCAAGTCGAACATCGTCGACGCCCTGCGGTGGCTGCTCGGCGAGCGCGACGCCAAGAACCTGCGCGGCGCGAAGATCGACGACCTCATCTTTGCGGGGACCGTGAAGCGCCCGCGCGTCGGCATGGCGAGCGCGAGCCTCGTCTTTGAGAACAAGAACAAGTTCTTCCCGATCGACTTCGAGGAGGTCGTGGTTTCGCGCGAGATCCGTCGCGACGGCCAGAGCAAATACTTCCTGAACCGTTCCGAGATCCTGCTGCGCGACCTCGTCGACTTCTTCGCGAAGGCCCGCCTCGGCAGCCACGGCCTCGTCATCATCGGCCAGGGCGACAGCGATGTGTTCATCAGATCGTCCGCCACCGAGCGCCGCGAGATGATCGAAGAGATGTTGGGTCTTCGCGAATATCAGCTGAAGAAGGCCGACGCGGAACGAAGGTTAAAAAACAGTAAAATAAACCTTGACAAGGTGACGGCCCTCATCGAGGAGATCCTGCCGCATCTTCGGTCGCTCAAGCGGCAGACCGGCCGGTGGGAGCGGCGCGGCGCGCTCGAAGAGGAGCTGCGCGTGCTCGAAGGTGCCTTTTTCGGCTCGCACATCCGCGAACTCGCCGAGAAGGGTGCGGTGGTCGAGGCCGCTCTTGCGGACCACCGCCGGGAATTCGAACATCTCGAAAAGGAGAAGAAGGCGGCCGAGATGAGGCAGGCCGCGATCGAGGCGAGCCAGCCCGAGGAGCGGAAGGCGCTCCAGCTCGTGAAGGACGAGATCCGCAAGCTCATGGAGTCGCGCAGCGACCTGCAGAAGGACCTTGGCCGCATCGAGGCGCAGATCGAGATCGCGCGGAAGTCCGGCGGCCCGCGCGGCGACCGGTCCGTCGAGCACCTCATCGATGTGCTGCAGAAGATCAAAGCCGAGCTCGAGGAGGCCCTGAACGAGGAGCCGCTCGGCATCCAGGCGGCCATCGAGACGGTGCTTGAGGAGATCGGCTTCGCGCTTGAGGAGCGCGAGGAGCGTCCGGCGGCCGTCCCCGACGAGCTGCGGCGCGACCTCGAGAAGACGGCCGAGGACCTGAAGCGGCTTGAGGCGGCGATCGCCGAGCTCCGCTCGCGCGAACAGGCGCTCGAAACGGGCCAGGAGGAATTTTATGACACGTTCAAAGGGGCGGTGGCCGCGGTTCAGAACGCGCAGGGACGCATCGACGAATGGGAGAAGGGGAACCGCGAGCTCCTGCTCCAGAAGGAGCGCATCGACCTGCGCCGCGAGGAGGTCCTGCATCAGATCGAGCAGGCCGGCCGCCGCGCCGACGAGTTCCGCGACACGCCTCCGGCGGCTCAGGGGACCGATTTCAACGAGATGGAGCGTCGCATCTTCAGGCTGCGCGGGGACCTGGCGAGCATCGGCGAAGTCGACGAGGCCCTCATGCGCGAGGCGCAGGAGACCGAGAAGCGCTACGAGTTCCTGCAGAAGGAATCCGAGGACCTCACGAAGGCGGTGAACGACCTCACGACGCTCATGATCGACCTTTCCGAGAAGATCAAGTCCGAGTTCGAAAAATCCCTCGTGAAGATCAACGCGGAATTCGATAAGTTCTTCGGCCTCATGTTCGGCGGCGGCACGGCGCGCCTCAAGGTGCTGCGTCCGAAGGAGCCGGTCCGCGGCGGCGATGACGATGAGGACGGCGGTACCGGCGAGGCGGGCGGCAATGACGAGGAGAACCTCGTGCCGATCCCGCCCGAGAAGGAGGGCGGCGTCGAGATCGAGGTGAAGCTTCCGCGCAAGAAGACGACGTCGCTCGACGTGCTCTCGGGAGGGGAGCGCAGCCTCGTCGGCATCGCGGCGCTCTTCGCCATGGTCTCGGTGAGCCCGCCGCCGTTCCTTGTGCTCGACGAGATCGACGCGCCGCTCGACGAGCGCAACGCGCGCCGGTTCGGCGAGATGCTGCACGAGTTCTCGAAGCGCACGCAGTTCATCGTCGTCACGCACAACCGCGCGACCATGGAGGCGGCCGAGGTGCTGTATGGCATCACGCTCGCCGAGGACGGCAGCTCGAAGGTCGTCTCGCTGAAGCTCGAGACGGCCGAAGAGGCGGCAGCGACGGCGACGCCGGCCGCGTGATTCTGATGTTGAAAGAGCGCCGGTTGGGTGCTATTGTTTCTTCGGGCCCCGGCGGCTTCGCCGCCTGTGCCCTCGCTCGTGGAAGATAATGTGTTGTTTGTTCTTCGGGCCCCGGCGGCTTCGCCGCCTGTGCCCTCGCTCGTCAAAAATGAATAGTTAAGAACCATTCATTTTTGCCTCACTCGGGCCCATAGTAAAGTGGTATTACGCCGCATTCGCATTGCGGAGGCGGGAGTCCGATTCTCCCTGGGTCCACCGGCGGAAATCGAACCATAAATCAAAACACGACCGCGCAGACTGCGGCCAGTCCGACGTCCAGCCGAAAGTTATTTGACAAATATATCGTTATGCGATATAATTTGCACAGTTCATCGTTGGTTTATTTTCCCTACAAATAAGTCGTTCGAGGCGAGCGCTCTAGGTTGCCAGCGGGTTCTGGCCGCAGCCACAAAGCCCCCATCGGAGTTTTGCGGCTGCGGCTACGGATCGTAGTCCCCGGCAGAAAGGTAGCGCTGACCATGAAAAGCGTGATCGGTGAGACGCTTTGCCGCTTCGACGGGGCGTTCAAGCAACTCGTGACCAACCTGCTGGGAGACGATGCCGAGGCCTGGGGAGGAGAATTCGAGAAATTCCTCCGCAGAGAGCCGTGTTGGATCCCCGTGGCGGTTGATCCGCAGCGGCCGCCGTTTCCGGTCTGGAAGACGGTGCGCACGCAGGTGCGCGGCTCCGGCGAGGAGCTCGTCGCCGAACTCCTGGCTCAAGGCTTCCTCGTCTATGGACGGGCCAGACATGCGCTCGCGACGCTCAGCTTCGACCGTCCAATGAGCGCGGAGTGCGTGCTCGCTTTCCCGGCCGAGCTCGGCATTACGAAGGAGTACACGAACGGCAAGACGGTCCACGAAGCCGCGGCGGCGCACGGCCTGAAGCCGGTCCCGGCCGAGGTGGTGCCCTTCCTGAGACTCCAATACCCCGAACAGCCCACGCTCAACGCGGGCACCGCATCGTACGTTTATGTCGGGATGAGCCCAATCAAGATCTATCGGCGGCCCAGGTCGGTGATTCTCGTACTCAACCATCAGAGGGGGCAGCCATCTCTTGGGGCTTGTTTCCTCGGCGAACTTAACTCTATCCGCAGTAAAACCCCTTGGGTTTTTGCCCGATAGGACCATTCCCTGCATAGAACTCTATGCAGGGAATTTTTTCAACCGAAGCTTAAAAAAGAAAATCCCTCCGCAGATTTTGCCTGCAGAGGGTTAGGAATGCACTAACTCGCACTCATGAATCGAGGGCGAAATCGTCCGGGTCCATTCCCGGCGGAACGTCGAGAGGCGTCAACTCGCTGCTGGGCTTTTTCTTGCCAAGCGTATAAACAGAATTGCCTTCCATCGACGGCTTCGGCAGACGCTTTATGGTTCGAAACGCGATAAGCGTAGTTCGCATTTGTCCCCCTTATGCTTTACTTATTCTAGAAAACCGACTATGGATGTCAATGCACCCGCAGCCTGGACACATATCGTTTCGCGCCATATAGTCTAGCCAGCCCTCCACCAAAGGAATCCCATGCTGAAATACGGCGACGACCTCGCGTTCTATTCCTGCGAGGAGACGGCGGCACTGCTCGGCGTCTGCCTGCGCACGCTGCAGAGATGGGTCGCCGGCGAATCGCCGTGGCCCCCACCGCTCGCAGAACTCAAGCCCCTGACCGCCCCGAACGGCAAGACCCTGTTCAACGCGAAGGAGGTCCACCGGGCAATCTCCGCGACTCTCGAGATCGATTTTACGGCCGAGACCGCGGAGCGGTTCCTCGCAAGAAACGTAGAAACCAAGAAACGGCCCAAAACAAACCCCACCTGATACGGTGGGGTTTTCCATGCGGCGGGACTACCTCAGCGCAATCCTTCACTCGTAACAAACGTTTGCTTTGAGAAGCAATCATATCAGCGCTTCCCACGTTCGATCCATCCGCTTAGATGGTCCACACGACGATTTTTTAACAAGGCTCAGCTGCTTTCAAAAAAGAAAAGCCCCTCCGCGGATTCAATCCTCAGAGGGGTTGGTTAGTTGGCGACTCGTTCCAGTTCGCTGGAATTTAGCTCGGGCGTTCGCTCATTCGCGAATTCTGGATCTCTACGCCACGAAGGCCATTTTTCCACTTCTTCGTGGGCTTCCTGAAGAACTTCCGCAAGCCAAGCATCCATAAATATCCTCCACGCTCCCTTCACTCTAGAAAACGGCCGAAAGATGTCAATGCGTTGCACGATCGATTTGATGACGAAAAAAACCGCGCGCGGGGTGCGAGCGGTTATAGAAGAGAAGGGTCCGCCGCCCGCGCTGCGCTTATGAAGCACAGGAGCGGGAGGCTCTGAGCGGAAATTTCCTGATGGTGAAGCGGCGATCCGGTATCGGTACGGATTCCTCTCCTCGGATCTCGCCCTTGTTTTCGAGGTCGGATAAAACCCCAAAAACAAAGGTGGGTTCGAGACTGGTTTTGGCGCTGATGTCCGTTGCCGTAAGCCACTCGCCTTCGTCGGCCGAGTCGCGCAGCGTCTTCAGGATCTTGCGCTGTGCCTGCTGGTTCTTATAAGAGAGCCCGGCGAAGAGCATGACGACGGACAATATGGCAATGAACGTCCAGAACAGGGTAGCGAACACGTGAAACCTCCTTGTAAACGTCCTATTTGCACTATACCAGCGACCCGCAGGGGACGGCAAGGCTGTTTGCTATAATGTAATAAAAGGTCGAAGCAGCGGATTTTACCTTTAACAACAACATGATTGTGCAGAATTGGACGGATGTGATCGTGGGATCGCTTCAGAACCTGTGGGTCGGCTTCGTGAACTTCGTTCCGAACCTGATCGGCGCAATCTTCGTCCTCATCATCGGCCTCGTGGTGGCCGCGGGACTCGGCGCCCTCGTCGAGAAGATCTTCGACGGGCTCCGGCTTGACGGGTTCCTCGAGAAGCTCGGCCTGAAGCCGATCTTCGAGCGGGCCGGCATCAGGCTCCGCGCGTCGTATTTCCTGGGCAGGCTCGTCTATTGGTTCGTCGTCATCGCGTTCCTGCTTGCCGTCGTGCAGACGGTCGGCCTCTACGCGCTTTCGGTCTTCCTGACGAACGTCCTCAATTACCTTCCGAACGTGATCGCCGCGGTGCTTATCATGCTCGCCGCGGTCGTGCTCGGCAACTTCCTGCGCAGGGTCGTTGTGGCCTCGGTCATGAGCGCGCGCCTCAATGCGGCCCGCTTCCTCGGATCGCTCACGTGGTGGGCCGTCGTCATCTTCGGACTGCTCGCGGCGCTCCAGCAGCTCAATATCGCCGCCGAGATCATCCAGACCTTGGTGACGGGATTCATCGCCATGCTCGCCCTCGCGGGAGGCCTGGCGTTCGGGCTCGGCGGACGGGACTATGCGTCCCATCTGATCGGGCGCCTTCGGGAGCATACCGAAAACCGCTGACGCGGCGTTTCGGTCCCCGGATCGCAGCGGAAATTCCGGCGTTTACGCGCCGGAATTTTCATTAAAGAATCACGAAACGAGGGTTGACGAAACGGCCATGGTTCGCGTATACTGTTAGGCATGTTGGCTATCAAATTGCAGCGCATCGGGAAGAAGCACCAGCCGAGCTATCGGTTCGTGGTTGCCGAACGCCGCTCCAAAATGGCTGCGCCGCCCGTGGAGGACCTTGGTTCGTACAATCCCTTCACGAAGGCCGCCGCCGTCAATAAGGAGCGGATCCTCTATTGGATGAACGTTGGCGCCCAGCCGACGGTTTCGGTGCACAACCTGCTCGTTGCCCAGGGGATCGTTTCAGCTCCGAAGAAGGCGGTCAAGATGCCAAAAGCCGCCCCGGCAGCCCCCGCGGCAGAGGCTTCGGCCGAAGCGGCGGCGACGGCCGACGAGAAAGCGGTTCCGGCGGATGCAGCCGCAGATGCAACCGAAGCGGGTCCTGAAGCGTAGATAGTGAAGGGAACAGCGCAGAAAACGTTGACAGTTTTAATTAAATAAGATATAATTTCCTTACCATCCAGAAGATTGGAAAGGTCGCTCGAAACACCGAAATTCCATGTCGAATTCTTCTTCAGCCGATCAGGAGTTCCTTGAATACCTGGTAAAGTCGCTCGTCGACCATCCAGAGGACGTGAAGGTCGACCGCAAGGTCGACGAAATGGGGGTCCTGCTCTCGCTTCACGTGAATCCGATGGACATGGGCCAGGTGGTCGGCCGTCAGGGCGCGACTGCGAAGGCCATCCGGTCGCTTTTGCGGATCGTCGGCGTCAAGAACAACGCCCGCGTCAACCTTAAGATCGAGGAACCCGAAGGCTCGACCCGCGGCGAGCGTCGCGATCATCCTGCCGCTTCGGAAAGCGAGCAGTAGTGAGCGACAGCCGCCCGAAAGATCGCCCGTCACGACGGGCGATCTTTTTTTTGTTGCAATCGACGACGTGTTGGGCTACAATGGTTCCGTTATGGCCCTCGCCTATACCGATTTGACCAAGGGAGTGCTCTTCATCATGGACGGCTCGCCGTACGAGGTGATCGAGACCCACTTCCTGCGCATGCAGCAGCGCAAGGCGGTCGTGCAGACCCGGATCCGCAACCTGATCACGGGCAAGCTTTTGGACCGCAACTTTCAGGCGAGCGATTCGTTCGAAGAGGCCGAGATCACGAAGAAGAACGCCACGTTCATCTATGCGAGCCGCGGCGAATATTGGTTCCACGAGGAGGGCAATCCGAAAAACCGCTTTTCGCTGAGCGAGGAGCTTGTCGGCGAGCAGGGCCGGTTTCTGAAGCCGAACACGAAAGTGCAGACGATGATCTTCAACGACAAGGTGATCAACGTCGAGATTCCGATCAAGATGGAGTTCAAGGTGACCGAGGCGCCGCCCTCGATCAAGGGCAACACCGCCCAGGGCGGAACGAAGTCCGTGACGATCGAAGGGGGCGCGAAGGTGAACGTGCCGCTCTTCGTAAACGAGGGCGAGACGATCCGCATCAACACGCAGACCGGGGAGTACGTCGAACGCGTCTGATTCTCGAGCCGTCGAAAGGCGGTCGTTCCATGCCCGTGACTGGTACGCGAAAAAAAGTATTCGTCGGCATGTCGGGCGGGGTGGACAGTTCCGTCACGGCGATGCTCATGAGGGACCGCGGCTATGAAACCGTGGGCGTGTTCATGCGCTGCTACAACGTCGCCGGATGCGCCGAGCGCGACGCCGAGGACGCCCGCCGCGTCGCCGAGCGCCTCGGCATCCCGTTCTATGTCTGGGATTTCGAAGAGGCCTACAAGCGGCGCGTCGTGGACTATATGATCGAAGGCTACCGGGCAGGCATCACGCCGAATCCCGACGTGATGTGCAACCGCGAGATCAAGTTCGGCCTGTTTCTCGAGAAGGCGCTCGCCGCCGGAGCGGACTTCGTGGCGACCGGGCATTACGTGAGGCTCGTCGAGCGCGGGGACGGCCCGCAGGGAACGCCGACCTATGCCTTGGCCGCGGCCGAGGACGAGAACAAGGACCAGTCCTATTTCCTGTGGACGCTGGGACAGGACGAGCTGCGGCACTGTCTCTTTCCGATCGGCGACTACCGCAAGGCCGACGTGCGCGCGATGGCGCGTGCCGCGGGCCTGCCTACGGCCGACAAGAAGGATTCGCAGGGCATCTGCTTCATCGGGCAGGTCTCGATCGCCGACTTCCTGAAGGCCCACATCTCCGAACGCCGCGGCGAACTCGTCACGACGGACGGTCGGCGCGTCGGCGAGCATGCCGGGGCGGAATTCTATACGATCGGCCAGCGGCACATCGACGCCGACTTCGCGTTCCCGAAGCAGGGGAACCGGAATCGCGCCCCGTTTTATGTCGCCCGCAAGGATGCCGCGACGAACACGGTCGTGCTGGCCGAAGGGAGCGATCATGAGGAGCTGTTCAAGAAGGACATCACCCTTGTCAACCTTCATTTAATGAATCCTTCATCTTTTGAAAAGACGCGGCCGGCCGGCGGGCCGTCGACCGTCTTTGCGCGCGTGCGTTACCGGCAGCCCCTGGCGCGGGCGACGCTTGCTTCGGGCGGCGGCTCATGGACGCTGAGCTTCGACGAGCCGCAGAAGTTCGTCGCACCCGGCCAGTCGGCGGTTTTTTATGATGAAAGCGGCGAAATGCTTGGCGGCGGCATCATCAGTTAACACGGGAACAAAGTCGAGAGTTGTCTCAAAAGGCCGTTTTGGTACAATAGATGCCATATGGTTGAATTTTCGCACGTCACGAAGACCTATAAGAAGAGGAAAAGCGCGGTGAACGACTTTTCCCTGAAGGTCGACGTCCCCATCTTCGGGTTCCTCGGGCAGAACGGCGCCGGCAAGACCACGATCATGAAGATGACGGTCGGCCTGCTTGCGCCGACGAGCGGCTCGATCCTCGTCGACGGCATCCCGTCGACCGATACGGTCTCGAAGAAGAAGATGGGCTTCATGCCCGAGACGCCGTACTTCCACGAACGCATGACCGGCATGGAATTCCTGACGTTCGCCGACGAGCTGTTCGAAAAGACGTCCGACAAGAAGGCCCATTATGAGAAGCTGCTCACGAGCGTCGGCCTTCGCGATGCACGCAACTTCGAGATCAGGACCTATTCGAAAGGCATGCGCCAGCGTCTGGCGTTCGCGCAGGCGCTCGTCAACGATCCGCAATACGTCTTCCTCGACGAGCCGCTTGACGGCCTTGACCCGCTCGGCCGGCGCGAGATGAAAGAGGTGATGCTCGGCCTCAAGAAGGAGGGGAAGAAGATATTCCTCAACACCCACATCCTTTACGACGTCGAGGAGATGTGCGACGAAGTCGGCATCATCCACGCGGGCAACCTGCTCTATGCCGGCACGGTCAAGGGGTTCGCGCACGGGACGTCCCTCGAGGAGGCGTTTACGAACATGCTCATGGAGCACGAAGGGAAAAAGGCCGCGAACCATCATGGGCGTGAGCACGCCGTAAGCCATGCGTAACATCTGGGTCGTCGCCAAAAACACGTTCAAGCTCGAAGTCCGCGAGAAGATCCTGTACGCGATCATCGTTTTCGCCGTCCTCTATATGCTGTCGTCGCTCTTCCTTGCGGACCTCGTATTGAAAGAGCTGCCGATGGTGAAGAGCTTCGCCCTCGCGGGAACCTATTTCTTCAACGCGATTCTCGCGCTTTTCCTCGGCACCACGTCGTTCTTCAAGGACGTGGACCGCAAGGTGGTCTATTTCGTCCTGTCGAAGCCGGTCACCCGCGCGCAGTTCCTGCTCGGCAAGTTCCTCGGCCTCTGCCTCGTCCTGCTCGCGACGACGGCGATCTTCATGGTCGCCTATCTCGGCGTGATCGGGTACGAGGGAGGAGGGTTCGACGTGATGGGCATCGTGGCGATCGCGCTTCAATACGTCGAAATGGTGCTCTTCATCGCGTTCGCGACGTTCGTCTCGACGTTCTCGACATCGCTCCTCTCGATCGTCTATACCTCGGCGGTCTTCTTCGCCGGCCATATCGTGAGCGCCCTCGTGGCCGACGCGCAGGCCATCCACATCACGGGGCTGAAATACCGGCTCGTGCAGGCCCTCTATTATATATTCCCGAACCTCGAGAAGTTCGACATCAGGGATTTCGCGGTGCACGCGATCGCCCTGCCGGCATCGACGTTCGTGCTGGCCGTCGCGTATGCGGCCGTCTATGCGACCCTGCTCCTTGTCGCCGGCATCTGGATCTTCAACCACAAGGAAATCTGACATGGTCTCGCGCTTCGGATCGGGCATGAAGGCGCTGATCGTCATCCTCTTTATCGCGGCGATCGCCGCGACGCAGTACGACTATGACCTCGTGAAGCCGTCCGGGCCGCCGTCGCTCGCAAGCTATACGTCGCCCGAGTTCGTGCGCCTCGTCGACATGGGATTCCACTCGACCGTCGCGTCGGCGCTCTGGGCGGGAACGATGCCCGAGATCCTCGACCTGTTCGTCGGCAAGACGGAATACGTTTCGGACGTCGCCTATGTGAGCAGCGTCGACCCGAAGCTCGGGTACCCGTACGCGTTTTCGGTGATCGCCATTCCGGCCATTCCTGCCGGCCGGTTCGCCGGCCAGGATGCGAGCGACACGATCGCGCTCGCGATCGGCCGCAAGGGACTCGAGAACGTGCAGAACGACTGGCGCATCCCGTATTACATGGCCATCGACTATTATCTCGACGCGAAGGACGAACGGAGCGCACTCACCTATTTCGATGTCGCCGCCCGGACGCCGGGCATCCCCGATTACGCCGAGCGGTTCGCGCTCAACTTCGGCGTCGGCGCCAACCAGCGCGCCACGACCGAGGAACTCTGGCTCACCATCGCGAGCTCGACGAACGACGAGGCGACCCGCGAGCGGGCCCAGGCCTATGTGACGCGCCTGCAGATCTTCGACTATCTCGAGGCGGCGGCCCGCATCTATAAGCAGGCGCGTGGGACCTATCCAACGTCGACCGACGAACTGGTCGCGGCGCGCGTCATACCCGAAGTCCCTCCCGATCCGTTCGGCTATACGTTCGTCTTCAGGTCCGGCGGCCATGCCGACATCGACGTCACGAAGCCGTCGACCCTCGCGCAGCCGCTGCTGCAGTCGATCGTGGCTCCGAAATGACGTCGTGCGACCGATCGATATCAATAGATGTTCGGCGTTCCGCTTGGCGTCGCGACGCTCGTGCTGCCGTTATAGGGGATCATGAGTCCCGAGGCCGGCATCGTGCCTGATGCGGTTCCGGTGATCGAGTTCCAGTGCGCGTTGATCCAGTCGACGACCTGGCCGAGCGTCACGGTCGTTCCGACCCGGATGACGTTCGGTACCGTGAACGTGCGGCCGTCGGTCAGGCGCACGACGAACGATCCGTCGGCGTTCACCTGGGTGATCGTCGCGCCGAACGAGCGGAGGTCGGCGGGAAGGGTGCCTGAGGAGGTCATGGTCGCGGCAAGGTTCGGGAAGAGGGTGAGCAGCGCGGCGGCGAGGCTGAGGATGGCGTCATTCGACGTTCCGGTGCCGGCGATGGTCGTGCCGCCGCCAGACGGGAAGCCGGTCGAGGGCACGAGGCCGACTTGCGGCTTCGAGAGGTCGCGCAGGATGGTCGCCTGCAGCGTGCCGTCGGCAGTGAGGGATCCGAACACGTTGACGACGTCGCCCGTCGTGACGTTCGCAAGGACGCCGACGCTCCGGTCGCGCAGGCGGACAACCGTCGCCTGGTCGACGGCGATCTCATAGGATGAGACGGCCGGGCATGTGACCGCGGTGCCGAATGCCGACGACTGATCGGCGAACGTCTCGCAGCTGGGGCTCGGTGTCGAAGCGGCGAGCGTCGCCGGCTTGAGCGTCGACGACATGCCGGTGACCGTGAGTCCGTTCACCTGGATCCACTGAGGCGTCACGGAGACGACGGCGGGCGAAACGGTCGGGACCGTCGAGGATGTCGTCGTCGAGGTGGCGGCGCCGAGCACGCTTCCGCTGCTCGTCGAAGTTTCCGCCGGCGAAGATGACGCGGTCGTGCTCACGACGCTCGAGCTTGGCGTCGTCGTGGTGCCGGAATAGGTAAACAGCTGCGCGTTCGCCGTGAGTGCGGCGCCTCCGGCGATGGCGGCGAGCGTGATGACGGCAAGCGCTGACGTGGCTTTTTTCATGGTAGTTCATACGCCCCCTTCGTTTCGTTTATTACAGCGATGCCGTGCTGGATTTTCGGCGCGAAAAAAACAGCCGGCCTGACGCCGGCTGTTCGTGCGAGGGCGCTGGTTTCAAGGCGCCTGACGCGTTGCGAGGAATGCCTAATAGTTGATCGGCTTGCCGTTCGTGCTCGTCGGATACGGGGATCCCTGGACCCGCATCATGGGGAGCATGACCGGCGGCTGGGGAGGATAGGCGGTCCCGCTCGAGACCGAGAGGCGGGTGACGCCCGTGAGGACGGTTCCGCTCTGGTTCAGCAGGCCGTCCACCGAGACGCTTTCGCCGGCCGCGACCGGACCCTGCACGGTGAACGTGCGGCCGTCGTTCGTCTGGACGGTGAACGATCCGTCGGGATTCACCTGGGTCACGGTTCCCATATAGGTCGACGGGGCGACGGGGAGCGAGAGGTCGCGGATGATGTCGGCCGCGATCGTCTGGCCGTTGTCGCTCGTCTCGCCGTACACGTTGAGGCGGTCGCCCTGATGGATGTCGGCGAGCGTGAGCGCGTTGCGGTTGCGGTCAAGCACGATCGTGCGCGCATCGACGTTCACCGAGTACCTGCGGAGCATCATGTAGTTCGGGGCGACGGTCGGAGCCGTCGGGGCGCTCGACGTGTTCGCCGCGTTCGACGACGGCGCGGGGACCTGCGCCGGGGCGATGATCCCCAGCGGGCACGCGATCGGGGCTTGCGCGCCGTTCGTGTTGAAGTGGTAGCAGGGCGCACCGACCGTCTGCGTCACCGTGAGCGTCGCGGGAATCGATGTTCCCGAAACCGACACGACTGAAACATTGTTGAGCTGCATCGTCTGCGTCTCGACGGGCTTCGAGGTGTCGCGCACGACGTAGGCCTGGATGCTGCCGTCGGTGTTATAGTAGCCGAAGACGTTGATCTGGTCGCCCGCCGAGATATCGGCGAGGGATGCCGCCGTGCGGTCGCGGAGCATGATCTCGGTGTTCGCCGAGACCTCGATGCGGAAGGCGCCGATCGGCGGCACGGTCATGATGGCCGGGCCGTTCGCGGGCGACGTTCCGTTCGATGCCGACGGGGCGGGTACCGGAGGCGCTATGGGACAGGGGATGACCATGCCCTTGCCGGCGTTCTGCGTGTCGAAGCGGAGGCAGTTGCTTGCCGCGTTGCCGGACGACATCGCGCCGCCCGAAGCGCTTCCCGTTCCGCCGCCCGCCGCTCCGCCCGACATGATCGTCACCTGCGGCATGGCCGTGATTTCGGCCGGGACGCCGGTGCCCGATACGCTTTCGACCGTGAGGCTGTTGAACTGCACGAATCCGGCATCACCGGGGACCGGCGCCGGCGGGGCGATCGTGGCGGTTCCGGCGCTTGCCGATCCGCTGCCGCTTGCGCCGATGGCCGCCCCCGCGCCCGGCGCATTCTGAGCCATCGCGACCGTTCCCGCGACGAGGGCGAGCGCAAGGACCGGCAGCATGGCTATGAAGGCTGTCTTTTTCATGAATTTTTAATGAATGGTTTGTTTCGACCCGTTCCTCTTATAATACGCCTGAAATCCAGATCTGTTAGCGGCTTCGGGCGTCCATACTACGGAACGTCCGGAATGGCACAAGGTTTCGGGGCGCAAACGGGCCGCCGCCGCGTCAAAGCGCAAAAAAAACGAGCACGCCATAAGGTCGTGCTCGCATAATCGGGGATGTCGCCATATTACCAATCGAGACCGGGATCGCAGAGGTCGATCGGCCCGATCCGCTTGAGGTGCGGAACGATCTCGCTTACGGCCGTGCTTCTGAAGGCCTGCATGTCCTTCATCGGTTCTGCCGCCAGCATGATGGCGTCCTTGTCGGTCATGAGGGCGAGCAGCAGGAAGGGATCGCCGATCTTCATCTGCCGCAGGCACTCGAGGACCGGTTCCATCGTGTAGCACACCTTCTGCTGGGTTACGCACGGATAGATCTCGTACATCAGGGAGCGGAGCCGCTTGAACTTCCGACCGAGCTCCGATTCCTCGAAGCTGACCTTGCCGGCCTCGGCCGACTCGATGACGAGTCCGGCGATGGCCGTCGTCGTGCGTTCGCGCTGCGTCGATCCGAATTCGTCGATGAGCGCGGTGAGTTCCTCGCGGACGGGATAGCCCATGCGCACGATGATGTCGTTCACGTCGTGGAAGATATAGGTGAACTTGTCCGTGTGCCGGAGCGTCCACGCCTCCTGACTCATCCCTTCGCGCGCCGTGTTGCCGCTGTGCCGCATCATCGCCTCGAGCGTCTCGAAGGTCAGGTTGAGGCCCTGGCCTTTGCGCTCGATCTTCTGGGCGATGATCGGCGCCATCACTTCGTGGCAGAATTCGGGCCGGTTCATCGCTTTCGCCATCCACGATTCGCCCTGGTGGCCGAAGGGGACGTGGCCGATGTCGTGTCCGATCGCCGCCGCACGGACGAGGTTCGTGTTGAGCCCAAGCATCTCCGAAGCGACGACCGAGCAGGCCGCGACTTCGAGGACGTGGGACTTGCGGCTGCGGATGAGCGGCGTCTTCGGCTGGGTGAATACCTGGGTCTTGTCGTCCATGACGCGGAAGGCCTTGCTCGAGAGGAGCTTGGCCTCGTCGCTCACGAACGGGTCGGTCAGCGCCAGGGGATCTTCGTCGACGGGATACCGCCGACGCCCCTGGGTCGTCTTGAGGTGGGAAAGGCAGCCGCGGAGCGAGTCCGCCTTCCGCCAGAGAGCCTGCAGTTCCATCGGAGTCGCCTCGGTGGTGAATTTGAAATCAGCTTTCGCTGACGCCAGTATAGCCTTCCCGCGCGAGAACGCAACCGGGGCCCTCTTTGATCTGCTGCGCCGATATGATAGTGTTCATCACATGGCCAAAATCTCCCTCGGCATCGTCGGGCTGCCGAACGTCGGCAAATCCACGCTGTTCAAGGTCCTTACGAACCAGGACATCGTGATCGCGAACTATCCCTTCGCGACGATCGATCCGAATGTCGGCATCGTCGCCGTTCCCGACGAGCGGGTCGAGAAGCTCGCGGCCATGAGCAAGTCGAAAAAGAAGATCCCGGCGGTCGTCGAGTTCTATGACATCGCGGGCCTCGTGAAGGGCGCGAACAAGGGCGAGGGGCTGGGCAACCAGTTCCTTGGGCACATCAAAGAGACGCAGGCGATCATCCTCGTGCTGCGCGCGTTCAAGGATCCCGGCATCATCCACGTCGAGAATTCCGTCGATCCGCTGCGCGACCTCGAGATCATCAACCAGGAACTCATCCTCAAGGACCTCGAGCTCGTCGAGAAGCGGCTCGCGAAAGCCGAAGCCGAAGCGCGCACCGGCAAGAAGGAGGCGCTTGCGGACCGCGACCTCCTTTCGCGGCTCAAGGCGTGTCTTGAGGCAGGGCGCCTGCCCGTCGCCGATGCGGCGCTCGCGAACGACGTGGCGCACGAGGGAAGGACGACGGGACGGTTAAACGATCTTAATTTGCTCACGCTCAAGCGGCAGATCTATCTTTTGAACGGCGAGCCGGACGACGTCCCGCCCGCGCTCCTCGAACGCATCGCCTCGCTCGGCGGTCACCACCTCGTCGCGAACCTCGCCGCCGCGGATGCCGTTCCGGAGCTTGTCCGCGAGGCGTATCGCACGCTCAACCTGATCAGCTTCTTCACGACCGGCGAGGACGAGACGCGCGCGTGGACGATCGAACAGGGGACGAAGGCGCCCCAGGCCGCCGGCGTCATCCATACCGACTTCGAGAAGAAGTTCATCAGGCTCGAGGTGGTCGCCTATGACAAGCTCGTCGCCGCGGGCGGATGGTCCCAGGCCAAGCAGAAAGGGTGGCTCCGCGTCGAAGGCAAGGACTATGTCGTTGCCGACGGGGACGTGCTCGAAGTGCGGCACGGATAGGGGGCACCGGCCGGTACTTGACAAAGTGGCAATTTTGTTGTTATAATTCCCCTAGTGTTAGTAATGCAAATTTAAAAACCAGCCGGCGCGTGGCGCCACAGGGAGGGTATTGTGAAGATCGTTCTTGCGTTTTGCGGTACCGTACTCGGGCTCGTCATCCTGTTCGTGATCGTGACGACCTATCAGGACGGCGTCGCGGACCAGGTCATTCAGACCATGGGTCAGGCCGACACCGTCGTCGCGAACCTGCGGGCGAAGGGAGCCTGCCAAGGAGACGACTGCTATAAGACCAAGGAAGTTTCGCGGTATGTCGCGGTGGTGAAGGTCGGGTATGGCAAGCTCTATTACAACGGAGCCTTCACGCCCAAGAAGACGCCGCAGATCACGGCTTTTCTATGCAAGGCCGATCCCGCAAGCTGTCCGCACTGGGCAGACTGACCGGCCGATCGGAGGTGAGCCCCGTTCATGCAACCACATGGACGGGGCGTTTTGTTATCGAACGGGATGCGCGCGCCGTCAGCCGCGCCGGTCGAGCGCCGATCCGAGCGTCTCGTCGTCGGCGAACTCGATCTCGCCGCCGGTCGGCAGGCCGCGCCCCAGGCGGCTCATCTTCTTCGTCACCGGGCCGAGCTCCTTCATGAGGAGCGACGCCTGAAAGTCGCCGAGCGTCGTCGGATTGAAGGCGAAGATGATCTCGTCGGCGGTCCCGCCGAGGTCCTTCCTGATGAACGACACGAGGCTCTGCAGGCGCAGCTTCTGCCAGGGCTCGAGGAATCCGGTCTTCGAGATCGGTCCCGAGATGAAATAGCGGCCGGTGAACTTCCTCGTGTCCTCGAGCGAGATGAGGTCCGTCTCCTTTTCGACGACCATCACGACGCGCTGGTTGCGGTTCGGGTTGCGGCAGATGTCGCAGAGGCCGCCCTCGTTCTGATGGATGAAGAAGCACCGTTCGCAGACGTTGATCGTGCGCAGGCCGTCGACGGCCCGGGCGAAATCCGCGAGCTCGTCCTTGCCTTCGCCGATCATGTAGAACGCGAGGCGGATGGCCTGGCGGGGGCCGATGGACGGCAGTTTCGAAAGCTCCTCGATCACGCGCTGGATGGGCGATGGCAGTTTCATAGGGGTCAGTATACCACGGGTCCGCCCTCGTCCGCGCCCGCCCGCCGCGCGGCGGCGCGAAATCAGAGCGGCGGCAGCTCGCTGTAGCGTTTCTCGAGCACCTTGAACGACGCGCGCTCGGCGTCGAAGAAGAAGTCGATGTCGCGCAGGGGGCCGTTGCGGTGTTTCGCGATGCGGAGGTGGACGATGTTGTCGGCCTCGCTCGCGGTGTCGTTCGGGTTGCGCTCGTCGCGATAGATGAACATGACGATGTCGGCGTCCTGTTCGATCGAACCCGATTCGCGGAGGTCGGAAAGGCGGGGGATCTTGTGGTCGCGCTGCTCGACGCCGCGCGAGAGCTGCGAGAGCGCGACGACGGGCACCTTGAGCTCGCGGGCGAGCGCCTTGAGGCCGCGGGAGATCTCGGTGATCTGCTGCACCATGCTTTCGAAGTTCACGCGCGGGCGGATGAGCTGCAGGTAGTCGATCACGAGCAGGTCGAGGCCGTGTTCCACCTGCAGCCGGCGCGCCATCGACCGCATCTGCAAAACGTTGAGCGACGGCGAGTCGTCGATGAAGAGCTTGATCTGCGAAAGGCGGTCGAGGGACTCCTGGATGATCGGGAGCTCGGTGTGGTCGCTCAGGCGTCCCGTGAGGATGTGCCAGAGCGGCACGCCGGATTCGGCGGCGATGATGCGGTCCTGCAGCTGTTCGCGCGACATCTCGAGCGAGAAGATGCCGACGGTGTGGCCGGCCTTCGCGGCGTTGCGGGCGATGTCGAGGCAGAGCGACGTCTTGCCGACCGACGGCCGCGCGCCGAGGATGATGAGCTCGGACTTCTGAAGGCCCGAAAGAGTCTCGTCGAGCTCGGGGAACCCGGTCGGCACGCCGCGCAGCTTGCCGCCGCCCTCGTGGAGCGACGCGATGCGCTCATAGGCGGTGACGAGGTCGTCCTTCAGCGCGACGAAGTTCTGGGGGAGCGAGCGTTGCGAGATCGAGAGGATCTTCTGCTCGTTGTCGTCGAGCAGGTCGTCGATGTCCTGGCCGGTCTCGAAGGCGCTCTCGGCCATCTCGGCCGACGCCTTGATGAGGTCGCGGCGCACCTTCTTGTCGCGCACGATCCCGGCGTAGTGCGCGACATGCGACGCGGTCGTCACGTGGTTCGTGAGTTCGGCGAGATAGGCGGACCCGCCGACGTCCTTCAGCGTCTCGCGGTCCTTGAGGAAGGTCGTGAGCGAGAGCACGTCGATCGGTTGGCGCTTCTCATAGAGCGATACGATCGCCTCGAAGATCCTCGCATGCGCGGGCACATAGAAGTCGTCGGCGGTCAGCTGGTCCGC
This sequence comes from Minisyncoccota bacterium, assembly GCA_035541435.1. Classification (GTDB taxonomy): domain Bacteria; phylum Patescibacteriota; class Minisyncoccia; order UBA6257; family 2-01-FULL-56-20; genus JAKAGE01. The sequence continues at coordinate 112,754 of DATKNL010000012.1, read as the reverse complement.
GATCCGGAAGATCGCGTTCTTGTCGATGAGGAGGCTTCCGAGGACGTTCTGCTCCGCCTCGAGGTTCTGAGGCGGCACTTTGAGGTCGGTTTTCTTGGGGATGGGCATGAATCAAGGCCTGGGCCACAGGAAGTATCCCTGGGGCGTGTCCTCAATTTCATATCCTACGCTGCCCAGCCGCTCGCGCAAGGCGTCGGCCTGAACAAACTGTTTACTCTTTCTGAACTTCTCGCGTTCCTTGGCCATTCGCTCGACTTCGGCCGGGATTTTGGGCGACGGCAGCGAGATGCCGAAGGTGTCGAGGGCGGCTTTTAAGGATTTTTTAATCATGCGCGCCTCGGATGCGCGGAGCGACCAGATGTTCGTCTGAAACCGGGCCATGAATTCGAACATGGACGCGATGGCGGCCGGGGTGTTGAGGTCGTCCGCAAGGGCCTCGTGGAACTTCGCCGTGAAAACCGCCGCGGCGCGTTCGGCGTCGGCGTCGGTCCTGCCGTCCGTGCGGTCGAGCTTCGCGAGGAACGACCCGAGCGTGTTCATGGCGGCCGTCCCCTGGGCGGCAAGCGTTTCGGAGAAGTCGACGGGGGAGCGGTAATGGCTCGTGAACGTGATCCAGCGGAGGAGCTCGGGCGGATGGCTCACGAGGAAGTCGCGCGTCGTCACGAAGTTGCCGAGGCTCTTCGACATCTTCTTCCCTTCTACGAGCACATGTCCGGTGTGGACCCAGTAGCGCACGAACGGTTCGCGGCCCGATGCCGCTTCCTGCTGGGCGATCTCGGCTTCATGGTGGGGGAACTTCAGGTCGACGCCTCCGCCGTGGATCTCGTATTGCGGTCCGAAGAAATAATCCGAGATCGCCGTGTCCTCGATGTGCCAGCCGGGACGGCCTTCGCCCACCTGCGTCGTCCACGAGGGTTCGGCGCCCGCGGCGCGGCCGGCCTTCGACGAGAACTTCCACAGGCAGAAGTCGCCCTTGTTGCGCTTGCCGACCGATTCGTCGATGCGCGACACCGAGTCCTCGGCCTGCGCGGCGGTGCGGTGCGAGAGCTTGCCATAGTCGGGGAATTTCGCGATGTCGAAATACCAGCCATCGTCCTCGATCCTGTAGGCGTAGCGCTTCTCGATCAGCCGCTCGACCTGGGCCGCGATCTGCGTGATGAAGTCGGTCGCCGGCGCGTACTTCGTGACGGCGTCGATGCCGAGCGCCTTCATGTCCTCGAGATAGGCCTTCGTGTAGCGCTTGGCGAGGTCCGCCGGATCCTCGTGCTCCTCGGCGGCGCGCCTGATGATCTTGTCGTCGACGTCGGTTATGTTCTGCAGATAGAAGACGTCGTACCCCTGCGCGCGCAGGTACTTCGCGAAGAAGTCGAAGAACACATAGGTGCGCGCGTTCCCGATGTGCTGATAGTCATAGACGGTCGGGCCGCACACGAAGAGCCGCAGCTTCTTCTGGTCGGGGAGCGGCTCCTTAGCGCCCGAAAGCGTGTTGTAGATCTTGATCATGCATCGTGCGGGTTCAGAACCAACCCTTGCGTTTGAAATAGGCGCTGAGGACGATCATCGCGGTCGCCATCGTGCCGAAGACGATCCAGAACGCGTGCGGCAGGCCGATGAGGGGCGTGTCGCGCGTGTTCATGCTGAAGAGCGCGGCGAGGAGCATGAACGGGAAGGTGAGGAACGAGAGCGACGTGAACGTCTTCATCACGCTGTTGATCTTGAGGTTCATGAGCTGGTTGTTCGTGTCCTCGAAGTCAGAGATCGCCTCGCGGTAATCCTCGAGCTGGTTCACGACCTTGAGCTGGTCGCCCATGAGGTCGTTCAGATAGACGTCGGCGTCGCCGCCCCAGAACGTCCGGCCGTTCGCCACGAGCGAGCGGAGGATCGGTTCCTGCAGGCGCACGACGATGCGGTATTCCGAGATGTCGCGCTTCACATAGGTGATGCGCTGCAGCACCTCGAGCTCGTGGTCCTTGAAGATCTCCTTGCCGACCGCCTCAACCTTTTCGCGCACGTGCCGGAGCTGCCGCTCCTGGAAAGCGATGAGGTGCTCGATCAGCCGGTACATGATCTCGAGGGTCGTCGTCGCGTGGGCGACGCTGAACCCGTCATAGACGTCGCGCATGTTCTCATAGCGCACGGTGACGAGGGTGTCCTTCGTGACGATGAAGTCGATCTCGGTGCGGATCGACGCCTCGTCCTCCTTGTCGTACAGCGGGAAATAATAGACGAAGTAGATGTAGTGCTTATAGACCTCCACCCGGGCGCGCGCCGACGGCCCCCGGAGCTCGTCGATGATCACCGGATGGATGTCGTATTGGGCCTCGAGCCACTGCAGCTCCTTCTCGCTCGGCTTGTGGATGTCGATCCACTGCACGCCCTTGCCCTTCTTGATGTCCATAGGATCATTCTACCATGTGGGGGCAACGGATATGCACACTGGCACTCCCTTGACCTGACTGCTAATCGAGCTATAATTGACCCTGATGATGAACGAACGGCAGGCTGACATCCTTGAGGCGCTCATCCAGGAATTCATTACGGCCGGCGAGCCGGTGAGTTCGGGATCGCTCTATGACCGCTATGATTTCGGCATCAAGCCGGCCATGATCCGCCTCGAGCTCGACGAGCTCGAGCGCGAAGGGTATCTCGCCCAGCCGCACCATTCGGCGGGACGGGTCCCGACCGACGTGGGCTATGAGTTCTTCGCGACGCGGGCCATGGCCAAAGAGCCGCCCTCCCGCGAATACACGATGCGGGAGCTCCTCGAGGAGCGGGCGTGGCCCGACCTGCTCGAGCGGCTCTCGGCCGAGCTCGGCCTCCTGAGCGTCGCGGCGGACTGCGCGCGCGAGGCGGTCTGGAAGGCGGGCCTCGAGGCGCTCGTCGACCGGCTCGACTGGGAGGACCGCGCCGCGATCCGCTCGGTGATCCACGACTTCGAGGAAGTCGACGAGCGGGTGCCGCGCGCCGCGCCGAAGATCGGCACCGACGGCCCCAAGGTGTTCATCGGCCGCAAGAGCCCGGTGACGAGGAGCGAGAACCTGTCGGTCGTCGGCGGCAACTATCAGGTGGGCGACATGACGATCTCGATCTTCGCGATCGGCCCAAAGCGGATGGATTACAGGAAGACGATCAGGATTTTCAAAAACCTTTAACGACCATGGACGACAATTACGACAAGCAGGATAAGCATGACGGAAACGGAGCGGCTCAGCCGCCGTCGCAACCGTCGGCATCGGCAGGCGGAAGCCTCGACGAGCGGCTTGCGGCCGCCGAGAAGCAGCGCGACGAGTACCTTGCCGGATGGCAGCGCGCGAAAGCCGACTTCATCAACTATCGCAAAGAGGAGATGCGGCATCTCGAAGAGGTCGCGCAGTACGGCAGCCAAGACCTCATCAGGGACCTCGTCTCGGTGCTCGACAACTTCGATCTCGGCCTGCGCGCCCTCGAGAAGAACGGCCCCGTCGAGAAGGGCGTCTATCTGATCCGCACGCAGATTGAGGACATTCTGAAGAAACGCGGACTGCAGAAGATCGATCTCAAGGAAGGGGATCCGTTCGACCCCGCCGTCGCCGAGGCGCTCTCGGCGGTCGAATCCGACAAGCCGCCCGGCACGGTGGTCGAGATGATCGAGCCCGGCTACCGGCTCCACGACAAGGTCCTGCGGCCGGCCCGCGTGATCCTGAGCAAAGAGAAATAATGTCGTTAAAACTTTATTAAATAATAATTGACATGCCAAAAATCATTGGAATCGACCTGGGGACCACGAACTCGGCCGTCGCCGTCATGGAGGGCGGCGAGCCGCGCATCCTCGAGAACGCCGAGGGCAACCGCACGACGCCCTCGATCGTCGCGATCTCGAAGTCGGGCGAGCGGCTCGTCGGGCTTCTTGCGAAGCGGCAGTCGGTCACGAACCCGAAGAACACCATCTTCTCGGTGAAGCGGCTCATCGGGCGCACGTGGAGCGATCCCGAAGTGCAGCGCGACCGGGCCTGGCTTCCCTATGAATTGCAGGAGGGCCCGAATGGGAGCGTGCAGGTGAAGCTCGGCGACAAGTGGTATTCGCCGGAGGAAGTCTCGTCGATGGTACTTGCGAAGCTCAAGGCGGACGCTGAGGCGAAGCTCGGCGAGAAGGTGGAGGAGGCGGTGATCACCGTTCCCGCCTATTTCGACGACTCGCAGCGGCAGGCCACGAAGAACGCCGGCGAGATCGCCGGACTCAAGGTGCGCCGCATCGTGAACGAGCCGACGGCGGCCGCGCTCGCCTATGGCCTCAACAAGCACAAGAACGAGAAGATCGTCGTCTATGACTTCGGCGGCGGCACGTTCGACATCTCGGTGCTCGAGGTGAGCGAGGACACGGTCGAGGTCAAGGCGACGGGCGGCGACACGCATCTCGGCGGCGACGACTTCGACAAGAAGATCCAGGAATACCTCGTCGACGAATACCGCAAGCAGGAGGGGATCGACATCTCGAAGGACCCGCTCGCGCTGCAGCGCCTGAAAGAGGCCGCCGAGAAGGCGAAACACGAGCTCTCGACCGCGAACGAGACCGAGATCAACCTTCCCTACATCTCGTCCGACGCGAACGGCCCGAAGCACTTCGTGATGAAGCTCTCGCGCGCCAAGCTCGAGGCGCTCGTGCAGGACTTCGTCGACCATTCGGTGAACCTCACCCGCGAGACGGTGACGGCCGCGGCCCCGAAGGGCGCCGGATTCCAGCTCGCGGAGATCAACGAGGTGATCCTTGTCGGCGGCCAGACGCGCATGCCGGCGATCCAGGAGGCGGTGAAGAAGCTTTTCGGCAAGGACCCGCACCAGGGTATCAATCCCGACGAGGTCGTCGCGGTCGGCGCCGCGGTGCAGGCCGGCATCCTGCAGGGCGACGTGAAGGACATCCTACTACTCGATGTCACGCCGCTCACGCTCGCGATCGAGACGTTCGGCAGCGTGGCGACGCCCATGATCCAGAAGAACACGACCGTGCCGACGGCGAAGACGCAGACGTTCTCGACGGCGGCCGACAACCAGACGTCCGTCGAGGTGCACGTGCTGCAGGGCGAGCGCCCGATGGCGGCCGACAACAAGACGCTTGCGAAGTTCATCCTTGACGGCATCCCGCCGTCGCCGCGCGGCGTGCCGCAGGTCGAGGTGACGTTCGACATCGACGCGAACGGCATCCTCAACGTCTCGGCGAAGGACAAGGCGAGCGGCAAGACGCAGTCGGTCAAGATCGAGGCGTCGACCAACCTGTCCAAGGACGAAATCGAGCGCCTGAAGAAGGAGGCCGCCGAACACGCGACCGAGGACGCCAGGAAGAAGGAGCTCGTCGAGATCCGCAACCAGGCGGAATCGATGACCTATCTCGCCGAGAAGTCGCTTCGCGACGCCGGGGACAAGGTGCCGGCCGACATCAAGGCCGCCATCACCGAGAAGATCGAGGCCCTGAAGAAGGCCCAGGCGGGCGAGGACGGGGCCGCCATCAAGGCGGCGACCGAGGCGCTCAGCGCCGAGATTCAAAAAATCGGCCAGGCGTTCTATAATAAGAACAATGGTGGACCTCAAACAGGTGATGGCGGGGGAGGCCCGCAGCCAGAACCTGATCGACCAGGCGAAGTTCAATAGCGTCCTTTCGGCCCCCGGTTTCTATAAGTCGATTATCGTCGACATCGTTGCGGTCGCGTCAGCGGGGGTCTTCGGCTATGCCTTCTTCCGCTACCTGACCACGGGGCTCTCCATCGCCTGGCTTATCGCGGCCCTCCTCCTCTGGGCGGTCCTCGAGGTCGTCGAGACGTTCCTCATGAAGAGCGTCTCGCGGCGGCTGCTCGTCCTCATCCTCGAATCGGTCGCAGCAATGGCGTTCTTCACCCATGCCGCACTCGAGATCGTGCTCGTGACGGGAGTCGTCGTTTTCGCGATCCTCGCGTGGGGCTATCTCGCCGGCCGGTCCGACATCGCGAACAGCATCGAGATCCAGTTCTTCAGGACGACGGGCAGCGTGCTCGGCAAGTTCGCCACCGCCGCCCTGCTCTTCATGATCCTCGTCTACGTGCCGAACATCGGCCCGAGCACCGTGCTCATCTCGCAGGGGAGCTTCCGGAAGTTCTTCGACTGGTCGACGGGGTTCGTGAGCGGCTTCTATCCGAACATCTCGCTGAACGGCGACTTCCAGTCGTTCGCGACAAGCCTGGCGAAGATGGAGCTGCAGAACAACCCGAACTTCCAGGCGATGTCCTCTCAGGAGCAGACGAACACCCTCACGGCCGCGACGACGCAGATCGAGCACAGCTTCGGCGTCTCGCCGTCGTCGACCGCGGCCACAAGCTCGGGCGCGACGGCTCCGGTCGGCACCATCTCGACCTCGACGCCCTCGTCCGCGCCGGTACCCCCGACCGCCCCGACGAGCGACGCCTTCTATAACTTCTTCGTCGGCATGCTTCAGGCATGGCAGGCGGAAGGCCCGACCTGGTTCGCGATCGGCTGGGGCGTAGTGCTGTTCTTCGCGCTTCGCACGCTCGGCATCGTCTTCGTCTGGGTCGCGCAGTTCGTCTCGCTCATCTTCTATGAGATCCTCCTCGCGACCGGTTTTATGAAGATTACCGAGGTCACCCAGACCAAGGAGATCATCGGGTATTAATCTGGATTTAATAAATCCTTGCTATACTGCGTAATACTCTGTAAAACAAAACCATGAAGGACTATTACACCATCCTGGGCATCGCCCGGACCGCAACCGAAGACGAGATCAAGAAGGCCTACCGCAAGCTGGCCCACCAGTACCACCCCGACAAGGCGGGAGGCGATGCCGGCAAGTTCAAAGAGATCAACGAAGCCTATCAGGTGCTTTCCGACAAAAAAAAGAGGGCCAACTATGACCGGTTCGGGACCGCGGAACCCATGAGCGGCGGCTTTCCGGGCGGCGCGCAGTGGGGCGGGTTTCCCGAAGGGTTCGGGTTCGGTTTCGATCCTCAGAACATGGGCGAGATGGGCGACCTGGGCGACATCTTCGACAGCTTCATGGAGGGCCTCGGCGTGAGGCCCCGCCGGCGCACCTATGAAAAGGGCTCGGACCTCGAGATCCAGGAGCAGGTCACGCTCGAAGAGGCGTTCCGCGGGATTTCGAAAAGCGTGCGCCTGCGCACGTTCGTGCAGTGCGCCAAGTGCAGCGGCAAGGGCGCCGAGCCGGGCAGCGCGTTCGAGCAGTGCTCGACCTGCGCCGGCCAGGGCGAGATCCGCGAACAGCGCCGCACGTTCTTCGGCAGCTTCTCGCAGGTGAAGGTGTGCGAGAAATGCCACGGCTCCGGCGAGGTGCCGAAGAAGCCCTGCTCGGTCTGCAAGGGCGCGGGCCGCACCGAGAGCGACCGCGACGTGACGGTGCAGATCCTGCCCGGCATCGAGGACGGCCAGCTGATCAAGATCCAGGGGATGGGAGAGGCGGGCGAGCGCGGCGCGGCTGCGGGCGACCTGTACGTGCGCGTCCGGGTCAGGGCGCATGCCACGTTCGAACGGCACGCGAGCGACCTGCTCGTGCACGCGAACGTTCCCGTGATCGAACTTCTTCTTGGCAAGAAGATCGAGGTGCCGACGATTTCGGGCGGCAGGATCGCCGTCGAGATTCCGGCGGGCTTCAACATGAAGGACAACCTGAGGGTCCCCGGCGAAGGCATGCCGCACATCGGCTCGCGCAACGGCAGCCGCGGCGACCTGCTTGTGAGCTTCATCATAAAGGCGCCGAAGAAGCCGGGCGCGAAGGCGAAAAAGCTCTTGGAGGATTTGGAGAAGGAATCCTAACCCCCTCCCTCTTTCTTTTCGAGGTACGCAGTTTTGCGCTGTTGCGCAAAACTGCTCAGCTCTCGCTCGCCTTCGCGAGCTCCGAGAGCCCTCGAATGGATTTCTTCGGGCGAATCGTCATAAACAAAATGGCCGTTCCGAAGAACGGCCGAATCCGAACGTGAAAGGTGATTACGAAGCGGCGAGCGGTCCCGATCCGATGCCAGAGAAAAGCTGGCGGAGCGCGTCGGCATCCATGCGGAGTCCAATTCCATACCCTCTCAACGTTTCTTCGATCGTGTCGACCGACCTTTCTCCGAGGCCCTTTATCTTTTGGAAATTGAACGGATCGTTCTCAAGGAGTTGTTGGAGAGTTCGGATACCGGCATAGGCGAGGCCTCTCTGGATACGCTTAGGTAGCCGGTCGAGTATCTCTTCGTAGATGGCTTCCGTTCCGATCATTCTCATCTTCTGACGGGTGGCTAAGCGCCGTTCCAATACGCCCCGCAGCGAGTATTCCGAAGCCATGGGGAGTACGGTTCCCAGCTTACCCTGCTTAAACAGCTGAAGCGCGCTGAGAAGTTCGTCGATCATGATCGTCGAACGGGCGCCCTTCTCGATGAGCCCAACGGCATTGGTGAAAAGCAGGCAGAGTTCGACTTTCTTTGTGGTATCTTTCGCCGGTCTGGTATTCGCAGACATGTGATTCACCTTTCTTGTAAACGAACGTTCCTGCGGGATTCCGCAGGGCTTCCCGGTATTCGCGGAAAAGCATCTTCACCCTAGGATGAAGATGGGGATACGTCAAGATTCCCGTTCGATTACATCGCACAAGGCACAGGCTGGGAAGTCCTTTCGGGAATGCCTCGGAGCCGCGGAGGCGGCGAGAGAAAGCGCGCGGCCAGCAGGCCGCGACGCGGTTCCCGAAAGGACTTCCCAGACTGTGCCCTCGGAGGGAATTGAACCCCCATCTCTTCCTTAGGACGGAATAGTTCTATCCGTTGAACTACGAGGGCGATACGGGTTCACTATAGAGGATCGCCGCCGAAGGGGCAACCCGCTCTTTCTAATCATTAAAAATTTCTAAAAGAAATGTTGCATGGGAGGCGGGTTAGAATGATGATTGAAAGATGAAATTACGGCAACGATTCAGCGAATACAAGGAACGCGCCATCGCGCTTCGCCGCGAAGGTAACTCTTATGCCGACATCAGAGCGGTGCTCGGGGTGGCAATCCCCCGGGGCACGTTGTCCGATTGGCTTTCGGAACTTGAATTGTCAGATGAGGAACGAGGGAAATTGGCAGAACGTTTAAAAAAGAAATTGCTGATTGCACGTGCGAAATCGGTTATTTCACGTCGAAAAATTGGCATTCTTCGGGATGACGAAATTCGTTCGCGATCCAGCTATTTGATCGACGTGGCGAAAAATGATGACGTAGCCAAGATATCCCTCGCCATGATCTACTGGTGCGAGGGCGGCAAGAGCTGTCGGAATCTCACGCTTGGCAACTCAGACCCCGCCTTGATAAGAACCTACCTATTGCTTTTGAGAAAATGTTATCGTCTCGATGAGGCAAAGTTCAGGGGAACCGTGCAGTGCCGTGCCGATCAGGATATTGCAGCGCTGGAACGGTATTGGTCTGCGGTTTCAAGCATACCGCCGCGGCAACTCTATAAAAGCAGGATCGATCCGCGCACGATCGGAAAACCGACACGGAAAATTGACTATAAGGGCGTTTTCAAGGTAGATTATTTCTCGACGGAAATATATAATGAGCTGGAGGTAATCAGGAATTTGTTCGGCCAGGGCCTATAGTTCAATGGTAGAATATTTCGATGGCATCGAAAAGACGCGAGTTCGATTCTCGCTAGGTCCACATGCCGATGTAGCTCAATGGCAGAGCAATCCCTTCGTAAGGGAGAGGTTGGAGGTTCAACTCCTCTCATCGGCTCATATAGGTGCTATACTGAAACCATGAACGAACGGATGCCGTTGCCCGAACGAGGCGGTGACGTCGAGGCGTTGCGCAAGGCGATGGAAGCGCGCAAGGCGCGCGAACGCGAAAAGCGGGAGCAGCGCAGGGCGGGTTATACGGCGGAAGAGCTCGCGGTGATCGACCGGATGGCGAAAGCCGCCGTCGCCGAAGGCCATGTCGTCAAAGGCAAGGACGCCGACGATATCGAGTGGGATCTGGCCGAGCTTCGGTTCCGCATGGAGAAGCATCACCGGAACATGTCGGCCGACGAGCGTCTCGACAAAGAAAAGCCGGTTTCCTATTGATTGATCGAAAACCATGAAGACCATCGAATCGCTTGAGCAGCTGAAGGACGAAGCCCGCCGGCTCGGCGGGCGTCTTTGACATTCCGGCGAAGGAGCGCCGCGCCGGAGAACTGACGGCGGAAATGTCGTCGCCGGAATTCTGGAAGAATCGCGAGGCGGCCGACGCGAAGATCCGCGAGCTGGGCGTGCTGAACGACAAGATCGCGAAGTTCAAGGCGATCGAGGACGGCATTCTCGAACTTGAGGCGAACGACCCCGGCTTCGAGGACCGCTTCCACGAGATCAAGCGGATGTTCCGCGAATTCGAGCGCGACGAGCTGTTCACCGGGCGCTATGACGCCCAGGCGGCGGTGCTGTCGGTCTTTCCGGGAGCGGGCGGCGAGGACGCCGAGGACTGGGCGCGGATGCTCGGTGTCATGTACGAAGGCTATGCCAAGGCCCGGGGCTGGAAGATCCGCGTGATCGACGACAACATCCGCTCGCGCACGATCGAGATCAAGGGCGACCACGCTTTCGGCTATCTGAAGCACGAATCGGGCGTGCACCGCCTGGTCCGCATCTCGCCGTTCTCCCCGAAAAAGCTGCGCCATACGTCGTTCGCGCTCGTCGAGGTCGTTCCCGACCTGCCGCCGCTCGAGGAGTCGAAGCTCGTCATCCCCGAATCGGATCTCAAACTCGAGCTCTCCCGCGCCGGCGGTCCGGGCGGCCAGAACGTGAACAAGGTGGAGACCGCCGTGCGGATCGTGCACCTGCCGACTGGCATCGCGGTGAGTTCGCGCGTCGAGCGGAGCCAGCAGCAGAACCGCGAGAACGCGATGCGTCTGCTCAAGGCGAAACTGTTCCAGCTGATGGAAAAGGAGAAGGTCGAGGAGGTCGGCGCACTGCGCACGAAGGTGAAGCCGGAGTGGGGGAACCAGATTCGCTCGTACGTGCTCAACCCGTACCAGCTCGTGAAGGATCACCGCACCGACGTCGAGACGTCGCGCGTCGACGAAGTGCTTGCGGGGGATATCGATCGCTTCATCGAAGCGATGCTCGAACGGTAGCGATATGATATAATAAGAAAACGCGCATGATTGTCTTTCAGGGCGTATCGAAAAAATATGCGGGCCACGGCGCCGCGCTCGAGGAAGTCGATTTCGAAATAGATCCCGGCGAGTTCGTCTCGCTCGCGGGACGGTCCGGCGCGGGCAAGTCCACGATCATCAAGCTCCTCATCGGCGAGGAACGGCCCTCGAAGGGGCGCGTTTTTTTCGGGCAATACGAGGTGAACAAGCTTCGGGACAACGACCTGCCGGCCTTCAGGCGCCATATCGGCGTAGTTTTTCAGGATTTCCGGCTCCTCCCGACGAAGAACGCCTATGAGAACGTGGCGTTCGCGCTCGAGGTGGCCGGGCGGCCCCAGCGCGAGATCGCCGAGCTCGTGCCGCAGGTGCTCGACATGGTGGGCCTCGGCGACAAGACGAAGAACTTCCCGAACGAGCTGTCGGGCGGCGAGCAGCAGCGCGTCGCGATCGCGCGCGCGATGATCCACCGGCCCGAGGTCATCATCGCCGACGAGCCGACCGGCAACCTCGACCCGTTCCACACGTTCGAGATCATGAAGCTCCTCGAGAAGATCAACCAGCTCGGCACGACGGTGCTCCTCGCGACGCACGACCGCGAGGTGATCAACTCGCTCGAGCGCCGCGTGATCACGCTCGACAAGGGCCGCATCGTCCGCGACGAAAAGAAAGGCAAATACATCCTCGTCTAACATGGTCACGGTCATCTCGCGTATCTTCCATTACGGGTTCAAGAACTTCTGGCGGAACGGCTGGCTCTCGACGGCGACGGTCGCCATCATGACGGTCGCGCTCACGGTCTTCGCCGCGCTCATCATGTTCGGCGTCGTGACGAAGGCCGCGTCGGCGTCCATCCAGGACAAGATCGACATCAGCGTCTATTTCAATACCAACACCTCCGAGGACCAGATCCTCAGCATCCAGCAGTCGCTCGAGAGCCTGTCGCAGGTCGCGAGCGTGAATTATGTGTCGCGCGACCAGGCGATGGCGGATTTCCAGGCGAACCATGCGAACGACCCGTCGATCTCGCAGGCGATCAGCGAGCTCGACACGAACCCGCTTGAGGCGTCGCTCGACGTCAAGGCGAAGGATCCGAGCCAGTACGGCGCGATCGCCGACTATCTCGACTCGCCGAACCTCAAGCCCTATATCGACAACGTGAGCTACACCGAGAACCAGCAGGTCATCGACCGCCTGGCCACGATCGTGCGCAACGTCGAGACCGGCGGGTTCGTCGTGACGCTGCTGCTCGTGATCGTCGCGGGGCTCGTCATCTTCAACACGATCCGGCTCGCCATCTATTCGAACCGGGACGAGATCGGCATCATGCGCGTCGTGGGCGCCTCGAACAGCATGGTGCGCGGGCCCTATGTCATCGAGGGCATGATCTGCGGCGCCATCGCGGCGGTCGCGAGCCTGATCATCGCGGCGCCTGCCGTCTATCTGGTGAATCCCTATCTCGATTCGTTCATTCCGGGACTCAACCTGTTCGGCTATTTCTCGATGCACCTGCCGCAGCTGCTCCTCTATGAGCTCCTCTTCGGCGTCGTGGTCGGCGCCCTGTCGAGCTTCTTCGCCGTCCGGCGCTACCTGAGGAACTAGCCGTCCGCCGACGCGCTCCCCGCACCGCCCGAAACGACCCATGAACGAGGACCATTACCGGCAGCGCGCAAGGAATCGACTGATCCTGCTTGCCGTCGTGATCGCGGGCTCGGGCGTCGGGCTGTGGCTGTTCTTCCATTACACGTCGATCAACGAGTTCTCGATCCTGTCCGACTCGATCGGGCAGTTCGCGGTGACCCAGGCCGAGAAGCAGTTCGCGGCGCCACCGCCTTTGGCGGCGACCGGCACGAAGGGATTCGCGTCGGGCGCCGGCGTGCTGACCATCGAGGGCGTGATCGACGACACGAACGTCGAGCGCGCAACCGCGACGTCGACGCCGCTGCCGCCGCTCGCCGAGAACCAGATCCTCGACGACGTCGCGCTGCTGCGGCTCGACGACATGTTCGCCAAGCAGTACTTCGCGCACGTTTCGCCGACGGGCGAGAGCGCGCTTACGGTTGCGAGCGACGTGAACTACGCCTATCTCGCCCTTGGCGAGAACCTCGCGCTCGGCAACTTCGCGGGTGACCAGGACGTCGTGAACGCGTGGATGGCGAGCGAGGGTCACCGCGAGAACATCCTGAGCCGGCAGTATACCGAGATCGGCGTCGCCGTGCGCAAAGGCGTCTATGAGGGCCAGTCGACATGGATCGCCGTTCAGGTGTTCGGCCGTCCGGCGTCGGACTGTCCCGAACCCGACCCGGCGCTCAAGGTGACGATCGACAACGGCGAGGCGCAGCTCAACCAGATGGCGTCGACGCTTGCGGAGCAGAACGCGGCGATAAACGCAGAGCAGCCGAAATACGGCGAGGACTACAACGACAAAGTCGCGGCCTATAACGCGCTCGCCACCCAGTACAACGCCTTCGGCGCGCAGCTCAAGCAGGAAGTCGCGCAATATAACGACGAGGTCGAGGCGTTCAACGTCTGCCTCGACGGCGTTTCGCCGTAGCGCGCGGCCCGTGCGCACGGAAGGTGATATAATAGAGGGACGGAGATGCGAAATCGCCCTACCCTTGCGATAATTCTCGGCCTGTTCGCTGCAGGCGCCGTCGTTGCGGCGCTCACGGCGGCCGTGCTCACCGCAGGCGCCCCTCGCGCCCGCGCCGCAGGGAGCCTGACGTCCAATCTTGCGCCCGGCAGCACCGACGACGCATCGGTCGCCACGTTGCAGGACTTCCTTGCCGCCCACGGCTTTGCGCCGGCGGGCGGGTTCGTTTCGGGCGCCTATGACGCGGCGACCATGCAGGCCGTCGGCGGCTATCAGTGCGCGAACGGCATCGTCTGCCCGGGCGGCCTCGGCTATGGATGGGTCGGGCCGCGCACGCGCGCATCGATCAACGCCCAGCTCGCCGCCGCGCCGGCAGGCGGCGGAACGTCGTCGGCATCGACGTCGAGCCTGTTGGCGCTCATCCAGTCCCTTGAAGCGCAGCTTCTCGCCCTCGAGGCCAAGCTCGCCGCGCTGCAGGCGGGATCGGGATCGGGAACGGGGCAGGGAACGCCGCCCCCCGGACCGGGCACGCCGTTTGCCTATGTGACGGCAACGCTCCGGCCGGGATCGTCGGACACGACGAACGTCGCGCGCATTCAGACGTTCCTTGTTCACGAGGGATATCTGCCGAACACCTATCCGACCGGAGCCTATGACGCCGCGACGCAGGCTGCCGTGGCGCGCTATCAGTGCGCGCGCGGGATCGTCTGCTCGGGTGCGCCCCTCACGAACGGCTATGGCGCGGTCGGTCCGCGCACGCTCGCAGCGATGAACGCCGATATCGCGATCCTTGATGCGCCCGCGCCGTCCGGGCCGACCCCGACGCCCATACCGACGCCGACTCCGTCCGGAACGCCGACGCCTTCGACGGGAGGCGGCGGGGGCGGATCAGGCGGCGGTTCGACGGGCGGAGGTGGCGGCGGGAATTCCGGCGGGGGATCGGGCGGTGGCGGCGGAACGCCGGCTGACACGATTCCTCCCATCATCTCGGTCACAGCACCGGCCCAGGGAGCTTCGCTTTCGGGCGTCGTGAGCCTTGCGGCTGCGGCATCCGACAACGTCGGTGTGACGCAGGTGCAGTGGGTGCTCGACGGAGCGAACCTCGGCAGCGCGGTCGCCGTCCCGCCGTATGCGTTCTCGTGGAACACGACCGGCGCCGCGAACGGATCGCATGCGCTGCAAGCGGTCGCCTTCGACGCGGCCGGCAACCGGGCAACGTCGCGCACGGTCGCGGTCACCGTTGGGAACGCCGGATCGGGTCCGACGCCGACCCCGACCCCGACCCCGACACCCAACCCGACGCCCGGCGGCATCTCGTTCGTGCAGGGCAACGCGTCATGGGGCGTCTTCGGTTCCACCTATCAATGCTCGCTCAATCAGCCGGTGCACGCGGGCGACCTCATCATCGCCGTGTTCCAGGAATCGAGTTACAACAACGTGCCGGCGGTGAGCGATTCGCTCGGTTCGGCCTTTACGAAAAAACAGGTGTGGAACGGCACGTCGCCCGCCCTCGGCAACGTCACGGTGTGGTATGCGGTCGCGGGCGCAGGATCGTCCGACGTCATCCAGGTCCAGCCCGACAACAGCCCGCGCGGCGCGCTGATCTGCGCCGAATACGCCGGACTGAGCCAGCTCGAACCCTTCGACGCGGCATCGACCAGCCCGAATCCCGCTTCGAAGATCACGGCGCTCGCGTCGCCCGCGGTCGTGACCGTCGGTCCGGGCGAGCTCATCCTCGGTTTCGGCGGCAATGCGAGCAAGAGCTCGGGGACGTTCACGCCGGGGACCGGATTCACGATGCGGCTCTCGACCTCGTCGTCGCTCTATGACCGGGGATTCTTCGAGGACATGGTCGCGGGATCCGCCGGCAGCTATGCCGCGACCGCGGTTTCGGGATTCGCCGATTATTGGAACATGTCGGTCGCCGCCTTCACGTCCGTCAACCAGTCGTGCGAGAAGCAGGGCAGCTGCTATGTCGTTTCGGGCGGGACCGGCACGCGCCGCGGCCTCGATTGGAACAACGCCTATGCCGACTTCCCGCAGGCGCTCACCTGCGGCGTCACCTATTATGTCGCCGGCGGGACGTTCGACTATACGACCGGCGGACATACGTGGAACACGAACTGCACGCCCGACAAGCCGGTCCGCATCTATAAGGCGGTCGCAGGCGGCCCGGGCAGCCCCGAACGCGTGGCCGGCTGGCAGGGATCGTACGGGACGAATCAGGCCGTCTTCACGCAGACGGCCAACGCCGACCCGCAGAAGCCGGCGGCGAACTTCTTCATGATCTGCGGCAGCAACTATCTGATCGACGGCGTGACGCCGGCCGTGACACCGAGCACGAACGGGCCCTATGGCATCGTCCTGCGCACGATCAACCACACGACGTTCGTCGACGTGGGCTACAGCTCGGGATGCGGCGGCGGCGCGATCACGAATGTGACGCTGAAGCACATCGAGTACGACGGCGTCTCGTCGCAGTACGGCGAGGTCGTCGTCGCGGGGCACCGTGCGGCGGGCGTCGTCACGCTCACGCTTGCCGGAGCGCCGGCCTGGGTGGCGGGGGACCGCATCGACCTCTATAGCGCATCGACGACGGATTTCAACACCGGGTCCTCGGGCTACGGCGTGACGCTCACGTCCGTGAACGGGACGACGGTGAGCTATGCCCAGGCGGGTTCCGACGAGACCCTCGTCACGACCCCGCAGACCTACGTCACGCTGAACGGGGGCGGCAACGGCCCGATCGGCATCTATGGATCGGCCTATGGGGCGTCGTCGCTCGCGAACAGCATCTATGTCGACGACTCGTACATGCACGACTTCACCGGAGGCATCAACGTCATCGGCTGCATCGACTGCCATTTCGACCGCAATTACTTTGCGAAGACGAGGAGCACGGCGACGAACCATCAGAACGGCTATAACGCGAACGAGGCGACGTCGCAGACCTATTTCGTCGACGACATCTGGGAGGACATCACCGGAACCGCCGTGATCAACTCGACCGGCGCCCAGACGAGCGACATCGTGATGGACCATCTTTATGTGGTCAACAACGTCTTCTTCTGCTCGCAGGCCGCGCTTGCGAGCCCCAATCCGGCCATCGGTCCCCGCTGCGGCGTGAGCGCCGACATCGGCGACGACAACGGCGCGAACGACACGACGAACGGCTTCTTCTATGGCAATACGTTCGCGGACATGAACTCGCTTCACGACGGGATCGTCCTCGTGAGCCCGCGCTCGTTCGGCACCGTCGAGAACAACCTGTTCTATTTCCCGAACGGCGGATCGACCAGCCGCTACGTCTTCATGCCCGCGGGCGCCGGTTCGTTCGAGGACTACAACACGGTGATCGGCAGGATTCACAGCGGGACCGCGCTCGCCGGCCCGCACGATTCCTATCAGCCGTCGTCGACGGCCGACCCCTTCGTGTCTGACGCCGCGAAGGATTTCAGGCTCACGAGCGACACGCTCCTGCCGCACCTGAATGACGGGGTGCCGCTCGCGGCGCCCTTCGACACCGACCTGCGGGGAAGCGTCCGCAGTCCGTCCGCCTGGGACCGGGGCGCCTATCAGTACCCCTGAAGCCCGGCACGCTGACAATTGCGGGAGGTTCTGCTATACTATCCCCGTATGCTCGAAATTTCCCTGAAGGCCGAGCAGGTTTTCCGGATCGCTGGATGGCCCGTGACGAACGCGGTCCTGCTTTCGACGCTCGTCCTGCTCTTTCTGGCCGGCCTGGCCTATCACCTGCGCGAGACCATCAAGCTCGTTCCCGGGGCCCTGCAGAACCTGTTCGAGATGATCCTCGAGGGGGCGCTCGGGCTCATGGATTCGGTCCTCGGCGACCGGCGCACGTCGGAACGGTACCTGCCCCTCGTCTTCACGATCTTCCTCTTCGTGCTCATCTCGAACTGGTCGGGCCTCCTGCCCGGCGTGAGCTCGATCGTGGTCCGGGAGGGGAGCGGTTCCGTGCCCCTGCTGCGCTCGCCGGCGAGCGACCTCAACTTCACCCTCGCGCTCGCGCTCATCGCCGTGACCTTCGTGAACGTCGTCGGCGCCGCGGCCGTCGGCCTGCGCGGGCGCCTCGGGGTCTTCCTCAACTTCACGGGGCCGATCGACTTCTTCATCGGGATCCTTGAACTCGTGGGCGAGTTTGCTAGAATTATCTCGTTCTCGTTCCGTCTTTTCGGGAATGTGTTCGCGGGCGAGGTGCTGCTCGCCATCATGGCGTTCCTCGTGCCCTACCTCGTGCCGCTTCCCTTCATGTTCCTCGAGATCTTCGTGGGGTTCATCCAGGCCTTCATCTTCGGCATGCTGACGCTCGTCTTCGTGGCGATGGCCATCACCCCTCATGACGCAGGACACGACGCAAAGGTCGCAACCCATTAACCAACGACAACCCTTCATGGACACCACCAGCATCCGCTTGCTTGCAACCGCAGCCGCGATCGGCATGGGTACCATCATGCCTGCGCTCGCCATCGGCCTCATCGGCTCGAAGGCGGTCGACGCGATCGGCCGCAACCCCGAGGCCGCATCGAAAGTGCAGACCATGGCGATTCTCGCCATCGCGTTCGCCGAAGCCATCGCGATCTATGCGCTTGTCATGGCGCTCATCATCAAGTTCGTCTCGTAAGCCCCGCATCCCGTCCGTCGGCAGTCGCACGAAACCCCAGCATGCAGGAACTCATTTCCCAACTCGGCATCGACTGGCACCTCCTCATCTCGCAGGCGGTGAATTTCGCGCTGCTGCTCATCGCGCTCCGGGCGTTCGCCTATAAGCCGCTGCTCGCCCTCATGCGCGAGCGCCGCGAACGGATCGAAGCGGGGCTCGAGAAGGCCGCGGAGGCCGACCGGCGCCTCGTCGAGGCCGATGCGGTACGCATGGCGAAGATCCGCGAAGGGGAGGGCGAGGCGGTCGCGATCCTCAAGCGGACCGAGACGCGGGCCAGGGAGCTCGAAGAGAGGATGCTCGCCGAAGCCCGGCGCAAGGAGGCCGAGGAGCTTGCGGCGGCCCAGGCGCGCCTCAAGTCCCTCGAAGAGGAGTCGCGTCAGGGCATGGAGCAGGAGGCGGTCGCCATGATCCGCCGGGCGATCGCGAAGACGGTTGAGCTTGCGCCGAAGGACATCGACGACGCCCTGATCGCGCGCGCGGTCAAGGAGGCGGGCGCATCACAGCCATGAGATACTCCGCCCACATCTACGCGAAGGCGCTCGCCGAAGTGATCGCCGATTCGCCGAAGCTCACCCCCGAGCAGTCGTCGCGGATCGCGAAGAACTTCCTCGCGCTGGTGCGCAGGAACGGCGACGAGGCGCACCTCACGAACATCGTCGAGCATGCGGCCCGGCTCGCGCGCGGCGCGAGCGGCGTCCGCAAGGTGACGGTTGCGGCGGCGCGGCGGCTGACGCCTGCGCAGGAAAAGGAGCTCGCACGGTTCCTCACGCCGACCGATGTCGTCGAGCGGATCACGGACCCGCAGCTCATCGCCGGCGTCCGCATCACGGTGAATGACGAGCTGCAGTTCGATGCATCGCTCAAGGGGAAGCTTGATACCATATTCAACACACACTAACGGCCCATGTCCTACGACATCATCGAAAAACTGAAGCGCGAAATAGAGGGATATAAGGAGAAACCCGAATGGGCCGAAGTCGGCCGCGTCATCGAGGTGGGCGACGGGATCGTCCGGATCCTCGGCCTGCGCAACGCGGTCAGCCAGGAAATTTTGAACATTGAAACGCCGAAAGGCCCGCGCACCGCGCTCGCCCTCAACCTCGAGGAGGAGTCGATCGGCGCGCTCGTCCTCGGCGACTTCCTGGCGATCGAGGTCGGCAACACCGTGAAGCGCACGGGCGAGGTCCTTTCGATCGAGGTCGGCGACGAGCTTGTCGGCCGCGTGGTGAGCCCCCTCGGCGAGCCGCTCGACGGCCTGGGACCGATCTTCAGGAAGGGCGGCGCGCCGCAGCGCAACAACCTCGAGGCGCGCGCGCCGTCGGTCCTCGAGCGCGAGTCCGTGAACACGCCGGTGCATACCGGCATCAAGGCGATCGACGCGATGATCCCGATCGGCCGCGGCCAGCGCGAGCTCATCATCGGCGACCGTTCGACCGGCAAGACCGCCATCGCGCTCGACGCGATCCTCAACCAGAAGAACGACCAGGGCCGCCGCACGCCGATCTGCATCTATGTCGCGATCGGCCAGAAGGAGTCGAAGATCGTGAGGATCGCCGAAACCCTGCGGAAGTACGACGCGTTGAAATATTCCATCATCGTCGCCGCCTCGGCGTCGTCGCCCGCCGCGCAGTGGTACCTCGCGCCCTACGCGGGCTGCGCGATCGGCGAATACTTCCGCGACAAGGGGATGGACGCGCTCATCGTCTATGACGACCTTTCGAAGCACGCATGGGCGTATCGCCAGATTTCGCTCCTGCTCCGCCGCCCGCCGGGCCGCGAAGCCTATCCGGGCGACGTCTTCTATCTGCACTCGCGCCTGCTCGAGCGCGCGGCCAAGCTCTCGCGCGAGAAGGGCGGCGGATCGCTCACGGCGCTCCCGATCGTCGAGACCCAGCTGGGCGACGTGACGGCCTACATCCCGACGAACATCATCTCGATCACCGACGGCCAGATCTTCCTCGAGACGGACCTCTTCAACCAGGGCCAGCGGCCGGCGCTGAACGTCGGCATCTCGGTGTCGCGCGTCGGCTCGTCGGCGCAGACGAAGGCGATGAAGAAGGTCGCCGGCAAGCTGAAGCTCGCCCACGCGCAGTTCCGCGAGCTTCAGGCGTTCGTGCAGTTCGCGACGGACGTCGACGAATCGACCAAGAAGCGCATCGCGCAGGGACAGAAGATCAACGAGATCCTCAAGCAGGACGACCTCGCGCCCATGCCGGTCGAGATGCAGGTCTGCGTCTTCTATGCGGTCCTGAACGGCTATTTCGAGTCGATCGACGCCGCGAACGTGAAGAAGGCCGAACGGTCGCTCGTCGACTACCTCGAGCGGCTGCACGAGAACGACGTCCTGCGCCCGATCCGCGAGACCGGCGAGTTCCCCGAAAGCACCGAGAACGCGCTGAAAGAGGCGCTGTCGCGCTTCGTCGCGGAGCGGCCGGGCATGGACCAATAACCACTCATCACCCACAAGCATGGAATCAGGACAGAGCCTCAAGCGTCGGATGCGGAGCGTGCAGAACATCGGCCAGATCACGAAGGCGATGGAGCTCGTCGCCGCGACCAAGATGCGGCGCAGCCAGGAGCTTGCGCTCACGTCGCGGCCGTATTCCTATGCCGCGCTCGAGCTTCTCGGCACGCTGTCGGCCATCGAGGGCGTGAAGCTCCCCGAGATCCTGCTCGCCCGGCCCGTTCACCGCACCGCATTCCTCGTCATGACCTCCGACAAGGGGCTTGCCGGTTCGTTCAACAGCTCGGTCCTCCGGCGGTTCGAGCAGTACGTGCGCGAGAACCGCATCGACCCCCGCGATCCGCGCTATTCGTTCATCGCCGTCGGCCAGAAGGCGCGGTCCTATCTCGAGCGCCGCGGCCTGAACGTCGTCCGGGCCTTCACGCACGTGGGGGATGTCGTGCGCGAGACCGAGGCCGACCCGATCGCCGATACCCTCATCGACGGCTACGTGCGGGGCGAGTTCGACAATGTCCTCGCGTTCTTCACGACGTTCGTCACGGCGCTCCGCCAGGACGCGGTCGTGCGCGAGTTCCTTCCGGTGACCTATGACAACGTCAAGGAATCGATCGAAGAGACGATCCCGCGCGCGGGGCGCTATTCCGAATTCGCCAAGGCCGAGGCCTTCCTGCGGAACGTCGACCGCGACTTCATCATCGAGCCCGACCCGACGTCCGTCCTCGCCGAACTCGCGCCGAAGCTCCTCAAGATCCGCGTCTATCACATGATCCTCGAGGCGAACGCCTCGGAGCATTCGGCCCGCCGCGTGGCCATGAAGAACGCGTCCGACAACGCCTCGGAGCTTTCCGAAACCCTCGGCGTCGAATATAATAAGTCCCGACAGGCGGCAATCACGAGCCAGCTCATCGAGATCGCGTCGGGAGCGCAGGCGCTTCAATAGTCAAGAAGCCGTTAATCATTTTTTAACAAAACCATGGCAACCAAGATCGGCAAAATAACCCAGGTGATCGGCACCGTCGTCGACGTGGATTTCGGGGAGGAGACCGCGCTGCCGCCCATCTATAACGCGCTGAAGATCAAACTGGGCGCTGGCGAGATCCTCGCCGAAGTCGTGCGGCATCTCGAACCGGGCAAGGTGCGGGCGATCTCGCTTGAACCGACCGAGGGCCTGAACCGCGGCGCGCAGGTCGAGGACCTTGGGAAGATGATCGAGGTCCCGGTCGGCGAAGAGACGCTCGGCAACATCTTCGACGTGATGGGCCGTCCGCTCACGGCGCCGAAGAAGCCGTTCAAGAAGTACCTGCCGATCCACCGCGACGCGCCGAAGTTCACGGACCAGTCGACGAAGGTCGAGGTCTTCGAGACCGGCATCAAGGTCATCGACCTCATCTGCCCCTTCATCAAGGGCGGCAAGGTCGGCCTCTTCGGAGGCGCGGGCGTCGGCAAGACCGTGCTCCTGCAGGAGCTCATCCGCAACGTCGCCGAAGTCGGCGGCGGCTTCTCGGTCTTTGCGGGCGTCGGCGAGCGCACCCGCGAAGGCAACGACCTCTATCATGAGATGCGGGAATCGGGCGTCATCGACAAGACCGCGCTCGTCTTCGGCCAGATGAACGAGGTTCCGGGCGCCCGCGCCCGCGTCGCGCTGTCGGCGCTCACGATGGCGGAATACTTCCGGGACACCGAAGGCAAGGACCTGCTGCTCTTCATCGACAACATCTTCCGCTATTCGCAGGCCGGTTCCGAGGTGTCGACCCTCCTCGGCCGCATGCCGTCGGCGGTGGGCTATCAGCCGACGCTCGCGTCGGAAATGGCCGAGCTTCAGGAGCGCATCACCTCGACCAAGAGCGGCTCCATCACGTCCGTGCAGGCCATCTATGTTCCGGCGGACGACGTGACCGATCCGGCGCCGGCGACGACCTTCAGCCACCTCGACTCGACAATCGTGCTGTCGCGCGCGCTGACCGAGATCGGCATCTATCCGGCCGTCGATCCGCTCGCCTCGGGCTCGAGCGCCCTCGATCCGAAGATCGTCGGCCAGGAGCACTATGACGTAGCGCGCGGCGTGCAGGAGACGCTGCAGCGCTACAAAGAGCTGCAGGACATCATCGCGATCCTCGGCATCGAGGAGCTGTCAGAAGGCGACCGCGAGATCGTCTATCGCGCCCGCAAGATCCAGCGGTTCCTCTCGCAGCCGTTCTTCGTCGCCGCGCAGTTCACCGGCCGCGAAGGCAGGTACGTGACGCTCAAGGACACGGTGCGCAGCTTCAAGGAGATCCTCGAGGGACGCCATGACGCGAAGGCCGAGGACGACTTCTATCTCAAAGGTTCGATCGACGACGTCGGCGCGACGGCCTAAGAACCGCGATGACCGTGAGCGTCTATTCCATCGAGAAGGTGCTCTTCCGGGGCGACGCCGTCGCGGTGAACTGCAACACCCAGGCGGGGGAGATCACGATCCTCAGCCATCACCGGCCGATCATCTCGATCCTGGCGAAGGGGACGGTGAAGATCACGGACGGCGCCGGCCGCGAACACTGGATCCCGGTCCGGTCGGGATTCCTCGAGGTGAATTCTCAGGACCAGGCGATGCTCCTTGTGGAGGAAGGGCACGCCGACGCATAACGGAACTTGCTATACTGAACCCATGCCCGTACGACTCGTATTGCCGTTCGCGACGGATCAGGCCCACTATGAGGCCGATGCCTGCGTCGTCTGGTGCTTCGACGACCGCTTCTACCGGCTGCTCAAGGCGTTCGGCAAGCATGAGCATGTCAGCCACATCGACCTCGTGAAGGTCGCGGGCGGCGCGAAGGCGCTCGCCGGCGGCGGTTCGCCGGAGCGCGACTTCGTCCTCGCCCAGATCAGGGCCTCGATCGACATGCACAAGGCGAAGCGCGTGATCCTCATGGTCCACCGCGACTGCGGCGCCTACGGTGGGTCGCAGGCGTTTGCGAACCCGCAGGACGAGAGCGCCCATTACGAGAGCCAGCTTGAGGCGGCCAAGAAGTTCGTCATGGGCGAGGTCCAGGTGCCGGTTGGCGCCTATTTCGCCGACTTCGACGGGCTCTATGCGGTTTAAGGATTTCTTCATTTATTAAAAAGGGATAAAAAAGCCCCGCAATGGACCAGCCATGCGGGGTGTTGCTAATCGCTCAGGAGAGAGCGGAAGGAGGAATCACGCTGCGACGAGGGTCATCTGCTCGCGGGACCAGATGTTCCAGCGGTCCCAGTTGATCTGATAGGTGCGCTTCTTGTTCCTTTGGTAATCGACGTGAAAATAGCAGGGAACCTTGAGCGAAAGGCCGAGGTTCATAAGCTCTTCTTTGCCTCGGGCGTGAAGTGCGAGGATTTTCGGAATGTCGAGGTCGGCATTCGCGGCCGCCGTACAGGGGAAATGCGAGTGCGGGGCGAAGACATCGATGTCCTTCTTGACGATGCGACGCGCGTCCCTGATCTGATCCAGGAACACCTCGGCCGCCTTCGGATGGTTGTTGACAGGCGAGTCGGGCACGCAGGCGAGAATGCCGCCGTGCCAGGCGAACGTGTGAACGCGCGGCTCCGAACGGGTCTTGCGATTGAGCTGATTGACCTGAAGATGGGCGTGATGCAGGAAGGTATCATAGAACCGGTCGCCGTCGGAGCAGGCGATGAGCGCCGTTCCGTTTTCAAGCGGCAGCGATTTGTAGTCGGTGTCCGTGAGGACTCCGGCTTTGATGAGCATTTCGATCGTCAGTTCGTCGTGGATGGTAAGGGTTCCCGACATGCGGCGTTTGTTCCTCCAAGATATGGTAACGTACCGCCGTACATGATACATCATTTGCGGTTTTCGATCAAATCCAGTATCATAGGCGGAGCTTTTGAGAAAGGAACCTGCTTTCATGAAGGAATGGGGCCAACTGTGCCTGAGCATCGCCGAGCAGCGTTATCCGGGCCTCACGCCGACGCAGTTCGAAGCCGCGGTCCACGCGATCGTCAAACGTAACCATGATAACAGGCAGCAAGTCCTGCCGGGAGTGACCCTCGACCTCGTCGCCCGCGAGCTTGAAATAGAGCTTGCCCGGCGGATGGGTCCGAGAAAAGGCCGTTAAATCGCCGATGCCGCAGCGGAACCACGCTGCGGCTTTTTGCTGTCCCGGGCGGTCTGATATAATGATGGCATGATGAAGAATATGAAGTCGTTCACCGAGCGGGTCTATGACGTGGTGGCCGCGATCCCGCGTGGCAGCACCATGACCTATGCCGAAGTCGCGCGCCGCGCGGGCAGCCCTCGCGCCGCCCGGGCGGTCGGCAACATCATGCACAACAATCCCGACACGAAGCGCGTGCCGTGCCACCGCGTGGTCCGCTCCGACGGGACGGTCGGCGGCTATGCGAGCGGGACGCCGAAAAAGATCGAGATCCTCCGCCGCGAGGGGGCGATCCGCTGACCTGCCATGAACCGGGGACTCAAGGCGCTCGTCGTCGTGCTTGCGGTCATCATCGTGGCCCTGCTTGGCGTGCTCATCTTCTATAATCCCAAACCGGCGACGCCCGCGCCGGGGCCTTCGTTCGGCGCCACATCGACCGTCGCGCTGTCGCTGGACGGCCACGTCGCGGTCACGATCCCCCAGGCCGGCGCATCGGTCGCTTCGCCCGTCTCGATCGCAGGGACCGTCACCGGCGGCGGATGGTTTTTCGAGGCCACGTTCCCCGTGAAGGTGCTCGACGCGACGGGTGCCATGATCGGCGAGGGACAGGCGCGCGCGACGGCGGACTGGATGTCGACGGGGACCGTCCCGTTCTCGGCGTCGGTCTCGTTCCGGGCGCCCGCGACGGCGACCGGCTCGATCGTGTTTTCCAAGGACAACCCTTCGGGCGATCCAGCGCGCGACGAATCGTTCGCGGTGCCGGTCGTCTTCGCGTCGTCGACGGCCCCATCGGCCCCGATCCATTAGCAGCACGACCACTCGCATGCCGTTCGAACATCCAGACAGCGGGAAAAAGGAAAAAGGAGGCGTTTTTGAGGCCGCATTTTTGCTCGAAAGCCGCAGCGAGACCGTCAACGAGGTGGAGCAGCTTGCCGAACGGCATCTCGCCGATCTCGGATGGACCGAGGACGAATCGGCGCCGTTTCTTCTCGCCATCCGCGAAGCCGTGACGAACGCCATCGTGCACGGCAATCTTGAGGTCGCGAAGGAAAGTCCGGACGACCAGCACATCTCGCAGCGCATCCACGAGGCAGAAGCGGGCGAGAAATCCAAGCGTCACGTCGACGTCACGTTCCGCTTCGCGCCCGACGAAGCCGAGGTCACGGTCGTCGACCAGGGCCGGTTTCTGCCGACCGAAGACGACGTCGCCCAGGCGGTGAGGGACTTCAGCGAGAAACCGCTCGCGACGAGCGGACGGGGCATCGGGTTCATCAACGAAGGCGCCGATCAGATCGAATTTTTCCCCGGCGGGATCCGCTTCTCGCGCCGCCGCGTGCGGGACGGATTCTGAAAGGAGGGGATGCGGGCAAGAAAAACCCCCGCCTGGTATTCCCTGGGCGGGGGGGTGATCACATGCTGGCTTGGATCGCATTGAAGCGATCGGTCTCGTCGTTCTTTTTCCTTCGTGCGACGCTATGTTTCTGCAAAGCGCTGCAGATCCGCGACCTTGTCTTTATCTGCTCCGTCGCCGGCACGTTGAACTGCCACATGGTCCGATGCACGGCGCTGAGGAACGACGTGAGGCCGTTCCGTCCGGGATAGCGGTACTTATGAAGCACGCCCGCCCACCGTACCATGAAGTCGAAGCGTTCGTCGGGATTCCTTGGCAGCTCGTCCTCGGTGAAATCAACCTGGTTGCAGGTTACCTCATGGGTGAGTTCCCGCTGGAGCACCAGGCGTTCAAATCCGTCGTTTATGCCGTTTTCATCAAGCGTGTGCTCGATAGTCTTGCTGATGAGGACACCCGAGCCCCGCATCATGCGCACCTCGATGGCCAACTGCAAAAACGTTTTCCGCGCGATCCGTTTCCTTGTCAAAGCTCTTCTCCCTTTGGTAAAGATGGCGTTCTACGTTCATTTATATCACTTTTTGCACAAAAAGTCAATATTTTGGGAAAGTCTGAAATTATAAGGCTTGCGCGACCAGGTCGGTCCGGCATAGTCGACGCCGATGCGCCGCGAGGCACTTATGGCGCTTCGCGCGATGCGGACGCCCCGGTCTTCGAACCAGATGCCGGTAGGGCGGGCTGCCTTCCTGCCGCTCGCGGACCCGTCGATATGAAGATAGCGGGCGAGAAGCGCGGGGCCCTTGAGCTCGCGAACGGCGCCCGTTTTCGGATCCGCGAAGCGTCCGGCCCGTATGAGGACGGCCGCGGGATAGCCTTCGGGGCCGGTGACGACGTTCATGAGCCAGTGCATGCCATAGGTGAAATAGACATAGAGGACGCCTGCCGGCCCGAACATCGGCCTGGTGCGCGGCGTGAGGCCGCGATGGGCGTGCGATGCGCGGTCGCGCGGCCCGTCATAGGCCTCGGTCTCGGTGATCATGACCGCGAGCGTGCGCCCGCGATGGCGGCGCACGACATAGGCGCCGATGAGGTCGCGCGCCACGTCGACGGCCGGCCGATCGAAGAACGCTTTTGTCAATATTCTTTTCATGATTTTTTCATTATAATCATTGCTATGAATTCGCCTAAGGACCTTCCGCGGCTCAGGAAGCGCTGGCGGGCCATATCCAAAACGCTCGCAAGGCTTTTCCCGAAAGCCGAGATCGCGCTGAATTTCGGCAACGCGTGGGAGCTTCTGGTGGCCGTGCAGCTGTCGGCGCAGTGCACCGACAAGAAGGTGAACCAGGTCACCCCCGCGCTTTTCAAGAAATACCCGAACCTCGAAGCCTATGTGAGGGCGTCGAAGTCGGCGAAGGGGATCAGGGGGTTCGAGAAGGACATCCATGCCTGCGGCTTCTATCGCGCGAAGACGAAGAACATCCTTGCCGCCGCGAACGTGGTGAAGACGAAGCATCACGGCGTGCTGCCGAAGACCATGGAGGAGATGACGAAGATCCCCGGCGTGGGCCGCAAGTCGGCGAACGTCATCTTAGGGAACGCCTATGGCGTCGTCGAGGGGATCGCCGTCGACACGCACGTGAAGCGCCTGTCGAACGTCCTCGGGTTGAGCCGGGAATCCGATCCGGTCAAGATCGAGCGGGACCTCATGGCGATCATTCCGAAAAAGGACTGGTTCAGGGCCACCTATATGATCATCGACTACGGACGCGCCTATTGCGTGGCCCGGCCGCACAAGCACGAGCTGTGCCCGCTGACCAAGGTGCTCGCGCGTCTCCCGAATGCCTGAAAATCGGGCGTTTTTGGAATCCAGATTCTATCCACACCCGTCCGCTTCGGGCGTGCTATAATGAATCTTGTAAGTAATTACGAGAAAGGCCGTTTTCCGGTGAGGTCGGAAAGCGGTTTTTCTTTTGTCGCGATTTGCGGTATAATAGTGGCTGAAAGAGAAGGAAACGATACCCCTTAGGGCAAGGCCCTCGGGGCCTTCCTGCGATCTTCCACGCCAACCATCATGTCAAAATTCGAAATCATCTCATCCAATAAGCCGGCGGGCGATCAGCCCAAGGCGATCGCGGCGCTCGCGAAAGGCGTCGAGCGGGGCATGCCCGCGCAGACGCTGCTCGGCGTCACGGGCTCGGGCAAGACCTTCACCATTGCGAACGTGATCGCGGGCGTGCAGAGGCCGACGCTCGTCATCGCGCACAACAAGACGCTCGCCGCGCAGCTCTGCAACGAGTTCCGCGAACTGTTCCCGAACAACTCGGTGAACTATTTCGTCTCGTATTACGACTATTACCAGCCCGAAGCCTACATCCCGTCGAGCGACACCTATATCGACAAAGAGGCGCTCATCAACGACGAGATCGACAAGCTGCGCCACGCGGCGACGACGGCGCTCCTCACGCGGCGCGACGTGATCATCGTCGCGTCGGTGTCGTGCATCTATGGCCTCGGCGCCCCCGATGTCTATCGGCAGAACATCTTCCACTTCAAGGTCGGGGACCGCATCGAACGCAAGGAGTTCTCGCGCCGGCTCGTCGAGCTGCAGTTCAACCGCACGAACGCCGACCTCAAGCGCGGCACGTACCGCCTGCGCGGAGAGAATTGGGAGATCATGCCCGCGGACCGCGAGATCGTGTATACGATCGAGGTCCTGGGCGGGGTGATCCGGGAGATCTATGAGGTGGATCCCGTCGTCGGGTTCAGGCCCGGCAAGACGCCGAAGATCCCCGACATCACGTTCGCGCCGGCGAAGCACTTCATCACCGAGGCCCCGGAGCGCGAGCGGGCGATCGTCGCTATCCAGGCCGAGCTCAAGGAGCAGCTCGCGAAGTTCGACAAAGAGAAGAAGTTCCTCGAGGCGGAGCGGCTCGAGCGCCGCACGAAGTTCGACATCGCCATGATGCGCGAGGTCGGGTACTGCCACGGCATCGAGAACTATTCGCGGCACCTTTCGGGACGGGCCGCGGGCGAGCCGCCGGCGACGCTCCTCGACTATTTCCCGCACGACGAGAAGGGCCGTCCCGAATTCCTGACGGTCATCGACGAGTCGCACATGACGGTGCCGCAGCTCCAGGGCATGTACAACGGCGATGCCGCGCGCAAGAAGACGCTCGTCGAGTACGGGTTCCGCCTGCCGTCCGCCATCGACAACCGGCCCCTGCGGTTCGAGGAGTTCGAGGCGCGCATCGGCCAGGTGATCTACACGTCGGCGACGCCGGGCCCCTATGAGCGCGAGGAAAGCGATCCGGCGCACGGCGGGCAGACCGTCGAGCAGATCATCCGCCCGACGGGGCTCGTCGATCCGCGGATCACGATCAAGCCGGCGCGCGGACAGGTCGAGGACCTCATCCCGCGCATCGAGGAGCGCGTTGCGAAGAGGGAGCGCGTGCTCGTGACGACGCTCACGAAGCGCATGGCCGAGGACCTCGCCTCGTACCTCGAGGAGAAGAAGGTGAAGGTGACCTATCTGCACAGCGACGTGAAGACGCTCGACCGCATCAGGATCCTGACCGACCTCCGCAAGGGGAAGGTCGACGTGCTCGTGGGCGTGAACCTGCTGCGCGAAGGGCTCGACCTTCCCGAGGTGTCGCTCGTCGCGATCCTCGATGCCGACAAGGAGGGGTTCCTGCGCAGCGAGGTGTCGCTCATCCAGACGATCGGCCGCGCGGCACGCAACGCGCAGGGCGAAGTGCTCATGTATGCCGACCAGGTGACGGGATCGATCGAGCGCGCGGCGAAGGAGACCGATCGCCGCCGGACCCTGCAGCTCGCCTATAACGCCGAGCACGGCATCACGCCGACGACGATCATCAAGAAGATCTCGGACATCCTGCCCGACGTCGACGAGATCCTGAAGCTCGAGACGCGGCCCGTGCCGAAATCCAGGACGGCGCTCGCGAGGCTCATCGCCGACAAGCAGCGCGAGATGCGCGATGCGGCGAAGGCGCTCGATTTCGAGCTTGCGGCCATCCTGCGCGACGAGATCAAAGAGCTTGCCGTGAAGGCGCGGGAGTTCGAGAAGGAGGCGCGCAAGGACGCTGCGGCGGCCGAAAAGGCGCCTGCGGCGAAATAAAAAGGGCCGTTCCGGTGAGGGAACGGCCATTCAAGGGAGAATAGTCGGGTTAGTCGACTGTTCAGAGGCAAATCAAGAAGATTCAGTTTCTGTTCGCGAGGCGGTGGTCGCTTTGAAGCGGCTTCGGCCGTTCATCGCCGACGGATTCGCGGGGCGGCGCTTTTGCGTCCTGCGTGGCGTGCTGCGGTCGAGGATGGGGCTTTCGCGGGGGTCGGTCCCTTCGGTAGAAACCTCCATACGTCCTGGCGCTGTTGTAATCGTCCACGTCTGCTCCTTCGAAGGAAGATAACTGCTTCATACCCTATCACAGATCTGGATTTTGCGCCACCCGCACGTCGCAAAAATCCGCGCGGATTGGTATACTGAAACCTCATGCAATTATTGTGGAACTATCTAAGACGCTATAAGAAATATCTTGGCCTGACGCTGGTCCTCGCTTCGGTGAACCAGCTGTTTTCGCTGCTCGATCCTCAGATCTTCCGCCTCATCATTGACGATTACGTCTCGAAGGTCGGGTCGATTTCGCATGCCGACTTCCTGCGCGGGGTGGGGATCCTGCTGCTCGCTTCGGTGGGCGCGGCGCTCGTTTCGCGCATCGCCAAGAACTTCCAGCAATATTATGAGAACGTCGTGACCCAGCGCGTCGGCACCGAGCTCTATGCCCACAGCGTGTCGCACTCCTTTTCGCTTCCGTATTCGGTGTTCGAGGACCAGCGGTCCGGCGAGCTGCTGCAGAAGCTCCAGAAGGCGCGCCTCGACGCGCAGCAGCTCATCCTGAGCTTCGTCGACATCGTGTTCGTCTCGTGCGTCGGCATCCTGTTCGTGCTCGTCTATGCGTTCTTCGTGCATTGGCTTATCGGCCTCCTTTATTTCCTCATCATTCCGATCGTCGGAACGACCATGTTCTTTTTGGGACGCCGCATCAAGGCGGTGCAGAAGAACATCGTGGTCGAATCGGCGAACCTTGCCGGATCGACGACCGAGACGATCAGGAACGTCGAGCTCGTGAAGAGCCTCGGCCTCGAGGAGCAGGAGACGAAGCGGCTCAACGAGGTGAACACGAAGGTGCTCGGCCTCGAGCTTTCGAAGCTCAAGCTGATCCGCAAGCTGAGCTTCACGCAGGGGACGATCGTGAACGCGATGCGCTCGGCGATCCTGTTCGCCATGCTTTGGCTCATCGTGCTCGGGCGCGTCTCGCTCGGCGAGTTCCTGAGCCTCTGGTTCTATTCCTTCTATATCTTCTCGCCGCTCGGCGACATCGGTACGGTGGCGGCGCAATATCAGGAGGCGCGCGGCAGCCTTGAGAAGCTTGAGGAGATCCTGAATATCGCGCCCGAAGAGAAGCCGGCCGATGCGGTGAGGCTCGGAAGCCTGAAGGCCATCGAGTTCGAGAACGTCTCGTTCGGCTATGACGGCAACAACGCCCCCGCGGTGAACGGCGCCTCGTTCACCATCCGGAGCGGTGAGACGGTCGCGTTTGCCGGCTATTCAGGATCGGGCAAGACGACGCTCGTGAAGCTGCTCGTGGGCCTCTATCATCCGACGGGCGGGTCCATCACGATCAACGGGACCGACAGCCGCCGCATCGACTTCGACGCCCTGCGCGGCACGATCGGCTATGTCTCGCAGGAGACCCAGCTGTTCGCGGGGACGCTCCGCGAGAACCTGCTGTTCGTCAACCCTGCGGCGACCGACGAGGACTGCTGGGAGGCGCTCCGGAACGCCTCGGTCGTGGGCATCGCCGAGCGCGGCGGCAAGGGGCTCGACACGAAGATCGGCGAGGGCGGCATCAAGATCTCGGGCGGCGAGCGCCAGCGCCTCGCGATCGCGCGGGCGCTCCTGCGCAGGCCCGACCTCATCATCTTCGACGAGGCGACCTCGAGCCTCGACTCGATCACCGAGCGGTCCATCACCGACACGATCAAGGAGATCGCCCGGTCGCGCCCCGACCTCATCACGGTCATGATCGCGCACCGGCTCTCGACGATCGCGCACGCCGATACGATCTTCGTGCTGCAGAAGGGATCGATCATCGAGCGCGGCGCGCACGCCGAGCTGCTGCGGAATCCCGACGGGCTCTATTCGGCGCTGTGGCGCGAGCAGAGCGGCAACGGGGAAGGGGAGGTGCTTGAGGGCGCCCGGGCATTCGCGCGGTAGCGCCGCCGAGTTGGGCGCCGCGTTCATGCCGGCGATTTGCGAAAACCGCCGCAGGGCGCTATCATGGATCCATAACTGAACGACAGCTACCCCCTATGAGCCCGGCTCGGGGGAACGTTTGTTATTCCCATGCCCCACGACAAAATCATCATCAAAGGCGCCCGCGAGCACAACCTTAAGGACGTGAGCCTCGAGATCCCGCGCGACAAGATGGTCGTCTTCACCGGCCTTTCGGGGTCGGGCAAGTCGTCGCTCGCGTTCGACACGATCTTCGCCGAGGGCCAGCGCCGCTACATCGAGTCGCTCTCCGCCTATGCGCGGCAGTTTTTGGGCCGCCTCGACAAGCCGGACGTCGACGACATCGAGGGCCTCTCGCCCGCGATCTCGATCGACCAGAAGAGCCATTCCTCGAACCCCCGCTCGACCGTCGCGACGATCACCGAGATCTACGACTATCTGCGCGTGCTGTTCGCCCGCGCCGGCAAGCCGTATTGCCCGACCTGCGGCCGCGAGATCAAGAAGCTCACGAACGAAGAGATCGTCGACGTCGCGATCGACTTCGCGCGGCAGAGCCAGGGCGGCGCGAAAGGGAAGGCCGGCAGCAACCTCGTGATCCTTGCGCCGGTCGTCCGCGGCCGGAAAGGCGAATATTACCAGATGCTCTATGACTTCCTGAACGCCGGATTTTCCGAAGTCCGCATCGACGGCAAATATCACTCGCTCCGCGAGCGGGTCGAGCTGTCGCGCTACAAGACGCACGACATCGACCTCGTCATCGACCGCATCCCGTCGAGCATGGATTTCAAGGACAAGGACAACCGCCTGCGCCTCGCCGAGGCGATCGAGCACGCGCTCAAATATGGCAACGACGTCGCGACGATCATCGCCGACAAGGAGGTATCGCTCTCGGCGAAGTTCACCTGTCCGCACGACGGCTTCTCGTTCCCCGAGATCGAGCCGCGCCTGTTCTCGTTCAACAGTCCCTATGGCGCCTGTCCCGAATGCCACGGCCTCGGCACGAAGGACCTGTGGTCCGACGAGATCTGCCCGGTCTGCGAAGGCAAGCGCCTGCGCGTCGAGAGCCTCAACGTGCTGATCGACGGCAAGAACATCAATTCGGTCGTCGGCCTGTCGATCGAGAACGCCTTCGCATTCTTCGGCGCCATGAAGTTCAGGAGCGAATCGATGACCGAGGTCGCCGAAGCCCCGCTCCGCGAGATCACGTCGCGGCTCAGGTTCATGATGGACGTGGGGCTCGACTATCTGACCCTCGACCGCAAGGCGGGAACGCTCTCGGGCGGCGAGGCTCAGCGCATCAGGCTCGCGTCGCAGATCGGCTCGCGCCTGGTCGGCACGCTCTACATCCTCGACGAGCCGACGATCGGCCTCCATCAGCGCGACAACGCGAAGCTCATCAGGACCCTGCAGGACCTGCGCGACCTCGGCAACACGATCGTCGTCGTCGAGCACGACGAGGACACGATCCGCGCGGCGGACTATCTCGTCGACATCGGCCCGGCGGCCGGGGTGCACGGCGGCCGCGTCGTCGCGAAGGGCCCCATGCCCGAGATCCTGAAGGATGCGAAGCAGAACTCGCTCACGCTGCAGTACCTGCGGGGCAAGCAGTTCATCGAGGTCCCGTCCGAGCGGCGCGCCGTGCGCCTGCCGTCGGCGAAGGACGGCGAGAAGAAGGGGAGCTCGCAGGAGTTCCTGAAGATCCGCGGCGCGCATGCCAACAACCTCAAGGGCCTCGACGTCGACATTCCGCTGCGCCGGCTCACGGCCGTGACGGGCGTCTCGGGCTCGGGCAAGTCGAGCCTCGTGTATGACGTCCTCTATAAGGCGGTCGC
The DNA here is from genome assembly GCA_035541435.1 of Minisyncoccota bacterium. Classification (GTDB taxonomy): domain Bacteria; phylum Patescibacteriota; class Minisyncoccia; order UBA6257; family 2-01-FULL-56-20; genus JAKAGE01. The sequence continues at coordinate 78,286 of DATKNL010000012.1, read as the reverse complement.
CGACAAGCTGAACCGCGCGAACCACAAGGCCGGCGGCTATCAGCAGATCCTGGGACTCGAATACATCAACCGTATCATCAACATCGACCAGTCCGCGATCGGCCGCACGCCGCGGTCGAACCCGGCGACCTATGTCGGCGCCTGGACCCACATCCGCGACCTCTTCGCCTCGACCGAGGACGCGCGGGTGCGCGGCTACAAGCCGGGACGGTTCAGCTTCAACGTCCCGGGCGGCCGCTGCGAGAACTGCGAGGGCCACGGCACGATCGCGATCGAGATGCACTTCCTGCCGACCGTCTATGTGACCTGCGACGTCTGCAAGGGCCGGCGGTTCGACCGCGAGACCCTCGAGGTGGAATATAAAGGAAAGAGCATCTATGACATCCTGAAGATGACGATCGAGGAGTCGGTGAAGTTCTTCGGCGACATCCCCTGGCTCCACGAGAAGCTTGCGATCCTCGAAGAGGTCGGCCTGGGCTATCTCGAGCTCGGCCAGTCCGCAACGACGCTCTCGGGTGGCGAGGCGCAGCGCATCAAGCTTGGCGCGGAGCTCGGCAAGCGCGACACGCGCCGCACGCTTTATCTGCTCGACGAGCCGACGACCGGGCTGCATTTCGCCGACGTCGACCAGCTCATCAAGGTGATGCAGCGCCTGGTCGACCGCGGGAACACGATCGTCGTGATCGAGCACAACCTCGACGTGATCAAGACCGCGGACTGGATCATCGACCTCGGCCCCGAAGGCGGCGAGCGCGGCGGCCAGATCGTCGCGGTCGGCACGCCCGAGCAGGTCGCCCGCAAGGCGGGCAGCTTCACCGGGCAGTATTTGCGCAAACTGCTCGCGATGCGCTAAGCTGGAGCCAGCGCGTTTTCGCACGTTTCAAGCCAAGGAGGGGTTGTGTCGAAGCGATATGTCATCGTAGGGGACATCCATGGTTGTTATGTCGAACTGGACGAGCTGTTCAGCCGGATCGGCCTCATGCCGTCCGATACCGTCATTCCGGTCGGGGATACGGTCAACGGCGGCCCTGATTCCGATTCCCCGCGGGTGATCAGGCTGCTCATGGACATCGGCGCGAAACCGGTGTGCGGCAATCATGAGGTGCGCCACCTGTGGGCCGACAAGAACAAGAAGCAGATGCCGCCGGAATGCCTGTCCGCGTCCCATCGGAGGACGATCGCCCAGTTCGAGGCCGCAGGCAGGAACGGCATCGGCATCGGTTATGGCGACGCCCTCGAATATTTCTCGAAGCTCCCGCTGTTCAGGGAACTCGAGGATGTGACCATCGTGCATGCGGGGCTCCGTTATGGCATCCCGCTCGCCGAACAGCAGCGGACACACGAGGGGATGGCGGTCCTGCTCGGCGAGCCGCCGTACCAGGTCCGTCGCGAGAAGAAGGCGACCGACGGGCTGCCTGGATGGTGTGTGACGTATCCGCGCACGGCGAAGCCCGTCGTGTTCGGTCACGAATCCATCCGGGTCGAGGTCGGCAAGGTGTGGGAATATCCCCAGCGGGGCAACCTGTATCCCGTCGATACGAAGTGCGCGCGCGGCGGACTGCTCACCGCGCTCGTGTTCTATGAGGGGAACTTCGACAACCACCTTGTCTATCACGTCTTTTCCCGCCAGCGGAACTGAAGGGAGTGACATGCGCCGGCCCGTTCATCGGGACCGGCGCTTTTTCGTTCTGCTATACTGAAGCCATGCCGCAGATCATCGAGAACAAGGTCTATCACCACGGGCAGAAGATGGGCTGGATCGAGGGCAGCCACATTCGCTCCGCCGACAACCAGCTGCTCGGCTATTTCGACCGGACCTATGTCTATGACGCCATGATGCACAAGATCGCCTATATCGAGAACGACGCCCTGCACTTCGAGAACGGGCAGCCGCACGTCTCGCTCGAGCGCATCAACGAGGAGATCGAGGGGACCTATCCGCTGAACGTGAAGTGCGCGGTGCACGTCCTCTTCGAAGGGTGAGCGGTCCTTGAGCGCGGGCGGCGGTCCAGTATAATAGAGGGGATTAAAAAATGGTTAAGACCGATATCCCATACAAAAAACTCCCGGACACGCCGGGCGTTTATCTTATGAAGGGCGAAGGGGGCGGCATCCTGTACGTCGGCAAGGCCGCGAACCTGCGCCGGCGCGTTTCGAGCTATTTCGAGCGGCCGCACGACGTGCGCATCGAGCGGCTTGTCGAGCTCATCCGCTCGGTCGACTACCGTCCGACCGACAGCGCGCTCGAGGCGCTGATCCTCGAGGCCGAGCTCATCAAGAAATACGAACCGCCGTTCAACGTGCGCGAAAAGGACGACAAGAGCTTCCTCTATATTGAGATCACGAAGGAGAAGTTTCCGCGCGTGCTGCTCGTGCGCGGGACGCCGAACGCCGATGCCGTGAAGCGGGGCCTCGGCCGCGGCCGCCGGTTCGGGCCGTTCACGTCCGCCCACAGCGCCCGCGAGGCGCTGCGCATCCTGCGCAGGATCTTCCCGTGGAACACCCACGACCCCGAAACCATCGGCACGTTCAGGCGTCCCTGCTTCGATTATGAAGTCGGGCTCTGTCCCGGAACGTGCATCGGCGCCGTCTCGCAGCGCGAATATGCGCGCACCATCGGGCGCCTGCGGCTCTTCCTCGAAGGGCGCAAGAAGAGCGTGATCAGGTCGTTCGAGGACGACATGAAGGCCGCGAGCAGGCGTCTTGATTTCGAGAAGGCCGAGAAGCTGCGCCGCCAGCTTTTCTCGCTGCGGCACATCCGCGACACAGCCTTCATTTCTGATTCGCCGATCGTCGCCGGCCCGGCCATGTCGAAGGACGGCCGCGGCCGCGGTGCGCCGGGCGAGGACCGCGCCGAGCCCTATCGCATCGAGGGCTATGACATTTCGAATATTTCGGGAACCGACGCCGTAGGATCGATGGTGGTCTTCGAGGATGGCGAACCGAACAAGAACGAATACCGAAAATTCAGGATCAGGAGCATCTTCCAGCCGAACGACGTCGGCATGCTGACCGAGGTGCTCGAGCGGCGGTTTTCCCGCCACGCGCCGTCGACGCGGCCGAAGGACTGGCTTCGGAAGGGAATCGCGGATGATTCCGCAGGGGAACGCGCGCGCGTCGGCAGGGACGGCACCGTCGAGCCGGACGCCTGGCGCCTGCCCGACCTCATCCTGATCGACGGCGGCGTCGCGCAGGCGAACGCGGCGAAGAAGGTGATCCTGCGCGCCGGCCTCAGGATCCCGATCCTCGGCATCGCGAAGGGCGCCGAACGCAAGCGCAACGACGTGATCGGCGCCATCCCGAAGGGCGTCACCAAAGAGACGCTCGTGCGGGTGCGCGACGAGGCGCACCGATTCGCCATCGGGTATCACAAGAGGCTGAGGGGTCGCCGTTCGCTCAGTTCGTGATCGTGAAGGTCGGACTCGTGATCGTCGGCAGGTTGTTGCCGTCGAACTTCATCCTGACCTTATAGGTGCCGGCCGCAACCTCCTTCTTGAGCGGGCTGTAGCGGTTAAGCGAGATCTCGCGGGTGTTCCAGCCATAGGAGGTCTGGTGCGGTCCGGTTTCCGAAAGGATGACGCCGATGACCGTTCCGGTCTTCGCATCGACGAGGTCGATCTCGCCGGTGAAGTTCGCTTCGGGCGTCCACGAAACCGGGTTTGTCACGCCGATCTTCCATTCGTCGCCCGAGACCGGGGTGATGATCTTGATAGCGTTCTGCGGCTTCGTCACGGGCTTCGGCGCCGATCCGGAAACCGGCTTCGATGATCCCGTTCCCTGGGTGGTCGGGAGCGTCGACGTCGTGACCGACGACGTTTCCGTGCCGGCCGTAGCCGCGGTTTCGGCGGAGCCTGCCGGCGACGGCGAGGCCGGAGCCGACGAGGTCTTCGGCCCTCCATAGAGGAAGATGGCGAAAATGACGAGGCAGACCACGACCGCGATGATGATCACTTTGCTCGTCGCGCTCAACTTGTCCATAATGTAAGTTATACCATGAACATCAGGAAAATCAATCATTTTATCGCTCCGATGCTGCAAAACGGCGCCATCGGCGTGCTCCCGACCGACACGCTCTATGGCATCGTCGGATCGGCGCTCGACCGCACGGCGGTGCTGCGGATCTATCGGGTGCGGCGGCGAAACCCGAAGAAGCCGATGATCATCCTGGTAGGGTCCGTGCGCGACCTCGGGCTGTTCGGCATCCGTCCCGACGCATTCATGAAAAAAATATTAAAGAAATCTTGGCCTGGGCCCATAAGTGTGATAGCGCCCCTGCCGGCGCGAAGCCGCTTCGCCTACCTTCACCGGGGGACGAAGACGCTGGCCTTCCGCATGCCGAAGGCTGCGTGGCTGCGGTCGCTGCTTGCGAAGGCGGGGCCGCTTGTCGCGCCGAGTGCGAACCTCGAAGGAAAACCGCCCGCCAAGACCCTAAGCGAGGCGAAGCGCTATTTCGGCGACCGCGTCGATTTCTATGTCGATGCCGGCCGCCGTGACGCTCCGCCGTCGACGCTGATCGCCCTGCGGGATGGCGCCGTCACCGTGCTGCGCCAAGGGGCGGCCAAAGCCCGTTTTTAACAGGGCGGCCCGGGGCCATGTGATAGAATGAGAGTAATGATCGCAGAAGAGATCAAGCAGTTCCTGCATGGCGACGTGGCGGTCGACGACGCGACGCTCGAAAAGTACAGCCGCGACTATTCCGTCTTCAAGGTGCGGCCGAAGGTCGTCGTCTTCCCGAAGGACGTCGACGACGTTCGCAACCTCGTGAAGTTCGTCGCCGCGAAGCGCGCGGCGGGGGAGGACATCTCGATCACCGGCCGGTCCGCCGGAACCGACATGACGGGCGGCCCGCTTTCGCAGGGGATCATCGTTTCGTTCACCAAGTATTTCAACCACGTGAAGGAGGTCGCGGAGTCGTCCCCGGTGACCGGCGAACCCTATGCGGTCGTCGAGCCCGGCGTCTATTACCGGGACTTCGAGAAGGAGCTCAAGCCGAAGGGCCTGCTCTATCCGTCCTATCCCGCCTCGAAGGAGCTCTGCGCCATGGGCGGCATCGTGAACAACAATTCGGGCGGCGAGAAGACGCTGGCGTATGGCAAGACCGAGGATTACGTGCGCGAGCTGAAGCTCGTGATGAGCGACGGCGAGGAGCACACGATCCGGCCGCTCGCCGGCGGCGAGCTGCGCGCCAAGCTGAACGAGCAGGGCTTCGAGGGCGACCTCTATCGCAAGCTGTACGACCTCATGGACAAGCATTACGACGTCATCAAGAAGGCGAAGCCGGACGTCTCGAAGAATTCGGCGGGCTATTACCTTTGGAACGTCTGGGACAAGAACACGTTCGACCTCACGAAGCTCATCGTCGGCTCGCAGGGGACGTTCGGCCTGCTCACCGAGGCGAAGCTCGGCCTCGTCCGCGCGAAGAAGCATTCGCGGCTCGCGGTCATCTTCGTGAACGACCTCAAGTGGGTCGCCGACCTCGTTGTCGAGGTGCTGCGGTTCCATCCCGAAAGCATCGAGTCCTATGACGACAAGACGATCCAGGTGGCGGTCAAGCTGTGGCGCCAGGTCCTGCGCTCAATGAAGGGCAACGCGATCACGCTCGGGTTCCAGTTCCTGCCCGAGATGTGGATGGTGATGACGGGCGGCATGCCGAAGATGATCGTGCTCGTCGAGCTCACGGGCGACGACGAGCCGGAGCTCGTCGCGAAGCTCAACCAGCTCGCCGACGACGTGCGCCGCTTTGCGAAGACGCGTTCCGGCATCAGCGTGCGGCCGCTCACGAAGGAGAGCGACGAGGAGAAATATTGGACGATCCGCCGCCAGAGCTTCGCGCTGCTGCACAACAACACGACGGGCAAGGACACGGCCCCGTTCATCGACGACTTCGTCGTGAAGCCGGAATACCTGCCCGAATTCATGCCGAAGCTCAACGCGATCCTCGACCCTTATGAAAAGGACCTGATCTATACGATCGCCGGCCATCCGGGCAACGGCAACTTCCACATCATCCCGCTCATGGACCTTTCGAATCCGCGCGTGCGGGCGCTCATCCCCGAGATTTCCGAAAAGGTGTACCGGCTCGTTTTCCAATATCACGGCTCGATCACGGGCGAGCACAACGACGGCCTGATCCGCACGCCGTACCTCGAGGAGATGTACGGTTCAGAGATCGTCGAACTGTTCAAGGAAGTCAAGAAGATCTTCGACCCGCTGAACATGTTCAATCCTGGCAAGAAGGTGGGCGGCAGCCTGCAATATAGCGTGGACCATATCGAGCCTACCGCGATGGCGGCGGCTTCGGCCAAGCCTGCCCCGAAGGTGCCGGCGGCCGCTCCCGCGCAACCGTCCAAGGCCTGAGCGAGCCGATGGCCGTCACGATCTCGACCGACCGCAAGGCGGTGAAGCCGCAGGAAGCGGCCGACCTTTACGTCGAGCTCGGATGGGGGACGGCCAAGGACTATTCCGCTGCGCGCATGCGGAAGTCCCTCGCGAACTGCGACATCGTCGTCTCGGCCCGCAACGAGGACGGCGAGCTTGTCGGCCTTGGCCGCGCCTTGTCCGACTTCGCGATCGACACGAAGATCCTCGACCTTGTGATTGCGCCGGAGTACCAACGGCAGGGGCTCGGCCTCAGGATGATGAAGAAGATCGCGGCGTGCGCGAAGGGGACGACGGCCTATTTCGAGACCGAGCGGAAAAACTTCGCCTTCGCGGTCAGGTGCGGCTATAAGCAGCGCGGAACGCTCCGGGTGTTCAGGAAGGATTTGCGGTGAGAGAAAGATCGCGCCCTCGTATGGAACCAGCTGAGGCGGTCATTGTCCTGTGTACAATTGCGATTTGACCTCGCTGGAGATCGCTCTATGATAAGGATAGTTCCTGAACGGCTCGTAGTAGAAACGGACAACCCGACACGGTAGAGAGCGTGGGTCGTTGTATGCCGTGAGGTCGACGATTCCGAGCATGATTGCCAGAGCCAAAAAGGAGCATCTCGCAAGAGATGTGACCCGGACCGGATCCAGCCAATGTGGCTGTAGCGCAACGAAAGGCTATAGCTCATTCGGGGAATAGGTAGTCAGAAAAGGCTAAGCATCTGAGCCCCGCAATGGATGCGAAGCACCGGGATGTCTGACCCCTGCAATCTGGGGCATGTACGCGAAAGCGCTACTGACATCGGTAAGGGACGATAATAAGGCTTCATCGTAAGATGCGGCCTTTTTCTTTGGTGGGAGTTTACGAGCTCCATTCACCCTATTCGTGCCCCCGTAGGGAGTTGAACCCCAACTTCATGGTTCGAAGCCATGCGTGATATCCGTTTCACCACAGGGGCGGATACCGTTTCGATGATTATAGCCCGATTTGTCAAAATTGCCAGCCGCTTTATGTTTTCAAAGCGGCATCTTTTAAGATTTTCTTAATGTGCGGCATTGCATAATGCTTCCAGCACCTTTGATTTCAAGAGGAGGGGATTACATGAAGGAAGATGTTTCTATGGTTGAGTGCCTTGAGTTGCCGTTAGAGCCGAGCATTGATGCGACGTATCGGCTTTTGCGCGCCAATGAGGACGAGGCGTATTACTGGAAGCGTGTCGACCGGAATCTCGGTTGGATAACGCGGGACGAGCAGGAATATCTTCGAAATTGCACGATCGGGGTTGCAGGATGTGGAGGAATGGGCGGTCAGCTCGCCGAGAAGTTTCTTCGGTTGGGGGTCGGAACCGTGAGGATCGCCGACAATGAACGCTTTGATGCGACGAACATCAATCGGCAGTTCGGAGCCATGCGTTCCACGATCGGGCATGTGAAGGCCTTTGAAACGGCAAAAATGCTGCGGGCGATAACCGACGATACCATTATAGAGGTGTATCCGCGCGGCATCACGGCACGAACGGCGGCTGATTTCGTTGCTGGCTGCGATGTTGTCTGCGATGAAATCGAATTTTGGAGCATCGGGGCTCGTTTGGCCTTGCATCGAGCGGCCCGTGCCGCAGGCGTTCCTGTTTTTATGTGCAATACGGTTGGATTTGGGAGTCATTTGTTCCTCTTCCAGCCGGACGGCATGTCAATTGAAGATGTCCTCGGCCTAAACGAGGAAGATGGCTGGTGCCTGGAGTCCGGGCTTACTTTGGCTGCTTCGGATCCGAGTCATGCCCGTGCCCGAGCTCGTGTCATGGATGCGGTCCTCAGGCTGTTTCCTTCGTGGAGCGATTATTCCGAAGGCCTCGACGGCCCCGTTGGGAAAAAAGCGCTAAAAGAGCGTTTGCTGCGCGAAGGGTGCGGCGCCATCATCGCCACGAATCCGCCGCTCGCATGCGGGTTCGCTGCCGACAGGGTGCTTCTCCATCTGCTGAAGGATTCTTCGGTCGCGAGGGTCATCGTTCCCATGCCTGACATGCCCGGGTATCTTTTTCTCGATGCGGCTCTCATGCGGGCTTCGGTTGTGACAAGGCGATGGTGGTGATCGTCATGGAATTCACCCTTTCCCTCATGAAGAACGACGAACGGGAAGCAGTAAGCCGTCTCGTCGATAATGGGATGCTCGCTGCATATGGGTGCCGGGCCTATCCGTTGCCGCAACGAGTCATTGTTGCCAAGCAATCGGGCAGGCTTGTCGGAGCCATAGCCATCGAACGTCCATCGGCGGGCCGACTGCCCGTTCATGACCATTACGACATATCTGGTCGATTCGGTCCTCGTGACGGCATTCGCGCGGTCCAGATCGGCAGGTGGGTCGGGTGCGTGAAGGGCGCCGCCTTAGCGCTCATGTATGAGGCGGTGCGCTTTGCGAAAAGTTCCGGATACGAATGGGCGATAAGCGAAACAAAGCCTTGCGTTGTGCGTTGGTTTCGAAGGAATGGCATTCTGCTTGAGAGGGTTTCAGGGTCTCTCCGATGGGATTCCCTGCCCGAACCAGTCATCCGCTATTACGACGAACCAAAACCGGTTATCGTTGCATTGCATATCCGAAATGCCATGGCTATCCTCGGGGATCATGTTCGTTGCTGTGATTCCAGATACCGATTCGATGGGTGAGCGGCACGTTCCTTCGGGGACTTGCCGCCCCGTTTCTTCTTGAGACATAATGACCTCACGACGAATATGCGCCTGCTGATCGGGACCTACGCCGCTGCAACTTTCCTGAATGCCGCCATCGGCCTTTTCGTCCTCGTGAAGAAAAGGCGTGATGCTGCAAGTCGATCGCTTTTCCTGATGTCGCTGGGGATTGCCGGATGGATCGCAGGGTTGGGATTCATGCTGGACGGGGGCGACGGCTTTTGGATACGCTGGGTCCTTCTGTCGGGAATTCTGGCTGTTGCGGGCCTCACGGCGCTTTCTTACGTCTTTCCGACCAGGAGCAATCGATTTCCGATGGTGGCCTGGGTTCCCCTCGCCGTGATTGCTGCCGTGCCCGCGGCGTGGTTCATCCGCGGATTCCTCCTTGATGGTCATGGATTTTTGAAGCCTTTGAACGGTCCGGCCTTCCCGATATTCGCCATCGTGCTGACGACCTATGTCGGATTGGATCTGAGCCGCCTCGCGTCGGCGTTCCGCGAGAGCTCCGGCGTCCAGAAGGTCCGGCTCCGCTATTTCCTGTGGGGGACGGGCATATTCCTTTCAGGCGCGGTGGTCTGCGATGTCCTGCTTCCGGCATTCGGATGGTATGCGGCAAACTTTGTCGGCCCGCTTTCATCGGTGGCTTTCATGGGCTTTACGGCATATGCGATCGTCCAGCATCAGTTCATGGACATCCGCGTCGTCGTCAAGAGGAGTGCGACATATGCCGCCGCGATAGTGAGCCTGGCGATCATGTTTTTCGGCATCGAATTTCTCGTCGAAAAGTTCTGGAGCAACGACGAAATTGTCGACATCCTCGCGGCCATTGTCGGAGGGCTCTCGTTCCCTTATGTAAAGGATTTTTTCGAGCGGGTGACGGACAAGGTCTTCTTTCGCGCCCATTACGATTATCCTGCAGCCATCGACCGGTTGAACGTGATCCTTGGCTCGACCATAGAATTGAGTCATCTCATGAACGAGATTCAGGAATTTCTCGCGGCAACGGTGAAGCCGAAGACGACGCTGGTCTTTCTTGAAAACCGGAGCAGGATCTTTCAGTCCGATCCGGATGGCGGCATCGCGCAGGAAGAAGCGCGCGACATTTTCGAGACATGGAAAGATTTCGGCTGCCCGCACTTCTACGTTCAGGATGTTGGCCGGTTCTCGGGTGATAACGAACGAAGTCTTCGATGGCGAATATCGAGCGCGGGCTTTGCGGGCATCGTTCCGCTTCGAGCCAATGGCCGGGTGATCGGTGTCCTGCTTCTCGGCGAAAAGCGTTCCGACGACATCTTTCGGTCCGATGACAAGTCTTTGCTTTCGGTTATGGAATATCAGGGCGGCATGGCGCTTGAGAACGCCTTGCTCTATGAGACCATCAAGCGCCACAACGAGGAGCTCGAGGATCTTGTGGCGGATCGCATTAAGGAAATACGGCTGATGTACCGGACCCAGGAACGGTTCGTCACCGATATCTCCCACGAGCTGCAGACGCCGATAGCCATCATGCAAGGAAATATCGAGATCGCGGCCCAACGCGCAGCTACGCCAGAAGACCGGGCCCCGCTTAAGGTCATAAAATCGACGCTCGAGGGGATGGCACATCTGGTCTCGGAATTCCTTCAGGTCGCCCAGCTTAATTTCTCGAAGAACAGGTTCAACGAGGAGCCGTTCGACCTCGGAATCCTTGTTAAGGAAGTCCATGAGGATTGCATGGTTCTTGCGGAAACGAAAGATATGAGCTTCGAACTCGATGCCGACGAGCAACCCGTTCCGATCCAAGGGGACCGCAAGAAATTGAAAGAAGTCGTTCTTAATCTGCTGAGCAACGCCCTCAAGTTCACCGATCGCGGGGGACGCATCGTGTTTCGGCTCCGTCAATCCGGAGGCGATGCGGTTTTTCAAGTCGAGGATTCGGGTATCGGTATCGCTCCCGAGGATCTAGCCCATATCTTCGAGCGATTTTACCGGATACCGGGAACCGAGACGAAAGGGACCGGCCTCGGCCTCAACATCTGCCGCGAAATCATCGAGTGGCACGGTGGGACGATCGCAGCGTCAAGCCGACGGGGAGAGGGAAGCGTATTCACCGTGCGGTTGCCGCTGGTTCAAACCGCATCTGAGCCGGCTTCTGCTATACTATAGTCATGGAAACAACCTATCTCGCAAACCAAGTCTACGCACAGCAATCCGGGGATCTTGTGCTCGACGAGGATCGCCGCTACGCCCTGAGGCTGCGCGACCTGCCGGTCGATGAAAAACCCCGGGAGAAGCTGATCAAGTTCGGACCGCAGGCGCTTTCAATTGCCGAGCTCCTTGCGGTGCTTTTGAACGTCGGCACGAAAAAAGAAGAGATTTTGACGATGTCGCGCCGCCTCCTTAAGGAATATGGCGATAGCGCGATCATCCATCAGAAGGACCCCATGAAGGTCAAGGAGCTCCTCGGGATACCGCTCGTCAAATCATGCCAGCTGGTCGCTTGTTTCGAGCTTGGGCGACGTTTTTTCAGGAACCCTGCAAGCGGAAAGCCGGTGGTGCTTCGGACCGCGAGTCAGGTCTATGAATACCTCAAGGATATGCGCGACCTCTCGAAGGAACACCTTCGCGGCTTGTATCTCGACAATCATTATCGCCTCATCCACGACGAAATAATTTCGATCGGGAGCCTCACGTCGAACGTCATTCATCCGCGCGAAGTTTTCCGACCGGCGCTCGAATATGCGGCATCGGCGGTGATCTTGGCCCACAACCATCCGTCCGGCGTCGCGAAGGCCAGCGAGGCGGACATCGCCGTCACCCAGCAGATCGTCGAGGCCGGAAGGATTCTCGGCATCGGACTGCTTGATCATGTCATCATAACGAAAACGAAGTACGGCAGCATTCCCGTCGATTATTCCTGACCCATGCTCGAAGACATCATCGCCGAACGCCGCAAGAAGCTCGAACGCATCCGCGAAGCCGGCATCAATCCTTATCCCGCCCGGGCGAAGCGCAGCTTTTCGATCGGAGCCGCCCTTGAGCGGTTCGAGGAGTTCGAGAAGAAGGGGGAGCCCGTCTCCCTCGTCGGCCGCGTCCGCGCCCTGCGCGACCAGGGCAAGATCATGTTCGCCGACCTCGAGGACGGGGCCGGGAAGATCCAGGCCGTATTCCGCGGCGAGGAGCTCAAGGACATCGACTTCTGGCGCGGCGTGATCGACCTCGGGGACTTCGTCTCGGTGACCGGACCGCTCTTCATGACCCAGCGGGGCGAGCGGAGCATCGCGGCGCACGAGGTGGAGATGGCGTCGAAGTCCCTTTCGCCGCTGCCCGACAGGTGGGAGGGCCTCGAGGACGTCGAGACGCGCCTTCGCGAGCGCTACCTCGACCTCATCATGCATCCCGAAGTGAAGGACCTGTTCGTGAAGAAGGCGATCTTCTGGACGAGCGTGCGCGAGTTCCTCGAAGAGGAGGGGTTCCTCGAGGTTGAGACGAGCGTGCTCGAGCCGCTTGCGGGCGGCGCCGAGGCCGAGCCCTTCGTCACGCACCACAACGCGCTCGACACCGACTTCTTCCTGCGCATCTCGCTCGAGCTGCAGCTCAAGAAGCTCGTGACCGGCGGCTTCGAGAAGGTGTTCGAGATCGGCCGCGTCTTCAGGAACGAGGGCATCGACCGCGAGCACCTGCAGGACTTCACGTTCATGGAGTGCTATTGGGCCTATCACAACTGCGGCGACATGATGAAGCTCATGGAGCGGATGTTCAAGTTCGTCATCGAGAAGACCGCGGGCAGCCTGCAGACGAGCTCCTTCGGCCATCACATCGACTGGGGCAAGCCGTGGAAGGAGGTGGACTACGTGCAGGCGTTCAAGCATGAGAACGGCCTCGACCCGATTGCCGCGTCCCGCGGCGACCTTCACGAGAAGGCGGTTTCGCTGGGCCTCAAGCCCGAGGACGGCGCCCAGAAGGGCCGGCTCATCGACCTCATCTATAAGAAGACGGTCCGTCCCAAGCTCATCGAGCCGTGCTTCCTCGTGGGCCACCCCATCGCCGTCTCGCCGCTTTCGAAATCGTCCCCCGAGAACCCCGAGATCGCCGAGCGGTTCCAGATCGTCGCGTGCGGCAGCGAGCTTGGCAACGGCTATTCCGAGCTCAACGATCCCATCGACCAGCGCCGGCGGTTCGAGGACCAGATGAGGCTGCGCGAGAAAGGGGACAAGGAGGCGATGCGCCTCGACGAGGATTTCCTGAGGGCGCTCGAATATGGCATGCCGCCCACGGCGGGGTTCGGCATGTCCGAGCGCACGTTCGCCGTCCTCATGGACAAGCCCGTGCGCGAGACGGTCTTCTTTCCGCTCATGCGGCCGAAGCAGTAGGGTTCCGCAGCGCGTTCCTAAAAGAATAAAAAAACCGCCGATGATTTGGCGGTTTGGCTGATTTCCGGGCGGCGCTAGGCGTCGCTCGCCTGACGGGTTTCCGTTGGCTTGAGGACCGTGCTCGGTGCGACGGCGGCTATCATGTCGCGGTACCGCTCGCTGCCTTCGAGCATCAGGCCGACGAGGACCTCATAGAACTTCGAGAGGATCTTCTTTCGGGATTCGCTGTTGGTCCCGATCTCAGATGCGGTTTTTGCAACGGCCCGAAGAAATACCGCTCCTGGCCGTTTCGGGATTCTATTACGGCTGTTTTCCCAGGCGCGGTCCCTGAGGGACTGTTCGAACATCTTGATCTGGAATTCCGCCTCGCTGTTCACCGCGTTCTCGGTGATATGATCTTTGATGGCCACGTGCGCTCCTTTTCGATTGGCTCGTGCTGCCCTTCTTATACCATCCGCCCCGGCGGCCATCAAGCCTCGGCGACGGCCGGTCCGGCCTGATGCGGCTCTTCCGTCAGACGTTTTGCCTTCTCGCAGATCATCTTGAGCTCGCCGTCGCGCCGCGAGACGCGGCCTTCGACGATCACGACGGCGTTCTCGGCCCACATCGGCGCCGTCTTCTCGAGGACGCTGTTGAAGACGACGATCTCGAGCGGGTGCTGCGCCGCATCCTCGATCGTCACGAACATCATCGGCTGGCCGCTCTTCGTGAAGATCTTGTGGATCTTCGAAACGAGGCCCGCGGTGCGCACCATCTTCTTCTCGTCGTTCACGGTCGCGAGGTCGGCGATCGGGCGGGCCTGATAGTGCTTGATCGCGGCCGTATGGGCGTTGATCGGATGGTCGGAGATGAAGAAGCCGATGAGCTCCTTCTCCCAGGCGAGCCGTTCGCCCGGGGTTGCGGGGGCGGCCGGCTTCAGCTTCAGGCTCACCTTGGGTGTCGCGTCGCCGAAGAGCGAGCTTGAGGCGCCGCCAGAGCCGCCGCGTCGCATCGCGTTCGCGAACTTCAGGATCTCGTCCATGTTCTCAAGCGCCTGCCGCCGCTCGATGCCGAGCGAGTCGAAGGCGCCGCTCTTCGTCAGGCTCTCGAGCGACTTCTTGTTGAGGTCCTTGTGCTGGATGCGGCCGAGGAAGTCCTCGAAGCTCCTGAACGGGCCGCCGCGCGAGCGCTCCTCGATGATGGCGCGGGTGATCTCGGAGCCGACGTTCTTGATGGCAAGGAGGCCGAAGCGGATCTTCTCGCCTTCGGGGGCGAAGTTCACCGAGCTGCGGTTCACGTCCGGCGGCAGGATCTCGAGGCCGGACGTCTTCGCCTCCTGGATGAGGAACGAGATGCGCTCGATGTCGCTCATTTCCGCGTTGAGGAGCGCCGCGGTGAACTCCTCGGGATAGTTCGCGCGCAGGTACGCGGTCTGATAGCCGATCATGGCATAGCAGGCCGCGTGCGACTTGTTGAAGCCGTAGCGGGCGAACGGCGGGAAGAGCTCCCAGATCTCCTTCGCGATCTTCGGCGGGATGCCGTTCTTGATCATGCCGCCGACGAGCTTCTCGCCCTGTTCGTCGAGGAGCGACTTGATCTTCTTGCCGATCGCCTTGCGGAGCGTGTCCGCTTCGGGGAGCGTGTAGCCCGCGAGGCTGCGGGCGATCTGCATCATCTGCTCCTGATAGACGCCCACGCCATAGGTGTTCTTGAGGATCGGCTCGAGCTTCGGATGCAGGTAGGTGATCTTCTCCTTGCCGTGCTTGCGCTTGATGAACGAGGGGATCAGCTCCATCGGTCCGGGGCGGTAGAGGGCGACGAGCGCGATCAGGTCTTCGATGCCGCTCGGGGCGATCTCTTTCATATAGCGTCGCATGCCGCTCGATTCGAACTGGAAGACGCCGGTCGTGTCGCCGCGCTTCAGCAGCTCGAAGGTCTTCCGGTCGTCGAGGGGGATCTTCGAGATGTCCAGGCTCTCGCCGCGCAGCTCCCGAACGATGCGGATCGTCTCTTCGATGATCGTCAGGTTCTTGAGGCCGAGGAAGTCGATCTTGAGGAGGCCGAGGTCCTCGATCGCGT
Organism: Minisyncoccota bacterium; assembly: GCA_035541435.1. Taxonomy (GTDB): domain Bacteria; phylum Patescibacteriota; class Minisyncoccia; order UBA6257; family 2-01-FULL-56-20; genus JAKAGE01. Next base: position 62,826 of record DATKNL010000012.1, on the reverse strand, counting down.
GCATCTCGAGCTGCGTGATCACGATGTTCTTTTCCTGCGGGGCGAACTGGAGCGGCACGCGGTCCATGAGCGGCTCCTTCGCGATCACCGTGCCGCAGGCGTGCACCGACGCGTGCCGGGCGACGCCTTCGAGATGGCGCGCGGTGTCGATGAGTCGCTTCGCTTCGGGATTCGATTCGTAGAGGGTGCGGAGTTCCTGGACCTTGGCAAGGCATTCGTCGAGCCAGCCCTCCTTCATGCCCTGGGTCGGGTTGAAGGGGATGAGCTTCGCGATCTGGTCGCAGAACGCGTACGAGTAGCCCATCGCGCGCCCCGCGTCGCGGATCGCCGCGCGAGCCGCCATGGTCCCGAAGGTGATGATGCGCGCGACGTGGTCTTCGCCGTATTTCTCGCTCGCATAGGCAAGCACCTCGTCGCGGCGCGAGTCGGCGAAGTCGATATCGATATCGGGCATCTGGATGCGTTCGGGATTGAGGAACCGCTCGAAGAGCAGGTCGTACTTCAGCGGGTCGATGTCCGTGATGTCGAGCACGTACGAGACCAGGCTGCCGGCGGCCGAGCCGCGGCCCGGCCCCACGGCGATGCCGTGCGACTTGGCCCAATAGATGAGGTCCTGCACGATGAGAAAGTAGTCCGCGAAGCCCGTTTTCTCGATGACGCCGAGCTCGTATTCGAGCCGGTCGCGCATCTCCTTGGTCTGGCTGGCGGGCGGGAACTTCTTCGGCAGGCGCTCCTCGACGAGCGTGCGCAGATAGGCGTTCGCGGTCGTGCCGGGCGGCTTCGGGAAGTCGGGGAGCAGCGTCTTGCCGAGTTCGAGTTCGACGTTGCATCGCGCCGCGATCTCGGCGCTCCGCTCGACGGCTTCGATGCCGCCGGGAATCGCCTTGAACTTCTCGGCCATCGCCTCGGGCGACAGGACCGAGAAGTCGTCCTCCTTCATCGTCATGCGGTCGTCGTCCGACAGTTTGTTGCCGGTCTGCACGGCGAGGAGCACGTCGTGATAGTCGCGGTCCTCCGAGCGCAGGTAATGGCTGTCCTGGGTGGCGACGAGCGGGATGCCGGTCTCGTTCGAAAGCTTCACGAGCAAGGGTTCGATCTTCTCCGAATCGGGAACGTGCGGATGCTTCTGGATTTCAAGAAAATAGTTCCCTTTGCCGAAGAGCTCCTCATAGGCGAGCGCGGTCTTCTTGGCTTCCTCGTAGCGGTCAGCCATGAGGCAGCTCCCGATCTCGCCGCCGAGACACGCCGAAAGGGCGATCAGCCCCTCGTGATGCTCGCGGAGCAGGTCCTTGTCGACGCGCGGGCGGTAATAGAATCCCTCGAGGTGGGCCTTCGAGACCAGCGTGATGAGGTTCTTCCACCCGGTCAGGTTCTCGCAGAGGAGGATGAGATGGTAATAGCGTTCGTTGGCTTCTTTTGAAAAACGGTCGCGCGGGGCGACATAGGTCTCGACGCCGAGGATGGGCTTCACCCCGTTCTTCCGCGCCGACTTATAGAATTCGACGGCGCCATAGAGGACGCCGTGGTCGGTGAGGGCGATCGAGTCCATGCCGAGCTCCTTCGTGCGCTTGACGAGCTCGTCGACCTTCGAAAGGCCGTCGAGGAGGGAATAATGGGAATGCGTATGAAGATGGGTGAATTTGGTGGACATTGTTCGCGTGTTAGCCCCGGCAAGCCAGGATGCAGAACATTGATTCCCTAGCATTCTACCTCTGATTAAAGAAATCTTAAAGGGTATTTGACACGGCCGCGGCGTTTTACAGGGCCGCGCCCGTCCTATACTATAGGGAGGTCAAAGGCCGGAGTAGCTCAATGGCAGAGCAGCGCTTTTGTAAAGCGAAGGTTGGAGGTTCGACTCCTCTCTCCGGCTCACAAAAACCATGAAAATCCTCATCACCGGCGGCGCGGGATTCATCGGGACCAATCTTGCCGAGCGGCTGCTCGCCGCCGGCCACGAGGTCTGGGCCCTCGACAATTTCTTTTCGGGCCCGCGCGCGAACGTCGAGCGCTTTGCCGGCGATCCGCGCTTTCACGCCGTCGAGCACGACGTGACGGAGCGGTTCGACCTCGGCGAGAAGTTCGACCGCATCTATAATCTTGCCTGCCCGGCGTCGCCGCCGTGGTACCAGAAGGATCCGGTGAAGACGATGCGCACGAACGTCGAGGGGTCCGTGAACGTGCTCGACTTCGCCCGGCGGTGCGGCGCCCGCGTGCTTCAGGCGTCGACGTCCGAAGTATACGGCGATCCGCTGGAGCATCCGCAGAAAGAGTCCTATCGCGGCAACGTGACCATGCTCGGGCCGCGCGCGTGCTATGACGAGGGCAAGCGCGCCGCCGAGACCGTGTTCATGGAATATCACCGCATGCACGGCGTCGACGTCCGCATCGTCCGCATCTTCAACACCTATGGCCCCTACATGTCGCCCGACGACGGCCGCGTCGTGTCCAATTTCATCATCCAGGCCCTGAAGGGGGAGCCGATCACCATATACGGCGACGGCAGCCAGACGCGCAGCTTCCAATACGTCTCGGACCTGCTGGATGGCATGACCGCCATGATGGAATCGACGGGGTTCGTCGGTCCCGTGAACATCGGCAACCCCGGGGAATTCACGGTGAGGGAGTTCGCACAGAAGGTCATCGCGCTGACCGGCTCGAAAAGCGCGATCGAACAGCGTCCGCTGCCGACCGACGATCCGCGCCAGCGAAAACCCGACATCAGCCTTGCGAAGGAAAAACTCGGGTGGGAGCCGAAGGTTTCGCTCGAGGAGGGGCTGAGGAAGACGATCGCGTATTTCGCTAGCATTTTGAATAAGGAGAGGGTATAGTGGGACGAGTGCCGATGTAGCTCAGCTGGTAGAGCAACTCCATGGTAAGGAGTAGGTCGCCGGTTCAAATCCGGCCATCGGCTCACGATATGTGGATGACGCGTGCCGCGAAACAGGTACAATGAATGAACGATGAGCTATCCGATCCGCATCCGCCTCACGGCGATTTCCTGCTTTTTGAGCGGCAAGATTCCCCTCAGGGTCATGGTCCTTTTCGTGCTCCCGTCATCCCTTCGTCCGAAGGGGGAATTCGTCACGACCCTTTTCGGCAGGCCTTTCAGGGTCCTCGCGGACCAGGTCAACGGATTCCTGGGGACCGTCGACGAGATCATCATCTCGAACCAGTATCGCATCGAGATGATCGGTGACAAGGATGTCGTCCTTGATGCCGGCGCGAACATGGGCATATTCGCGTCGCTCGTGGCCGCCAAGCGCCCGGGCGCGACCGTCATCGCCTTCGAGCCCACCCCCTCGACCTTCGCCGCGCTCGCGGAAAACGTCAGGGGCTATCCCAACGTGACCGTCGTGAACAACGGCTTGAGTGACAAGGAGCAGGATGCGTTCATAAAAGAGACGGGGGATTGCCTCAGCAACCACATCGACACGAGCGGCACGCCGGTGCATCTGCAGAAAATCGACAACCTGAACACCCGCGTCGACTTCCTTAAGATAGACGCCGAAGGATACGAGGCGAACATCCTTGAGGGCGCAAGCGAGACAATCAAGAAATGGAAGCCGATCATGGTCATGTCCGCCTATCATAAGCCGAACGACAAAATGGAACTCCCGGCGCTCATAACGAAGATCTGTCCGGACTATTCGTTCGAGCTGCGGGCCGGACGGGAAGACATCCTGATCTGTCACCCGGCCTGAGGCAATCCTTGGCCGCCGAGCCCCTTCAGAAGAGTTGATTTCCGTCCGCGAGCGTGCTACGATAACCCCCATGGCAAAAGTTAAGACCGCCGACCGCCTGATCACGCTGCGCTGCTCCGTCTGCAAGCGGCGGAATTACTATACGAACAAGAACAAGAAGCAGGTCGAGCGCAAGATCGAGCTGCAGAAGTTCTGCCCCTGGTGCAGCAAGAAGACGCTCCATAAAGAGGCAAGGATCACGGGGAAATAAGTCAAGGATTCTTTAATATAGTTTTAACCTGCGATGTGCCATGATGACCTCATGGCACATCCTTTTGATATCAGGGACCGGGCCGTCCAGCTGAGACGGGATGGATATTCGCTGAACGAAATACTCAGCGAAATTCACATTGCGAAATCGACGCTGTCCCGGTGGGTAAGAGATGTCGAACTTGATGCCAAGGCCCGAAAGCGCCTTCTTGAGCGAATCCAAATTGGCCAGCTTGCCGCAAGAGATCAAAAGAAAAATAAGGTTTTAGCGTCGATTCGCTCTTATGATCGCGATGCCATGGTGGATCTCGAAAGGATTCGCTTAAAGCCCGAATACGCAAGACTTCTCTGTTGTATGCTCTATTGGTGCGAGGGAGCCAAGGACCGGAATAACGGTGTTCGTTTCACGAATTCTGATCCCGCATTGGTTTCGCTGTTCCTGGCGCTATTCAGGAATTCGTTTTCTCTTGATGAAAGAAAATTCAGGGTTTGCATGCATCTTCATGCCTACCACGAGCCGATGCAACAGCTTGATTTTTGGTCGGAAATAACGAATATTAGTAAAAGGCAGTTTTTGAAGCCGTATCGTAAGGCGAATACCGGCAAGCGGACGAGGGAAGGATATCAAGGCTGCGTCACCGTCTATTATCACGATAACGCGGTTGCTCGGCGCTTGCTTTCCTTCGCAATGACGGCGCTTTCTGTGCTGAATAAAAGATGGGAGCTTAGTTAAGTGGTATAACAACAATCTCCAAAATTGTGGTCGGAGGTCCGATTCCTCCAGCTCCCGCAACAACAAAATAGACACCGTCCATTTCAGATTCACCCTTCATGGAAAACGACCTCGTCTTGCAGGTCGGAGTCAAAATCCTTTTAAGCAATGACAGCGGCAAGTTCTTGTTGCTCAGGCGATCACTTGAAAAATATCCCGAGATTCAGGGAGGGTGGGATATCGTCGGCGGGCGGATCAATCCGGGTACGCCGCTGCTCGAAAACCTGAGGCGCGAGGTCAGAGAAGAGACGGGATTGGAACTTATCGGCGAACCGCGATTGGTCGCCGCGCAGGACATTCTGAGGAATCCGAAACGACATGTCGTTCGCTTGACGTACGTTGGCGTTTCATCGGGTGAAGTTCGTCTTGATGTCAGCGAGAACGATGATTACAAATGGTATACAAAGGACGAGATTCTGACCTTGGAGGACGTGGACATGTATTTCAAAGAATTGCGGGCCGATATGTTTCATCCATGAGGGGGATGGCGGTTTCGCCGGCCCTCTCTTAATTGACCGCATCCCGGAACAGGATTATGCTACCCCAAGCTTTATAGCGGCAATAAAAGCAAAGAAGGAGGCAGCTATGACGGCCTTGATTGTGGGCGGTACTTCGGGATTGGGTCTCGAAATCGCCGACCTGTTGAAGAGTCGTTACGATAACGTTGTCATCACCGGACGCAAGGATCCCAAGGTGAAGGGCCTGACGTTCGCCGCGCTTCCGCTCGGATCAGGTCAGGGGTTCCCGATCCCAATGGATCATCTCGTGACGGATCATGCTCCGTTCGATACGGTCGTCTACAATCCCGGATTTTACCAGGAGGGTCGCATCAGCGATCTTACCGATAAACAGATCCTCGACATGGTGAATGTCGGCTTCTTGGGAGCAGCCATGCTCATGCAGCGCATTCTCAAGAGCCAGGGGACGCTCCGGCGGTTCGTCGCAATTACATCGACATCTCAATGGACGCCCCGTGAGCTGGAGCCCGTCTATACGGGAGTGAAGGCCGCCCTCGGCATGTTCGCCAACTCCTTGTCGCTCGACAAGCGGATCGAGCGGACCCTGGTTGCGGCGCCTGCCGGAATGAAGACGCCGTTCTGGGAAGGGCTCTCGAAGGACACGAGCGCAATGCTTGAGCCGAAATGGGTCGCCGACCAAATCTGCATCCACCTGTACTTCAAAGGCAGCTATTCGTATTGCTACCTTCGCATCCTGCGCGACCCTCCGCGCACCGAAATTGTCGAGACGCGATAACGCCGTTCTCGCAAAGACCCTGACGCTTGTCGGGGTCTCATTTTAGTCCGCAAGCACACGATCTAAAAACGCATGATGTTACAGCTAAGACAAAATTGACAAAAATATGGTGATATGCTAAAATATTCTTAGAACCTGAAAATAGGATTTTAGAAAAGGAGATGTGGTATGGATGTCGTCATCGACAAGTTCCGTGAAACTTCTCATGAACTGCCCGACCTCGACTGCTTTGCGGTCGCGGACTGGACCGCGCACTATCGCATCGCGCTCACGCCGGAAGAGATTTCCTCACTCGGCAGCTTCCCGTGGAGCGATGCGACGCTCAACTCGCCTTGCCCATTCAATCCGGGCAAGATGATCCGCGAGACGCATTTCGCATTCGTGGGCGTGGATACCATCACCATGATGGAACTCCAACGGCTTAATCCGCAGGCGACGGAGCCGTGCTTCTACAGCTATGCTCCCGATGCCTGGTACAGCAAAGAGAAGTTCGCTAACAAGGTGAAGCTCGGCCTGCGCTGGTATCTGCTCCTGAAAGACATCGTCCCCGGCTCCGAGAACGAGATGTTCGACGAACAAACGGCGATGCTTCCCAAGGAGTACGAAGTGCCATCGGCGGTTGTGGAAACGGCGAAAGACCTGCTGATCTTCAAGAAGACAGGCAAGTACGTCAATCCGAACCGCTGCGCGCGCACGAGCGACTTCGATTCGGGCGGCTTCCGTGTCGTCGTTGGCTGCTGCGATGCCGAGGGTGTCGTTGTCAACGGCCTCTGGGACGACAGCCGCAACGACGACGTGGGTGTCGGCGCCTGCCGGAAGTTCGACGAGCCTCGCTCCTAGAAACCTTGAACCTTTTGTTTCCTTCTTCCTTGAGCCTTCGGCGCGAATCTTTTCGCAGCGCCGGAGGCTTTATTTTTAAATACGGTTTTCGGCAAGCGCCTCGGTTTGCAGAGCCTTGCAGCATGCCCGCCCGCCCGGTGTATAATGAACCCATGAAAACCAGGAACGTCATCCTCGTCCTCGCGGTCATCGCCGTGATCGTCGTCGGCGTCATCGCGCTGCCGAAGCCGCCCGAAACCAAAGCTCCGACCGTTGAAGAGGCCGCCTCGAGCACGGGCATGCAGCCGGCCGCAACGGCCGTGTTCACCTGCGCCGGGGGAAAGACGATCGCAGCCGCCTTCTATGACGGCTCGAGCACGCCGTCCACGGATCCCTCGAAGCCCCCGATTCCGGGCGGCAGCGTGAAGCTCGAGCTGAGCGACGGCCGGACGATGACGCTGCCGCAGGCCGTCTCGGCCGACGGCGCACGCTATGCGAACGCCGACGAGTCGGTCGTCTTCTGGAACGTGGGCGACACGGCGACCATGACCGAGCACGGCACGACGACCTTCGCGGGCTGCACGGCCGCACCGCCCTCGACGGAATAATCCCAAAAAAACAACCATGAACATCGCCATCATCGGGACGGGCAACGTCGGGAGCGCGCTCGCGCACGGCTTGAAGCGCGCCGGCCACCGCATCTTCTTCGGCGTGCGCGACACGAACAATTTCAAGAACACCGACACGGTGGACGGGACGGTGATCACGGCGCATCCGGTCGCCGAGGCCGTCGCCGAATCGACCGTCGTGATCATCGCCGTTCCGGCCGATGCCGTGCCCGACGCGGCGCGCAGCCTGGGCGACGTCTCGGGCAAGGTGATCATCGACACGACGAACGCCGTCATGAAGAAGCCCGAGGGATACCCCGACGGCTTCGCGGCGCTCAAGGACATCACGAAGTCGCCCGACGTCGTGAAATGCTTCAACTCGACCGGGGCCGAGAACATGATGAACCCGCGCTTCGGCGAGACGAGGATCGACATGTTCGTCGCGGGCGCGAGCGAAAAGGGGAAGATGGTCGCGACGACGCTCGCCAAGGAGATCGGCTTCGAGAACGTCTATGACTTCGGCGGCGACGACAAGGTCGCCCTCCTCGAGGAGTTCGCGATGGCATGGATCAACCTCGCCCTCATGCAGAACCAGGGACGGAACATCGCCTTCAAGGTGATCCGCCGCCCCTGACGAACGGCATGGCGTCAGGATTCTGGGACCGCCTCGGGCGGCCTGTCATGGCCCTTGCGCCGATGGCGAACGTCACCGACGCGGCGTTCCGCCGCATGTTCGCGGAATGCGGCAAGCCCGACGTCTTCTGGACGGAATTCGTCTCGGTTGAGGGGCTCCTCTCGCGCGGACGCGAAAAGCTGCTCGTCGATTTCTGGTTCAGCGCGGACGAGCATCCGATCGTCGCGCAGGTCTTCGGCTCGAAGCCCGAGCAGTTCGAGGCCGTCGGCCCGCTGATCCGCGACCTCGGGTTCGACGGCATCGACATCAACATGGGCTGCCCCGACCGCGGCGTCGAGCGGCAGAAGGCCGGCGCGGCACTCATCAAGGATCCCGAACGCGCGAAAGAGATCATCCGCGCGGCGAAGCGCGGCGCGGGCGGCCTGCCGGTCTCGGTGAAGACGCGTCTCGGCTATGCGGCGAGCGAGATCGAGACGTGGGTCCCGGCGCTGCTCGAAGAGGGCATCGCCGCGCTCACCATGCACCTGCGGACGCGCGCCGAGATGTCGGCCGTCGATGCGCATTGGGAGCTCGCGCCGCGGATCGTCGCCTTGCGCGACGCGATCGCGCCGCAGACCCTCGTGCTCGGCAACGGCGGCGTGATGTCGCTCGCCGAAGCGCACGCGCGCGTGCGCGAAACCGGGGTCGACGGGGTGATGGCCGCGACCGGGGTGTTCGGCAATCCCTGGTTTTTCTCTGGTAAGGAGCCCGGCCTCGAGGAGCGGCTGCGGCGCATGCTGCGGCACACCGACCTGTTCGAGGAGCTGTTCGCGGGCATCAAGAATTTCGAAGTGATGAAGAAGCATTACAAGGCCTATGTCTCCGGGTTCGACGGCGCGCGCGAGCTGCGCGCCGAGCTCATGGCCGCCCGCGCCGCCGGCGGGGTGCGGCGGATCACCGAGGCGTTCATCGCCGGCCTCGGCGCCGCTGTGGAATAACCGGCCGCCCCGGCCGGAACCCACTATATAATGAAGGGATGAGGTTTACCCCCGAGCGGTTTTCGGGCGCCGAAGGTCCCGAGGGGAACCGGCGCGAGGCGCCTGAGCAGCCGCACGAATTCACGGCGGACTGGGTCCTTCGCACGCTCCGGTCGAAGTCCGGCGACCGGACGATCGACTATATCGGCAGCTCGACATCCGACTTCCAGGCCGAGCCGCTCATCGAGGATGAACACGGCAAGCCGAAGGTTTTTTCGGATTGGGAATATGAGATCGTGCGCAAGCAGGAAGGCGGCCGCACCGGCATCCCCGATGCGGACCTGCGCGACCTGCCCCGCTTCTTCGACAAAAAGAGCGAATACGTCGCGCGGTCGCGCGCAGTGGGCGAGAACATGTACCGCCTCTCGCTCGACTTCGCGCGCCTCTGTCCCGCCGAGGGCGTCTTCGACGAGGCGATGATGGCGAAGTACGTCGAGGCGCTCGCGCTCGTGAAGGCGCGCGGCGGCACGCCGTTCCTCACGCTCCATCACTTCACCATGCCGAAGTATCTCGTCGAGACCGACGCGCAGGGCGACATCACCGCGGGAGGATGGGAGCACCCCGATGTCTCGCGGCACTTCCGCTTCTATGTCGACAACGTCGTGCGGTTCCTGGCAAACGATGACAAGGTCCGCGGCGTCCTCGCGAACGCGCAGCTCGACCGCCGCTCGCAGGACCGCTTTTTATCGGAGGGCCTCGCTAACTATTTCATGTCGATCAACGAGCCGATGACGACGCTGCAGAACGGATACCTGTGGGGCGCATTCCTTCCTTACAAGACCGCAGCGAACCCCGCCGGCCGCTATTTCGATCTGAAAAAAGTTTTGGGACATATGGTCGAGGCGCACGACATCGCCTATGGCGAGGTGAAGCACGGCCTGCGGCGGCAGCAGGACGAGCCGCAGGTGGGCGTCGGCTACAACTGGAACTATTTCGACCGCTTCCTCGGCATCTATGCCGCGCACAAGGGCGACCGGTACGTGACGTCGCGGTTCGAGCGCGACGGCAGCCACTCGGACTTCCTCGGCCTGCAGTATTACTTCCGCATGACGCTGCCGCTCCTGCCGCATGAGCGCCGCGCGCGCGATTACGGCGACCAGCCGACGTTCGGCGACGTCTATCCGCCGGGCATCTATGAGATGCTGAAGGACATGCACGAGCAGTATCCGACGAAGCAGATCTTCGTCACCGAGTTCGGCTTCTCGGACGCCGCCGACCTGCGCCGGCCGTACTGGATCCTCGAGACCGTGCGCTACATCCTCGAAGCGAAGAAGGCCGGCGTGCCGGTGAAGGGGATGCTCCTCTGGTCGCTCGTCAACAATTTCGAATGGCAGCTCGGCATGAGCCAGAAGTTCGGGCTGTTCGACGAAGCCGACCTCGCGAAGTCGTCGCTCGACGTCGGTCCGGGCATCAAGAGCTGGGAGGTCTGGAAGGCGGTGACGAAGGCGGTGACGAATCCGAGCGAGGGATCGCTTGCCGAACTGCAGCAATATTATGAGTGGGCGAAAGACCAGTACCGCGCCGCGGGAGGGAAGTATTAGGCGCCGCGGCCCGCGCGCTTCACGGCGGAAGGTTGCAAACAAAGAACGATATCACGTAGAGTGAATCCATGAGAAACGAACGGAACGGCCGAGGCCGGGGCGGCCATCGGCGGCCTGATCGGGCCGGCCGCGACAAGGTCTATGTCTATGGCAGGCACGCGCTCGCCGAAGCCTTGTCGCACGCGCCGCACGCCGTGCGCAAGGTCTTCCTGTCGCCCGCGGTCGACGACGAGCAGCTGCTCGCACTCGTGGAGAAGCGCGGCGTGACGGTCGAGATGATGAAGGGACGCGAGGCGGACCGCATGGTGGGCGACGAGACGGCGCATCAGGGCGTGATCGCGGTCGTCGACCCCGGCGCGCTCGTCACCGACTTCAGGACCTTCTTCGAGGGACTGCAGGCGAAGGCCGTGAGCGAGAACACGATGCTCGTGCTGCTCGACGAGCTCACCGATCCGCACAACGTGGGCGCGATCATCCGCTCGGCCGCCGCCTTCGGCGCGGCGGGCGTGCTCATGCCCTCGCACAACCAGGCGCCGATCACCGGCGCGGTCGTGAAGGCGTCGGCGGGCATGGCCTTCCGCGTGCCGCTCGTCCAGATCGGCAACGTCAACTACACCGTCGATCTTCTGAAGAAGGAGGCGTTCCGCACCTATGGGCTCGCGATGGACGGCGAGCGGAGCGTGGCCGACGAGCCGTTCGACGCGCCGGCGCTCTTCATCGTTGGCAACGAAGGGGCGGGCATCCGCGAGAAGACATTCGAGCGCTGCGACGTCGGGCTGCGCATCCCGATGCACGAACGGACCGAGTCCCTCAACGCGTCGGTATCGGCTGCCGTCGTCCTCTATGCGTGGAGCCTGAAGCACCCGTCCGCAATCCAATGAGCGCGCCGATGCATCTTGAAGAAAAGGATCTCACGGCCGCGCCGTGGGACGACTATGAGCTCATCGATTCCGGAGCGAACCGCAGGCTTGAGCGGTACGGTAAGCACACGGTGATCCGTCCAGAGACGCAGGCCTTGTGGCATCCGCTTAAACCCGACGCATGGAAGCGCGCCGCGGCCGAGTTCCGGTTCGAGGGCGGCAAGGGATCGTGGCGTGGGAAGGGCGTTCCCGAGGCGTGGCAGATCGTCTGGCGCGACGTCCGCTTCACCGTCAGGCTCACGTCGTTCAAGCATGTGGGCGTCTTCCCCGAGCAGGCGGCGAATTGGGAATGGATCGGCGACCGCGTCGGGGCGCTTGCGAAGGCGGCGCCGGCGGGCGAACGTCCGCAGGTGCTCAACCTGTTCGGCTACACGGGGATCGCGAGCATCGCCGCAGCCCGCGCGGGCGCGTTCGTGACGCATGTCGACGCATCGAAGCAGAGCAACGCCTGGGCGAAGGACAACGCGGCCCTCTCAGGCATTCCCGAAGGCGGCATCCGCTACATCCTCGACGACGCGCTGCGGTTCGTGCTGCGCGAGGCGCGCCGCGGAGCGCGCTATGACGGCATCATCCTCGACCCGCCGGCCTTCGGGCGCGGCGCGAAAGGGGAGGTCTGGAGGATCGAGGAGCATCTTCCGGCCCTGATCGATGCGCTGCAGAAGATTTCCAGACAGGAGCGCGGCTCGTTCTTGCTCGTGAACGGCTACGCGGCCGGCTATTCGCCCCGATCGCTCATGCAGGCCGTCGAAGGATGGGACTGCGGGACGTTCAGGCCGCACGGCGAATTCGGCGAGCTCGGCATCGGGGAATCGTCCGGCGACCGGGTGGTCCCGTCGGGCATCTACGTGCGGTTCGCCCTCGGTTGACATTTTTCGGCGCATCGCTATACTGATGTCATCTTCAATGACGCATGGGTCGGGCCGCCAAAGGCCCATAAATCCCGGCCGAGAGGAGTGACCAGCGGTTTTCCCTTGGGGAACGAGGCTGGACTTCGCGGAGCGGCTTTGAAGCAAAGGCCGTTTTTTATTTAACCTAATGAAGACCAAAGCCCAGAAGGCAGAAGAATTAAAAAAAGCTAAAACGTTGCTTGACAATAGCCAGGCGCTCATTTTCGCCGATTTCACGAAGATCACCGCCGAGGACGTCCGCAAGCTGCGCATCGAGCTGAAAAAGAGCGGCGCGAAGTTCCTTGTGATCAAGAAGCGCCTGCTCGGCCTGCTGCTCAAGGAGCGCGGGATCGATACGGACCTCAAGCAGTTCAAGGTCTCGGTCGGAACCATCTTCAGCGAGGGGACGAGCGATACGGTCGCCGGGCCGGCCTACCGCTTCTTCAAGTCGCTCGAGGTTCCCGAGGGCGGCGACAAGCAGATGTGGGTGAAGAAGCTCCTTGGCGGCTATGACGTCGTGGGCAACGTCCCGATGGACGCCGCACAGGTGCTTGCGATCGGTCAGCTCCCGCCGCGCGAAGTGCTCCTCGCACAGCTGCTCGGCATGCTGTCCGCCCCGCTCAAGTCATTCATGTATCTGCTCGATCAGAAGTCGAAGGCAGCGAAATAATTATCGAAAGGTCGCAAACGATATACCACTACAATGGCAAACGCATCCAAGTTGGAAAACATCATCGCCGAAGTCGAGACGCTCACCGTCGTCGAGCTCGCCGACCTCGTGCACAAGCTTGAAGAGAAATTCGGCATCTCGGCCGCCGCGCCCGTCGCGGTCGGTGGGGGAGCCGCCGCAGCCGCCGAAGAGAAGACCAGCTTCAACGTGGTCCTCAAGTCGGCCGGTGCGAGCAAGCTGAACGTCATCAAGGTTGTCCGCGAAGTGACGACCCTGGGCCTCAAGGAAGCGAAGGACCTCGTGGACGGCGCTCCGAAGACCGTGAAGGAGAACGTGAAGAAGGAGGAAGCCGACGAGATCAAGAAGAAGCTCGAAGAGGCTGGCGCGCAGGTGGAGATTCAGTAGCGCAAAGCAAAAATCCCGTGCAAGGATGGTTTTCGGGGACGGTGTCACGGCCCGCTGGCCGCGCACCTAAGCTCTCGGCACCTGCGTGCCTCCGAGGTTCCCCTCAAACCATCCTATGCCGGGATTTTTTTGCGCTTCGCGGCTTTTTTCGCTACAATCGTTCGGAAGGGCGTTTAGCTCAGTGGTTAGAGCGCTCCGTTCACATCGGAGAGGTCGCAGGTCCGATCCCTGCAACGCCCACACGTAGATGGCAATTTCCACAGTCCGGAGGTAGCATTGACGATATGACCTTGAGTTGGAACGAGATTCGATCTCGGGCAACTGCTTTTGCGAAGGAGTACAAGGAATCTACCGGCGAGATCCAAGATTATGCAGATTTTTGGACCGACTTTTTTGATATCTTCGGAGTCAGGCGGCGTTCCGTCGCAGGATTCCAACGGGCGATTCAAAAGATCAACGGCAACACTGGCTTCATAGACCTCTTTTGGCCGGGCGTGCTTCTGGTGGAACACAAATCCCGCGGGGAGAGTCTCGATAGCGCCACATTACAGGCAAATGATTATTTTTTGAGCCTTGCCGAGGAAAATCGCCCTCGCTTTATTGTTGTTACCGACTTCGAGCATCTGCGATTATACGACCTCGAAGGGAAGAACGGGAAAGCGGAAGAACACACGTTCCGCCTCACCGAGCTTCCGGCGCACATCCGCCTCTTCGGCTTCATCGCCGGATATGAAGTGCGTCATTACGAGGAGGAAAACCCCGTCAACAAAAAAGCGGTGCGCGTGGTGGTCCAGCTCTACCGAGCTCTTTATCAAGGGAACTATCCAAAAGAACAGCTCGCGCGACTCATGGTTCGCCTCGTCTTTCTTTACTTCGCCGACGATGCGGGCATTTTCCCGAAACGCGACATCTTTCATGATTACGTCGCTTATCTTACTAAGGAGAACGGCGAGGATTTGGGAGGGCATCTGCAGGCTATTTTCCAGGTATTGAACACGCCGGAGGATCGTCGGCAACAGGCGTTGTCTGACGACCTGAAGGATTTTCCCTATGTGAATGGGACGCTCTTCAAAGACCCGCTCTCGCTTCCGTTCTTCAATAAGGAAATGCGGCAGGAAATCCTCAATGCCGCGCGTTTCGACTGGGGTTCGGTCTCGCCCGCGATTTTCGGTTCAATGTTTCAATTCGTCATGGACGTGGAGGACGAGGATATCAGACACGATTTTGGAGCGCACTATACGTCGGAGAAAAACATTTTGAAAGTTATCGATGGACTGTTTTTGGATGACGTAAGAGATGAGTTGGAGAAAGCGGGGGAGAATCAATCGAAGCTCAACGCGTTGTGGAACAGGATCGTCTCAATGCGTCTTCTCGATCCTGCCTGCGGATGCGGAAACTTTCTCGTCGTTGCGTACCGCGAATTGCGCCTCATTGAATTGGAGATCATTAAAAGGCTCTATAGAGAAGAACTCAAATCGGGACAGACGCCCCTTAACTTGAAGATCGATGTTTCGAGCATCTCCAAATTGACACTTGAACATCTTTCCGGAATAGAGATTCTCGCCTTTCCTGCGGAGATCGCTCGTCTATCGCTCTGGCTCATCGATCATCAGATGAACGTCATTCTCGGAAATCTGTTCGGGGAATATTTTGCTAAACTCCCGCTGAAGGAACAGCCGTTCATTTTTCATGGCGATGCCTTGAATACGGACTGGAGCCGTCTCGCACCGGAAGGCGCTTCGTTCACCTATATCCTTGGGAACCCTCCGTTCATCGCGAAGCAAGATCAAAGCCCCGAGCAGAAAACCGAAATGCAAAACATCTTCGGCGATCTCCGCGGTGCGGGGGAACTGGATTATGTAACGGCGTGGTATGCCAAAGCGGCCGACTTCATTCAAGGAACAAAGATCAGTTCTGCTTTTGTCTCCACAAACTCCATTACGCAAGGGGAGCAAGCTGCCATTTTGTGGCCGCTGTTGTTGGGGAAGGGCATCAACATCAACTTCGCACATCGCACCTTTCGCTGGTCGAATGAAGCTCCGGGACGGGCCGGTGTTCACTGTGTCATTATCGGCTTCTCTCTTGAACGGTCGGAGAAGCCGAAACTATGGGACTACGATGATCCCGGTGGCAGTCCTCATCTTGTTCAGGCACAGAATATTAACCCATATTTAGTCGATGCCGACAATCTCGTCGTATTGCCGCGCAGGAAGCCGATCGCTGAAGTCCCCGAAGCGCGATTCGGTAGCATGCCGAACGATGGTGGATTTTTGCTCTTTGACGACAACGCCGAGAAGGAAAGTCTTTTAATCGAAGAGCCAGCCGCTGAAAGGTTCATTCGACCACTGCTGTCCGCCAAGGAATACCTTAACGGATCTACGCGGTATTGTCTTTGGTTAAAAAACGCCACCCCGCAGGAGTTGCGTGCCATGCCGCACGTCATGCAACGCGTCGAATCGGTGCGGACGTATCGTGACCAGTCTAAGCGCGAGGCGACCCGCCGGCTTGCGAGAAAACCATACCTTTTCGGAGAAGACCGTCAGCCGGACACGGAATATGTTCTCATTCCGAGGGTGAGCTCGGAGCGAAGGAAATACGTTCCACTTTCGTTATTTGGGCCAGAATATATCGTGGGGGATACGTGTATTGTCGTTCCAAATGTTACGCCGTATCACTTCGGAGTTTTGCAATCTCTCATGCATATGACATGGATGAGGGCGGTGTGTGGTCGGCTAGAATCTCGATATCGTTATTCAAATGAACTGGTCTATAATAATTACCCGTGGCCTCAAAGCATTAGCACGGAACATCGTCATGCCATAGAAGATGCGTCAAATAATCTTCTTGACGTGCGGAAGGAATGCAGGGGAACGCTGGCTGATCTTTATGATCCCAATGTCATGCCGTCCCAGCTTCTCGAAGCCCATGAACGTCTCGACAAAGCGGTCGATGCCGCATATGGCGCGCCGCGGGGGTTTGCTTCCGAGGCGGAACGATTGGAGTTTTTGTTTGTGCTCTACGAGGCTTATATAAATTAACCGATAATATCGGAACAGGATGGCGGACTCGTTGTCGAAAAAAAGGAGTTTATACACATCCAAACTCGGACCTCGCAATATAAAAGCACGATTGTTTTTTGAATCGTTGAGCGCGGACTTCGAACTCGAGAAGTTCAAGCCTCCACGTTATTTCACCCCCGGCAGGTAATGCGGCGGCCTGATGAATTTGAAAAACGTTCCGAGGAGGCCGCCCGGCACGATGCCGACGATGGGCGGAACGAAGACGGACAGCACGTAATGCCACCAGCGCGGCTGCCTGAGCGCGCCGCGTTCGGCGGCGGACGGCATCGAATAGGCGGGAAGGTAGATCATGAGGCCATAGACGAACATCCACATTCCGATGCCGATGACCTGGTTCGCGCCGCCATAGCCCGCCTCCATGAGGGTTCCCGTCGTGCCCCAGAGGAGCAGGACGGCGTTCGGGCTGAAGTCATAGCGCGAGAGGATGAGCGCCCAGATGAAGAACATCGGCACGAAGAGGACCACGCTGTTCGTGAGGACGACGTCGAGATAGTTCGTCGAGACGGTGATATGCGCGACGGCGGGCGTCGTGCCGAAGAGGAAGGAGAGGTTCGTCATCGTGACGGTCACCATTTCCTCGAGGAGTGCCATGATGGTGGCGAGGATGCCGAACTTGAGCCGCCAGTCGAGGCGCACCGCCTGCCACGCGGCCTTCACGCGGTCGCGGATCTTCCACTGGATGTAGCCGCCGATGACGTTCCAGAACAGGATGAGGCCGAGGCCCATGCCGATGATGCCGTGCGCGGCTGTGCCGTACGGGGTTAAGAAGAGGAAAAGAACGAGGGCGATCAGCGTCTGGATCGCGAGGAGGATGAGAAAGAATTTGATCAGCTTTCTGCTCATGCGGGGATGCATCAATGCTAGCATTTCGGCTTTTGGGGCGGTGGGGAATGCTTGAATTGCATATGCTGTGCATATCAATAGAGGGGAGTTTAAAAAAACGGCCGAAAAACGGCCTTTTTCGTTCAAAAATTGGCGGCGCCGTAACGTATTTTGACGGGCGAGCGTAGTGGTATATAGTAGTAGAGAAGTGGGGAGTTGTGGATAATTCTGGGGATAAAGGCCCCTTTCTGTGCAGAACTAACATGCTACTCGGCGAATACCAACACAATCTGGACACCAAAGGTCGGATGGCGGTTCCGGCAAAATTCCGCGAAAAAGTTGCGGCCGGCGCCATCATCACGCGCGGAATCGACAACTGCCTGTTCATGTTCGCGAACGCCGAGTGGGAGGAGCTTGCCAAGAAGCTTATCGCCCTTCCGCTCGCCCAGGCGAATTCACGGGCATTCGTGCGGCTGATGCTCGCGGGCGCGACCGACGTCGCCCTCGACAGCCAGGGAAGGATCCTAATTCCCGACTATCTGCGCAAATATGCCGGCCTCAAGAAGCAGGTGACCGTCGCGGGACTCTTCAACCGCATCGAGATCTGGGACGAGGCCGCGTGGAAGAGCTACAAGGCGAAGACCGAAAGCTCCTCCGAAGCGATCGCGGAACAGCTGGGTGAACTTGGGATCTGATGCACGAAGCAGTTCTTTTAGAGGAAGTCATCGAGGCGCTCGACCCGCATCCGGGGGAGTTCGTCATCGACGGCACGGTGGACGGCGGAGGGCATGCGGCGGCGGTCCTTGAACGGATCATGCCGCAGGGGATGTTCCTCGGCGTCGACTGGGACGAGACGATGATCCGGAAGAGGATCGACAACAAACAGTACGGCGACCGCGAGCGGTATGTCTGCGGCAACTACGCCGACCTGCCCGCGATCCTCGCGCAGGAGGAATGTCCGAAAGCCGACGGGCTGCTCCTCGACCTCGGATTCTCGTCGGACCAGCTCGAGGCCTCGGGCCGCGGCTTCAGCTTTTCGGAATCGTCGCGCGACGAGCCGCTCATCATGACGTACGATCCGGCCGCGAAGCCGGTCGCGCACGTGATCCGCGAGGAGAGCGAGTCGTCGCTTGCCGATATCATCTATCAGTACGGCGGCGAACGCCGCTCGCGCGCGATCGCGAAGGCGATCAAGCTCGCGGGCCGGCAGACGCCGATCACGACGAGCGGGCAGCTGGCCGACGTCGTGCGGAACGCCCTGCCGAGAAACTACGAGCGGGGCAGGATTGATCCGGCAACCCGCACCTTCCAGGCATTGCGCATCTATGCGAACGGCGAACTGGCCAACCTCGAACGGATCCTCGCCGTGGCGCGCGACATCATGGCGGCGGGCGGACGGATCGCGATCATCACGTTCCATTCGCTCGAGGACCGCATCGTGAAGCGGGCGTTTCAGAGGATGGCGACGGCAGGCGAGGCGAGCCTGCTCGCGAAGAAGCCCGTTGCGGCATCGCGCGAGGAAGTCGTCCGCAATCCGCGCAGCCGGTCGGCCAAGCTCCGGGCGCTGCGCATGAACCCATGACCTTCATTCAACCCAACAAGCCAAAGAGTTTGATCAACGGCATCCTCGTGCTGCTCACGGTTGCCGTCCTTGTGGGAACCTTTTGGCTTGTCGTGGCT
Source organism: Minisyncoccota bacterium (assembly GCA_035541435.1). Lineage (GTDB taxonomy): Bacteria > Patescibacteriota > Minisyncoccia > UBA6257 > 2-01-FULL-56-20 > JAKAGE01. Next base: position 43,768 of record DATKNL010000012.1, on the reverse strand, counting down.
TATAATCAGACGGTGAACATGACGCACAACATCGCGGCCATGAAGGCGAAGCTCGACGACATCGGCGCCGAGAACACCGCGTCGAGCAACGCCCTCATCGCCACGCTGAGCGCGAGCCAGGCGGCCGCGATCGCGTCGCAGGACGGCCTTGTTCAGGAAAACAACCCCCAGTACCGGACGGTCACCACCCAATGGCCTATCGTTTCTCGCTAATCATCGCCCTGATCGCCGTCGCCTATGGCGCGCTCCTCTTCCATCTTTATGAGATCCAGCTCGTAAAAGGGAACTATTACTACGCGAAGGCCGCGTCCGAGGTCGCCGCGGCCGTCGGCACGAACGGCACCCGCGGCGCGATCTATTTCACGGACCTGAACGGCAACGAGCTGCCGGCCGCGATCGAGAAGCAGTTCCCGATCGTCTATGCGGTCCCGTCCGCCATCGACGATCCGGCCGAGGCGGCGCACACGGTCGCACCGATCCTCGACATGCCGGCCTCGACCCTGCAGAAGCTGTTCTCGAAACCGCATGACGATTATGAGCTTCTGGTGCGCAAGGCCGACCCGTCGGTCGCGAACGGCATCGAGGATGCCGACGTGAAGGGCGTCTATGCCGACGTCGAGAACGACCGCTATTATCCGCTCGGTACCGTGGCATCGCAGGTCCTCGGCTATGTCGGCCCGAACGCGTCGAACACCGGCGAGAGCGGGCACTACGGCCTTGAGAGCTTCTATAACGGGATGCTCGAAGGAGTGTCGACGAGCGGGCCGTCCGCGCAGGCCGTCGGCGCCGACCTGCAGCTCACGATCGACCCGAACATCCAGATCGAGGCCGAGAAGGTGCTCGGCGACCTCGTCGAGCAGAACCATGCGACGGGCGGCAGCGTGATTGTCGCCGATCCGCAGACGGGAAGGATCCTCGCGATGGGCGGCGACCCGGGCTTCGATCCGAACAGCTACGGCGACTCGCCGATCGCGAACTTTCTGAACACGAACGTGCAGGCGGTCTACGAACCGGGATCGATCCTCAAGGTGATCACGATGGCGGCCGGCATCGACGCCGGGAAGATCACGCCGAACACGACCTATACCGACAAGGGGTTCCTGAAGATCGGACCCGCCACGATCACGAACTATGACTACACGACGCACGGTCCGTACGGCGCCGGCACGACGATGACGAACGTGATCGAGCACTCGATCAACACGGGCGCGATCTTCGCCGAGAACCAGACGGGCAATTCGACGTTCGAGGCGTACCTCAAGAAGTTCGGCCTCGACGGGAAGACGGGCATCGACATGCCGGGCGAGGTCGCCGGCAACCTGAGCGAGCTCTCGCCGAAGGCGCCGCAGATCGCGTTCGACACCGCGGCCTACGGGCAGGGCATCGCCGTGACGCCGATCGAGCTCGTGAGCGCCATCGGGGCGATCGCGAACGGCGGCACGCTCATGCGTCCCTATGTGAACGCCGCGCTCGCGCCGCAGCCGATCCGCCGCGTCATCGCGACCTCGACCGCCGCGCTCGTGACGCAGATGATGGTCTCGGCCGTCGACAAGGCGCAGATCGCGAACATCGCGGGCTACGCGCTCGCCGGGAAGACGGGGAGCGCGTTCATTCCCGACCTCGTGCACGGCGGCTATACGAATAACCTCATCGACTCCTATATCGGCTTCGGCCCGGCGTCGCACCCGCGCTTCATCGCGTTCATCCGCCTGAACACGCTGCCCGCGACCGCGCTCGCGGCGCAGAGCGTCGTCCCGGCCTTCAAGGAACTCTCGCAGTACATCATCAACTATTACAGCATCCCGCCCGACCGCATCGGGACCGACGCCCAGCCATGAAGCGCGCCCTCATCCGGTCCCTGCGGTTCGTGCTGCGGCGGCTCGCGCGCCTCACCCTGTGGCGTTACCGTCCGGGGATCGTCGGCGTGACCGGGAGCGCCGGCAAGACCTCGACGAAATACGCGATCAAGGCCGTCCTCGAAGGTGGACGGCGCGTGCGCGTTTCGGAGGGCAACCTCAACAATGACCTCGGCCTGCCGCTCGCGATCCTCGGCGACTGGAGCCCGAAGCAGCTCAGGCTGATCAGCCGCGCGCAGCCGCCCGGCACCGCGCGCCTCGCGAAGGCGGCGTTCTGGATCAGGGTCATCGTCGGTTCCGCGTGGCGCATCCTCGTGAAGTCCGGCGGCTATCCCGAGATCCTCGTGCTCGAATACGGCGCGGACCGCCCCGGCGACATCAAGTACCTGCTGCAGATCGCGCGCCCGAACGTGAGCGTGATCACGGCGGTGGGCGACGTGCCCGTACACGTCGAGTTCTATCCGGGCCCGCCCGAGGTCGCGCGCGAGAAGGGGCGGCTCATCGAATACCTTACGTCCGAAGGCTACGCGGTCCTGAACGGCGATGACGAGCTCGTGCGCGCGCTGCAGTCCCGCACGCGGGCGCACGTCATGACCTTCGGATTCTCGCGGGGTACCGAGATGCGCGCGTCGCGCTTCGAGAACAAGATCGACGCCGAAGGCCAGCCGGTCGGCATCTCGTTCAAGCTCGAATATGGGGGCGGCGTCGTGCCGGTGCGCATCCCGGGCGTCTTCGGACGCGCGCACGCCTATTCCGCGGCGGCGGCCGCGGCGGTCGGCGTGGTGTTCGGCATGAACCTCGTCGCGATCTCCGAGGCGCTCACGCGATACCGCCCGCCCGCGTCCCGCATGCAGGTCCTCGCGGGCGACAAGCAGTCGTGGATCATCGACGATTCCTATAACGCGAGCCCGATCGCGATGCAGTCGGCGCTCGAGGCGCTGGGCGACCTGCCGGCGAAGCGCCGCGTCGCGGTCCTCGGCGACATGCTCGAGATCGGCAAGTACACGATGGAGACCCACGAGCGCATGGGACGCCTCGCCGCCGAGAAGGCCGACATCCTCGTGACCGTCGGCACGCGCGCGAAGTTTCTCGCCGAGGCCGCCGTCGCCGCGCGCATGCGCCGCGAGCGCGTGATGAGCTTCGACACCGCCGAGCAGGCGGCGAAGCCCGTGCGCGACCTGCTGAAGAAAGGGGACGTCGTGCTCGTTAAAGGATCGCACGCGATCGGGCTTCACGACGTGGTCCGCGAGATCCGCGCGCACGGCCCGGCCGTCGCGAGCCGGCCGCCGTCTTCGTCGGTTGCGCCGAACCGAAACATCGGCTTATAATCTTCGGGTGCGATCGGAGCCGCTATCGTCTAGCCCGGTCTAGGACGTCGCCCTCTCACGGCGAAAACACCGGTTCAAATCCGGTTAGCGGTACTATTGCAAAAGGGATCCATCTTGTGATGGATCCCTTTTGCAACCGCTATCACCGACCCGGATTTGAACGAGGGGAGGGGTCGGGAGGGGCAGTCTGCCCCTCCCGTGTCGGAGAGTCTTGAGAACCGAGGGTTCTCAAAGCGCAGGCAGCGAAGCTGCCGAGCAGTGAAAATCCGGTTAGCGGTACTTGACATACATAAATAGATATGACAATATCCTTTCAGATCGTTTTTGACTAATAGATTTCAGCCCGGAGGAAGGTAAATGAAAAAAGACGCAACTTCTGCTCGAGCGATAATCGTTGACGCGGGATCGGCGGGGAAAATATCTTGGGAGCCTCCCGCGAGAATCAGAACGGCGATCGCCACCATGGATCCCTTGGTCCAGATGGGTTTTCGGGCCAAGTTCGAACCCGTCCTGGAACTAATAATCCTGACTCTGGGCGGCATCGCTTTGTCGGGAGAACATGCCGAAAACGGTATCGTGGCTCTCGCCAACCATCTCGGTCAGGTGAACGAAGATCATCTCATTCTCCTTCAACAGGCGAGAACCATAAGGTCTGGCAAGGCGACCTCAGACGCCTAAGTTCATCCGGGCCCACTAGCCAACAAGAGGCGGATTCTCTCACGAGGATTCGCCTCTTCTATTTTTCTAACGACAATGCAGTTCTAAATTCGTCCAACGCCGCGTACTGAAAGTTGACATACATAATATATTATGTAATAACATATTCAGCCGATCGAAAGCCGATTGACATTGTGTCTGGTCGCATGATTCACTTAGAGCATAACAAAAAGGACTTGCATGGAAAGCATCGAAAACAAATCTCCGCAGGTTGAATCAGAAATAACCCCCGAGAAGTTGTACGCATTGCGTGACAATCTCAGGCTTATCGCTCGATTAGGAGCAGACGTCGGGGAAGCTCAATCTCTTGTTCTAGCTCTCGAAACCAATTTTGGGCCGGATGCAAATCCAAGAACAATTGAAAAAGTTGAGCCAATGTTGCGTAAAAAAATCGAAGCTCTCAATGAGATACTTAAGGACATTCCCGATTCTTTAGAGCTTTAGTAAAAACTTAGTCGGTGCCTATAACGTGATCCCAAAAGGGTCACTTTTTTTCGCTAATAATGTTCTAAACTCGTCCAACGCCGCGTACTAGACATTTTACAATGGCAATGTTATAACATTGCCAGTTGTTCGAAATCGAAAGACGAGGTGGTTATGACACGCAAGCCGACGCAGGTTTTGGTATTGGTGGCGCTGATGACGCTTTTTGTTTCTGCGTTTGCGCAGAACTCTTCGCAGGCACCAGCACCGCCTGCCCAACAAGCTTCTGGACCGAGCATCATGGATCGGCTGAAGGATCCACAGCAAAGGAAAGAGCTCCAACAAGCGCTCGAGGTTCTTCAGAAAGCCGCAAACGACCAGGCTCAAGACACGAAACCCGGCGAACACAAGACGGTCGGTGACGCCCTCGACAAAGGCCTCGACATGGCGAAAGAAACCGTGATCTACTTGGCCGGGAAAATCGAACAGGTAGCTCCTCAGCTTTGGCGAGTCCTCGTCATGCAGCAATATGTGAAAGGCGTGACAGGACTCATCAATCCGATCGGGTTCCTATTCCTTGTATGGCTCTATCGTCGCTTGTTGCTCAAATGGTGGCAGCCGTCGCCCGACGACAACGATCCCAAGAAGCCGAACTTCAAAAGTATTGACCCTGATTTGCCCCCATTGCCTACCCACAAGGGATGGCGAGGATTCTTCACTGTCGTCGTCCCCCTGGTCGCAGTCGTGTTCGGAATGATGAATCTTTATCGCGGGCTTACCGATGCGGCTGGCTATTTCATCAATCCCAACTACTACGCGCTGAAAGACATCATCGCGCTCGTAAAGAACCCCGCGGGATTCTGACGACCGGTGAGCGCAACATGTAAGGCGATCAGAAATGGTCGCCTTCTCCATTTTTCCACCGCTCCCAAAGTTCCAAGCTCGTCCAGCGCCGCGCGCTATTTCGCTGATCGCATCTCGTCGAGCTCGAGCAGCTTTGACAGACAATCGCTCGGCAGCTATGATCCAGGCAGCGTACCGTAGGAGGCGACAGATGTATCTGATCCAGGGATTCTTCTTTCAGGAACGGCCGAGTCTTGGTCTCAGCGCTCTCGGCGGGGACCTTCACGCAGTGTTTTTGCACGGTTTGGTGCGGTCCTTGTTCTCGGGCGTCATAGGCCCCGACAATTGCGGGGAAGGCATCCTCGTCGGGCGGCTCGTTGATCCTTTAGGCGAATCGATCGTCGATGATGTCCACCTGACCGAAACCGCTTTGACATTCAACAAGAAGTACGATGGTCGACCCGACGTTGTTCGCTATGCGTTCACGAAGCAGGCGGATGGGACGTGGGTTGGCACGTATGATGGCGAAGAGACCGGGAATGGGTTTGCCCGATGCATCCTGGTTCCGGTTTCGGAGGAGTTCCTCAGAATGCCATCGAGGGCCGTCGGAACCGGGTGTGCGTCGTGCGGGAACCTTTTCGATGACGATCCTGGCGATGTGCGTTTCGTAAAATCGGGCAGGGGTGCCATCGTCGAAGTCACTCAGCAGGCCGGCCTCAGCCGATAGCCATCAGTCAGGACCAAGCCGCTCTCAGCGAGAGCGGCTTTCTTGTTCCGCCGTCCATCGCCAATATATCGGTTCTAAACTCGTCCAGCGCCGCGTGAATTGACAGAAATTATGCATTAATTTATAACATAGTCAGTTGTCAATGAAACGAGAGGAGGAGTTGAATATGACTCGGGAAAAATGGCCGCCGATCGATCCGGGCACGCGAGTGAGAACCACCCAACCGAACCTCGCAATGCGAGACGAATGGACCGAGAAAGGATGGGCGAGCAAGAAGCCGGATATGTCCGGGAAGGTGCTGAGACATCATGATTGTCACGGACTTTGCTATGACATCCTGCATGACGATGGCACGGAAGGTTCCTATGACCCATCCGAGTTCGTCGTCATAAGCTAACCGATCAACGGGAGGAGAGGACGCGAAGAGGCCGTTCGTGGCCGCTGCCTTTTGTGGGCTACGGGATCCCGAGATAGTTTTCAGATCGATGGCTGTTCCGAAAGGAGCAGCCATGTTTTATTTTGGCGCTAACGGAGCTCTGAGCTCGTCCAGCGCAGTACGGTTGATCAGGAAGCCGACCCTGCCTTTGATATAGTTATCTTATGGATCCCCAGGTTCCCGACCCCGTGATAAACATATTGGGATTGTCTTCTGTCGGGTTGTCTTCCTTGCTTGTTTTTATTGTGATAGCAATAATCGTTTTTCTCATTTGCAGGGAATTTATTACCTGGTATTGGAAGATAACAGAAATTGTCGAATCTCTTGAGGTGACCAACGAACGATTAGATCAAATAGCCAAACTTCTAACGCGGATCGAGTCAAATACACGCAATGAAAAAGGAGAGGACGCAATATCTCCCGCAGTGGTTTCGAGCATTGGATTATCGGAGCGGGAAATACCTCCGCAGCCAGATAAGCCAAAGTTTTTATTGGTGAAATCAATTATAAAAGCGTTAAGAAATTTTAAGTATTATAAAAAGACGCTTTATGCGGCGCTACTGCTCCTCGTCATCGGGGTTTCGCTCTTCGCCTTGGGATCCATCGTTGCTCCCATTTGGCGCACGTGGATGCGTTGATTGAGTGAGCCAAGAGGCTGAGCAGCGGACGAGCCCGCTATGAGCGGCTTTTCTTTTGCCCGGCAGCTCCATGGTAGAATTCCCATATGCGCAAATTCCTCGCGGCGAACTGGAAGGAAAACCCCAAGACCGAAGCCCATGCCCTCAAGCTCTTCAAGGAAGTCGCCTCGATGAGGCGCGAAAACGGCGTCGCGGTCGAGATCTGCCCGCCGTTCATCTATCTCGAGGGCATCGCGAAAATCTATAAGCGCCTCAAGTCGAAACGTGGCCTTTCGGTCGGCGCGCAGGATGTCTTCTGGGAGGAACGCGGTCCCTATACGAGCGAGATCGGGCCCCGCATGCTCGAATCCCTCGGCGTGCATCACGTGATCGTTGGCCATTCCGAACGGCGCGGATGGATGCACGAGACCGACGCGATGATCAACAAGAAGATCAGGCTCGCGCTGCGGGACGGCGTCGAGGTGATCCTCTGCGTGGGCGAGCCGCTCGCCGTGCGGCGCAAGGGGACGATGGCCGCCGAGCGATATATTAAAAATCAGTTAAAGAAAGATTTACAAAACGTCCCGAAGGACCTCCTGCGCGGCAATGCCGTGATCGTCGCCTATGAGCCGATCTGGGCGATCGGGACCGGACGCTCCGACACGCCGAGCGACGCCGCGGAGATGGCGCTCATGATTAAGAAATTGTTAAAGGCTCATGGCGTTCCGAAGCCGAACGTGCTCTATGGGGGATCGGTGAACGGCAAAAACATCGCCGATTATGTAAAATTAAGGGAGATCGACGGAGCTCTGGTGGGTGGTGCGAGTCTAAAGGCCGCAGAGTTCAGGAAGATGCTGAAGAAAGTATCGAATAACTAATTACCTCAAAAACCTATGGAACGACAAAAATTCTATTTCTGGGCCCTCCTCAACGTGCTCATGGTGGTCGTGATCGTCGGACTGGTGTTCTTCGCTTTGCCCGCAATCGGATCCTTCAAGGCGTCCTATCCGCCCTCGCGGACGATCACGGTGACCGCCGAGGGAAAGACGACGGCGACGCCCGACCTCGCGGAGATCTCGTTCTCGGTCCTCACGCAGGGGAACGATCCGCAGGCGCTCAGCGCGAACAACATCGACAAGATGAACGCGGTGCTCAAGTTCGTCTCGTCGCAGGGGATCGCCGCAAGCGACACGGCCACGACGGCCTATGACCTGCAGCCGAACTACAAATACGACACGAACACCGGGCGGCAGTCCATCACGGGCTACACGCTCACGCAGACGGTGACGATCAAGGTGCACGACCTCACGAAGGTCGCCCCGATCCTCGGCGGCCTCGCGCCGCTCGGCGTGAACCAGATCGGCGGCGTCAACTTCACGTTCAACGATCCGAACGCGATGCTCGCGCCCGCGCGCGCCGACGCGTTCGCGAAGGCGAAAGCCAAGGCGATGGAGATGGCGAGCGAGGCCGGCGTGACGCTCGGCGATCCGGTGAATGTCGTCGAGAGCGGCGGAACGCCGCCACCGCGACCATACTATGCCGCTTCGGGATTTGGCGGCGCGGTGGCGGAATCGTCCGTGCCGACGATCCAGCCTGGTTCGCAGGACGTGACTGACGACGTGACGATCACCTACGCGTTGCGATAAGGCGGGACGATCGGTCGTAGAAAACAAAAAGGCCCCTTGCGGGGTCTTTTTGCCAAATAGAACTGCATGGGACGCGCTTCAATTAGTAATCAAAACGCATCACACTCATTCGTAACCCATTATACCAGGGTTTTTCGAATTGCGCAAGTCCGACCGGGCGGCCGGGGCTGCCGCTGGCCCGACTGGCCGGCTGTGAACCCGTTCCGTCCCGCCATCTGGTATACTCATAAGCGGAGCAGCTAGAGAGCACTCGTTCAACATCAAATAGAACTGGAGGTCACCATAGCCGCTCCGCCCAGCACATTACCCGTGCACGGTCGCGTTTTGGGCGGAGCGGCTTTTCTCTGCCTGCCCCTCTTTATATATGCCCCGGTTTCAATCCAACGTCATATTGGCCCGTTATAGCCACTACCGGATCGGCGGGCCTGCAAAGGCCTTTTTTCGTGCCAGGAGCGAGCGGGACCTTAAGGCCGCCATCAAGGCCGCGAAAGCGCAGAAGATGAAGGTTTTCGTGCTGGGCGGCGGGACGAACCTTTTGATCGGCGACCGGGGGTTCGACGGCCTGGTCGTGAAGCCCGAACTCATGACGCTCACCGCCAAGGGGACGACCGTCCGCGTCGGCGCCGGCGTCCCGATGGCCGACCTCCTGCGGTTCGCGATGAAGAAGTCGCTCGCCGGCCTCGAGTGGGCGGGCGGCCTTCCGGGAACGGTGGGCGGCGCGATCCGCGGCAACGCCGGATGCTTCGGCGGCGAGATCAAGGATTCGGTCGTCTCGGTGCGGAGCCTCGACACGAGGACGATGAAGGTCGTCACGCGGTCGCGCGCCGCGTGCCGGTTCGCCTACCGCGACAGCGTTTTCAAAAAGAAGGACGGCCGCGAGATCGTGCTCGACGTCACGCTGCGGCTCGCGAAGGGCGACCGCAGGGCGATCATGGACGGCATGAGCGAGCGGATCGTGTACCGCGAGAGGAACCATCCGCTCGACTACCCGAACATCGGCAGCACGTTCAAGAACGTTCCGCTCGAGCGCGTGCACGCGAAGGGGAGCCGCGCGTACGCTAACGCGGTCGCGCACGCGCGCGTACGATTCAAAGGTTCGGATTTCACTGTGAAGACCGATCCGCTTCCCGTGCTCTCGGCGGCGAAGCTCGTCGGCGAGTCGGGACTGCGCGGCGTGAGCTGCGGCGGCGCGATGATCTCGCCGAAGCATCCGAATTTCATCGTGAACGTCATGGACGCGTCGGCGGCCGACGTGCGGGCGCTCATCGACCTCGCGAAGGCCGAGGTCCGGCGGCGGTTTAAGGTACAATTAGAGGAAGAGGTCCAAACCATCTAACACCATCATGCACATCCACGTGAGGAAGGCGGTCGATTTCACCCCGTCGCTCGGCACCTATATCGACACGAAGCTCTCGGCGCTCGCGAAGTTCATCAAGCCGTTCGACGAGAACGACACGGCCGAGATCTCGCTCGAGATCGTGCGGACCACGAAGCGCCACCGGAAGGGCGACGTCTTCCTCGTCGCGGCGGACCTCAAGCTGCCGCGCAGGATCCTCCGCGCCGAGGCGTACGCCGAGGACGTGCGCACCGCGATCGATCAGGCGAAGGACATGCTGCGCCTCGAGATCAAAAAGTACAAGACGAAGCGCGAGGAATCGCGCCGGGCGCCGCGAAAATAATTTCCCGCGCGGACGCGCCGTGCCACTTATCCACAGCGGCGCGAATATCCGTTTGTATATACTGAAGGTAAGACAATTTCCGAGTGGAGAGGCCGTGTGCCTGATTCGGAAAACGCATTAGGGTGGTCGGCAACCTAATCAAAATAAAAAACTAGCTACCATGCCTGCAAAGAAAAAGAAAGCGGCGAAGAAGAGCTCGAAGAAGAAAGCGAAGAAGAGCCGCCGCAAATAGTCCGATTGTTCGGCTAGGAAGTCCGGCACCGTCTCTGGTGCCGGATTTTTTGTGCGGGTCCGTCGCGCGCCCGCGCGGCGTCGCGCCAGCGGCCCGATCGACCCTTTCCTAACCGGCTTAAACGACGTATAATGAGGGCCTATGTTCGAGTCAATAAAGAGGGCCTTTGCGGGCGATCCGGTGGCCGCGCTGCGTACCGCGGTCACCGACATTTCCGCGCTCGAGCCCGAGATCGAGGCGCTTTCCGACGAGGCGCTGCACGAACGCAGCCTCGCGCTCAAGGGGCGCGTTGCGGGCGGCGAACCGGCTGATGCCGCGCTCGCCGAGGCGTTCGCGCTCGTGCGCGAGGCCGCGCGCCGCACGCTCGGGCAGCGTCCCTTCGACGTGCAGCTCATGGGCGGCATCGCGCTCCACCGCGGCGCGGTCGCCGAGATGATGACCGGCGAAGGCAAGACGCTTGCCGCCGTCGCGCCGACCTATCTGAACGCCCTCGCTGGCAAGGGTGCGCACGTCGTCACGGTGAACGAATACCTCGCGCGGCGCGACGCGGTGTGGATGGGGCAGGTCTATCGCGCGCTCGGCCTCACGGTCGCGTGCATCGTCCCCGGCGCGGCGTTCGCCTATGATCCCTCGTGGAAGATTCCCGAGGACGCCGAAGCCCTGGCCGAGAAGGAAGTCGACACGACCGGCAGCTTCCTCGTGCAGCAGGACTTCCTGCGGCCGATCAGCCGCCGCGAGGCCTATCAGGCGGACATCACCTATGGCACGAACCACGAGTTCGGTTTCGATTACCTGCGCGACAACCTCGCCTATGACCTCGAGGGGCAGGTGCAGCGGGGCCATCACTTCGCCATCATCGACGAGGTCGACAGCATCCTGATCGACGAGGCCCGGACGCCGCTCATCATAGCCGCGCCCGACAGCCAGTCGAGCGATTTCTATAAGATGTTCTCGCGCGTCGCGGCGAACCTGGCGAAGGACGAGGACTATGACGTCGACGAGAAGCGCAAGTCGGTCGCGATCACCGACGCGGGCATCGAGAAGGTCGAGAAGATGATCGGCGTGCAGAACATGTATGCGCCCGAGAACATCCGGCTCGTCCACTACCTCGAAGAGAGCGTGAAGGCGCGGGCGCTCTTCGAGCGCGACCGCGACTATGTCGTGAAGAACGACGAGGTGGTGATCGTCGACGAGTTCACGGGACGGCTCCTCACCGGCCGCCGCTATCAGGCCGGCCTGCATCAGGCGATCGAGGCGAAGGAGGGCGTGCGCGTGCGCGAGGAGTCGCGCACCTATGGCAAGGTTTCCATCCAGAACTATTTCAGAAAATATCAGAAGATCGCCGGCATGACGGGAACGGCGCAGACGTCCGCCGAGGAATTCTACAAGGTGTACGGTCTCGACGTCGTGAGCATCCCGCCGAACCGCGGGCTCGCGCGCAAGGACATGAACGACCTCATCTATAAGAACTTCGCGGCGAAGCTCGCGGCGATCGTGAACGACGTGCGCGAACGGCAGAAGAACGGGCAGCCGGTGCTGCTCGGCACCACCTCGATCGCGAAGAACGAGGTCATCTCGGCGGCGCTTGCGAAGGCCAACATCAGGCACGAGGTGCTGAACGCGAAGAACAACGAGCGCGAGGGCGCGATCATCGCCCAGGCGGGACGGTCCGGCTCGGTCACGGTCGCGACGAACGTCGCGGGCCGCGGCGTCGACATTTTGCTCGGCGGCAATCCGCCCGACAAGGACGAGGCCGAAAAGGTGCGGTCGCTCGGCGGCCTGCACGTGATCGGCACCGACCGCCACGAGGCGCGGCGCATCGACAACCAGCTGCGCGGCCGCGCGGGCCGTCAGGGCGACCCCGGATCGTCGCAGTTCTTCCTGTCGCTCGAAGACGATCTGCTGCGCATCTTCGGCGGGGACCGCATCAAGGGGATCATGGAGCGGTTCGACCTTCCCGAGGACCAGCCGATCGAGTTCGGCATGGTGACCAAGGCCGTCGCGCAGGCGCAGGAGAAGGTCGAGGGGGCGAACTTCGACCTGCGCAAGCACCTGCTCGAATATGACGACGTGCTGAACAAGCAGCGCGAGGCGATCTATCGCCGCCGCGACGAATTCCTGCGCATGATCGACAAGGCGGCGCTTGCCGACGCGATCGCCGATGCGGCGCTCGAGCATTTTGACACTGACGTCGCCCCGCGGCTCGGCGAAGAACCCCCGGCCGCGCCGGTCGGAGGGCAGGAAGATGCTCCCGCCGAACCCCGTCCGCTCACCGGCATCGACGCGGTGCGGCGCATCTTCGAGGAGGCCCGCATCGTGAAATCGCGCGAGGAAGCCGCCGCGCTCGCGACCGAAGACGACTTCAGGCGGGCGATCCGCGAGAAGGCCGTTGCCGTCGCCGACCACCAGCTTGCGCGCAACCAGCTGCTCGGCATCCTCGACATGCTGTGGATGACGAACCTCGAGGACCTCGAGGCGCTTCAGGAATCGGTCGGGCTCCGCGCCTATGGCCAGCGCGACCCACTCGTCGAATACCGGCAGGAGGCAAGCCGTCTCTTCAAGGCGTTCTGGGGGACGTTCAACGGATGGGTCTTCGCGAACGTCTTCAAGCTCGTCGACATGCCGGCGGCCGGCGCGCCCACCGCATCGTCCGTGACGGCCGGCTCCGCGGCATCGGGCGCCGGACGGGGGACCGGCGAGAAGATCGGGCGGAACGATCCGTGCCCCTGCGGCAGCGGAAAGAAATATAAGAAGTGCGGACTCATACCGACCAAGGAGCACGTCGAGGCCATGGCGAAGCGCGCCCATGGAGCGCACGAAGTCGTGGGCGGCTAATGGAGACGCGCGAAAAAATCCGCATCGGCGCCGCATTTCTGGAAAACGTGTGGATGGAATCCAAGGCTGAATTTCGCGCCCTCGGTTTTTCGGGGCCTGCAATCGATCCAGCCTTTTCGTTTTTCGGGGAGGCGCTACAACCCTGGATTTTGCTGGATTTTTTATACTTGGTTATGAAACCTCGGACGGTGAAACTGCGTTATATGAACATCGGACCGGAGGGGCCACGGATACCGTCGTAACAAAAACCAGGACTGAACGTATCTCCCAATGGAACTCAACATGCTGAAAGGGGACCGGCTGACCGGCCTCGCGCTCAAGATGAAGAAAGGGGACCGCCGAGCCGCTTCGGAGCTCTATGACGACCTCCTTCCCAAAGTCTTCGGATTCCTCTTCGCGAGGACCGGCAAGCGCGAGATCGCGGAGGACCTTTCTCAGGACATCTTCGTGAAGCTCGTCGAGAAGATCGCGAGCTTCGACGAGAAGCGCGGCCGCTTCACCGTGTGGTTCTGGCAGATGGTGCGCCACGCGCTCATCGACCACTACCGCGAGAAGAAAGAGACGCCGTTCTCGAGCTTCGAAGAGGACACCGTCGCCTCGATGGCGACCGCCGAGTTCCCGGATTTTGACGCCAAGCTGCAATATGAGAAGGTCAAGGTCTTCCTGAAGACCCTGACCGACGAGGAGCAGCAGCTCTTCGAATTGCGCTACCTGGCCGAGATGCCCTATAAGGACATCGCCGTCATGCTCGCACGTTCGGAAGGATCGCTCCGCGTCGCCGTACTTCGCGTAAAGGAAAAGATAAAGCGAGAATTCGATGACTGACAGACATTTTTTAAAAAAATTCAGATCTGGAACGGCGCGGCCCGATGAGGCCTTCGTCCGGCGGGGCAAGGAGCGGTTCCTGGCCGCCTTCGACGCGCGGTTCGGCACCCGTCCCGAACGGGCGGCGGCGCACGGGCTTCCCGGATGGATGAGGGCCGCGACGGCCGTCCTTGCGGGCGCCATCTTCATGGTGAGCGTCGCGGCGTATGCCGATGCGGCCAATGTGTCGGCCGACAGCCCGCTGTACCCCTTGAAGCGATGGAGCGAAGGCGTGCGTCTCGCCCTTACGCCGACGAACGGGCAGGCTCAGTTCGAAGCAACCCTCGCCGCGCGGCGCGCGAACGAGATCGCCGACCTTTCCACGCGCAAGCCGACAAGCAGCCTGATCAGCGGCCTCGCCGTCGATTTTGATGACGCCGTGAGCAGCTCCCTTGCCGCCGTGGCCCCGGTTTCGCGGGGCGATCATGAAGGAAGCGGCCCGTCAGGGGCTTCGGGCGCGGCCGGCGTTAACGGCGCGGCGACCATGAGCGCGCCCGTCCTGCCGGGAACCGTCGGTTCGTCAACGAATGCCTCGTCTTCGAATGAGGGTGGACGGCCGCATGGCAACCATGGCCGCCAGAATGCCGCGGTGACGGCGACATCGACCATGCCGTCCTATGAGGGGCAGGCCGCCCCCACTGGAACGGCCGTGGCGACGCCGTCATTCCACGTGCCGAACGGAGAACCGTCCTCGACGGTATGCCGGACGATGTTCGCCCTCTTCAAGGATTCGTCCGAAGCCCGCGCGGAACTCATTCGGAATCCAGAGCTTCTGGACCGCTTCGAAAGCCGTTGCGGGGGCAGCGGGAGTGCGGCCGAAGCGAGCGGGACCGTATCGGCATCGGCAAGCACGACCATCATGATCATGCCGGCGCACGGCGGCAGCGTCGAAGGCGCTTCGACAAGCAGCGAGCGTGGCGGAGGCGGAGGCGGCGGCACGCGAAAGAATGGCGTTGTCCGCGGGCTGAGGCTATAATAGCCCATATGACCCTCGACGAATTCCAGCAGGCCGACCTTCGGGTGGGCAGGATCCTCGCCGCCGAACCGGTTGAGGGATCCGAAAAGCTCCTGAAGCTGAGCGTGGATCTCGGCATGCCCGACGAAGGGGCCCGGCAGATCCTTTCGGGCATCGCAAAGCATTACGGTCCCGATGACCTCGTCGGGAAGAACGTGGTGATCATCGCGAACCTCGAGCCCCGGAAGATGATGGGACTCGAGAGCCGCGGCATGCTGCTCGCCGCCCACGGCGAGGACGGCGCGCCGATCCTGCTCGGACCCGGGAAGGACGTCCCGCCCGGTTCCAAGATCCTCTGATATAAGGAAGGGCTTGCGGGTTTTCTGGCGTCGGAATAATTTTGATGATAGACTGAATCGCATGAAACGAACCATTCTTGTCGTCGTTTTCGTAGCCGTCGCCGCCGGCCTGATCGGCTTCGGAACGTGGTACAGCGATCGGATTTCGACCGAGAGTCAGTCGGCTCTCGTCGACCAGGGAGCGGCAGCGCAACAAACCCAAACACAAGCCATGCAGAATCTCAAAATAACCGATACGGTCGTCGGCACCGGAGCCGCCGCGCAGGCCGGGGACACCGTGAACGTC
The DNA here is from genome assembly GCA_035541435.1 of Minisyncoccota bacterium. Classification (GTDB taxonomy): domain Bacteria; phylum Patescibacteriota; class Minisyncoccia; order UBA6257; family 2-01-FULL-56-20; genus JAKAGE01. Next base: position 27,965 of record DATKNL010000012.1, on the reverse strand, counting down.
CTTTATACGGGCAAGCTCGACGACGGCACCGTCTTCGACGCGTCGTCGCTTCACGGCAACCAGCCGCTTTCGTTCACGCTCGGGGCCGGCCAGGTGATCCAGGGATGGGATCTCGGCCTCCTTAATATGAAGGTCGGCGGCACCCGCGAACTCACGATTCCGCCGGAACTGGCCTATGGCAGCCAGGGCATCGGCACGATCCCGCCGAACTCGACCCTGCACTTCACGGTGAAGCTGCTCTCGGTCTCATCGAGCACCGGAAAATAGCGAAAAATCAGGCCTTTTCGGGCCTGATTTTTTAATAAATTTTTAATCCACGGCCTGCTATTATGGGGATATGCGGGCTCTTGTTGTCGAAGACGATATAAAGATGGCAGAGGTCGTCCTTTCGGCGTTGAAATCCGAACGGATTGCGGCCGACCACACCGAATTTGCCGACAAGGCGATCTTTTGGGCGAAGACGAACCCCTATGACGTCGGCGTGATCGATATCAACCTCGGGCAGGGCGGCAACGGCCTCGAGGTCTGCAAGGCCGCCCGCGACCGGGGGCTCACGTTCCCGATCATCATCCTTTCCGTGGTCGCCGACCTCGCCACGAAAGTCGATGCGCTCAACCTCGGCGCCGACGATTACCTCACGAAGCCGTTCTCGTCCGTCGAGCTCGCCGCCCGCGTCCGCGCCCTGCTGCGCCGCGAGAAGACGCTGATCGGCACGCTGATCCAGGTCGGCGATCTCGTGATGGACACGGCGCGGCACGAGGTCGCGCGCGGCGGACGGCAGATCAAGCTCAACAAGAAAGAGTTCGCGCTGCTCGAATACCTCATGCGGCACAAGGGGACGACGCTCACCCGTGCCATGATTCTCGAACACGTCTGGGACATGAACGTCGATCCGTTCACGAATACCGTCGATGTCCATATCAGGTTTTTGCGCGCGAAGATCGACGACGGGCACAAGAAGAAGCTTCTGAAGACGGTTCATGGGTACGGCTACAAGATCGACGATGCCGATGACTGAGCGGGCGTGTGGTATGATGAAGGCATATGCCTACGCCAAAAATTACCATCCGCAAACCGTCGGTTCCGACCGTTTTCATCGTTCTCGGTGCGACCGGGGACCTGATGACCAAGAAGATCGCTCCCGCCCTCTTTCATCTTTTCGAAGAGAAGCGCCTCCCTGAGAATTTCAAACTGATCGGCATCTCTCGCCGCGACTGGCATGACGAGGACCTCCGCCGCCACATCGAGGCGATTTTGAGCGTGAAGGTTCCGAACGCGCGCCGCGAGAGCGTCGAAGCGTTCCTCAACCTCGCGGTCTACCACAAGGTGATGTTCGAGAATCATGGCGACTATGTGGCGCTCAAGAACGAGCTCGAGCGCATCGACAACGAGCGCGGCATGTGCGCGAACAAGCTGTTCTATCTCTCGGTCCCTCCGCAGTTCTACGCCGAGATCATGGACAACATGAAGCGCGCGGGCCTTCACGAGGAATGTGCGGTCCCCGTTCAGCATTTTCCGGCCGGGTCCGTCGACGAGAAGACCGTGAACGAGGGCCGGCAGGGATGGACGCGCATCATCATCGAGAAGCCGTTCGGACGCGACGAAAAGAGCGCCAAGGCGCTCGACGCCAAGCTCTCGAAGATCTTCAAAGAGGACCAGATCTATCGCATCGACCATTATCTGGCGAAGGAGACCTTCCAGAACATCCTCGCTTTCCGCTTCTATAACAACCTCTTCGAGAATGCATGGGGCAAAGAGATGATCGACACGATCTATGTGCGCGAACTCGAGAACGTCGGCGTCGAGGACCGCGGCCCGTTCTATGATCCGCTCGGCGCCCTGCGCGACGTGGGCCAGAACCATCTGCTGCAGATGGTCGCCCTCGTCACCATGGGGCAGCCGCGCAGCCTGAACGCCGACGAGGTCCGCGCCCGCCGCACCGAGATCCTCAAGGCCCTCAGGCCGATGACGCCCGACGAGGTGGCCAAGCAGACGTTCCGCGGCCAATACGAGGGCTATCAGTCCGTGAAGGGCGTGATGCCGAATTCCGAGACCGAAACCTATTTCCGCGCGCGTTTTTCGATCGCGCATCCGCGGTGGGAGGGCGTGAAGTTCGTCATGGAGGCCGGCAAGCGCCTCATCGATCCGAACGAGCACAAGGAAGTCACCGAGATCGAGGTGCTGCTCAGCCATCCGCAGCCGTGCCTCTGCCCGCCCGGCGGCCGGCATTACCGCGATTCGATCATCTTCAGGCAGGATCCGAACGAAGGCATCACGATCAGGTTCTGGTCGAAGAAGCCCGGGTTCGCCATGGAAGTCGAGGAGCGAACGTTCGAATTCCAGCTGCGGAACGGCGGCCACGAGTCGCAATATACCGAGGAGTACGAGAAGCTGCTGCTTGACTGCGTGAACGGCGACCAGACGCTCTTCATCTCGAGCGATGAGATCGCCGCCATGTGGCGCTTCGTCGATCCGATCGAGCGGGGATGGGCGAAGGGCCTCGTGCCGCTCGCACATTATGTTCCGGACAATTCGACGGTCACCCGCGAAGCCGCCGCGCTGGTTGACGGTCCGCGCGTTGACGCAGGCGTGAAGAAGGAAATCGGCGTGTATGGCCTCGGCAAGATGGGCGGCAACGTCGCCCGCCAGCTCCGCGACAAGGGGTGGCACGTCGTGGTTTCGAACCGCTCGGCGGCTCCCGTCGAGGCGATGCAGCAGGAAGGGTTCGAGGGCGCCGTCGGGGCGAAGGACCTCGCGGACAAGCTCGGAGCCCCGCGCGTCATCTGGATGATGATCACGGCGGGACCGGGCATCGACGAGTTCCTCTTCGGTTCGAAGGGCGGCCGCGGCACGCAGCCGTCCGACGGCTTGGTGAAGTTCCTGCGCAAAGGGGACGTCGTGATCGACGGGGCGAATTCCTATTATGAGGACACGATGCGTCGCGCGAAGCTCCTCGCGAAGAAGGGGATCGGCTTCATGGATGTCGGCTTCTCCGGCGGCCCGTCCGGCGCGCGCAACGGCGGTTCGCTCATGATCGGCGGCGACGGGAAGCTGTTTGAGAAACTCGAGCCGCTGTTCAGGGACCTGTCCGTTCCCGGCGGCTACTCCCATTTCGGCGCGGCGGGCTCAGGCCACTATGTGAAGATGGTCCATAACGGCATCGAATACGGCATGATGCAGGCGATCGCCGAAGGGTTCGGTCTCATGAAGAAATCGCCCTTCAAGCTTGATCTGAAGAAGATCGCGAACGTCTACAATCACGGCAGCGTGATCGAGTCGCGGCTCGTGGGATGGCTCGAGAGCGCGTTCAACGACTATGGGACCGACCTCAAGGCGGTTTCCGGTTCGGTCGCCTATACGGGCGAAGGGGAATGGACGATCAGGAGCGCGAAGAAGATCAAGATGAAGCTGCCCGTGATCGAGGACGCGTTCCGCTTCCGCGTTAAGTCGAAGAACAACCCGAGCTATACCGGCAAGGTGGTTTCCGCGCTGCGCAACCGGTTCGGCGGACATTCCATCGAAGGGCAGAACGCCAAGGCGAACAAGGGCTCGATTGCCGGCAAGAAGAAGGGCTAATCCATTCATCCGAATCAGGGCGCCGAAAGGGAGGACGCCGTTTTGTCGATGCCCAGATGCCTGTGGATTGGTCCCATTTCTTTTGCCCCCGGTTGCCTTATAATGAATGCATGCTACCAGAAGACATTAAAAAATATGCGGACCAGTTCGAGTACGTGCCGGTGGTCGAAAACGCGAAGAAGCTGAAGAAATTCACGAAGTTCGCCGTGTGCGGGATGGGCGGATCGCACCTCGCGGCCGACCTTCTGCTTGATTGGCACCCGTCGCTCGATCTCGTGATCTGGCACAACTACGGGCTTCCGCCGCTCGCGGACAAGGACCTCAAGGACCGGCTGATCATCATCAGTTCCTATTCGGGCAACACCGAAGAGGCGATCGACGCCCTGCAGGCCGCCAAGAAGAAAAAGCTCAATTTCGTCGCGATGGCTTCGCGCGGCAAGCTGATCAAGCTCGCGCAGACGCTCAAGGTGCCCTATGTGCAGCTGCCCGACCTTCACATGCAGCCCCGCATGGCGACGGGCCTCAGCATGATCGGCATGCTCGCGCTCATGGGCGAGAAGGGGATGCTTGCGGAACTGAAGACCCTGGCGCACTCGCTCCAGACGTCCCGCGAAGAGCTGCGCGGCCGCGACCTCGCGAGGCGCCTGCACGGCAGCGTCCCCGTGATCTATGCCTCGGTGCGCAACCTCGCCGTCGCGAAGAACTGGAAGATCAAATTCAACGAGACCGGCAAGATCCCGGCGTTCTGGAACGTCGTTCCCGAGGTCAACCACAACGAGATGACGGGCTTCGATGCGAAGGGCAAGACCCCGCCGCTCTCGCGCGTGTTCCATTTCGTCTTTCTCAAGGACGCGAGCGACGACCGGCGCATCATCAAGCGCATGAACGTGATGGAGAAGCTGTTCCGCGACCGCGGCTTCAAGACCGAGATCGTGCTCATGCAGGGCAAGAACGAGATCCATAAGATCTTCACGGTGCTGAACCTCGCGGACTGGACGGCGTTCTATACCGGCAAGCTCTATGGCGTCGACCCCGAGCAGGTGCCGATGGTTGAGGAGTTCAAGAAACTCATCAGCCGCTGAGACGCATGGCCGTCAAACTGTCGCGCTCCAAGCTCGAGCTTTTTTTGGAATGCCCGCGCTGCTTCTGGCTCGACCTGCGGCAGCATATCAAGCGGCCGTCCGGCCCGCCGTTCACGCTGAACAACGCGGTCGACTATCTTTTGAAGGAGGAATTCGACGTGCACCGCGCGAAGGGGACGCGTCATCCCGTGATGGAAAAATATGACATCGATGCCCTGCCGTTCCAGCACGAAAAGCTGAACACCTGGCGGCACAACTTCACGGGCGTGCAGTTCGACCATGAGCCGACGGGATTCCTCGTCTATGGCGCCGTCGACGACCTCTGGATCGATCCGGACGGCAGCATCCACGTCGTCGACTATAAGGCGACCGGCGCGAAGGAGCACCAGATCTATGATTCGTACCGCCGCCAGATGGAGATCTATCAATGGCTGCTCCGCAGGAACGGCTTCGACGTATCGCCGGTCGGCTATTTCGTCTTCGCGCGCGTGAACAAGGGGAGCGGTTTCGGCAAGGGCCACGCGGCGCTTTCGTTCGACATGTTCATCGAGCCGCTGCAGGGCGACGATTCGTGGATCGAGCAGGCGCTCAAGGCCGCCAAGAAGACCTATGACGCGGCGGCGGTTCCCGATGCGGCTCCGACGTGCGACTTCTGCACGTATCGCCGCGCGGCGATTGACTTTTCCTAGTTTTTCCAGCATAGTATCTGCAGTCCCGTTTGAAGAAGGAGATGACGTATGAGGATGCTTTCAGGCGTTCTCGCCTGGGTCGTCGTCGCTCTTGTCGCCGTCGTTGCTGCCGTCATCATGCTCTATGGCACGGGTGCCGCATTCATGATGGTGTTCGCGCGATTTCACCTTCCGATCGACAACCTGCCCGCTCCGTTGCTTGCCGCCGCCGTCATCGTCCCGCTTTCGTGCGCGCTGATCGTCCTGATCGCCGTGCTGAAGATGGGACCAAAAGTGAAGATGTTCGTCGTCGGGATGCAGAATTAGGAGGTTGTCCCGCTGTTCCGGATGCTTAGGCGTCCGGTTTTTTTTATCCGTTTTTAATCGTCGATCGGCTATAATGGCATCATGCCGCTGATCGGAGCCGCGAAACCGCTTCATTGGACGAGCCACGCCAGGGCGAAGATGGAATATTACCGCCTGAGTCCGGCGCGGGTTCGCCGCATCATGCATTCGCCGAAGCGCGTCGAAGAGGGCGTCGCCCCGTCGACGGTCGCGATGATGCAGCCGGCATCGATGAAGGTGAGCGCGAAACGCGGCTCGAAGGCGGGGGTCTGGACCCAGGAGCTGTGGGTCATGGTCCAGGATTCGCCGAAGCGGCGGACGGTGATCAGCGCCTGGCGCTATCCCGGCGTGAGCAAGCCCCGCGGCGAGATCGCCGACGTGATCGCGAGGGAATATCGCGCATTTGTCGGCCGTTGATAAGTCAGGGCTGATCTGCTGTAATAAAAGGTATGATCATCACGAGTCCCTCGTTCGACGATGACGCCATGATTCCCAAGAAGTTCACGTGCGACGGGGGCGGCATCAACCCCGAGCTGCAGATTCAGAACGTTCCGCAGGGCGCGAGGAGCCTCGCCCTCATCGTGCACGATCCCGACGCGCCCATGCAGGGCGGCTTCACCCATTGGGTCGTCTGGAACATCAATCCCGAGACGACGCTCATCAAGGAAGAGAGCGTGCCTCCGGGTTCCGTCGAGGGCCGCAACAGCGCCGGCCGCATCGGCTATATGGGTCCGTGCCCGCCGGGAGGCGTCCATCATTATCACTTTCAGCTGTATGCCCTGAACGAGATGCTCGACCTTGCGGCGACCGCACCCCTTGGCGAAATCCAGATGCAGATCGACAATCATCTGATAACCCAGGCTGACCTCGTCGGCCTTTACGAACGATGAAGCCGTTCGACCACAATCCGGCCCTGCCGTTTCCCGTCGCAGGCGCGCCGTCCCTCGAGGACGACGCGGCGCTCGTCCGGTCGTTCCTTGCCGGCAACGACCGGGGCTTTTCCGACCTGCTCGACCGCCACATGCCGACGGTCTACCGCTTCGCCTATCGCTACCTTGCGAACGTCGACGACGCGAGCGACGTGACGCAAGAGACGTTCATCCGCGCATGGAAGCACCTTGCGACGTTCGACCAGGCCCGCAGCTTCAGGACGTGGCTCCTCACGATCGCCCGCAACGCGTCGCTCGATTTCATCAAAAAGAAGAAACCGCTCCTGTTCTCGCAGCTTGAGGCCGCCGATGCCGACCTCGATACCGCGCTTGCGCCGTATGTCGAGTCGCCGGAGCTGCCTGACGCCATGTTCGACCGGATGGCGACCGCACGGGTCCTCGACCAGGCCCTGCTCAGGCTGTCCGCGCCGTACCGGATCGTCCTTTCCCTCCGTTATGCCGAGGGGTTCAAGTTCCGCGAGATCGCCGAGATCCTCGGGGAGCCGATCGATACGGTGAAAAGCAAGCATCGGCGGGGCCTCCAGCAGCTCAAAAAGCACCTTCCCGCTGGCTTTTGATCCCGACGGCCGGGATCCCCATGCACCGAAAAGGCCCGTTTTCTCGTATAGGAAGAAACCCATGGGCAAGGATTCGGAGAACTATCGCGATTGGTTCAAGGGTCATGAAGCGCCGGAGCCGCCGGCGGATTTGAAGTTCCGCACGCTGCGGGCCATCGCGGCCCGCGAGCGGCGCATCCTCATCGCGAAGCTCGTCGGATTCGCGGCGCTGTTCGCGGCATCGGCGGCCGTCGGCGTCGCCGAGCTGGTTGCCGCGGGCGTCCAGATCGGCCAGTCCGGATTCGTGCAGTTCGGCTCGCTCTTCTTCTCGGACTTCGGCGCCGTCGCCGGCAACCTGCAGGACGCCGTCCTCTCGCTTGTCGAATCGTTCCCGGCCTTCACGGCGGGCATCGCCCTCGGCGGCCTTGCCGTCGCGGGCTGGTCGCTGTCGGGCTTCGTGAATGACGCGCGCATGCTGCGCGCCGGATGACCATGAGCGAACCCACCCATCCCCGCCGCGAGCCGCGCGCGAACAAGGTCAACGCGGCCATCGCCATCACGGGCACCATCGCGCTCGTGTTCGTCATCTTCGCGCTCGGCATCTATGTCGGCTATCGCAAGGCGATGTTCGCGTCGGACCGCGGGGCGAGCTATGACCGCAGCGTGTTCGGCGGGACGCCCCCGTGGCTTGCGGGCGGCATGCCCGGGTCGGCCCACGGCGTGATCGGCACGGTCGTCGACGTCGCGACGACGAGCCTGGTCGTCGAGGACGGGAACAGCGACGAGGAGTGGGTCGAGGTCCCCTCGACGACGATCATCAGGATGTACGACCGGACGATGGGCGAGGACGGGATGCAGGTCGGCGAACGGGTCGTCGTGATCGGCCAGCCGGGCGCGGACGGCGAGATCCAGGCCCGCTTCATCCGCGTCTTCCCGGCGACCTCGTCGCCTCCCGGGACGCAGTTCGGTCCGATGTCGAACGCGTCGAACGTCATCATCATCCATACCTTTTAAGAAACATCATCCCCATGAAGAAAGCCATCGCCATCCTCCGCGCCCATAAGGTCCTCACCGTCATCGCAGCCGCGATCGTCATCGGCGGCGGGTATTACTGGTATGCGTCGGCCCACGGATCGACCGCCGTCACGAAATATGTCGTTGAGGCCGCGTCGCAGGGGACCGTCGTCTCGTCCGTGTCGGCGAGCGGGCAGGTCCAGGCGGTCTCGTCGATTCCCGTGAAGGCCCAGAATTCCGGCAACGTCACCGCGATCGACGTGAAGGTCGGCGAGCACGTGGCGGTCGGGCAGGCCCTGGTCGAGCTCGATCCGACGAACGAGAAGAAGGCGCTCGCGCAGGCCGAGATCAACCTTCGGTCATCCGAGCTTTCGCTCGAGAAGCTGCAGGAGGCCCCCGCGACGGCGACGCTCGCGCAGACCGAGGACGCGGTCACCCAGGCGGACCAGTCGCTCGCCCTCGCCTCGTCGACGCTCGCGAGCGACTATGCCAGGGGATACGACTCGCTCGGCTCGGTCTTCGTCGACGTCCAGACCGTCATGACCGGGCTGCAGAACTTCATCACCGGCAAGGACCTGAGCAAGGTCCAGAACGACCCCGATGCGTTCGTGAGCCTGCTGCCGTTCTATCTTCAGGCGGGCGCCATGCCGTACCGCAACGGCCTGCAGGCGAGCTTCGCGGCGGCGACGCAGGCCTACGGCCAGAACCTGACGGACTATCACGCGCTCTCGCGCACGGCGACGCCGGCCCAGCTCGACGCGCTTTTCGCCGAGACGGCGAACACGGTGAACGCCGTGAGCGACGCGGTCGCGCAGGCCAAGGGGCTCGTGACGAACATCATCAACAACTTCCCGGCCTCGTCGAGCACGACGCCGCTGCCGCCCCTCGTGAACACCTATCAGAACACCTTTTCGAACTACATCCAGACGGTGACGGGCGACGTGACGACCATGTCGAACCTCCAGACCTCGATCGCGTCGGATCATTCCTCGCTCACGAACGGCGCGTTGTCCCTCAAGGAGAAGCAGGACGCGCTCGCCGCCCTGCAGGGCGGGCCGGATGCGCTTGACGTGCAGTCGCAGCAGCTGTCGATCCAGAACGCCCAGATCGCGGAACAGACGGCCGAGCAGAACCTTGCGAACGATACGGTGCGGGCGCCCGTCGCGGGAATCGTGTCGGCGATCACGGCGATCGTCGGAACGCCGGCCGCCTCGTCGGCGGTCACGATCGCGGCTGACGGCGAGGTCGCCCAGGTGACGCTCAACGAAGTCGACGCCGCGAAGGTGAGCCTCGGCGACAAGGCCACGCTCACGTTCGACGCGCTGCCGGACCTGTCGGTCGCGGGCACGGTGATCGAGATCGACCCGGTGGGGACCGTGAGCCAGGGCGTCGTGAACTACAACGTGCAGGTCGGCTTTACGAACACGGGGACGAGCACGCAGGCGGTGAAGCCCGGCATGAGCGTCACGGCGAACATCGTGACCGCGGTCCGTCAGGACGTGGTCACCGTCCCGAACGCGGCGGTCGTGACCCAGGGCGGGGCGAGCTATGTGCTCGAGCCCGCGACGCCGGTCGCGTCGGGATCGCTCGCCTCGGCGGCTTCGGGGGCGATCCCGCTGCCGCAGGGGACGAAGTCCGTGCCCGTGACGGTCGGCATCACGAACAATACCGTGACCGAGATCACCTCGGGCGTGAGCGTGGGCGATGAGATCGTCGCGCAGACCGTGCGGTCCGGATCGTCGGGATCGTCGGCCGCGGGCGGCACGAACGCGCTGCGCGCCCTGGGCGGCGGAGGCGGGGCCGTCTTTGGCGGCGGCGGCGGAGGCGCGACGCGCGGCGGTGCGGCAGGGGCCACGGGCCGCTAGCTCGACGGGCCGGTTGCGCAACAGCACTTCATTTAAATGAAGAAATCCATCATCCAATGCATCGACATCAGGAAGACTTATGTGAACGGCGGCGTAGCCACGCCCGTGCTGAAGGGCGTCACGCTTGACGTGGACCAGGGCGAGTTCGTCGCCATCATGGGGCCGTCCGGCTCGGGCAAGTCGACCCTCATGCACATCCTGGGGGCGCTCGACACGCCGACGTCCGGCACCTATGCGCTCGACGGCCGGGACGTTTCGACGCTCACCGAGGACGAGCTCGCCGACGTGCGCCGCGAGAAGATCGGGTTCGTGTTCCAGGCGTTCAACCTGCTGCCGCGCACGACCGTCGTGCGGAACGTCGAGCTGCCGCTCGTCTATGAGGGCATGGACAAGGCGAAGCGCGAGCGGGTCGCGAAGAAGGCGCTCGCCAGCGCGGCGTTTCCGGAAGAGTTCTGGTACCACTATTCGAACCAGCTGTCGGGCGGCATGATGCAGCGCGTCGCGATCGCGCGGTCGCTCGTGAACGATCCGGCGCTCATCCTCGCGGACGAGCCGACGGGCAACCTCGATTCGAAGACCGGCGAGATCGTGCTGGGGACGTTCCAGTCCCTGAACCGCGAGCACGGCAAGACGGTCGTCCTCATCACGCACGAGCGCTACGTCGCCGAGCACGCCGACCGCATCGTGCACATCCTCGACGGATCGATCGTCGAGATCGAAGCGAACCACAAGCGGCGGATCGGCGCCCATCATCACGCATGAGGACCGAGGACCTTCTCGAGGAGACCTACAGCGCGGTGACCGTGAACAAGGTGCGGTCCGGCCTCACGATGCTCGGCATCGTGATCGGCATCGCGTCCGTGATCGCGATGGTGTCGATCGGGCAGGGGACGCAGGCGTCGATCCAGGCGAGCATCCAGTCGCTCGGATCGAACCTTATCATCGTGACGCCGGGCGCGCAGCGCTCGTTCGGGACCACGGTGAGCGCGGGTCTCGGCAGCTCGCACACGCTCACCCCCGACGATGCGGGCGCCATCGCCTCGCAGGTCGCGAACGTCGAGGCGGTCGCGCCGAGCGTCACCTCGCGCGAACAGGTCGTCTATCGCGGGGCGAACACCAACACGAGCGTGATCGGCACGGCCCCGAGCTATCCGCAGATCAGGAACCTGCAGGTCGACACGGGAACCTTCGTCACCGACACCGACAACGCCGAAGCGAACCGGGTCGCGGTGATCGGCCCGACGGTCCTGCAGAACCTGTTCGACCCGGACGGCACCGCGACGGCCACGCCGGATCAGGCGATCGGCCAGACCATCCGCATCGGCGGCGACAATTTCACGGTGATCGGGGTCACCGTCTCGAAGGGCGGCACCGGCTTTTCGAACCAGGACAACGTGATCTACGTGCCGCTCCTCACCGCCCAGCGGTACTTCCTGGGCGATGCCTCCTATGTGAGCGAAGTCGACATCCAGGCGGCGTCGCAGGGGGACATGGCCCAGGTGCAGAACGACGTGACCGACCTCCTGATGCAGCGCCACGGCATCCCGAGCGGGAGCCAGGCGGACTTCACCGTCCTCAACCAGGCCGACATCGTGGCGACCGCCTCGAGCGTGACGAACACCTTCACCCTGCTCCTCGCGTCCATCGCCGCGATATCGCTCCTCGTGGGCGGGATCGGCATCATGAACATGATGCTCACGACGGTGACCGAGCGCACCCGCGAGATCGGCCTGCGCAAGGCGATCGGCGCGAAGAAGGGGGACATCACGCTGCAGTTCCTCGGCGAGTCCGTGATGCTCACGTTCACGGGCGGCCTCGTGGGCGTCGCGCTCGGATGGATCGCCTCGGTCGCCATCTCCTCGTTCGCCGGCATCGCGACGACCGTTTCGGTACCCTACGTCATCCTCGCGTTCGGGGTGTCGGCGGCGATCGGCATCATCTTCGGCTATTATCCCGCGCGCCGCGCCGCATCGCTCAATCCCATCGAGGCGTTGCGCTATGAATGACGCGCTCGGGCGGGCGGTTGAAAAAAAGTCGTTAAAAAATCATTAAAAAAACATTGACATGAAGAAAATCTGGGTTGTGGTCATCGCCGTCGCCTGCGCCGGTGTCGCGTTCTTCGGCGTGACGATGTATGGCAAAAGCATGACGGCCACGGGCGGCCGCTCGGGATTCGGCGCGTTCGCGTCGTCGACGCGCGCCTTCGGACGGGGAACGGGAACCGCGGGCGGCGGGTTCGCTATGGGACAGATCGTCGCGGCGGACGCGGAAAGCATCACCGTGCAGCTCCCGAACGGCAATTCCGAAGTGGTGTTCTATTCGAGTTCGACGCAGATTGAGAAGCCGACGCTCGTCTCATCGAGCGCGCTCACGAACGGCGAGCAGGTGGTCGTGACGGGATCGCAGAACAGTGATGGCAGCGTGACCGCGCAATCGATCCAGGTGCGTCCTACGAACGGCGGCGGCTTTCCGCAAGGAGGAGGACGATAAGGCTGCCCACGAGCGAGACGAAGAGGCCGGCGCCGATCTGCAGGCCGAGCCGGTCTTCGCGCCGCTCGGCTTCAAGGAGCGACCGACCGGCCATGACGAAGCCGCCTGATCCGCCCGAGACCGCGTCAAGCACGACGGCGCTCCGCACGCCGGGTTCGGGCTGCCATGTGAAGCGGTCCTCACCGCCGAGCGCCGTTGCCGCCGGGAAGACGCCTTGCGGAAGGCGGGGGAGCGCGCCGTTCAAAAATCCGTTTCCGCCGATCGGCATTCCTGAGGCGTCATAGACGACGACGTACGGGGCAAGGCTCCGGGATATGTCGACGGTTCCCGTCGGGACGACCGTCGTCCACGGCGATCCCGCAGCGAGGGCGGCCGCACCATCGGCCGCCATTTGCGTCTGCGGATCGTTGGCCGCCTGCCGATAGGACTGCTGCACCACGAAATAGGTCACCCCAAGCGTGCAAATGATGACAAATGCGAGGGGTATCCAGCGGTCGATGATTTTGTTCATGCCCTTATTATAGCGCTTCGGCAGGGTTATCCACAGATGTGACGGCAAATGATTGCCGAAAAACCTATAATAAGGGGAAGAGAGATCCAGCTCTGGCTTGCGCCGGGGCATTTAACCGTCATGCCGCTTACCAAACGAAGCAAGAGAACCGTCCGACCGCGGAAAGTGGTTGCAAAGAAGGTCTCCGCAAAACGACGCGTAGCCCGTCCGAAATCGAAGCGACCCAATTCGGTTGCGGCGACTCGCGCTGCGAGGCGTGCGGCGCTGCTTCGCGCGATCCGCGAGGCGCGCGCGATCCGCGAACGGCGCGAACGGCTCGAGGCGCCTCCGATCGAATCCCTTAAGCGGCACGAAGAGAATCCCATCCTCCAGCCTCACCCTCATAATTTCTGGGAGATGAAGGCGACATTCAATCCGGGCGCGGTGTTTGCCGACAACCGCGTCCATCTTTTATATCGCGCGATCGGCGGCGACGACGTTTCGGTGCTCGGTTATGCGTCGAGCGAGGACGGCATCACGATCACCGAGCGCCTCGACGAGCCGGTCTATGTCCCGCCGACGCTCACCGAGAACAAGCACACGATGGAGCGGGGGACGGCGTCGCCCGTCGCCTATCTTTCGGGTGGCGGCTGGAACGGCGGCTGCGAGGACCCGCGCCTCACGATGATCGAGGATCGTATCTATCTCACCTACACCGCGTTCGACGGATGGGGTTCGATCCGCATGGCGCTCTCGTCGATCAGCGTGAACGACTTCCTGCGCAAGCAGTGGCGGTGGAAGAAGGCCGCGCTCATCTCGCCGCCCGGCGAGATCCACAAGAACTGGATGCTTTTCCCCGAGAAGATCAACGGCAGGTTCGCGATCCTGCACAGCATCTCGCCCGAGATCCTGATCGATTATTTCGACACGCTCGAGGAGCTCGAGGCCGGGGAGCGCTACATCACGAGCACGCGCAAGATGATCCCGAAGTCCGGCCGCTGGGACAGCATCGTCCGCGGCGCGGGGCCTCCGCCCATCAGGACGCGGATCGGATGGCTGCTCTTCTATCATGCGATCGACGCGCGCGAGCCGGGCCGCTACAAGCTCGGCGTGATGGTGCTCGACGAGAACGATCCGACGAAGGTGCTGTACCGTTCGCAGCAGCCGATCCTCGAACCCGATGCCGATTATGAGAACAACGGGTTCAAGGCAGGCATCGTCTATTCGTGCGGAGCCGTGGTGAAGGACGGCATGCTCTATGTCTATTACGGCGGCAGCGACAGCGTGACCTGCGTCGCCATGGTGAACCTTGACCGCTTCCTGAACGACCTTACCAAGCACGCGGTTCCGAAGCTTACGGCCGAACCCATCGTTCGCCGCAGAAAACCCTAACAACATTCCTTATGCCTTTAATAAAAAGATCGAGCCATAACCCGGTCCTGCTTCCGAATCCGACGGTTCCCTGGGAGGCGATCGCCGCCCACAATCCCTCGGTCGCCCTGCGGAACGGCAAGTTCCATATGGTGTATCGGGCGGTTGCCACAAAGCAGAAGATCGACAATGAGGAGCTTGAGATCTCGTCGGTCGGCCATGCCGTGAGCGGCGACGGGGTCCATTTCGAAAAGCACGAGCGCCTCATCGCGCCGCAGTATCCCTGGGAGAAGTTCGGCTGCGAGGACCCGCGCGTCACCGAATTCGAGGGCAAGTATTACATCTTTTATACCGCGGTCGAGGCGTTCAACGCCCAGGGCATCAAGGTTGCCGTCGCGATCACGAAGGACTTTCAGACGATCGAGGAGCGGCATCTCGTGACGCCGTTCAACGCCAAGGCGATGGCGCTCTTTCCGGAGCGGGTGAACGGCAAGATCGCCGCCCTCTTCACGATCCACACCGATCAGCCGCCGGCGCGCATCTGCCTCGTGCTCTGCGACGCGATCGAGGATCTCTGGTCGCCGTCGTTCTGGAAGGGATGGTACGAGCACTGGCAGGATCATGTGGTCGGCGTCGAGCAGAACATGGAGCGGGACCAGGTCGAGGTGGGCTCGCAGCCGATCAAGACGAAGAAGGGCTGGCTCGTGTTCTATTCCTATATCTATAACTATTTCGCGCCGCCGCCGATCTTCGGCATCCAGGCGATGCTGCTCGGGCTCGACGATCCGCAGAAGATCGTGGGCGAGGTGAAGCGCCCGTTCATCATCCCCGAAGAGGAGTATGAGAATTACGGACGCATCCCGCACATCGTCTTTCCGTCCGGCGCGCTCGTGAAGCGCAACGACGTCTATCTTTATTATGGCGCGGCCGACACCGTTTCGTGCCTCGCGATGCTGCAGCTCGACGACCTGCTCGACCAGCTCACGTTCACGACCGAGCGGCAGCTCGTGCGCTACAAGGGCAACCCCATCCTCGTGCCGATCGACGACCATCCGTGGGAGAATTTCGCCGTCTTCAACCCTGCGGCGATCTATGAGGACAAGAAGGTGCACATCCTGTATCGCGCGATGGGGAAGGACAACACCTCGGTCGTGGGCTATGCCGTCTCAAAGGACGGATTCCATATCGACGAGCGGCTGAAGGATCCGATCTACGTCCCGCGCGAGGGCTTCGAGGCGAAGCTCGTGCCGGGCGGCAATTCGGGGTGCGAGGATCCGCGCATCACGAAAATAGGGGACCGCATCTATATGTGCTATACGGCGTATGACGGCCAGGACCCGCCGCGCGTCGCGCTCACGTCGATCAGCGTGCGCGACTTCGTCAACCGGCGCTGGATCTGGTCGAAGCCCGTCCTCATCTCGCCGCCGGGATTCGACGACAAGGACACCGTGCTCTTCCCGAAGAAGATCCAGGGCAAGTACTGGTTCCTGCACCGCCTGGGCGGGGACATCTGGATCGACGCCGTGGACGATCTCGAGTTCGACGGCACGACGAAGTTCCTGGGCGGCAAGATCCTCATGCGCCCCCGGGATACGGCCTGGGATTCCCGCCGCATCGGCGCGACGGCGCCCCCGATCGAGACCGATTACGGGTGGCTCTGCCTCTATCACGGCATCTCGAAGCGCACCGGCCACTATAACGTGCGCGCGGCGCTTCTCGACTATAAGGATCCGGGCAAGATCCTCTATCGCGCCCACGATCCGATCTTCGAGCCGACGCCCGCCTATGAGCGCGAAGGCGTGGTGCCGAACGTGGTCTTCCCGTGCGGTAGCGTGGTGATCAAGAACATCCTTTATGTCTATTATGGCGGCGCCGACAAGGTGGTCGGGGTTGCCACGATCGACCTTGACCTGCTGATCACGGGACTTGTGCGCGAGGCCCGGGTGCGGTAAGATAGTTAAGTAGCCTAACTATTATGGATGCGAACATTTCAGAGCTCGTCTCGCTCTTGTTCGCCGTAGGTCGTTCGATGCGTGAGAGCATGCGGCGGGTGGCAAACGGCAAGGGGGCGTCGTTCCTGCAGTTCGAGACCCTGCGCTATGTGAAGGAGCATGACCGTCCGCACATGCGCGACGTCGCGGGATATTTTAGGATCACCCCGCCGGCCGCGACCCTGCTGGTCGACGGGCTGGTGCGCGAAGGGCTCCTCACGCGCGTGTTCGACCGCAGGGACCGGCGCGCGGTGCGGCTCACGCTTACCCCGCAGGGGCTCCGCTATCTCACCCAGGGGAAGAAGGCGCACCTTCGGCGGATCACGAAGCTTTTTTCGGTGCTCGACGCGCGCGAACGCCGCCAGGCGATCGCCATCCTGAAAAAAATGGCAAAAAACATCGAACCATGAAATTCATCACAGCCTATCGGACGCCCATCCTCATCGCCCTCATCGTGCTCGCCTCGGGCGGGGCCTATTGGTACGTCTCGTCGAACCGGGCGCCGTCGTTCGGCACGGTCGCCGCGTCGACGGGGACGGTGACCCAGTCGCTCGACGAACCCGGAACCGTCGACGCTGAGAACAGCGCGCAGCTGTCATTCCAGACGGCGGGACAGATCACGTCGCTCAACGTCCACGAGGGCCAGGCGATCGCCGCCGGCACGGTGCTTGCGAGCCTCGACACGTCGGCCCTTCAGGCCGCCCTCGACCAGGCGAATGCCGGCGTCGCGGCGGCTCAGGCCCGCCTCGATTCGCTCGAGAGCGGAACGCGCCCCGAGCAGATCGCCATCAACGAGACGGCCGTGACGAACACGAAGGCGTCGCTCGGCGCCGCGATCGGTTCGGCCTATGCGGCCGCTGATGACGCGATTCACAACCAGACCGACGGCATGTTCACGAATCCCAACCGGAGCAATCCCGTCTTCCAGATCCAGCTTGTCGATACCAATATGCAGAACAGCATCCAGAACGACCGCGTGAAGGTGGGCGTCTCGCTCGCCGCGTGGTATGCCGCCATGAACGCGACGAGTTCCGATCCCGCGTCGCTCGCCTCGACCGCCGTCTCGACGCTGAGTCAGATCGCGGCCTTCCTGAACGAGGTCGCCCTCGCCGTGAATACCGGCCAGGTCTCGAGCCTGCCGGCCTCCACGATCGCCGCCTTCAAGGTGAACATCGTGACCGCCCGCACCGAGGTGAACACGACGCTCACCGCCGTGACCGCCGCCCAGTCGGCCTATCTCGCCGCCGTCGACCAGCTCACGCTTGCGCAGGCGGGTGCGACGTCGCAGGACATCGAGGCCCAGAAGGCCGCGCTCCTGCAGGCCCAGGCGGGCGCCTCGAGCGCCCAGGTGGCTTTGCAGCATGCCGAGCTCATCGCCCCGTTTTCGGGGACGGCTGAGAACGTGACGGCCAAGATCGGCCAGGTCGTGACGCCCGGCGTGCCGATGGTGTCCCTCATCAGCGCTAACGGCATAAAGTTCAAGGCCTTCGTCTCAGAGGCGGACGTCGCCAAAGTGAAGACGGGCGAACAGGCGAACGTCACGCTCGATGCGTTCGGAACCGATACCGTATTCCCGGCGACGGTCGCAACGGTTGCGTCCGTCCAGACGTCGGTGAACGGCGCACCGGCCTATGAGGTCGATCTCGATTTCACGAATCCCGCAAGCGAGATCAAGGACGGCCTGACCGGCAACGCGCATATCATCCTCGGGCAGCACGCGAACGTGGTCGAGGTCCCGTCGCGCCTGGTCATTCAGGACGGCAACCAGAACTATGTCCTTGTCGAGAAGGGCGGCCAGACGTCGCGCCAGCCGGTCACCATCGGCCTCGTCGGCGACGACGGGATGACCGAAATCGTCTCGGGCGTGAACGCGGGCGACTCATTAACCAATTTCTAACCCTATGGCTGAACACGAACCCCAGGTGCAGCGGAGCGGGCGGCGCAGGATCATGATCGCGGTCCTTGTCGCGCTCGTCGTCATCGGCGGCGTCGGCGGCACGCTGTATTGGTACGTTTCCTCGCAGACGGTCTATATCGACCAGTCGGTCATCCAGGCGCCCCTCGTCAACCTTTCGCCGGTCAATTCCGGGGTGCTGCAATCCGTATTCGTGAAGGCGGGCGATTCCGTGACGATCGACGAGCCCGTCGCCCAGGTGGGCAGCGAGATCGTGAAGGCGAAGTCCGCGGGCCAGGTGGTCTCGGTCAATCAGAACATCGGCGAATACGAGAACGCGTTCACCGGCCAGGCCGTCGTCGCGACCATGATCGACCCGACCCAGCTCCGCGTGGTCGGCCATCTCGACGAGGACAAGGGCCTTGCCGACGTGAAGGTCGGCGACGCCGCGACGTTCACCGTCGACGCGTTCGGCTCGAAGCAGTACCAGGGCGTCGTCGACGAGGTGAGCCCGACCTCGCGGCAGAGCGACGTCGTCTTCAACATCTCCGATCAGCGCCCGACGAACGAGTTCGACATCTATGTCCGCTTCGATCCCGCGAAATATCCCGAGCTGAAGAACGGCATGTCCGCGCGCATCTGGATCCATAAGGATTAACATCGCATGCCGGACGACGTCTCCACGGAAAAGAACGGCACGCTCCGCTGGTGGGTGCTCGGCACCGTCATTTTCGGCACCTTTCTGGGCCGCCTCGACCAGACGGTCGTCAACCTCGCGCTGCCGAAGATCATCAGCGATTTCGGCGTCACCGTGAGCGACGCCGCCTGGATCTCGACCGCCTACATCCTTGCGAACGCCGTCTTCGTGCCCGTCTGGGGCAAGCTTGGCGACACGGCCGGACGCAAGCGCATCTATCTTATCGGCTTCATCGGCTTTATCATCGCCTCGGGCCTCTGCGCCCTGGCGTGGAACCTCGGCTCGATGATCGTGTTCCGCGTGATCCAGGGATTCGCCGTCTCGGCGGACTATCCGACCGCGATGGCGATCATCGCGGTGACGTTCCGGGATATGAAGGAACGCGCGCAGGCGCTCGGCATCTGGTCGTCGGCCTTCGCGGCCGCCTCGGTCTTCGGGCCGCTGATCGGCGGACCGCTGATCGACAGCTTCAACTGGCGGTCGGTCTTTTTCATCAACATCCCGCTCGGCCTCATCGGCCTCTTCCTGGCGATCACCTTCATCAGCGAGTCGGTGGGGGAGAAGCGCACCGTGAAGTTCGACTGGTGGGGATCCGCGGCGCTCGGCGTCGCGCTCTCGTCGCTCACGCTCGTGCTCGACCAGGGAGAGACGTGGGGCTGGCTTTCGTGGGCGAGCGTCGCGTGCTATGCCGCCACGGTCCTCTTCGGCGCCCTCTTCATCATCATCGAGCAGCGCGAGCCCGAGCCGATCGTCAACCTCAAATTCTTCAAGATCGGAACGTTCGTCAATACGCTTGCCAACAACTTCATCGTGTTCATGGGGCTCATAGGCGCGATCTTCCTCATCCCGATCTTCGCCGAGACGTTCCTCGGCTATGATGCGACGCAGACCGGCTACCTCTTCATTCCGCTCGCGATCGCCCTCATGGTTGCGGCCCCCATCGGCGGCCGGCTGATCGGCCGCGTGAAGCCGTCGGTCGTCATCTTCGCAAGCACGTTCGTCGCGGGGTTCGCGATGCTGCTGCTCGCCGGCATCGACCCGCGCTCGACGGCGCTGCAGCTTTCGATCCCGATGTCGATCATGGCGTTCGGGCTCGGGTTCGGCATGGCCCAGCGCACCAACCTCGTCGCGGCGGTCGTGCCGCATGAGGACATCGGCGAGGCGTCGGCCATCCTCGCGCTCGTGCGGAACATCTCGGGCGCCTTCGGCGTCGCCATCTTCAGCACGCTCCTCACGAATACGATCAACGCCAAGGTCCTTGCGATCGCCCGGCAGAGCGGGTTCCACGCCACGAACCCCGCGACCTTGCCGGTCGTCATGCACCAGTTCATCGGCCTCGTGGTCCTCAAGGCCCAGGTCGCGGGCTATGCGTTCGTCTTCGAGGTCGCCGCCGCGATCGTCATGATCGGCGCGTTCGCCTCGTTCCTCATCAAGGTGCCCAAAGAGTCGGCAGGCCAGGGTCATGTCGTGATCGCCGAATAGCATGCCGCTCGCATTCGTCATCATTCTTATCGTCATGCAGGCGCTCCTCGTGCTCGTGCACGTCGCGACCTTCGAGGCCGCTGCGGCGGCGTTCGGGTTCGCGAGCGGGACGGCGAAGGCGGTCCTCGTCGCCTGGTCGTTCTCGTTCGTCGCGAGCTCCGTCCTCGCGCGGTTTTCGAGGAACCCGCTTGCGCAGTGGTTCTATAAGGCCGCTTCGTATTGGTTCGGACTCATCTTCTTTCTCTTCATCGGCGGCGCGGCGTTCGCGGCGCTTGACTGGATAGCCGTCCTTGCGCAGGTTCCCATCTCGACCGCCGTCCTCGGCGTTATCACATTCGGCGCGGCGTTCGCCATCCACCTGTACGGCACGCTGATCAGCGGCCAGGCGCGCATCACGCAGATCGAGGTTCCGCTGCCGAACGTCCCCGATTACTGGAAGGACCGCGTCCTGGTCTTCGTGAGCGACATCCATCTCGGCGCCGTGCGCGGGCGCGGATTCATGAGCAAGGTCGCCCGGCGCATCGCGGCCCAGCATCCGGCGGCCGTGCTCATCGGCGGCGACCTCTTCGACGGCGTGAAGTGCGACGCCGAGGCGCAGCTTGCGCCGCTTCGCGACCTTGCGCCGGATCTTGGGACCTTCTTCATCACGGGCAACCATGAATATTACGGGGACTTCGATGCGTTCATGAAGGCCATCCGCGGCGCACGGGTGCGCGTTTTGGACAACGAGATCGTCGACCTGCAGGGCCTGCAGCTCGCCGGATTCGACGACCGCGCCGCGAGCCGCCGCGAGGATTTCGCGAAGATCCTCGACGGCATGCGCCTCGACCCGGCGAGGCCCGCTCTTTATATGAAGCACGAGCCGATCCATCTCGACCTCGCGGAAGCCAAGGGATTTGCCGCCGGCTTCTTCGGCCATACCCACGACGGGCAGATCTTCCCGCTCACCATCATTGCGCGGCGCATCTACCGCGGGTTCAGCTATGGATTGCGGCGCCTCGGGAATGCCTGGATGTACGTCTCGAGCGGGGTGGGGACCTGGGGTCCGCCGCTGCGCCTCGGCACGAAGTCGGAAATAGTCGTCGTCCGGTTCGCGTAATATACTGAACCTATGACCATCACCAAAATCGAGCATTGCTGCCTGCTCATCGAGACGGGCGGGGTGAACATTCTCACCGATCCCGGGACCTATTCCGACGCGCAGAACACGCTCTTGGGCATCCATGCGATCGTGATCACGCACGAGCACGGCGACCACTTTCATATCGAGCACGTGAAGGAGGTCATGCGCAAGAACCCGCAGGCGGCCGTCATCACGAACGCTTCGGTCGGCAGGCTGCTCGCCGCGCAGGGGATTCCGCACACCGTCGTCGACGGGCGGCAGTCGGTTACCGTGAACAACGTCCCGATCGAGGCCTTCGACGGCAAGCACGAGGAGATCTATGAGGATTTCGGCCAGGTGCAGAATACGGGCTACCTGATCGACAACGCCTTCTTTTTGCCGGGCGATTCGTTTGTCGTCGTGCCCGACAAGCCGGTGAGGGTCCTCGCGCTCCCGGTCGCCGGGCCCTGGTGCCGCGTGGGGGATGCCATCCGCTATGCGATGCGCGTGAAGCCAGCGAAGGCGTTCCCGGTGCACGACGGCATGATCAGGCCTGCCACGACCGGATTTGTGACGCAGGTCCTGGGAACGATCCTCGGCAAGGCCGGCGTGACCTATGTCGGCATGGGCGCGGCCGACAAAAAGGAATTTTAGGATTTTTTCATCATTTATTTTTATATTTTTAATGTATTAAAAAAGCCCGACTGGTTGGTCGGGCTTTCTTGATGAGGCGGACGCCTACTTTTTGAGGCGCCTTGCCTTGAGAAGTTTTGGCGGCCGCGAGAGGAACATGAGTTCGTCGCCTTCCTTCGGCGGTTTCTTGAAGGGGCAGGCGTTGATCGTGTAGCACCGGGATGGCGCGAGGATCGGCCCCTGGTCGCCCTTGGCAATCAAGTGCCCTTTCTCGATCCGCTTGAAGCTTGGCAGGACTTCCGTAAGCTCGTAGCTCGAATTCGGGAACAGGACCGAGCTGAAGATCGAATAGACCCGCTGGACCCGCTTCGGATGCGTCCGCCGCCGCTTGAGCATCGCGAGTTCCATAAGGAACTGCTTGACGCATTCCGCGGTGCGGACGAAGGTCGCGCGTTGTTCGTGCTTGCCGCCCTCGATGCCATAGACTGCGGCCTTCCCGTTGCCATAGAAATAGCTTGCGGGCTTGCCCGTCTGGATGGCGTCGATGTTCTTGATGACCGTGACAATCGGGAACCGCCGCACCATGTCGATCGAGCTCCGTTCGAGTGCGATCACCTGGGGGTCGCTCGTCGCGAGCGTGCTGTGCAGGTCGAGTCCGTATTCGATCATGGACCAGACCGGCCGCAGCTCGTTCGCGCGCCTCACTTCGTAGCGCTGATCGTCGTCCCGATCGAAGACGTCGTCGGGCAGGCGGTTCATGTTCAGGTCCACGAATCGGGCCTGACGTTTCCGCGCCTCATCGTTCTGTGCAACCGCATCAAGATATGACGCCATAGCGCAGATATTGTTCAGGATGAAGATCACCGTGCCGCTTTGCAGCTGATGTTCCAGCTGGTACACGTGGCGATAGTACCAATAGGCCGCAAGGCCGCTCGGTTCGTTGCCATGGGTTCCGATGGTGATGCCGACGACCGGGCCAGGACGTGCTGAGCGCGCCACCCATACGCCGGAAACGCCGTTTAATTTCGATGCGATGATCTCGTTGAACGCGCGGTTCAGCGCGGTGAAATCGGTGGAAAGCTTCATCAAATCCCTCCCTATCCTTCTGTAAAGGTGCGCTAAAATTATACTATATTATAGCATAATCGTCAATATGTCCGCGGCGGGCCCGTTTTTATTGACTTTTACGGGTGGGGATGAGGCAGAAGAGCAGGATCAACGCGAAGGCGGTGAGGGCCATCGTGGGGATCGTGATATAGCCGTAGGTCACGAAATAGACCTGGTTGCAGCTCGCGCCGGTCGCCGAACAGGGGACGAGGTCGGTGCCGCCGAACTGAAGATAGGTGTGATAGAGGGCGACCAGTGTGCCGATTGCCGAAAGGACGGCGCAATAAGTGCGGGCGCGGGCGTCGTTGATCACCAGGGCGACGGCAAGGATGACGACCT
Organism: Minisyncoccota bacterium; assembly: GCA_035541435.1. GTDB lineage: Bacteria > Patescibacteriota > Minisyncoccia > UBA6257 > 2-01-FULL-56-20 > JAKAGE01. The sequence continues at coordinate 4,333 of DATKNL010000012.1, read as the reverse complement.
GCGGATAGATCAGGATGCGCTGCCACCAGCAGAGCAGGCACGGGGTGAAGTGCGCGATCTCGGAATAGAAGAGGCTGCTGCCCGCGGCGCCCGCGGCGACGACGAACGAGAAGAGGAGGGCGTTCGATCCGAAGAACCGCAGGACGGCTTCGCCGCGCGGGCTCCGTTTGAGGGGCGTGACGAGCAAGACGAGCAACACGACGGCGAGCGCGTCGCAGGCGATGATGGCGAGCGAAAGCAGGTTGGTGATAGACGTTACGAAGGGTGTCATGGCCTTTATGATACCACGCCCTTAGGGCGTGCCGCTGGGGAGCGGGCAGCCGGTCTTGCCGGCGAGGGTTGCGGGCGTCTGTTCGCCCGTGAGACGCGAACCGTCGGGAAGGACCCAGGTCGGGAAGCGTTCGACGCCCGCATCCTTGCATACGGCAAGCTCGCCGTTCCCGTCGGGCGTCGAGCATTCGACATAGGGAAGGTACTGCGCCGCGTCGCCGAACATCGTCTTCTGATTGCGGCAGTGCGGACACCAGAAGGCGCCATAGAACTTCGCGGTCGACGACGCGATGCAGCGGGCGAGCGCGTCATAGAGGCCGTTCGGCGGCGGGAGCGACGAGCGATAGGACGTGAAGGCGAGCACGGCGCAGACGGCGAGAAGAACGATCATGATGGCGGGCAGCTTCAACGCTGCTTTCGTCGGCGCGTCGGATCCGGGCGCGGGCATCGTCATGAAACCCATTGTGTCATGGGTTATAATGGAAGGCAATGACGCCGACCGATCCTATGTGGGGCCGTGTTTTCATGGGGGACACGCTTGCGTTCCATATCCTTTTCGCGATGTTCGGCGTCGGCATCCCGCTCATGGTCTCGCTCGCCGAACTGCTCGGCATCGCGCGGCGCGACGCGGCCTATGTCGACATGGCGCGGCGGTGGACGTTCACCATGGCCGTCTTCTTCGTCTCGGGCGCCGTTTCAGGGACGGTCGTCGCCGTCGCGATGACGGTCCTGTGGCCCGGGTTCATGGCGTTCATCGGCCGGGTCGTCGCCCTGCCGTTCGCCCTTGAGATCACGGCGTTCTTTCTCGAAGCGATCTTCCTCGGCGTCTATGCCTATACCTGGGACGCCTGGAAGGGACGATGGACGCACTGGCTCACGTCGCTGCCGGTCGTGCTCGGCTCGCTTGCGTCGGCGTTCTTCATCACGACCGTGAACGCGTTCATGAACACGCCGGCAGGATTCACGCTCTCGTCCGGCGCCATCACGAAGGTGAACCAGGTTGCCGCCATGCTCAATCCCGCGACCCCGACCGAGACGATTCACTCGATCCTGTCCTATTATGCGGCGACCGCGCTCTTCTTCGGGGCGGTCGCGGCGATCATGCTGCTTGCGCGGCGAAACGGGGGACCGTCGGATGAGAAGAAGGCCTATGCGCGCAAGATGCTCGTGTTCTCGCTCGCGTTCGGGCTGCTCTTCTCGGTCCTCGTCGGCGTGAGCGGCAGCAGTTCGGCGCAATTCATCGCGCAGCATGAGGCCGAGAAGTTCGCGGCCGCCGAAGGCGTCTTCACGACGGGCCCCGACATGTCCTTGGCGATCGGCGGGATCGTGAGCGGCCGGTCGCTTGCGGGCGCGGTGAACGTTCCGGAACTGCTCAGCGTGCTCACGGGCGGCAGCACGGCAACCGTGATCATGGGCCTCGATAGGTTCGACCCCTCGACATGGCCGCCGCTCGTCGTACATTACTTCTTCGACCTCATGGCGGCGATCGGCATCGCGATGGTCGCGGTTCCTGTCATCTTTTTCGCACTGCAGCTTGCGAAGCGCAGAGCCGCCTTCTCGCGCGCCATGCTGTGGATCGTTTTCGCGACAGGGATGCTGCCCGTCGTCGCCGTCGAATCGGGATGGTTGGTTACCGAACTTGGGCGGCAGCCCTATATCATCCGCAACGTCATGCTCGTGCGCGACGCCTATACGACCGCGCAGGGCGTCCCGTTCTGGTCCATTGCCTTCCCCATCTTCTATCTCGTGCTTGCCGTGATGACGATGTGGGTGATCACGAAGCATTACCGAAAATATCCGCTCTGATAATCCGAACGCACCTGTCATGCCCTTGCCATTCATCGCCGCCATCCTGCCGACCGTCTCGCTTTTCATCTATGCGATCCTCACGTCGATCGAAGCCGGCGCGGCGCTTTTCGTCGTCGAGCCGGAGCTTCTTGCCTTGGGAGCAGGAGCGGCCCATGCCGCGCGCAACTACCTGAGCCCGCTCTGGGAGGCGACGAACATCTTCCTCGTGCTCCCGATCATCGGCGTGGCGCTGCTCTTCCCCGGGGCGACGCCCGTCTGGACACCGCCGCTGCTTGGTACCCTGTTCCTATTCCTTGCGCTTGTCGGAATCCGCATCCTGGGCATCCTCTATTTCTCATACGGGACAGGGGAGAGCCGGATCATGCGGGCGCTTTTCGTGGCGGGATCGTTCTGCGCCCCGATCGTGCTCACGGCCGGCGTGATTCCTTATCTCATGACCGGCATCACGCCGTTCGGTTCGGTCGAGTGGATCCTCGCGGGCACGTTCGGCATCGGAACGTTCGTGACGGCCCTCTTCATCTCTTTCTCGTTCTTCGAGTATTTCGCGAAGCGCCAGGGCCTTGCCATGAATCCCAGGCTGCCGGCGGTCACCCGCATCTTCTTCGTGCTCTTTTTGCTCGTCGCCGCGTTCGCGTTCGTCATCATGAGCACGCTTTCGGCGCCGGTCGGCAGCGATCTCGTGAAGTTCCTGCCGGGATTCGTCCTTGCGGCCATGATCGAGATCCTGCTCTTTGAACGGATGCGCGCGCGGACGGCCGGGTACCGGTTCGCGCTTGCCGTCGTAATGTTCGGGCTCGTCACCGCCGCCCTCGTGAACGCGCAGCTCCCATATCTCGTCTTCCCCATGGTGACCGTGTTCAGCACCTTCACCGATCCGGCATCGGGGGGCCTCATCATCGATGCGCTCGCCGGAGGCATGATCCTCGTCGTGCCGTCGTTCGTGCTGCTCTATTACCTCTTCGCCTTCAGGCGGCAGCGCTAGGCTCCGCCGGCTAGCTCGCCGCGGCCGTTTTGGCAAGCGGTTATTAATGCCGTTTTAATCTTTGTCGCAGCGGCCTCCGGGCGAAACATTTTGCCGGCCGCAGGCGTATATCTAGCCACAGGCGGCCTTGAAATAAATCCATGGACTTCGCTGTAATAGGAGCACACGTTCTTATGCATGAGAAAACGGACGAAGAGGTCGCCTCGGCCGTTCAGCGTGGCGATCGCGAGTCATTCAAAGTCCTCATGGAACGGTACGAGCCGAAGATGAGCCGCTATGCGCGGCGCTTTCTGTTTCAGGGCGACGACGTGAAGGACCTCGTCCAGGACATCTTCATCAAGGCCTATGTGAATATCAGGAGCTTTGACGCCTCGCGGCGGTTCTCGCCGTGGCTGTACCGCATCGCCCATAACGAGTTCGTGAACGCGGTCAAGAAAAAGCAGAAAGAGCGCGAGAACGTGACCGTATTCGATTTCGACGTCCTCTTTCCGCATCTTGTGGCCAAAGAGACGGCCGACGGGGGCATGACCCAGCAGGAACTGAAGCGGATGCTCGACTCGTCCCTCGACAAGCTGGGGCCGAAATATAAGGAGCCACTTGTGCTGTATTACTTCGAAGACATGGATTATAAGGCGATCGCCGACATCCTGAGGATTCCGGTGTCCACCGTGGGGGTTCGCCTGCAGCGCGGCAAGGCCATGCTTAAAAAAATGGTTGAACCGTGATCTAATAGTATGTACACGATGGATTCCTTCCAACACGAAGAGGAACGGGTGCAAAAAGGGGTTTTCGAAGCCATCGAAAGCGGCAAAATCCGCATGCGTTCTCGTTGGTATTTCGCGCTGCAGACGATGCTCTCGGTCATCGGCGGCGTGATCCTCGGCCTCTTCCTCATCTATATCGTCGGTTTCATCATCTTCCTGCTCCGGCAGTCCGGGGCGTGGTTCGCGCCGGGAATCGGGCTCTTCGGCTGGTACATCTTCTTCAGGTCCGTGCCGTGGCTGCTCGTGATCCTTTCGCTCGTCTTCCTGCTTGTCCTTGTCATCCTCATTAACCATTTTTCATTTTCCTACCAGCGGCCGCTCTTTTATTCACTGATCGCCATCCTCGTGGTCGTCGCCGGGGCGAGCATATTCATCGCGAATTCCTATGACTATCAGCAATCCGGACCGCCGATCCTCGGCGGCTATTACAGCAGCTATAGCGCCGGGGACCTTTCCGACGTCCACCGGGGGGAAGTCCAGATTCTGGCCTCGAACGGCTTTGTTCTTG
>DATKNL010000011.1:0-12266 GCA_035541435.1 Minisyncoccota bacterium | reverse complement strand
GCGCATTGGCGTCGAAAATAAACAGGTGTCCCCCGATCGATCGGAGGTGTGAAATGCAGACGTCGAACGCGACCGCTCGGCGGCGGCACGGATTGCCGTCCTTGCCCGTCTTGATGCAGAATCCGTCCTCGGCATGCGCGTGAGGCCGGACCTTCATCTCGATCAGGTCGGGCATCGATACCCTTTTCTTCTTTCTATTCAATTGTCACCTCCAATCTGATTGGGATTATGGCGAATTCGCGACGAGTTGGCAAATAAAAAAAGGGGGGGTCTGCGCGTCGCGACCACGAAAACAACCGCCGCGAATCATTGACACAACCATAATAAAATCGTATCGTAATTCGCAGCAGAGGTGCGTTCATGAAAACAAAAAGGACCCTGGGAGAGTGGACGAAGTGCGGCATCATCCTTTTCGCTGTCTGGGCACTCGGCTGTCTCGCCTTCACCGGCGACATCGCCCGGTACGGCGCGAAACTCGACCACTACATGGATGGAGATCGTGCAGTGCGGGCCGCCCGAAGCCACCACGAACAGGAAGCCGTCGCGAAGTTCGGCAACGAGATTCCGACCCTCAGGCACGGCGACCTGGTTCAGACGGAATCCGGATGGCTCGCCATCGACACGGCCGACACCAAGCACGTGTCGGTTGCGCGGACATTCGCCTATGGGGAGGATGCGGGCTATACGCCGAACGACATCGCTCGCGAAACCGTCAGGATCGTCCGCAGGAACGATCCCGACTACCTGCAGGCGGCAAGCATGTTTCTCGGCCAATGATCGACGATAGCCGATTCCAAAAAAAACCGGCCACGGATTGCTCCGTGGCCTTTTTTCTATTCTATACAGGAACTGCCAATGAGGGCGATACGGCAACCATCACCGTTACCGCTAGCGCGGACTGCCGTCGCAAGGCCTCATCTTCGGCTTCCTTCAAGAGGGCCGGAAGAGGGACGTCTAGCCCAACGGCAAACGTCCGGAGCGTCTCGAGTGTCGGGACCTTCCGATATCCCCCCTCGACGTGGGACACCTGCGGTAAAGCTATGTTCATCCGGTCGGCAAGCTGCGACACCCTCAATCCTCTTTTGATGCGAGACATCCGGATAACCTCGCAAATAATCGAAGATACCGTGACGGTAGGCCCCAGCATGCTCTTTGAAAACGGCGCTTCCGGATGTTCGGCAAGAAAGACGATGACCGACACCGGAATGCCATAGAAGGCCGCGAGCCTCTCGAGGGATCCGAGGAGCGGCGAGCACTCCCCGCGTTCGATCTTAGAAAGCCAGGTCCGCGGGCACGAAAGGCGCTTCGCGACCTCCGCCTGGCTCAATCCATGCCATATGCGAATCTCGCGCAGGACATAGGCCAAGCCAAACCGCAGACGGTTGGGTCCTTCCGGCATGGCAAGAACCTTCCTAAGAAGAGCCGCCTGCGCGAAGGATTGATCCGGATTTGCTCGTTCTCGCGTTTCTTCAGGTTCCGACGTCAATTCGGTCTCGATAAGGGATGTGCGGCACTTTCGACACGCGCCACTCAGGGTTTGAAACTGAACAAGTTCGCAACGGACCACGGCGCGACCGTCCACGGGAGCGAGCTGCGTGGATGCCATACGACCTCCCTTCCTATTCTTTGGGAAATGGACTGCTCTCTTCACCATAGGGCAAGGGCGCCGAAAATAAAAGGGCGTCCTCGCTTAGAGAACGCCCCGATCGGTCCAGCCGACCTCCCCTGAGTCAGCCGGATCCGAACCCGATGAAACAAAGAGCTAGTCAATAGTCGGACCAGCGGCGCGGCTGAGGGGGTGCCCGCCGTGCCGCCTCTTTCTGCCAGGCCTCGTGGGCTTCGTTGCGCTTTCGCCAATCCTCAAGCCGCAACGCCGTGATCGTTATGCCGAGCGTGAGGGCCCGTGCCGCAAGTTCGCGCTGGCGCCTGTCGCGGTTCGCCGCCTTTCGCACTATGGCCCGTTGTGAACCTCCCTGGTCCCGCTTTGCGTGAGCCATCGCTCACCTCCTCTCCAAAAGACTTTAAAGGAATGCCGCCCGTTCTGCAATCACCCGCACGACACCCAGGCCGCAAGCGCGATGACCGCCGTGACGCCGTTGCCGACGTCCGCAACGCGGATCTCCCATCCTTTCGTATGGGTATGGCTGCGTCTATCCGGCTCGTATCTGGCCTCGGACTTGGAAGTCCTGTTGAGCTCGCGCGCGAGCGGCGCGGGAGCGAACGGCGGATTGCACGCAACGCACTCCTCGTGTTGTCCGGTGAAGAATAAATAGACGGAACGTTCCTGCCCTATGAAGATGTCATAATGGGTGAACGCCTCCGCCGACGCGTCCCTGAGGATCTCGTGAAAGAGCTCCCCCATGGCCGAAATGCTCGAGCTTGCCGCGACAAAACGGCTGTCGCGGATCTGCTGCAAGGTCATGCTTCTCCTCCTTAATCTCGATGTCCTACCCATAAGAAAGCTGGGCCCATTCTAGCGGCCCAGCCTGCCGAAGTCAACGGCGCTGCGGTCGATCGCGCCTATTTCTGCACGCCCTCCCAGTCCTTCATGAACTGCTCGATCCCCTTGTCGGTCAGCGGATGCTTGTAAAGCTGTTCAAGGACGTGGAACGGGATCGTCGCCACGTCGGCGCCCATCAGGGCCGCGTCCGCGACGTGCATCGGGCTGCGCACCGAAGCGACGAGCACCTGGGTCTCGAAGGCGTAGTTCTCGAAGACCTGGACGATGTCCTCGATGAGCGACATGCCGCGCTCGCTCACGTCGTCCAGCCGTCCGACGAACGGGCTCACATAGGTCGCGCCCGCCTTTGCGACGAGGAGCGCCTGGGTCGTCGAGAAGCAGAGCGTCAGGTTCGTCCTGATCCCCTCGTTCGAAAGCGACTTGCATGCGCGCACGCCGTTCGGCGTGATCGGCAGCTTGATCACGATGTTCTTGTGCCAGCCGGCGTACTCATGCGCCTGGTTCATCATCCCCTCATAGTCGAGCGCGGTCACTTCGGCGCTTACCGGCCCGTCGACGATCCCGCAGATCTCGAGGATCGTGTCCTTGAACGGCTTGCCCGCCTTGGCGATGAGCGACGGGTTGGTGGTCACGCCGTCGATCACGCCCCATTCCGCAGCCTTGCGGATCTCGTCCACGACTGCCGTGTCGATAAAGAACCTCATATGGTTCCAGTATATCCCACGTTATAATGGAGGCATGGGGAAAACCCGGAAAAACGTCGTAGTGGTGGGCGGTTCGAGGGATTTCGCGGGGGCGCCGTTTCTCGCCGCGATCACCGCTTTGCGCGCCGGCGCGGAATCGGTCGTCGTCATGGCGCCCGGGCGCGTGGCGTGGACGATCAACGCGCTTTCGCCCGACCTCATCACGAAAAAGCTGCCCGGCGACTACCTTGCTTCGTCGCATCGCGCGGCGATCCTGTCGCAGCTCCGCACGGCCGACCTGCTCGTCGTCGGCAACGGCGCGGGCACGCGACCCGCGACCGTGACGCTCATGCGCTCGCTCATGCGATGGCCGGGACGGAAGGTCGTCGACGCCGACGCGCTGAAGGCGCTCCGCGGCGGGCGCGTGGCGAATGCGATCCTCACGCCGAACGGGCGCGAGTGGGATCTTTTATCGCGCGCGAACGACGTGACGTCCCTCATCGCCCGCGGCAACGTGATCATCCGCAAAGGGCCGGTGACTGAAATCCTTTCGCGCGGCAGGACGACCCGCATGCCGAAGACGAAGCCGGGACTCGACAAGGCCGGCATGGGCGACGTGCTCGCGGGGCTCTGCGCCGGCATCTGGGTCGGGGCGCCCGACGAATCCCCCGCCGCGGCGGCGCGCGCGGCGCTCAAGCTCGGCGCGCGGACCGCTGAGGTCCTGTCACGCAAGAAGCGCGGATTCGTATTCCTTGCAAGCGACCTCGCGGCCGAGGTGCGGAAGGTCCGGCGCAACCGCGCGGCGTAGCGCAACACAACCCAGCCCCGTCATCCGCCGGACGCTCAGTGTGATACTATTAAATCCATGATTACCAAAAGGTTAAAAATGGCGGTCGGGCTGCTGTCGGTCGAGTTCGTGGCGGGCATGCTCCTGCTCACCCTCTTCAGGGCGCCGCAGGGCACGGAACCTCCCTTCTGGAGCGCGACGGGGATCACCGGCGCGATCCACGGACTGCTCGGCCTCGCGATCCTCATCGGCTCGATCTTCATCGTCGTGAACGCGGCGCGCAGGAACAGGATCCTCCTTTCGCGCGCGGTCCTCGGATTCCTGGGCGTCGTCGCATCCGTCGTCGGCGGCCTCGCGTTCGGATCGATCCATGGCAGTGTCTGGCTCTTCACGATGTCGGTGGGATTCATCGTCGCCCTCCTTTCCTATGGCTCGATGTACGCCGTTGCGAAAGCGAACGGCCTGGAGTAGGCTCAAAGGAGCACGAACGGCACCTTCCCCACAAAAAGGAGGCAGTATGGAAGCGCCATCGCGGCCTACGCTCTTTCTTGTAAGCAAACCGCAACTGGATGCCGCGGCGAGTCCCGCCGCCGGCACCGACAACCACGGAGAACTGATGAATCAGGCGCTCACCTGCGCCGAGTTCGGCCAGAAGCTGGAAGCCGTCCGGATATATAAAAAGATCGTCAGCGAAAACCCCAGACACTTCCAGGCCCACTACAACGTCGCCTCCCTGCTCATGGGCATGGGCGAATACGAGAAGGCGAGGGATCACTTCCTTGCCGCTTCGAATGTCGATCCGAGAAACGCCGACGCCTGCTTCTGGTTTGCCCGGGCCCTTGAAAAATGCGGCGAGTACCCGATGGCCGAACGGCAGTATCGCCGAGCGATCGCCCTCAGGCCCGGCCACGCTGAAACGCACTATCACCTTGCGATGCTCCTCGATTTCAAGATGGAATCGTATCGCCCGGCAGTGCGCGAATATGAAATCTTCCGAGGACTTGACCGGGAACGCGATCCTCAGGGCGCCTGGGGCACCGCGAGAAACCGGATCCAGGACATCCTGGCCCGGGACCGACTGAAGATCATCGCAAGAAGGCCTGCTTGATTTTTAAAACTCTCCGACAAAAACAGAGGCCCCGACGCGTTTCGGGGCCTTTTCCTTCATTGGGACGTTCAGACGATGCCGCCCTTCAGTTCATGGCAGCCGGGACAATAATAGCACCCGCCGCCTTCGTGAAGCATCGAGCGCCGGCAGGTCCCGCAGGTGGGCGCCCTGAGCAGCGCGCTGCCGGGACCGAACCGGCGACGGACCGCCTGGGCAACCGCGTGCCGGTTCGTCCCGCGCGGCACGAAGATGCCCCGGACGCCGTCCGAAACGATGACATAAAAGCCCTCGGCTTCGGTCGAAGCGTCGAGCCGCCAGTCGTCATGACATCGCGCGGCGTAGCGGGCGAATGCCACGTTGCGGTGCGCGTTCCTGAAAAGCACGCCGTCAAGCGTGCGACACTGGGCCACGGGGTGATGCGTGCTGTCCCCCGCGGTCTCATAGACGTCTCCTTTCACAAGGTTCTCGGCCATACCACCTCCCGGGTTCGACAAAGGACCGCCGGATAATACGCCGATGCCCGAGGATCGTTGCGGCAGGCTTGCGGCGAGGCTGCGGGCTAACGGACCAGGAACCGCAGATAGCCGATATAGCCGAGAATGGCGGCCGCAAGGACGAGGACGACGACCAGAATCGTGTTGAGCGCCTGGGTTCCCGGGCTCCCCTCGTTGCGCCCCGGTGCGTGCTGGGGCGGCCGCGGAACGCCCGCGAGCGCGCGGCCGATTTCGGCGGCGGACCATCCCGAGGTCGAAAGGATCGTCTTCAGGGCGTCGTCCGACATGCCGCGGGCGCGGGCCTCTTTTATATAAGCGTCGATGTTGTCGTAGATCGGGTTCATGATCTTATAATATCATGCGCCAGTCCCCCGTTATGGGTGCGCTGCCGTCCCGGTCGGGGTCGCGCTCGCGTTCTGCGGCGGCACGATGATGATCATCGTCTCGCCGGGCCTCTTATAGTTGAAGCGGGCGCGCAGCTCTTTCTCGAGGTTCACCGGGTTCGCGAGATAGCGCGACTCCTCCTGCAGGTTCGCCGCATCGGTCTCGGCCTTCGTAAGGCGGGCCTGGATGTCGGCGAGGCTCGCCGAAAGGTCGCCCTCCTCGATCACGAAGCCATAGACGCGGCTCCCGATCACGACGAGCGCGACGAAGATGAGGACGGCCCCCACGATCTTCAGACCGTTCGGCATGCCTTCATTTTACTATTTTTTAAGGATTTCCCGGAAGACTTCGGGCGAGATTTCGACGCGCGCCATGCTTTCGAGCTTCTCCTTGCCGCGCTGCTGCTTCTTCCAGAGCTTCATCTTGCGCGTGCGGTCGCCGCCGTTCTTGCCGAAATCGCCGAGCTTCTTCTTCATCGCGGCGATCGTCTCGCGCGCGATGATGCGCCCCTGCGACTTCGCCTGGATCGCCTGCGAGAACTGCTCGCGGGGCAGAAGCTCCTTCAGCCGCTCGACGGTCTGCCGCCCTTCGCGCTCGAGGTCCTTCTTCGGAACGATGCGCGTGAGGGCCGGGACGACCTCGTCGACGACGACGATCTCGAGCTTCTCGACGTCGGCCGGCCGCTCCTCGGCGAGCTCATAGGTGAACGAGGCATAGCCCTGCGACGCGGACTTCAGGCGGTCATCGAAGTCGCGAATCAGCTCGCGGAGGGGCATCTTGGCCTCGATGAGCAGGTTGTCGCCGAGGTTCTTCACCTCGAGCACCTCGAGGTCGAACACGTTCTGAAGATTGACCACCGCCGAAAGGTACTGCTGCGGCGCGAGCATCTCGAGGTTCACGATCGGCTCCCAGACCTGCTCGGGCTTGTCGGGGAAATCCTGCGGCTGCTTCACGACGAACTCGCGACCCTGGTTCTTCACGCGGTACGCGATCGACGGGAAGCTCGTGAGGAACGAGAGGCCGTACTCGCGCTCGAGGCGGCTCGAGATGATCTCGAAGTGGAGCTGCCCCAGGAACCCGACCTTCAGGCCGCGGCCGAGCGCCTCGTTGGCGTCGGGCTCGAAGCTCAGCGACGCGTCGTTCAGCCGCAGCTTCTCGAACGCGCGCTTCAGGTCGTCGAACTTCGTCGCGCCGTCCGGATAGAACGAGATGAAGACGACCGGGCCCGGATCGCGGTAGCCCGGGAGCGCAAGGTCGCGGTCGGCGGCCTCGCCGGCGCCCGCGGTCACGAGGAGCGTGTCGCCGATGTTCACGAGCGACGGCTCCTTGAGGCCCGTCGCGACATAGCCGATCTCGCCGGTCAGGATCTTCGGCGCCACGGCAAGGTCCGGCGAGAAATAGCCGACCTCCTTCGGCTTGAACGAGACGCCATTCGCGACGAACCGCATGTCGTCCGCCTTGAACTCGCCGTCGAAGACCCGCACGTTGGCGACGATCCCTTTGTGGTCGTCGTAGCGCGAATCGAAAACGAGCGCCCGCGGGACCCCCGCGCCGCGCACGACGGGCGGCGGAACGTTCCTCACGACGGCCTCGAGCAGTTCGCGCACGCCCGCGCCGGTCTTCGCCGAGATGCGCAGCACGTTCCCTTTCGGCTGGCCGACAAGGGCGGCGGTCGCCTCGGCGACCGCGTCGATCTGCGGCAGCGCGAGGTCGATCTTGTTCACGGCCGGAATGATGGCGAGTCCCGCCCGTTCGGCGGCCCGCAGGTTGGAAAGCGTCTGTGCCTGGATGCCCTTCGTCCCGTCGACGAGCAGCACGGCACCCTCGACGGCGTTCAGCGCGCGCGAGACCTCATAGGAGAAATCCGAATGTCCCGGCGTATCGATGAGGTTCAGGACGTAGTGCGTGCCGCCCGACGCGTAGCGCATGCGCACCGGCGCCATCTTGATCGTGATCCCCCGCTCCCGCTCGAGGTCGAGGCGGTCGAGGTACTGCGGCTGCATCGAGCGCATGGGGACCGTCCCGGTGATCTCAAGCAGCCGGTCCGCGAGGGTCGACTTGCCTGAATCGATATGGGCGATGATGACGAAGTTTCTGATGTGTTCCATTGCGGTTGCGCGGTTGCGGTGCTGCGGGATCAGGGCAGCTTTTCGAGCGTGAGCGTCACGACGAGGCGGCCCGGCGGGTCCGACGACTGATAGGTATACGACGGAAGGCCGCTCGGCTCAAACGCATAGCCGAGGGGCGCGTCGATCTCGAACTGGTACGAGCCGCGCATGCCGGCCTGCTTCTCGAAGACGAACTGGTATTCGACGCCGGGCGCGGGCGCGGTGAACAGCCGGTGGTCATAGTCGAACGCGAGCTCGGTCTTCGATCCGGCATGCACGCGCGACCAGGCCGAGAACACGGTCTTGCCGGACTGCTGCCCGACCGTCACGGCCGGGAAGGCGAACAGCGTGAGCGTGCTCGTCTCGACCGAGGCGACGAGCGGATCGGTCGCATAGCCGGCCTTCTTATAATTGAGCGGCGCGGGGACGGTGCGCACGATGCCGCCGTTCTCGTTCTCGAGCGAGCTGCCCGGCGAGACGAAGACCTGAAGGTAGTCCTGGTTCGTCGTCTGATACCAGGGATAGGGACTCCTATCGCCGTTGTGCGTCCGGTCGATGATCACGTGGTCGCTCACCGTGCCGTCGCCGCCGATCTGCGCGTCGAACGTCACGCTCTGGTCGACGTACCATTCGGACTTGTCGGCGTTCACGTCGGCATTCACGACGGCAAGATAGTCGCCGTTGAACTTCTGCGGCAGCGCATAGACGTCGCCCGTCGCGCCGTACTGTTCGGCGAAGTTCTCGAGCGTCGGATCCTTGAAGTACATCATGACGTCCTTCTTCGCGATCCAATCGGCGGCCATGCCGGCGATCGTGCCGGCGTCGACGGTGCTCGAGGACGCGGCGAGGCGGCCGAAGATGGCGGCGGTGAGCGAACGCAGCACCTGTTTCGGATACGTCGCTCCGGTCGCCTGGCCCGCCTGCACGAGCTTCTGTACCTGCACGACGAGCGTGCTCGACGAGAAGGTGGTCGTCGGCTTGCCGACGCCGACCGGTCCCGTAAGCGCAAGCAGGTCGCTCACGACCTTGGGCGATACGGCGACCACCGCGTCGAACGTGGTCCCGCTCGCCGCATAGAGGCCGGACCGCTCGAACATCGAGACCGTCTCCGAAGCGGACGTCGGGAAGTCGAAGAACCAGTTCGCGTCGGCGGGACGGAAGCGCGGGGTCTCGAGCTGCAGCGGGACGGGCGGCACGATGTTCTCGGTGAACGCCCGGTCGACGTCCGCGATGTCATGCACGTCGATCGCCGTCACCGACCCGCTCGCGACCGTGACGTCGGCATAGCTGCCGAGGAACCCGCCGCCCGGCTTCTCTTCGGACGGGTTCTGCAGGAGGACGAGCACGTGGTGCGGCGCCGGGGCGGCAAGCCACGGGACGAAGACGTCGAGGAAGCGCTCGGCGTTCTCGACCTGCGTCTTCATCGGCAGATAGGTGTCGGCGAGGGTCGCGCTGAACGACGAGGATGCGGCGCCGGACGGCAGGGCGGTCGCGAGCGCGTTGCTTGCCGCGTCGATCGCCGCAAGGTCGCTCCTGATCTTCTCGAGGCTCGCGACGAACCCCGAACCGTTGCCGGTCGTCACGAACGCCGATCCTGCCTGTTCGAGGGCGATGCCGTCGCCCGAAAGCGCGGTAAGGTCGCCCGACAGGCTGGTGAACGACTGGTAGGCCTGGACGCTCCCCTTGAACAGGAACCCGAGCGAGTTCACGATCCCCGCGACGTCCGACGAGCCGCCGGCGAGCTGCGAGAACTGCTGCTCGGCCGACTGCGGATCGAAGTTCTGCAGGTCGACGACGCCCTCGGCAAGGGCGCCCGCCTTCAGAGCGACGTCGCGCATCACCCGGCCGCGGACGACGTAATAGGAAATAAGCGATCCCGCGACGAAGATGACGGCGACCGCGACGATGCCCCAGACGATGCCGCGCGGCAGCGGCTTCTCGTCGTTGCCCCGGAACCGCCGGTAGTTGCCCGGCGTGACGGGGATGTTCCTCAGCTCCCCTTCGCCTTCCGGATGCTTCGGCTCCGATCCGATCGCCTTGGCAAGGCCGCGCACGTCGATGTCGTTATCGTGCGGTTCGGGATGGTCATGATGATGGTGCTGCTCGTCGGCCATTACCCCCATAGTTTACCTGAAAATCGGGGCTTTTGTATAATTGAATGGCATGCGACGACTCTCGCTCCGGACCGCCTGGTTCGTGCTCTTCCTGCTTTGCGCGGCGTCCTTTGCGCTCATGACGTGGGCCGCCCGCACCGATTCGGCGATCGCCGACGAATGGGCCCACATCCCCGCAGGCTACGATTACGTCCACAACCTCGATTACCGCTTCAATCCGGAGCATCCCCCGCTCGTGAAGGCGCTCGCGATGCTGCCGGTCCTTTTCATCAATCCCAGCTATCCCGTCGGCAACCACGCCTGGACCGACGAGGTGAACGGGCAGTGGGACATGGGAACGGCCTTCCTCTATTATTCCGGCAACGACGCGAACCTCATCCTGCAGACGGCACGCATCGTCCCGATCCTCCTCACGATCCTCACGATCGTCATGGCCTATCTGCTCGCCCGCCGGATCATGGGGCCCTGGTGGGCGCTCCTGCCCGCCGCGCTTTTCGCGCTCGATCCGACCGTCATCGCCCACGGCCACTACGTGACGACGGACGTCGGCGCCGCCCTCGGGGTGCTCGTCTCGCTCTATTTCTTCATCCAATACATGAAGGATCCGGGAACGCGGAACCTCTGGTACGCGGGCCTCGCGTTCGGCTTCGCACAGGTCACGAAGTTCTCGACCCCGCTGCTCATTCCGCTTTATCTTTTTTTAATGATCGTCATGGCGATCAAGGAGCTGTCCGTCAGGTGGAACAGCGCCGCGCGAAAGATTAAAGAATCGTTAAGACTGCTCGGCCGCGCCATCGGGCGCTTCGCGCTCATCTGCCTCATCGGCTATGCGCTTGTCGTCTATCCGGTCTATTTCCTGTTCACGTTCAATTATCCGGTCGACCGCCAGGTCGCCGACACGACGGCGCTCCTCGGCTCGTTCGACGGCGGACCGACCCCGGCCGGGACCGCCTGCCACGCCCTGCGCTGCGTCGCCGATCTCGACATCAGGATGGCCGGCAACGCCGTCACGC
The DNA here is from genome assembly GCA_035541435.1 of Minisyncoccota bacterium. Lineage (GTDB taxonomy): Bacteria > Patescibacteriota > Minisyncoccia > UBA6257 > 2-01-FULL-56-20 > JAKAGE01. Next base: position 1,114 of record DATKNL010000011.1, on the reverse strand, counting down.
GCCCATTCGCGGAATACCTGCTCGGCATCCTCATGGTCGTCCAGCGGGCGGACGGCGGCAACCGCATCTATTTCCTCGGCGCCGTCCGCGAAACGGGAGGGTGGGCCTATTTCCCCGTCACCTACCTGCTCAAGGAGCCGCTCCCCACGCTCGCCATCGTCATCACCGGGCTCGTCCTCGCGATCTGGTGGATGGTCAAAAAGCGCCGCGGCGCGCATCGCGGCTTCGCGGCCTATCTTTCGTCGAACTTCGCGCAGTTCTCGATGGCTTCGTTCGTCGTCCTCTATTGGGGCTATAGCATGCACAGCCCGCTGAACATCGGCGTGCGCCACCTCATGCCGACGATCCCACTCATCTTCATATTGGCCGCGAGCGCGTGGAAGACGTGGATCACCCGCATCGACTTCTCGTGGGTGACGAAGCTCATGACGGCGCCCGCCGACTTCTCGCTCGAGACGATGATGAAGTCGGCGCAGAAGACCGCGCGGTCCGTCTTCTATTCGACGGCGAAATACGTCGTCCTCGCCGTGCTCCTCATGTGGCTGCTCGTCGAAACGCTCTTCGCCGGCCCGTACTTCCTGTCCTATTTCAACGAGGTCGGCGGCGGCACGTGGGGCGGCTATCGCTACGTGACCGATTCGAATTACGACTGGGGGCAGGACCTTCTGCGCCTGCAGGCGTTCGTGAACGCGCATCCCGAGATCGACAAGATCGCCGTCGACTATTTCGGCGGCGGCAACCCCCAATATTATCTCGGCGACCGGAACGTCTATTGGACGGCGGCGGGCGGCAACCCCGCGGATCACGGCATCCATTGGTTCGCCGTCTCGATCAACGAGCTGCAGTCGGGCATCCAGCCGCTCGCGCCCGGCGAGACGCGGAGCGCCTCCGACACGTTCACGTGGCTTGCGGCGGCACGCCCGCTGGCGCCGGCCGGCATGGGCAACGTCCCCCAGCCCGATTTCAGGATCGGGACGTCGATCTTCGTCTATCGCCTGTAGCCGGTCCCACCGGCACCGCCGTCAGCGTCGGCTGCGCGCGGGAAGCATCGAGATGACCGCGAGTCCGACGATGTTGAAGACCAGCAAAAAGAGATAGCGCTGCGAGCGCCGCT
>DATKNL010000010.1:0-160015 GCA_035541435.1 Minisyncoccota bacterium | reverse complement strand
TCCTGGGCAAACGTTCTTCTCAAAAAACAAATAAGGAGATTGATCAATGAGGGTTGCGATAGAGGGAGGAAAGTCCCTGGTCGTGAATCAGTTGACGGGCGCCGTGCTTATCGTGGACGACGCATGGTGGGACCAATTGGGGCTTGGATGGATCGAAAGACCGATCGCACCCGAGATACTTCCCGATTGTCCCTGTCATTACGGTGATGTGCTCGCGATGCGGCCGGACCTGATGTCCGCCGAAGAGCTGCATCTCTTCGGCGATAAGGACGGCATGGATTTTTTCCTCACCAGAAAGCGATACCAACGCTACCTGGACCGCATCACCGCGTTCGGCGAACGCTTCGCGCGCGAGCGGCAGACGACGTTCTTCGTCACGCCGCAGACGCAGAAGACGGGCTGCCCGCTCGATTGCGTATACTGCTTTCAAAAGAAGGCGGAACCGCAGGCCGAGCGGCTGATCGAAGAAGGGAATGTTCCCGCCATCGAGCACTTCATCCGCCGCTACCGCGACGCGAAAGCGTTGCGCGACGAGCGGATTTGCATTCAGTTGTTCGGCGGTGAACCGGTTCAGGCCCGTTTCTACGAGTTCTGGCGACGCATCCTCGAAATGGTGAAGCGGAACGGTTGGCGCTGGACGCCCGTCACAAGCGGTGCGACGTTCACGCCCGAATTCTTCGATCTTTTCGAGGAGTTCGCGCCCTACGGCTTGCAGGAGTTCAATATCACGTTCGACGCGGTGCCGGAAGGACAAAATCTTCTGCGACCGTTCAAGAGCGGACAGGGAACCCACGCAGCCATCAAGGCGAACGTTAACGAGCTTCTCCGGCGCGGATTGCCGGTAAAGATCAAGACCGTGCTCGGACGGGACAACATCCGGCATTATCGCCAGCACCTTTCCAATATGATGGAGTGGGGCTGGCACCGAGGCAACATGGTGATCGAAACGAACGTCGTGTTCCCGTTCGGCGGCACCGATACGCGGGGCCAGGCAATTCCGGAAGACGATGTCGTTCTCGAAGTGGTCGCCGCTTTCCGCGACGAGCCATTCCGGGAGCTCATCCCCATCATCCGTACGGAAGGAAAGAAGCTGACAGGGTACCTTGCAAACGCATTCGGCCTGCCGTTCCCGCAAAGCGAAGCTCTGCGGCGCGGCAAACCGGTGTTCGAGGCATATCCCTATCATGCGTTCTGCAATCCCGGGAAAGGAGTGACGTACAACATCGCTCCCGACGGGACGCTGCGCACCTGCAACTGGATGGATGGCCGCGAGGGATTCGGCGAAGGCAACATCTTCGATCCGGCGCTCAACGTGGCTGAGCTGGGACGCTATCGCAGTTTCGTTTCCTGCCATCCGCACTGTTCGAAATGCGACATTTCGACCCTGTGCGGCGGCAGTTGCGCGATAGACATCCAGCAAGCTCCCTCATCCCACTACCTCCATTGCCGTGAAAATTACGGCGGCGTCATCGAACGCTTCGTGCGCGGCTGCATAAGCCGCGGCTGGGTGGATGCATCGCTCGGCGAGCGCCCCTACAAAGTGCTCCGCACATCGTTCGATTTCGACTACCGATATCGTGACCGGTTCGATGCTGGATCGCGCATCAGCGATCCCCATCAACTTGCTGCGATGGCAGGGTATGGTACGGATTGACTTTGTTCTGACGGGTTAACCGTCGCAAGAACGGATAGCTTCTACAAAAAAGTAGAAGCTATTTTTTTAATTGACGAAGCCCTGGTTTTTCCAAATCCGCCGCTGGCGAAGGCGGAAGGGAATCGAACATCGTTCGCTATGCTCGCACCCTCAGAACCCTCGGTTCTCAGCGGCTCTCCGACACGGGGAACCGATCGCGGTTCCCCGACCCCCTCCGCTGTTCGAATCCTTCATCTCAACAAATGCTAAAACAGACACTCATATGAGTGTCTTTTTTAGCATGGCGGGGGCGGCAGTATTCGAACCGTCTCGGTCGCCCTGGTGCCATCCCATTGATTTTATTGAGTTTTTTAATTTATCCATATCGGCGGGAGGATTCGAACTTACCGATTTATTCTCCCATGGAGAGTTCTCCTTATTTCTTTCCGCTTTTCTTCCTGAGTTCCTTCGCCGCATCATGAGAAGTTTCCGCGGCGAGAGTTACAAACTTGAGAATAACAGCCAGTTCTTTGTCGCTAAATGCTTCAAACGCTTTTCCCATTTTCTTAACCAGCGGCAAGAATATCTTGCTGATCGATTCTCCTTTCTTGGTCAGTTCGACGACGGTCACGCGCCTGTCGTTGGGGTCGAGGATTCTCTTTGCATAGCCGCCTTTCTCGAGCCGGTCGATGACGCCTGTGATTGCTCCCGTGGTGAGGCCGGTGAGTTCTGCAAGCTTACCTGCGGTCATGGGATTGAACCGCGCAATAAGGTTCACACATTTGTGATCCGTGATATTAAGGCCAAGCGCGTCGGCAACGGCCTGATGGAGTAGGATCTGCTCGTTGCTGAGGCCCATCATGGCCTGTCCTAAATTCTGTAAAAGTCGGCCTTTTTCCATATTTGACAAGGATAGCAGACATCGCTTACCATGTAAATATCTTAGCAACTAAGATAATATAAACTAATTAAATATAAATAAACCAATGAGTACAAAAAATAATAAATTTAACGCAGAAGTCATCGCTCATCCCAAACTGATGCATTACGGGCTCGTCACCGCCAACATGGATGCTATGGCAAAGTGGTACCGTAGGGTATTAGGGATGAACGTAAATCATCGTTCGGAAGTGGGGCTTGTTGCGCGTCAATTTTCACCCTTTTCGGCCGCAACGTTTATGGGCAATGACGAGGTGGATCACCGCATCGTCCTCTTCGAAGTTAAGGGCGTCAAAACTGACCCCGACAAGCAAAAACATCTCAGGCTGCAACACGTGGCATTTGAAATTCCTACCTTGGATGACCTCTTGGGCACCTACGTGCGCCTGAAGGACGAAGGCATCAAGCCGGTCTGGGCGGCCGACCACGGCGTGGGCACGTCGTTCTATTGGATGGATCCCGACGGAAACAACGTAGAGATCTTCGTCAACAATTACAGCTCGTGGGAGACCGCGACGGAGCATATTAAAACGATGGAACCGAAAATAACACCCGTCGATCCCGACAAATTAGTGGAAGCACGCGAAGCGGGCGCTACGCCGTGGGAAATACACGAGCGTGCCATCGCCGGAGAGTTCTCTCCGAAAGGAGGATGGGGAGATACGAAGATGGTATTTTAACCCGAAGGATCAAAGCCCAGAATTAGACAAATTAAAAATCAAAAAGTTCGGCCGTCCTCCTGTCCTCGGGTAGGGCGGTCGCACTAAGAAGCTATATAAGACGGTTGCTACGATACTTTTACCTTGTCTGCGGAGGCGGAAGGATTCGAACCTTCGAGGGGATTTCTCCCCTAACATCTTAGCAGGATGCTGCCTTAAGCCACTCGGCCACGCCTCCAAAATGACACCTAAGGGTACCGCACTCCGTCCGGCGGTTCAAGTGAGAGGCGCGACGAAAAATTATCTGCTTTTCCTTGAGCGTTTGCGGGTGCGGGTAGAGGACCGCCCTCGTCCCCTTCCTCGCTTCGGCGCCGGCGGAACCTTTGCGCCCGATCGGCGCGCCTCGGAAAGACCGATGGCGATGGCCTGTTTTCGGCTGCGGACCGTCTTGCCGCTGCGGCCGCTTTTAAGCTTGCCGCGCTTCATTTCGTGCATCGCGCGCTTCACCTTCTGCTGCGATTTTCTGCCATAGCGTCGGGCCATATCCTGATACTACGGATGACAGCTCGGAATGAAACACTGCGGAGCGCGGGGCGTATAAGGGAGGGTATGAAATCCGCCGTGACGCTCACCGCCGTCGTGGTTGCCGCATCCTTCATCGCGCAGGCGCTGGCCTGGGCGCCGGTTTTCGCCGCATCCAACGGATGGCGGCACGGTCGCGCGGCCGCCGTTCCCGACGGCGCGACGCCGGTCGCCGCACCCCAGGCCCCGCTCGTCGCGACAGGCCTCAACACCTCGCTCAACTGGTCCGGCTATATGACGGATCAGGGCCCTTTCACCGCAGTCGCCGGATCGTGGGTCGTCCCGCAGGTCGCACCCGCATCGTCGACGACCGCTGACGCGACCTGGGTCGGCATCGGCGGCGTCTCGAGCGACGCACTCATCCAGGCCGGGACGCAGGCCCTCACCGACCCTTCGGGCGCCGTGGACTATCAGGCTTGGTTCGAAACCCTGCCGCAGGACATGAAGACAATCCCGCTCGACGTCCACGCGCACGACGCCGTGAACGTTTCGATCACCGAGTCCGATACGAACGTGTGGTCGGTATCCTTCGCCGACGCGACGACGGGCGAGAACTACCGCACGACCGTCACCTATCGCGACGACGGATCTTCGGCGGAATGGATCGAGGAGATGCCGACCGCGAACATCGGCGCGCTCCCGCTCGACCGGTTCGGCAGCGTCTCGTTTACGAACGGCTCCGCGACAGCCGACGGCACGGCCCTCACGATCGCCGAGACCCGCGCCGGCGGCGTCGCGATGATGACCCCTGACGGCGCGGCACTCGCTTCGCCTTCGCCGCTCGGCGCGGACGGCGCGAGTTTCACCGTCCTGCGGTCAAACGTCGTCTCGGCCGGCCGCGACACGCCGTCCTTCGTGAGCCGCATCCCGCGGACCGGCGGGTGGCGTTCCGCCTTCGGCGGCAACGCGCCGACCGTCGCCGTCGTGCCGACATCGCCCTTCGCGGCCATCCTGGACTTCCTGCGGGCGCACTTCGGCCTGCCCTTCTGACGGTCTGATATACTGAATCCATGAAAGGATTCCGGCAGTTCATTTTGCGCGGCAACGTGATCGACCTCGCGGTCGGCATCATGATCGGCGCCGCGTTCAACGGCGTGGTGACCGCGCTCGTGAAGGACCTGCTCACGCCGCTCATCGCCGCGATCGCAACCCAGCCGAATTTCAGCGACCTTACGTTCACCGTTCACGGAAGCCAGTTCGCCTATGGCGACTTCCTGAACAACGTCATCTCGTTCCTCATCCTCGCCGCAACCATCTATTTCTTCGTCGTCCTGCCGGTCAACAAGCTGAACGACCGCATCCGCAAGGGACCGCCGCCCGAGGCGACGACGAAGGAATGCCCGGAATGCACGAGCACGATCCCCCTCCGGGCGCGGCGCTGTCCTTATTGCACGGCAGAGTTATCGAAAGCGTGACCCACGGAATGCTCGAGCGCCTGGCGGCTCGCCTTGAGGGCCGCATGCACGGCCATCGCTGACAGGACTCCGACGGCGACGCCTCCCACGATGTCGAGCGGCCAATGGACGCCCGCGTAGACGCGCGCGACCCCGTTCATGACGGCGAATGCGAAATACCAGACGCCCCAGCGGCGGTTGAAATACCAGAGCATGGTCGCAAGCGCGAAGAACGCGGCGGCATGCGCGGACGGGAACGACCAGCCGATCCCGGGAACCAGGGGCGCGAAATGATAGAACGAGAACGGCCGCTCCTCGTGATAGAGAAGATGGATCGTTTCCGTCACGAGCCCGCGCGCCACGATGACCGCAAGGGCGCCTTCGGCGAAAAGATAGAAGCGCTGCCGCCATCCCTTCTGCCCGAGCACGAACACGACGAATCCCGCGGCGAGCAGGTAAGGAAGCCAGTCGGCGAAGAAGACGCCGACGCCGTCGATCCATCCGCTCCGGCCGGCGAGGTGATGCACGAAAAGAAAAACAGACTGATTGAAGGACATGGTCATCTCATTGTACCGCAGATCAGGCGGGCGCTAAAAGCGGGCGCATCGCCCGCTTGAGCGAAAAAAACCACGGCCGGAGCCGTGGTTTTCAAAAGCTGCGCGGTCGCGGTTATTTCCTCACGTACGGGAGGAGCCCCATGAAGCGCGCGCGCTTCACGGCGAGCGAAAGCTTGCGCTGATGCTTCGCGCAGACGCTCGTGTGGCGCGGATCGATGATCTTCGCCTGGCTCGAAACGAAACGCCGCAGGAGTTCGATCTCCTTATAATCGATGTTCTTGAGGTTCTGCGAGCAGAAAAAGCACTGTTGGCTCATGGTGATGATGGATCGTTAGACTTTGCGGACCTGCAGGGAATCAAGCTCGACGGCGGTATCGCGGCCGAAGATCGGGACGAGCACCTTCACGCTGCCGCGCTCCTCGTTCACTTCGGCGACTTTGCCGTCATATTCCTTGAACGGACCGTCGGTTATTTTTACCAGATCACCGACCTTAAGGTCAAGCTGCATCTTGCTCTCGTCGCGGCCCGTGCGGGCGAGCAGCACGTCGACCTCCTCCTTCGAAAGCGGGGTCGGGGTCGTGTTGTCGGGACCGACGAAGCCGGTCACGCGCGGCGTGTTGCGGACAACGTACCACGAATCCTCGGTGAGGATCATCTCGACAAGCACGTATCCCGGATAGATCTTCTCTTCGATCGTCTGGCGCTTGCCGCCCTTCACCTTGACCGTCTTCTCTTTCGGCACGAGCACGTTGAAGATCTTATCGCCCATCGTGAGCGATTCGACGCGCTGCTTCAGGTAACGCGCGACGGCCTCTTCGTAGCCCGAATAGGTCTGGACGGCGTACCACTGCCTCGTATGCGATTTTTCACTGGGAGCGCCGGAGCGCGGACCGGTAAGAGCCATGGTGGTTGGTGTTAGGCCTTGATGACGATCGTGCGGATGACGTAGGTGAAGAGATAGTCGCACGCGCCGAGGAACACGGCGAGGCCGAGCGAGATGCCGATCACGACGCCCGTGAGGCGGATCGCCTCCTGCTGCGTCGGCCAGTTCACGTGGCGGAACTCATGACGTGCCTCGTCGAAAAACCGTTTGATGCGATCGAACATGGTTTGAGAAGTTGATTATACCCCAGGAAGCCGCGATCCGCAATGTCCTTTATAAATAAAAGACCGCTATACTCGCGGTTCGGAGATGAGACTAGCTTAATACGGATGGAACACTGAGTCAAGGCGGCCACCGCGCAGGCGGTCGCGAGACAGGTGCGCGCCGAGCACGGCGCGACACCGGTCCTGAGAACCCCGGCAAAAAGCTAGATGTCGAGGTTCTGCACCGTCGCCGCGTGCGCCTGAATGAAATTCTTGCGCGGCTCCACGGCGTCGCCCATGAGGATGTCGAACAGCTTGTCGGCCGCCTCGGCGTCCTCGATCGTCACCTGCTTCATGATGCGGTTTTCGGGATTCATCGTCGTTTCCCAAAGCTGCTCGGCGTTCATCTCGCCGAGACCCTTGTAGCGCTGGATGTTCGGCTGCCGCTTGCCGTCGCCGCCGACCGCCGCGGCCTCGCCCTCGATGCCGCTCGCCTCGTCCTCTTCGGTCACGATGTCGGTTTCGGCGGCCTTCTTCTTCGCGGCCTTGCCGGCGGCCTTCGCGGACGCGTCCTTCTGCAGCTCAGCGATGATCTTGTCGCGTTCCGCATCCGAAAACGCATAGTGAACGGCCTTGCCGAGCTGGATGCGATAGAGCGGCGGCTGGGCGATATAGACATAGCCGCCGTCAACCACGCCGCGGAAGTGGCGATAGAACAGCGTGAGGAGCAGCGTCCTGATGTGCGCGCCATCGACATCGGCATCGGTCATGATGACGATCTTGTGATAGCGGAGCTTCTCCATGTTGAATTCCTCGCCGATCGCGGTGCCGATCGCGATGACGAGCGAACGGATCTCTGCGTTCGCGAGCATCTTGTCGAGATGCACCCGCTCGACGTTGAGCGGCTTTCCACGCAGCGGCAGGATGGCCTGGGTGTGGCGGTTGCGCCCCTGCTTCGCCGTTCCGCCGGCGGAGTCCCCCTCCACGATGAAAAGTTCGGACTCTTCGGCGCTCTTCGAGGTGCAGTCCGCAAGCTTGCCCGGCAGCGTCAGCCCTTCGAACGCGCCCTTGCGCAGCACGGTCTCGCGCGCGGCCCGGGCGGCTAGGCGGGCCTTCGCGGTGAGGATCACCTTCGCGATGATCGCCCTGGCCTCGGACGGATGCTTCTCGAGGAACTCCTTGAGGGCCTCGTTGATGACCGCCTCGGTCGCCGTACGCGCCTCAGGGTTGCCGAGCTTGGCCTTCGTCTGCCCTTCGAACTGCGGCTCGCGCAGCTTTACCGAAAGGACCACGATCTGGCCCTCGCGCACGTCGTCGCTCGTCAGGTTTTCCTCTTTCTCTTTCAGATAGCCCTCGGCGCGCGCGTAGTTGTTGAGCGTGCGCGTGAGCGCCGAACGGAATCCGGTGAGATGCATGCCGCCTTCGGGGGTATAGATGTTGTTCGCAAAACTCATTTCCTGCGTCCGCGTATCGTCGACGTACATGAACGCGCATTCGATGTCGATGTTCTGATTCTCCTTCTCGACATAGAAAATATCCTCGTGAAGCTGGTTCTTCTTCTGCGCGAGGAACTTCACGAACGACAAAACGCCTCCTTCGAAATAGAAGGAATAGAAGAGCGGCACGCTCGGCCGGCGGTCGATGATGTTGAGGCGGACGCCCTTCGTGAGATAGGCCTGCTGCCGCAGGTGCTCGATGATCGTCTTGTCGTTGAATTCAAGCTCGGAAAAAATCTGCGGATCGGGCGAGAACGTCACCTTGGTGCCGTGCCGCTTCGATGCGCCCACCTTCTTGACCTTGAACTTCGGCTTGCCCCGTTCGTATTCCTGCACGAACATGCCGCCGTCGCGCTCGACTTCGACTTTCGTCCATTCCGACAGCGCGTTCACGACCGAAACGCCGACGCCGTGAAGGCCGCCGGACACCTTGTATGACTCGCCGCCGAACTTGCCGCCCGCGTGAAGCGTCGTGAGCACCGTCTCGAGCGTCGACTTCTTGGTCTGCGGGTGGACTTCGACGGGAATGCCGCGTCCGTCGTCGGTGACCGCCACCTTGTTCTCGGGCAAAAGCTCGACGGTGACGTTCTTCGCGAAGCCCGCCATCGCCTCGTCGATCGAGTTGTCGACGACCTCCCAGATCAGGTGATGCAGGCCGATCGATCCGGTCGAACCGATGTACATTCCCGGCCGCTTGCGGACCGGCTCCAACCCTTCAAGGACATAGATATCCTTGGCACCGTATGACGCGCTGCCCTGGTTTTTCGAAGTTTGCTGAGGCATGCGATAGGTCTATTTTAGCAGATTTCCCGCAATATTTCCACCCAGCCCCGCAAGGTTCCGACGCCCTAAACCTCAGGTAAAATCGGTGTTTTTCTCGAGCCGTTCCGTCCGGCATTCGTGATCGCTCAGAATCGAGCTGACGGCGGCAAATCCGACCCTCATTTCCTGCCGAATCTCGTCGGCCTCGCTCCTCATGCCCGCGAATCCGAGCGCCGTCTCATGCCGCAGGCTCGCGATATCCCCATCAATCTTGTTGCGCAGGACTGTGAATCCGCTATAGAGCTCCTCGTGCAGTTCGGCCTTCAGCGCATTCAGGGCCGCCTGGAATTCGGCAAGGAGCTCCGGCCGCAGCTCGGTCCTGATGTCGGCCTTGAACTCCGCCCGCAGCTCGGCCTTCAGCTCGGCCTTGAGCTCAAGCTTGAGGTCCTCTTTGAATTCCTGCATCTCCGCACGCAAAGCGACGAACTCGCGCTGGGTCATGAGCGCCAGGTTCTCTATCGCATCCATGATCTCACCCGTCATCTCGTCATCGTATTCCAAGAGGTCCATAGGTCAATGATGCTTTAATGATTTTTTAACATTTAGAATTTCGTCGTGATCGGTACGCCGAGGCCGGTCACATAGTCATATCGCTTGCGCGCATCGCAATAATATTGGCACGTCCCGTTCGAGCCGCTCGTGATATCCCTGAAGTAACTCAGCGGATTCGCGGAAGCTTTGTCGGTATAAAGATTCTTCAGCGTCGCTGAACGGCCGATGGCGAAGATCGCGGCCCATTGCGGCGCACCGGCCGAGGTGCCGCCGACCACATACCAACCGTTCTTCGACGCGCCGCTCGACCTATAGACGGCGAATCCCGACTTCGGATCGGCGTCGTAGGCGACGTCGGGAATCGCCCGGTGGCCGCCGGCTTTCGGAATGTCGTACGCGCGCTCGAAGCCCGTTTCGGGCTCATAGGCGCTCACGCCGCCTCCGCTCCCTTCCCACGCCGATTCCGAAACCAGCGTGCCGTCCTTCAGGATCTCGAGCGATGTGCCGCCGACCCCGATCACGTTCGGCGATGCGGCGGGCCAGCTCGCCCCCGCTCCCCGATCCCCGGCGGCAGCGAAAAACGCCTCGGGATGGCTGCCGACGAAATGATTGTCGAGGGACGTCTCTTCGCGGAACTCACGGCCACCCCAGCTCATCGATACCGCGGTCACGTCGCTCCGCGCCGCTGCATAGTCAACCGCCCTCAATAGGTTTGCGCCGCTCTGGGTCTTGGCTTCGATCACGAGGATCTTCGCCTGCGGCGCGATCGCATGGGCCCATTCGACATCGAGGGCGGTCTCGAGCGCCCATCCGGCATCGGTTTTCAAACCGGCGGCCATGACGTGCTTCTCGAAACATCCGTTCTTGGACGTGCATGCGGGCAATCCGAAGGCATCGTCGAACGAAGCGAGGTCCGCCTCAACGGTCGGATCGTCGTAGGCCTCGATGAGGACGATCGTGCTGCTCGCCCCGCCCGCAAGTGGCAGATGATAGATATGCTTCACCTCGAGCGGAGTGAGCCCCACGGGCGTCTTCTGCGCCGACCTGAACACGTGGATCGGCGGCGATCCCATGAAGTCGGCGAAATGATAATCGGCCTTTGCGAACGGCGTTGCGGCAGCGAAAACCACGAGTGCCGCCAGGGCGGCGAAGAACCGTTTCATATGAAAAGGATTGGTTAATGGTCGACCCTAACCATTGTCCATATCCCTCATTAAATTTCCCTTAAAGAAATCCGCGGTCGGCCGTCCGTCCGTTCAACGCTACCAGATATTGACCCTGTCTTCGGGATCGCGCCACAGGGCGTCGCCCTTTTTGCAGTCGAATGATTCATAAAAGGCCGTCATGTTCGAAAGCGGTCCGTTCACCCGGTATTCCGAGGGCGAATGCGGATCGGTCTGGATCTGCGAACGCAGGCTTTCCTCGCGGACGCTTGAGCGCTCGGTGATCGCATAGTTGATGAAAAACCGCTGTACGGGCGTGAGGCCGTCGATCGCGACGTTGGCGGCGGGATTGTCCCGAAGCGCAAGCATGAGCCCGTCATAGGCGATGAGCAGCCCTCCGAGGTCGGCGATGTTCTCGCCGAGGGTCAGCTTGCCGTTTACATGAAGTCCCGGCAGGGGCTCATAACGGTCGAACTGCTCGGCAAGCATCGCGGCCTTCTTCTCGAACCGCTCGCGGTCTTGCGGCGTCCACCAATGAAGCAGGTTGCCCTTGCCGTCGAAGAGCGATCCTTTGTCGTCAAACCCATGCGTGAGCTCGTGGCCGATCACGCTGCCGATCCCTCCGAAATTCACGCCGTCGTCGCCTTCGGGATAGAAGAAGGGCGGCTGCAGGATGGCGGCGGGGAACACGATGTCGTTCATGAGCTGCGAATAATAGGCGTTCACGGTCTGGGGCGACATATACCACTCGGTTCGATCGACGGGCTTGCCCACCTTCTGCGACATGCGGTCGCTTTCGAACATGTTGGCGCGCATGTAATTTTCGACATATGAATCCGGCCCGATCGTCATCGCGGCGATGTCCTTCCACGGCTCAGGGAAGCCGAGTTTGCGCGCAACCATGTCGAGCTTCCCCAAAGCCTTCTTCTTGGTCTCGTCGCTCATCCAGTCGAGATTCCTGATGCGGGTGCGATAGGCTTCGGTGAGGTGGTCGACGAGGGCGCCGATGCGCGCCTTGGCTTCGGGGCTGAAATACCGCTCGACGTACAGCCGGCCGACGGCATGATCAAGCAGGGAGTTCACCATGCCCGACACGCGCCGCCACCGCGGCTTCATTTCGGTCGCGCCCCCGAACGTGCGCGCATAGAAATCGAACGGGCGCTTCTCGAATTCCTCACCGAGAAAACCGGCGAGATTGTTGAGCACATGCCAACGCAGATAGGCCTTCAGGGTCTCGATGGGCGTTTCGGCAAGGATGCGGTCGGTCGCCTTCATGAACTCCGGCTGGCACACAATGACATAGGGCGGCGGCGCAATGCCGATCTCGGCCCAATACGTCCCCCAGTCCACGTGCGGGGTGATGGCCGCGAGCTCGGCGGGCGACATCTTGTTGTACTGCTTCTCGATGTCGCGCAATTCGACCCGCGTCATCGACGCCTTGGCGAGTTCCGTCTCGATGTCGCGGATCGGCTTGAGGAACGGACCGTCCGCGGCCATCCATTCCGACATCCCGGCAAGACCCGCCGCATAGTCGGCATATTTTTTCCGGATCTCGGCGCTCTTCTCGTCGTCCTTCAGATAGTAATCCCTGTCGGGAAGGCTGAGCCCGCTCTGGGAAAGATAGAGCGCCATGACGTCGCTCGCCTTGGCGTCGGGTTCGGCGCTCCAGTTCCACCACGCGCGAATGCCGCGGTGATGCAGGAACGCGACGACCCTCACGAGATCGCTCAGGTTCGCGATGCCGTTCACTTCCTGCATGACGGTCCCCAGGGCCCCGTCCTTTACCGCATTCAGCTTTTCGACATCCATGCCGCTCGCATAGAAATCCCTCACCTTGCGCCCTTCCTCGCCAAGCTTGTCGGCGGGCATCGACGCGAGCTCCTCGAAGATCTTCTTCAACTGCTCTTCGACTTCGACGCGAAGCACATAGAACGACCCCCATCGCGCCTCGGTCGGCGGAATGGGATGCGAGGCGATCCAGGAACTGTTCACATAATGAAAGAAGTCGTCCGACGGCTTGACGGAATGGTCGAGCGCGGCGGGGTCGATGGCGGGACCCGGTTGCTGCTGCATGGCTCTCATTATAGAGAACTCCGCATCGATCTGCTATAATCCCTTACGAGAACCAAAACTCGTCCGTCCGCCGTATTATAAGGACGTCGAAACGTCGCATCACGATCAAACCCCATGAAAAACGCCTGGAAATACGTTCTGGCCATCATCGCCGTCGTCGTCATTGCGGGATATGCCATCTTCTCATCGCAACGGAATAGCAACGTCGCGACAACCGGCGGCGGTCAGCCCTCAAGCACGCCGACGCCTTCCGGCAGCGGCAGCGGTGCAACGTCATCGGGAACCGGAACAACGGGGACCGGTAGCGGAAGCGGCACTGGCACCGGCACCGGCGGCACCGGGTCTGGATCGGGCTCAGGCTCCGGAACGACCAGCCTCTATAAGAATGGAACATACACCGGAACGGCTGCCGACGCGTTCTATGGAACCATCCAGGTCTCGGCCGTCATAAGCGGCGGCAAGCTGACCGACGTGAAGTTCCTGCAATATCCGAACGACCCCGGGCATACGGCCGAAGTTTCACGCGAAGCGCTGCCGCAGCTCAAGCAGGAAGCCATCACCGCCCAGAGCGCGACGGTCGACATCGTCTCGGGCGCAACCCAGGACAGTCAGGCGTTCCAGCAGTCGCTCGCTTCGGCGCTCGCCCAGGCGAAAGTCTGACCTATCGGCGCCGGCCGGCGCGAGCCGTGAGCGATCCCACCCATGAAACAGACACGATTCCTCATGGGCATGCCCATCTCACTCGAAATCGCCGATCCCCGCGCGGGCGAAAAAATCTTCGACCGCGTGTTCGATTATTTCACGCATATCGACGAGACATTCAGCACCTATAAAGAGACGAGCGAGATCAGCGCGATCAACAGCGGACGCCTCGCGCCCGAAGATGCGAGCCCCGAGATGCGGCTCGTGCTCATGCTTTCCGAAGAGACGAAGCAGCTCACACGGGGATTCTTCGACATCCGCACGCCCGAAGGCAGGCTCGATCCCTCGGGACTCGTGAAAGGCTGGTCCATATGGAACGCGGCCCAGCTCATCCTCAAGGCCGGATTTGCAGATTTCTATGTCGACGCCGGGGGCGACATCCAGCCCCACGGCCGGAATGCCGAAGGCGAATCGTGGAGCGTCGGCATCAAGAATCCCTGGAACCAGGATGAACATGTCAAAATAGTGAAGGTGACCGGCGAAGGCGTCGCGACCTCGGGTACCTATGTCAGGGGCCCGCACATCTATAATCCCCTGACGCGAAAACCCGCCGAGGACATCGCAAGCCTCACAGTCATCGGCCCGAACGTCTATGAGGCCGACCGGATCGCGACGGCGGCGTTTGCCATGGGCACCGATGCCGCAGCGTTCGTCGAATCGCTGCCCGGATTCGAAACCTACATGATCCGGAACGACCGGCAGGCCGTCATGACGAGCGGGTTCGAACGGTTCGCGGCCGCGTAGCATTCATTAAAAATTCCTTAAACGATGATTGACTTCATAGACCGGCTGCTCAACAGGATCACGATGTACCGCCTCGTGCTGTATGTCCTCATTGCCTTCGTCGCGCTGGGCGCCATCTTCGGGGCCGTCCATTGGGTCCCGGTGGATCCGACGGCGCTCGTCTTCTCGACGCTCTTCCTCATCGTGCTTTCATGGCTTGCGAACGCGCTTTTCGCAAAGATCTTCGACGCGCATCCGAACCACGAATCGACCTATATCACGGCGCTCATCCTCGCCCTCATCGTTCCGCCGGCATCGCCCAACAGCCTGGCGGGCGTCACGTTCCTCGCCGCCGCAGCCGTCGTCGGGATGGCTTCGAAATACCTCCTCGCCATCGGGAAGAAGCACGTCTTCAATCCGGCGGCGCTCGCGGTCGTCGTCACGGCATTCGCGCTCGGTGACTATGCGAGCTGGTGGGTCGGCGGCAACCTGCCCATGCTCCCGTTCGTCCTCGTGGGCGGGCTCCTCGTCGTCCGCAAGATCCAGCGGTTCGACCTCGTCCTGCCGTTCCTGGGCGCGGCGGCCATAAGCTGCATCGCGCTCAGCCCCCTCTTCGATCCCGCAGGCACGCTTGAACGCCTCGCCCTTCACACGCCCCTCTTCTTCTTCGCGTTCATCATGCTCACCGAGCCGCTCACAACGCCGCCAACGCGCTCCCTCCGCATCGCCTATGCCGTGCTCGTGGGCGCGCTCTATTCTCCCTATATCCACATCGGCCCGGTCTATTCGATTCCCGAACTTGCGCTCCTCGTCGGCAACGTCTTCGCCTATCTCGTGAGCCCCAAGCGAAAATATCGCTTCGTGCTACGCGAAAAGAAGGCCGTAAGCGCCGACATCTATGATTTCTCGTTCGAGCCGGTCAAGGGGCTTTCGTTCCGCCCGGGACAATATCTCGAATGGACGCTCGCGCACGAGCTCATCGATTCGCGCGGCAACCGCCGCTATTTCACCATCGCGTCGTCGCCCACCGAACCGAACGTGCGCCTCGGTGTCCGGTTCTATGACAATTCGAGCAGTTTCAAGAAACGCATGCTCGCCATGAAGCCCGGCGACCCGATCTTTGCGGGACAGCTCGCCGGGGACTTCACCCTGCCGGACGACCTGTCGAAAAAACTCGTCTTCGTCGCCGGAGGCATCGGCATCACCCCGTTCCGAAGCATGGTGAAGCATATCTCCGATTCCGGGGGCCGGCGCGACGCCGTCCTCCTCTATTCGAACCGCACGAACGCCGACATCTCCTATAAAGAGATCTTCGACGAGGCCGAAACGGGCTGGGGCCTGCGCACGGTCTATGTCGTCACGGGTGAGGGAGAGCCGGCGCCCGCGCACAACGGCGTGAAGGGGCGCATCGACGCCGACCTCATCCGCCGCACGGTCCCCGACTACCGCGAGCGCATCTTTTACATTTCAGGAACCGAAGCGATGGTCTCGGGATTCAAGAAGACACTCCGGGAGCTCGGCATCCCGCTCGCGCAGATCGAAACCGACTTCTTCCCTGGGTTCCTCTGATGGCGTATGATGGTGCATGATGGCCGACCGCACCATGCACGCCTATTGCCCCGACTGCGGACCGATGCCGGTCTCGCACGCCGTCGAGCGGTGGAACGCGACCGTCGACGACTGGTCCGCGACGATCTTCGCGCCGCTTGAGGCCATATGGAACCTCATCCGCCCCGCCGTCGCGTGGCTCAAACCCGGACGCCTGGCACCACCGGTGTTCGGCGCCCTCGCCGCGCTCGGCTTCGGCACCATCGCGGACCGCCCCGACCGCACGACGACCGACCGCTCGCGCGTGCTCTGGGAGGAAGCCGAACGCCGCGGCATCGCCATGCGCGAATTCCGGCCGTTCGGCCTTCCGCGCAACATCTTCTTCGCGACCAAGAACGGCGACACGCGCGTCTTCGACGGACTCCCCCGCCCGCGCCTCGCCCACGAGGCGGGCCTCGACTGGATGGACGACAAGGGCGCGATCATCAGGACGTTCGGGCGGGCCGGCATCCCCGTCCCCCGCGGCGGGGACGCGCGGACCATCCGTCAGGCCGAGGCGATCTTCGCGTCCATCGGCGGCCCCGTGATCGTGAAGCCCGCGATCGGTTCGCGCAGCCGCCACACCTATATGCATATCACGACCCTTGATGCGCTCCGCCACGCGTTCAAGAAGGCGCGCGAGATCTCGCGCCGCGTCGTCGTCGAAGAGGAGCTGCCGGGATTCGTCTTTCGCATCACGCTGATCGGCGGGCGGATCGGCGGCATCATGCGCCGCGAGCCGCCGCACGTGATCGGGGACGGCAGGCGCTCGCTGCGCGAGCTCATCGCCGCAGAAAACGAAAATCCCCTGCGCAAGGGGCCGGTCTTCCACGCGATCGAAGTCGATCTCGCCTTCGTCGCCGCGCAGGGCCATTCGCTCGACACCGTCCCCGCGGCGAACGCCATGGTCATGCTGCATCCCAAAGTAAGCCGTTCGTTCGGCGCATCGACGACCGAGGTCGAGGACGTCCATCCGGACAACCGGGAACTCTTTCTCGCGATCGGACGCATCGTGGACGATCCCCTGATCGGCATCGACTTCATGATCGAGGACATGGCCCGGTCCTGGCGCTCATCGCGCTGCGGCGTGATCGAATGCAACAGCCTGCCCTTCATCGACCTCCACCACTTCCCGCTCAAGGGACCGGCACGCAACGTTGCCGGGATGGTGTGGGACCTCGTCTTCCCCTAGGCCTAGAGCCCCCAGCGCGCCGATCCGAGAATGAACACGAAGAGCACGAAGACGATGCTCGCCGTCACGAGCACCTTGGCGCGCGAAAGCGTCCCGAAGAGATGCTGCGGTACGAGATCGATCACGACGATCGCGCCGAGGAACGCCGCGATCGTCTGATAGACGAAATCGAGCGGCAGGAAGAGCGCGGCGAGCAGGAATTCCCAAACGAGCAGCGTCGCAAGCCAGACGGCCGGGCGGCCGAAACGGCTGATGCGGCTTTCGGACGCCATGGCTTCGTCGTCGTCCGGCTCCCGCGCCTCTGCACCGGCGTCGCCCGCAAGAGCGCCCTCATCCGGCGGAACATGACTGGGTGCGGCGAACCGCACGAAGTTGGAAACCAGGAATCCCGCGACGAGCGCGACGCCGAACGAATAGCCGAGCGACTCCCAGCCGATCGCCGATCCCGCTTTCTCATAGAACGCCAGGAAGAGCAGGAACGTGATCGACAGGATCACGGCCTCATAGGCCGACTCGCGGTCGATCAGGATGAACCCTTTGATGAGGAGCAGCGCGAAGAAGATGCATCCGAGGATGACGGCGAACGTCCATCCCGGCGGATTGAGGAATGCGACGAGGAGCAGCGCGAAAAAAGGCCCCGCAACCGTGGCTGATTGCGGGACCGGAACGAAACAGAGATAGAGCGCGACGATCGCGAACAGCCAGAACGGAAGGACGAGCCACGCGGCGGCGAAAATCGCGGCCTTAAGAAGAGAAGACCAGCGCGTCCGCCTTAAAATTGACTTTAACCTTTCCGCCATCCTTGAATTCGCCGCGGATGATGCGATCCGCCAACCTATCAAGGATAACCTTCTGCATCAGCCGCTTCAAGGGTCGGGCGCCGAACTCCGCGCTGAACCCCTCGCGCGTAAGGTATTCGCGTGCCGCCGGCTCGATCTCGAGCCTGATGTTGCGGTCCTTTAGGCGCTTCTCGATGAGCGCGAGCTGGATGTCGACGATCTTCTGGATGTCGGCGCGGCGGAGCGGGTTGAAGATGACGATCTCGTCGATGCGGTTCAGGAATTCGGGACGGAAGCTCGCGCGCAGGGCCTCCATCACCTTGCCGCGATAGTCGCCCTCCTCGGCCGTCTCACCCGACGCGCTGAACCCGATGCGCGACATGGCCTTCAGGTATTCGCTGCCGACGTTCGACGTCATGATGATGATCGCGTTCTTGAAGTTCGCCGTCTTGCCCTTGCTGTCGGTCAGGCGTCCGTTGTCGAGCACCTGCAGGAGCAGGTTGAAGACTTCGGGATGGGCCTTCTCGATCTCGTCGAAGAGGATGAGGCTGTAGGGACGGTGACGCACGACCTCGGTGAGCTGTCCGCCCTCCTCGTGGCCGACATAGCCCGGCGGCGAGCCGATCAGCCGGCTCACGGCATGGCGCTCCATATATTCGGACATGTCGACGCGCACGAGCGCCTTCTCGTCGTTGAACATGAATTCGGCGAGCGCCTTCGCGAGCTCGGTCTTGCCGACGCCGGTCGGACCGAGGAACATGAACGATCCGATCGGACGGTTCTCGTCGGAAAGGCCCGCGCGCGAGCGGCGCAGGGCGTTCGCGACCGCGGAGATCGCCTCGTCCTGTCCGACCACGCGGTCATGAAGGACATCCTCGATGCGCACGAGCTTGTCGGAGTCGGTCTCGAGCATGCGCTTCAGCGGGATGCCGGTCCAGACGGCCACGACGGCCGCAACGTCCTCCTTGTCGACCGCCTCCTTGATGAAGCGGTTGCCGGCCGCAGCTGCAGCGGCCGCGGCTGCCGAAGCCTTCGCTTGCCGGGCGCGCGTCCCGCCGCGGGCGGAAAAGCCGTCGCCCGAACCGCCGAAGTTCTTGCGTTCGAACGCCTGGAACTCCTTTTCGGCCTGCGGAAGCTCGCCATAGATGATCTGCGCCACGCGCTCAAGGTTGCCGCCGCGCTCGGCCGTTTCGGCTTCGCGCTTCAGGTTGTCCACTTTCTGCCGCAGCTGGTGGAGCGTCTCGAACTTGATCTTCTCAAGATGCCAGCGGCTTGAAAGCTCGTCGTTCCTCTCGCGGAGCTCGCCGAGCCGCTGCTCGATCTCCTTCACGCGCTCAGCCTTCCGGCCTTCCTTCATGATCGCCTGCTTCTCAACCTCGAGCTTGGTGATCTCGCGGCGCACGCCGTCGATCTCCTTCGGCAGGCTCTCGGACTCGAGCCGGCGGGCGGCTGCGGCCTCGTCGATCAGGTCGACGGCCTTGTCGGGCAGGAAGCGGTCGGTGATGTAGCGCGCGGACAGGTTGACCGCCTCGATGATCGCCTCGTCGCTGATGCGCATGCCGTGATGGATCTCATATTTCTCCTTCAGGCCGCGGAGGATCGCGATCGAATCGTCGATCGAGGGCTCCTCGACCATGATGGGCTGGAACCGGCGCTCGAGCGCGGGATCCTTCTCGATGTATTTCTGATATTCGCGGACGGTCGTCGCGCCGATCGCGTGCAGCTCGCCGCGGGCGAGCGCGGGCTTCAACAGGTTCGATGCGTCGATCGCGCCTTCGGCCGCGCCGGCGCCCACGATCGTGTGGATCTCGTCGATGAAGAGGATGATCTGCCCGGCCGCGTTCTTCACCTCCTTCATGAACGCCTTCAGCCGGTCCTCGAATTCGCCGCGGAATTTCGTGCCCGCGATGAGCGACCCGAGGTCGAGCATGAGGACCTGCTTGCCCTTCAAAAGTTCGGGGACGTCGCCCGAAACGATGCGCTGCGCGAGCCCTTCGACGATGGCCGTCTTGCCGACGCCCGGCTCGCCGATGAGGCAGGGATTGTTCTTCGTGCGGCGCGAAAGCACCTGCATCAGGCGGCGAAGCTCCTCTTCGCGGCCGATGACCGGATCAAGCTGGCCGGCTTTCGCCTTTTCGGTTACGTTGATTGAATATTTTTCGAGCACTTGGAATTTGCTTTCGGGCATCTCGTCGGTCACGCGCACCGAGCCGCGCAGCTGCGCGAGCACCCGGAACGCCGTCTCGCGGCGGACGCCGAATTTCTCAAGGAGGGTCTTCGCCGCTCCCTGCACGTCGAAGAGCGCGAGCAGCAGGTGCTCGCACGAGACGAATTCGTCCTTCTGCTGCGCCGCGATCTTGGCCGCCTGGTCAAGCGCGCGCATGAGCTCCTGCGAAAGGTAAAGCTGGCCGACGGCGGAGTTCGAGAGGATCGGCGGGATGCGGTCGAGCTCGAGCTCGATCTGCTCGTCAAGCTTCTCGATGTTCACGCCCGACCGCTCAAGGACCGGGATGACGAGCGACTGCTCGTCCTCGATGAGCGCCGCAAGCAGATGCAGCGACTTGAGTTCCCCGTGATTGCGCTTGGCGGCGATCTCCTGCGCGTTCTGCAGCGCCTCCTGGGCCTTGATGGTGAAGCGATGGAAGTTTGGCATGGTGGTTGATTCTCTTTTATTATACCGCCGCGAGACTTGATTTGTTTCGCGCCATGCAACAATTATAGCGCCCGAGGCCCCATTGTCAATCTAAGGATGAGACTGCTAATCCGCCCGGTGCCGGCCCATTCAGGACCCCGCCGGACGCTGGGTGAGCGTCGCCTGCACCGACAGCTGCTTGCCGCCGCGGCTGATCGTAAGCGTCACCGTATCCCCCACGCTATGCTGGTTCACCATCGTCGCGAGGTCATGGGTCGCATCGATCGGGGTTCCGTCGATCGCCGTGATGATGTCGCCCGCCTGCACGCCGGCCTTGGCGGCGGGCGAGTTCGGCTGAACCGCGGGGGCCGATGACGACGATCCCTTGACCCATGCGCCATAGTTCACCGAAAGGCCGTTCTCGTTTGCGGTCGCCGGATCGAGCGGCACGTAGCGCACGCCGAGGTACGGGGCGACGATGTTGCCGGTCGTCTCGACCGACGCGATGTCGCGCTTCGCCTGATTGATCGGGATCGCGAATCCGATTCCCTGCGCGTCTTCGGCGACGGCGGTATCGATGCCGATCACCTGTCCCTGCAGGTTGAGCAGCGGTCCGCCGGAATTGCCGGGATTGATGGCCGCGTCGGTCTGGATGACGCCCGCGATCGTCTCTTCGGCTCCCGTGTCGGGCGCGGCCGCGGTCACGGTCCGCTCAAGGCCCGAGACGACGCCCACCGAGACCGTGTTCGAAAACTGTCCGAGCGCGTTGCCGATCGCGATCGCCGACTGGCCGAGCTCGAGGCTTCCCGAATCGCCGAGCGTCACCGTCGGCAGGCCGCTCGCCTTGATCTTCAGCACCGCAAGGTCCTGGCTCGGATCGCGCGCGAGCACCGTCGCGTCATAGGTCTTGCCGTCGTTCGTGAGGACCGAATACGACGCGCCGATATCCGAGACGACGTGCTTGTTCGTGAGGATCAGCCCGTCGGACGAAATGATGAAGCCGCTGCCGCCGCCGACCTGCTGCAGCTGCGTCTTTCCGCTGTTGCACGGAACCGTCATCGACGAACCGCCGCCGAAGAACTGCTGGAAGTCGGGCGAAAGATTCCCGAACGGATCATACGGGCACTGCTCCACGACCGGGACGTTTTCCGAAATCGTGATCGAGACGACGGCAGGCGACGCCTGTTTCACGGCGTTCACGACCGCATTCTCATAGTCGACGACCGGCTGATAGAGCGGCGTGGTGGAGGCCGTCGGGACCGATCCCCCGATCAGCGGTCCGGCCGTGCTCGTCCCTTTGAAGGGTGCGATCAGGCTGTTCAGAAAGCTGTCGAAGGCGTTCGCCTGGGCGTGCTGCGGCCGCGTAAAGCCTGCCACGGCAAAAGCGGCGACGATAAGCAGGGCTATCGCAATGAGCTTTTTTTGATGGTTTTCCATGGTTTTCTCTTTATATCCTATTACGACACCTTTTTTGAAAAAGTTTCACGGAGGATGCGCAGGGCGCCCTCGATGTCGCCTGCCGTCGTGGGCCGTCCCAAGCTGAATCGTATGCTCGATCGCGCCCGCTCCTTCGCATGTCCGAGCGCCTCGATGACATATGATGGCTCGAGCGCGCGCGAGTGGCATGCCGACCCCGATGCGGCGGCGAGGCCTGCGAGGTCGAATGCGGTGAGCAGGTCCTGCGCCTCGCGGTTCGGAAAGAAGACGTTGAAAATCGATGGGAGCGCGTTGTCTTTTCCGTCCGTCTGCCAATCGGCAAACCCGTTCGTCTCGGCGCCGGGCACAACCGTCCTAATGCCGTCGCGGAGCGCGTCCCTTAAGTCGCCGATGCGGGTCCGCGCGGATTCGCGCTTCGCTGCGGTGAGCTCGGCCGCCTTTGCGAACCCAACGATCGCGGGAACGTTCTCCGTTCCCGAACGCAGGCCGAACTCCTGGCCGCCTCCCGTCGCGGCCGCGCGCAGCCGCTTCACCGGCACCGTTCGCGCGTCGACGATGAGCGCCGCGGCGCCTTTCGGTCCATAGATCTTGTGCGATGAAATCGTCATGAAGTCGGCGCCGAACCGGCAGTCGAAAAACTGGAATGCCTGCGCGGCGTCGGCGTGGAACAGCGGCAGCGTCGACTTCGCCTCCGCGCGGTGGCCGCGGATCATTTCCGCGATCGCCGCGGCAGGCTCGATCGTGCCGATCTCGTTGTTCGCCGCCATCACCGAAACGATCGCCGTTCGCCCGTCGATCGCGCCCCGCAACGCGTCGATATCAAGAACGCCATGCCCGTCGACCGGGCACACGACGAGCTCCGCTCCGTCACGCTCGAGATCGCGGGCCGTCTCGAGGACCGATTCGTGTTCGATCGCCGACACGACGATGCGCGGGCGGCCAATCCCCGATTCGCGCGCCCACCGAACGGCGCTGCGAAGCGCGAGGTTGTTCGCTTCGGTCGCCGAAGCCGTGAAGATGACGTCGCGAAAATCCGCGCCGACGCTCGCCGCGACCGCCTCCCGGGCCCGGTCGACGGCGGCAATCGCCTCTTGTCCGAACGCGTGAAGCGAGCCCGGATTGCCGAACTTCTTCATGAAATAAGGCTCCATCGCGGCGAACACCTCGGGGTCGACGGGAGTCGACGCCGCATAATCGAGATAAATCCTGTCCATAGTCCTCTTTAATAATAGAGGGGGCCGGAAGCGGGCTATAAGAGCTGCTGCGCAGGAAGGACGGTCCCGCCGGTCCCTGTCGATGATTTCGAAAACGCCACGCGGACCATCTCGCCGGTCTTCTTGTCGGGAACCATGAAATGCTGCTGCGACCGATAGAGGTCATAGAGCTGCTTCGTGAGCTTCACGTCGTTCAGGCAGTATTCCTTGAGCTCGTCCATCTTGCCGTCGTGAAAGAGCGCGATGGCTTCGGAACCGTGCCGGTCCTTCTTCACGCCGAGATTCGCCTCGGCGAGCCGGCTCAGGCTGATGCGCTGCCGCATCGCGAGCTCGACCTCCTCGAGGAGGTCGACGCGCTCCATGCCCCACAGGTTCGGAGCCTGACGCTTCAGCTTCTGAAAATAAAGGTTGAGCACCGGCACATCGTAGCGGTTCATGCTGAAACCGACGATCGTCGTCGCTCCGGCAAAAAGCTCGGCGAGCCTGTCCATCTCGTGCTCCTCGAAGCAGAAATATTCGTCCCGAAGGTACGAATAGACGCCGACGACCGAAATTCTGAGCGCCGCAAAGTTGTCCCATCCCACGCCGGGGTCGGTGAAGAAGTTCGACGTCTCGATGTCGAATACCAATGTGTCGCCTTTCGTGTTCATGGAATCAGACGTGCCGGTCGGCGACGTTCGTCGCCGCATAGCTATAGGGTTTCATCCGCGGCTCGAAGTTGTGGGCGCGGATCATGCCCATGACCTCCTGGATCACCGCCTTCGTCGGACCGGTCTCGCCGATGTCGGCGTGGATCTCGAAATCGAATTCCGGCAGCGGGAACTGTTTCAGCTCCTCGAGCACCTTCTGCGCGACTTCGAGCGAGATGAGGACCTCGCGGATGATGCGGTCGCGCAGCGTGTGGAACGCGCCGAGCTCGAACCGCCGCCAGAAATAGCGCCCGCCGTTGCCGACGCGGTGCACGACGATCGCCGTCACGAAATCAGCCTGCTTGTTCGCAAGCAGTTCCGAGTCGGTCCCGATCGTGATCGTGTACCGGCGGAGCAGGTCGGCCTTCATGAATGAGACGATCTCCTTCACGACGCCGTCGACCGGAAGGCGGACCCCGAGTGAGCTGTTAAAGGATTCCGGCATTACCGCCATCCTACCCACAAAACGGCCCCATGTCAACGAAAACCGCCCTTAGCGGGCGGTCAAGATTCTTTTAATGACTTTTTTAGTATCGCTCGGATCCTTCACGGGGATGCAGTCGATGCCCGTCTTCTTCGCCGCGTAGTCATTGCCGCCGGGATAGAGGGCGTCCCCCACGAACAGCATGTTCGCAATCGGGATCTTTAATACTTTCTTAATTTGTCGGACGCCGAAGGCCTTGTCGATGCCCTTGCGCGTGACATCGATCGAGGTAAGGCCGCCGCGGCGCACTTCGAAATCAGGCAGGTGCCGCTGCATGATCCTCATGAGGGCGGGACGCACGTCGCTCTTTTTGTTCCATGCCTCCTTCGCCGGAATGGGGGCGGCCTGACCGAGCGCCGAGAACGTGATCTGCGAATCGCGGTCCTCGATGATGGGCCCCCAATGCTTTTTCGGATGCCGGTAACCCGTCTTCGCGAACGCCTCGTCGAACGCCGCCATGATCCTCTTCTTCTCCGTCGCCTTGAGGACCTTCCGATAGACCTTCTTCCATCCGTTGCGGTAGCGATAGAAGGACGTCGACGTGGTCGGGAACAGGAAGAGGTTGGGAAGAAGCGCTTTCGGCACCTTGAGGCGGCCGACGAACTGCCGGCTGAACTGCTCATAGCTGCCGCCGCCGATCACGGCGACCTTCTTTTTCGCGAGGAGCGCGGCCAGGGCCTTGGACATGTCGGGCCTCATCGGCGCCTTGCTCGGCGCAAGCGTCCCGTCGAGATCGAACACGATGAGTTCCTTCGGCGTCATGGATCCATGATAGCATTTCCGCTTCCCGCAAATGCCTCGATGTCGTACAATAAGAGGCATAATGGCGAAAAAGAACGGCAACGGTGCGCGGAACGGGTCGCGAAACGGCGGACGCAAAGACAAGGCGGCCGCAGCGGCGACCGAACGCCGCGCCACGCGCGAACCTCAGGAACCCCGGCTTCATTCCGAAACGAAAAACAGCATCTGGGCGATCAGCTTCCTCTGCGTGGCGATCATCCTGATCCTCGCGGGCTTCGCAAAAGCCGGTCCCGCCGGCGCCGCGATCTATCAGGGGCTTCACGCGCTGTTCGGATGGGGCTATTTCATCCTGCCCACGACGCTCTTCTTCGCCGCCGTGGTCCTGCTTTCGGCCGGCAGGCGCCGGATCGTCGGCATGACGCTCCTCGGATCGGTCCTGCTCATGCTTTCCTTCCTGGCCCTCATCGAGCTCGCCTCGCCGGGCAACGGCGGCTGGCTCGGGCTCGTCTTCGGCTCGCTCCGGACACCCTTCGGCACGATCGCCGCGAGCGTGATCAACGTCTTTATCCTGGTCGCGGCCATCCTCGTGACGGCCAACGTCCCGCTGAAGATCAAGATGCCGCACAGGGCCGGATCCGACGAGACTGACGACGACGAACCGATCCTTGTCACGGGGACGGACGCGCCCGAGGAATCCGAAACCGGCGAGAAGAAGGACGATGAGAAAAAATCCGAGAAGGAGGAAAAGGATGCGGACATGCAGGACATCGCCGTGACGCATCAGAAGGATTCGCACGACGACGCGAAGCCGAAGAAGTTCAAGGCGCCCGTCTTCAAGAACTATGTTCCCCCGCCCCTGTCGCTCCTCAAGTCGGAAAGCTCGAAGCCGACGACGGGCGACCTCTATGCGAACGCGAACATCATCAAGCGCACGCTCGACAGCTTCGGCATCCCCGTCGAGATGGGTGAGATCAACGTGGGACCCGCCGTCACCCGCTATACGCTCAAGCCCGCCGAGGGCGTGAAACTCTCGCGCATCACGGCCCTCAACTCCGACCTCGCGCTCGCGCTCGCCGCGCATCCGATCCGTATCGAGGCGCCGATCCCCGGCAAGTCGCTCGTCGGCATCGAGGTGCCGAACAAGGCCGCCGCTCTCGTGCGACTCGGCAGCCTCATGAACTATCCGGACTTCACCCAGGCCGGCCCGCTCGGGTTCGCCCTCGGCCGCGACGTTTCGGGCGAGCCGATCTTCGCGAACATCGAGAAGATGCCGCACATGCTCGTCGCCGGCGCGACCGGATCGGGCAAGTCGATCCTCGTGCACGCGCTCCTCACGTCCCTCCTTTACAAGAACTCGCCGCAGACGCTCAAGATGGCGCTCATCGACCCGAAACGCGTGGAGCTCTCGATCTATGACGGCATCCCGCACCTCATCAGCCCCGTGATCACCGACAACAAGAAGGCCGTCGGCGTGCTCAAGTGGGCGATTTCCGAGATGGAGCGCCGCTACGAGCTGCTGCAGAAGGCGGGCAGCCGCGACATCAAGAGCTACAACGGTTCGCACCCCTCGGAATCGCTGCCCTATGTGCTCGTCGGCATCGACGAGATGGCCGATCTCATGACCTCGTACGGCCGCGAAGTCGAAGGTTCGATCGTCCGGCTCGCCCAGATGGCCCGCGCGACCGGCATCCACCTGCTGCTCGCGACCCAGCGCCCGTCGGTCGAAGTGATCACCGGCCTCATCAAGGCGAACATCACCTCGCGCGTCGCCCTGCAGGTCGCCTCGCAGATCGACTCGCGCACTATCATCGACACCGCGGGCGCCGAGAAGCTGCTCGGCCACGGCGACCTGCTCTTCATCTCGGCGGAACTGTCGAAACCCAAGCGCATCCAGGGCGCCTACATATCAGAAGAGGAAATCCGCGCGGTCGCCGATTTCGTCCGCGAGAACAACAAGGTGGAACTCGTCGAGCGCGAGGAATCGGATATCGAGAAAGGCGGACCGGCCAACCTCGGCATCGCGGGTCCGACGAGCTTCGACGCGTTCATGGAAGGCGAAGCGAATGGCGGCGACGAGGACGACGATCTCTTCGACGAGGCGCTCGCGACCGTGCTCGAAGCGAAAAAGGCCTCGGCATCGCTCCTGCAGCGCCGCCTGAAGGTCGGCTATGCCCGCGCGGCGCGCCTGCTCGACCTTATGGAATCCGGCGGCTACATCGGTCCCGGCGAAGGCGCGAAACCCCGCGACGTGAACATCGAAAAGATCGAATCGCGGCTCACCTAGCCGCGGTGGCGTAAGGCCGTCCCTCGATAGCCCGTTCGTCCGACCCGTGCTAAAATCACGATATGCCGGACGAAATTCCGTTCGAACAATTCTTCGCGGACCGCATCAAGGCCAAGGGGTATTCGCTGAAGAAAGTCGCCGACCTCACGGGGATCGCGCCCTCGCATATTGAAAATCTGATCCGCGGCGATTTCGGCAACCTTCCCGCGGCGCCGTATTTCCGGGGCTACCTCATCCGGCTCGGCAAGACGCTCGACTTCGACGGCGAGGAGTGGTGGAAGCGCCTCAAGGGCGGCGCGCGCAATTCGGGCGCAGCCGACCAGCTCCCGCGCAACCGCTTCATGAAGATGGCCCCGCCGAAATACCTGTGGCTTGTCGGCGCCGGAGTGATCGTCCTCATCTATCTTGCGTTCCAGTTCACCCGCATCGTCGGCAAGCCGACCCTCGCCGTGACCTTCCCGGCCGGCAACCCCGCGACGGCAACCCAGAACCCACTCACGCTCGCAGGAACGGTCCGCGATGCCGACAGCCTCTATCTTCAGGGGGCGAACGGCAGCCAGGAACAGATCCCCGTAAACCCGGACGGCTCGTGGCAGAAAAGCGTGCTTCTCACGGACGGCCCGAATTCCTTCAAGATCACGGCGCAGAAGTTCCTCGGCGGCGAAACCGACATCACCGAACAGGTGTGGTACGAGAGCCCTTCCGGCCCGACGAACGGCACGTCGAGCTCCTCTCCGTCCATCCATTTCGAGAGCTCGACACCCGCAACGGGGACCTATTTCGAATAGGGACTCGCGAATCCGCCGCCGAAAGGAAACCGCAGGGGAATACGCCTGCGGTTTTTAATATGTTTTTAACAATCGCCCTGGTATAATAGGCCTATGACACCCATCAAAAAATCATCCGCCGCGAAGCAGGCGAAAGAAACCAAGTCGAAGGACCTCGAAGCGCTCCTCTCCTCGCTCCAAGAGAAGTTCGGCGAGGGGGCCATCATGAAGCTCGGTGACGTGACGAAGGTCGATGTCGCCGTCGTGCCGACCGGATCGTTTTCCCTCGACCTCGCCCTCGGCGTCGGCGGGCTGCCGCGCGGCCGCATCGTCGAGATCTTCGGTCCGGAATCGAGCGGCAAGACGACGCTCGCCCTGAATGTCGTCGCACAGGCCCAGAAGCTCGGCGGCAAGGCGGCGTTCATCGACGCGGAACACGCGATGGATCCCGACTATGCGAAGAAGCTCGGCGTGAACGTGAACGAGCTCCTCATCTCGCAACCCGATAGCGGCGAAGAGGCGCTCAACATCCTCGAAAGCCTCGTCCGGTCGGGCATGATCTCGGTCGTCGTCGTCGACTCCGTCGCCGCGCTCACGCCCCAGGCGGAGCTCGAAGGCGAAATGGGCGAGCAGCATGTCGGCCGGCAGGCGCGCATGATGGGCCAGGCGCTCCGCAAGCTCACGGCGGCGGCGGCAAACAGCCAGACCATGATCATCTTCATCAACCAAATCCGCATGAAGATCGGCATCATGTTCGGCAACCCCGAAACGACGCCGGGCGGCCGCGCGCTCCCCTTCGCCGCATCGGTCCGCATCGACATCCGCCGCATCGCCCAGGTGAAGAAAGGCGACCAGGTGGTCGGCAACCGGGTGAAGGCGAAGATCGTGAAGAACAAAGTCGCGGCGCCCTTCAAGTTCGCCGAATTCGACATCCTGTTCAACGAAGGCATCTCGTTCGAAGGCGACGTCCTCAACGCCGGCGTGAATTTCGGCGTCGTCAAGAAATCGGGGGCGAGCTTCTCGTTCGAAGGCGAACGCCTCGGCGCCGGTTTTGAAAATGCCCGACTGAAGCTGAAAGAGGACAAGAAGCTTCTCGAAGCCCTCAAGAAAAAGGTGGTTGAGGCTTATAAAAACGGCACCGTCACAGGGGGAGCGGACGCGGCGGAAGAATAACAAAAGGGCGCGAAAGCGTAGTGCCGAAAGGGCTTATCGGAGCCGCGAAGGCGGCGAGATAGAGGGGTTTTCAGCAGAAAACGACCCGTCCCTTTCGGCACTATGGTTCGCGCTTTTTATATCTTTCCGGTCGTTGCGATCCTATAGGCCACATAGCCCAAAATCCCCAGGATGACCGCCGCCACGATCGTCACAATGACGATCGTCACCGCGTTGCTGCGATGGACGGCTTCGGGCGTATCGACGCCCTTTTCAATCGACAAGCCGGTCACTTTCACGCTTTCGAATTTCGGCATGCCTCCCCCGCTCGCGGCGAGCCCAGCGAGGTCCGATTTCATCGTCCTGATCTTTACTTCCGATGGAGGCGGCGGAGCGCCGACCTGCATCGCATCCGGCGACGGCATGTCAACCATGATCTCAGTGTATCACACCGAAACCTAATTCCCCATCTGCTTCAGCGAAAGGCCGATGCGCCCGCCGTCCTCATCAACCTTGATGATCTTCGCACGGACAAAGTCGCCAAGCTTCACGACGTCCTCAACCTTCTTCACGAATCCCTGTTTGAGTTCCGAGACGTGAATCATGCCGTCCTTGCCGCCGCCGAGGTCGACGATCGCGCCGAACTCGAGGATCTTGATGATGTTCCCTTCGATGATCTCGCCCACCTTGAACTCGCGGGTGATCGACTGGATGTCGGACGCCGCCTTGTTCACGTTGTCGAGGTCCATGCCCGAGATGAACACGCCGCCATCGTCGTCGATGTCGATGCCCGAGAGCGCGTATTTCTCGATGAGGCCGTTGATGACCTTGCCGCCCGGACCGATGACCGCGCCGATCTTGTCGACGCTGATCCTGAGGGTCCTGATCTTCGGGACGAAGGGCGAGAGCGTTTCGCGAGGCGCCGGAAGGGCCGCCTTCACCGTCTTCAGGATGTGAAGCCGGGCCTTGCGGGCGTCCGCGAGTCCCTGCTCGAGGATCTCGAGCGTGAGGCCGTCCACTTTGACGTCCATCTGCATGCCGGTCACGCCGTCATCGGTGCCGGCGACCTTGAGGTCCATGTCGCCATGATGGTCTTCGGGACCCTGGATGTCGGTCAGCACCTTGAAGTTCTTCACGTCGCTCATCATGAGGCCCATCGCGATGCCGGCGGCCGGCTTCTTGAGCGGAACGCCCGCGTCCATCATCGAAAGCGCCGACGCGCACACGGTGGCCATCGACGACGAGCCGTTCGACGACATGATTTCCGAAACGATGCGGATCGTATAGGGGAACTCGTCCTTCTCGGGGATCAGGCGCTCAAGCGACTTGCGCGCCAGGTTGCCGTGGCCGATTTCGCGCCGCCCGGGACCGCGGAAATTCCCCACTTCGCCCACCGAGAACGGCGGGAAGTTGTAGTGCAGCAGGAACCGGCGCTTGCCGGTCGTCTCCATCGTCTCGACGAGCTGTTCGGAACCCGGAGCCGCAAGGGTCGTGATCGCAAGCGCCTGGGTGTTGCCGCGCGTGAAGAACGCGGAGCCGTGGGTGCGCGAGAACAGCTTCACTTCGGCGTCGAGCGCTCGGACCTCGTCGAGCTTGCGCCCGTCGGGACGGCGCTCCTTCTCGAGCACGTTCTTATGGACGAGGTCGTTGATCGCCTCTTCAATGATGAATTCGACGGCCTTCCAGTTCACCGCCTTGCCCGCCTCGACGAACGTCGCCTTGATATGGGCGGTGAGGTCGTTGCGCAGCGCGGTGACCGCATGCTGCTCCTCCATCTTGCTCGGACGGTAGACGGCCGCTTCGAGCTTGTCGGCCAGATAGGCCTCGACGGCCTTCTTGAGCTCCGGATCGGGCTCGGCGAGGAAGACCTCGGCCTTCTTCTTGCCGATCTCCTTCTGGATGCCGAGCTGGAAGTCCACGAGCTTGTTGATCTCGCGCTGCGCATAGGCGATGCCCGCGAGGATGTCCTTCTCCTGCGCGTCGAGGCCGCCGAGCTCGATCATGTTGATGCGGTCCTTCGATCCGGAAACGAACGCGTCGAAGACCGGCTGATGCTCGGTGATCGCCGCGTTATCGGGATTCGCGAGGAATCCTTCGGCGCTCGCACCGGCGACGTTCGCGTCCTTCATGAACTGCGCGAGCCTCACCCCGGCGACCGGACCGTTCCACGGGATGTCCGAGATGAGGAGCGCGGTCGAGGCGCCGATCAGGCCGACGAATTCCGGCTCGTTCTGCTCGTCGATCTGCAGCACGGTGACGACGACCTGGATGTCGCGCCTGATGCGGTTGTCAAAAAGCGGCCGGATCGTCCGGTCGACGAGGCGTCCGGCGAGGATCGCCTCTTCCGAGGCGCGCCCCTCGCGGCGCACGTAGCGGCTGCCCAGGATCTTGCCTGCGGCATAGAACTTCTCCTCGTAGTCCACCTTGAGCGGCATGTAGTCCGACTCGGTGTCCTTGCGGCCCATGACGGCGGTCGCGAGGATCACCGTCTCGCCGTATTTCGCGAGGACGGCGGCGTTCGCCTGTTCGGCGAGCGACGAAACCTCGATCACGAGCTTCTTGCCCGCGATGTCAATCGAAAACTCCTTCTTTCCTTTCATTATTTGATTATGAGCACGAGCGACAGAGGCAGCTGTCATCCTGAGCCCTGGGAGCGAGACGCCGTTCTCGCGTCGCAAGGCTCAAAATGACCGCCTCTTTCCGTGCGTCGATTAGTTTGTTTGCTTCGTTGTCCCTGTCTGCTTCATCGATCCGTGCCCGTGCATGCGTCCGCTCTTCATGATGGCCCGGGGCACGTCCTCGATGTTGATGAACTTGTCCGCGGCTTCCTGGATCTTCGCCGATGCGCTCCGGCGAAACGCCGCAACCTCGACCAGCCGTCCCGCCCCCCACTTGAGGTAATCGACCAGGGGCAGAAAATCACCGTCACCCGTCACGAGGATCACCGCGTCAAGGAACGGCGACATGCGGATCGCGTCAACCGCCATGCCGACATCCCAGTCGGCCTTCTTCATGCCGCCCGCGAAGATCTGCAGGTCCTTCATGCGAAGCTCGAGGCCCGCCTTTTCGAGCGCCTCGAAGAATCCCGCCTCGGACGAACCCTGGCCGACGCCGTTCTGCTGCGCCGCTGCGTCGCGCTCATGCTGGGCGGCCGCGGCTGACATCGCCGATCCCTGACGCGAAGCGCCGCCCGAACGCGGGGGTTCGATGCCCTCGCTCTTGATAACATAAGCGAGCGCCCGGATAAGCTGCCGGTCGCCGACAAGGTGCTTCATCAACTCGGCGTAATTCACGCGGGCGTGATGAAGGTTCTTCGCGGAATGATAGAGGTTCTGCACGTCCACGAAGATCCCGACGCGCTGATTTGAATAATTGGGAGGAGCCTGCTTCACTTCACAAAAACGAAATGCGTCGCTTAGCGCTTGAGGTCGAGTTTTTTAATCAACTTTTCATAGGAAGACGCCTCGGTCTTCTTCATGTAGGCAAGGAGCTTGCGGCGCTTCGAAACCATCTTCAACAGGCCACGGCGGGAGTGGTTGTCTTTGGGATTCTTCTTCAGATGGGTCGCGAGCTCGTCGATCTGGCGGGAAATGATGCCGATCTGAACCCCGGCGGAACCGGTGTCCTTGTCGTGCTTGCCATGTTCGCCGACGATGCGGGTCTTTACGCGCTTAGTCAACATTACAAGCTATTATATCCCGTGATTCAGAAAAATGCAAGTCCCCGTGCCCTCCGACCCGCGATTTCGCTTCATTCCCCGCCGATCATGAAAACGTCATAAAATCGCTCAAATATTGTGCGACAGATGGCGTATAATAAGGGAATGGCATCAAGCGAAATCGAACAGCTCTTTCAGGACTACCTCAACTACCTTGAAGTCGAGAAGAATCGCTCGCCGAAGACGAGCGAGAACTATCGCCACTACCTCAAGGAGTTCCTGACGTTCGCCGATATCCGCTCCGCCAAGGACATCACCGAGTCGCTCGTCACCGAATTCCGCAAGGCCCTTGCGCGCCGCGAGCTCAAGAAGGTGACGCAGGGCTATTACGTCATCGCGCTTCGGAACTTCCTCAAATATCTCGCGAAGCGCAACGTGAAGGCGCTCGCCGCCGAGAAGATCGAGCTGCCCAAGGCGCCGGCCCGGCAGATCGACGTTCTGGAATATGCCGACCTCGAGCGGCTGCTTGCGGCCCCGAAGGGCAACGACCTGCGGTCGCTGCGCGACAAGGCGATCCTCGAGCTCTTCTTCTCGACGGGACTGCGCCTGGCCGAGCTCTGCTCGCTCTCGCGCTACATCGACATCCGTCGCGGCGAGGCGACCGTGCGCGGGAAGGGCGACAAGCTCCGCGTCGTCTTCATCTCGGATTCCGCGCGCGATGCGCTGCAGAGATATCTCGCGAGGCGCGCCGACGCCGAAGAGAAGCTGTTCGTCAGCCTCGACCGGATGGGCAACGTCATCGGCCCGATCACGACGCGGGCCGTCGAACGCGTCGTCGAGCGGCGCGCGCGCGAAGCGGGCATTCCGAAACGCATCCATGCGCACCAGCTGCGGCACAGCTTCGCGACCGACCTCCTGATCAACGGCGCCGACATCCGCGCCGTGCAGGAGCTGCTCGGCCACTCGAACATATCGACCACGCAGATCTATACGCACCTCACGAACAAGCAGCTGCGGGACGTGCACAAGTCGTTCCACGGCACGCGGCGCAAGGAGGACTGACGCGGTGCGGCAGCAAATCCTAAATCGATTCCTTGATATCGAGCAGCCGGCGCTTGTCGTCGATCTTCTCCTGGATCTTCTCGAGCGCATGGACCGTCTTCACGCCGTTTTCCTGCAGCGAAAGCAGGCCGTCGATCTCCTCAGCGTCGCGGGATAGCGCTTCGGTCGCCAGGCTCACGATGATCGCGCGGCGGTCCTCATCGGAAAACTCGTGAAGGTGCTGCATCACGAACTCCCGCGCGGCGGCTTCGTCGCCGGCCGCGACGACCTCCTGCAGTCTTTCAACGATGTCGTTCGTCATGGATGCGTTCAGTTAAGTTTTGATTCGAACCGACCTGCAAGCGACGCGGCGCCGGTCATGGTCGCGACATCGCTCCAGAATCCGCTCTTTGCACCGAAGCCGCTCCTTCGCGCAAACACCTTCCAGAACCCTTCCTTTTCCTTTTTCACGTCGGTCATCGCAGGACGCTCTTTCTTATAGGTTTCCCACGCTTCGCCGACCTCTTCTTCTGAAAGCGATTCCCACGCCTCTTCGGCGATTCGCACATCCCTGAAGGTCGCTACGGGAGATTTCGCGAGAACGTCTTCTTTTTTTGAGAACGACACCAACGTCGACCGAAGTCTGTCGTTGTTCGTGAGGGAGATGCTGAGCAGCCGTCCCACCTCCTCAAGATCGTCCTTCGCCCAGGCTTCGAGGCTGTCGAGTTTCGCGCGCTTGTTCGCCGCCTTCACTTCTTCCTCAAGCTCTCCGGACCTTCCTTTGACGAATCGCTCAAGCCGACCCATCGATTTCGCAACCAGCTTCTTGAGCGCCTCGGGATCGTCGGAGTCGACGGCCTTGAGATATTCGCGCACGCTGGGTATTTTATATTTTCGGCAGATCTCCACGATCTCCTTCTGCAGCCGCTCTTCGCGTTTCTGACGCTCGATGAGCCGGGTTATGGCACGCTCGATCTGCATGAATTCGTGAGGTTCCGCGACCGACAGCTCCACGAGG
This sequence comes from Minisyncoccota bacterium, assembly GCA_035541435.1. GTDB lineage: Bacteria > Patescibacteriota > Minisyncoccia > UBA6257 > 2-01-FULL-56-20 > JAKAGE01. The sequence goes on along the minus strand of DATKNL010000010.1, from coordinate 125,019 downwards.
TGCTTGGTGAATGCCTCGCTGACGTTCTTCACGCCGACAACGTTTGCGATCTTCCTGAAGCGCGGCGACGCATCGACAAGCTTCTGGATCGCGCTTTCGGCAAAATGCCCCTCCATCCGTTTTGCGGCCTCGAGTCTCTTTACGAACTGCACCCGGTCCGATTCCAGCGCCTCGAGATCCTCGGGCTTAAGCTCGTTCTTCGCAAGACGCGCGCCGAGATCGCCCTTCTTTTCGTGCTCAAGATAGGAGCCGAAGAGCTGGCTCTCTTCCGGGTTGCTCAGGATTTCCTGAAGGGTCGGGTCGAAAACAGGCGCCTGCTCGACCGTCTCGCCGCGCTGTTCCGTCTGCCGCTTCGCGCGTTCAGCTTCCTGTCTGATCTTCTGCCGGTCCTCGATGATGGACATGCATTCAGTTTAGCGCTTCTTTGCAGGCATTTAAAGCGGTGCCGAGTTCCCCGACCCCCCTCCACTCGTACAAGCCCCACCCAAAACAGAAGAGTATTTATTTTCCCCAAGAAAGGGTATGCCGGACGCGCGAAGGCGCGGAGGCGTAGGCCGTTTTCAGCAGAAAACGAGCCGACCCTTTCTTGGGGAAAATAAATCTCTGGTGCTGGGGGTGGGACTTGAACCCACACGCCTTGCGGCACAAGGTCCTAAACCTTGCGTGTCTGCCATTTCACCACCCCAGCGCGCCTTCATTCTAAGTGGTTTCGGTGATTTTGACAAATATAAAAATTAATGATATTATATTGCCAGACCATTGATAATGGTGGAGGGATAAATCATGGCAAATCCGGAAATCGATCCGAAGTTTTCCCGACGGAGAACGATGACGTTGGAGTTGCTCGGCTTGGCGGATCCCGAGATCGACAGGCTTGCTGAATATATCAGCAACTTCATTCCCGAAGGGCACTGGACCCGATCGAGACTATTCGGTCGTGCGATAGGGCTTCTTTCGGGAAGGATCGAGGGCACCGCAGACGACATAAGTAACCCCATCCTGTCTGGCGGCCTGGAAATCTTTACGGACTTCCTCAAAGCTGTCGCGCTGGCACTGGGACACAAACCGGCCGTGCAGACGACCGAGGTCATGAAGCATCTTGAATCCTCCGATGGCGACTGGATCAAGGACTTCTATGCGGCCGCCGCGGTACGGATCACGAAAGCAAGCGATCCTGCTGCGGAACTCGATAAGATCAAAAAGGAGTTCTGCGTCAGAATCGAGCTGCTCAAGTTCATCAAGGCCCAGCTCGAAGCGGAACACGCAGCGTGCAAGATACCCGATCATCCGCAGAACGGCACGACAAATCCGAGCCTGGTTCACATCGATTTCGAAAAGGCGAAAAAAAGCGCCCAAAGCGAATTCGAAGGAATGAAAAGGTCGCTCGCGCGACTCACGGTCAGGATGCGGAACCACAACGACATGCTCGAAACGCGGCGCCTTAGCCGCAGCAGGTAAGGAGGGATTATGGACGAAGATTTCGACCCAATGGCATTTCTTCAGGAGGGCAAACGGAGCGTCCGAGAGCATTACTACATCCTGAGGGACGAAGGGTACGAAGAGGTCAACCTGTGGTTGGAACGCCTCTTCGCCGCCATCTTCTTCCTTCCCGTGGCCGTCCTCTGGATCGAGCGTTGCTTGGATCGAGACGCGGCTTTCAAGCTGGTTCCGGTGTTGACGATCACGGTATTCGCCGTAATCGCCTGGGTCATCTGGCTGAAGGTCAGACCCCTCGGCCTCATCGGAATCATCGCAATCCTGCGGTTTTCGGATGATTCCCGAATCCTGGCGGAACTGCCGAAAAAATTGCGCACCGCGGCACTGGTGACTCAGGCCTTGGCTCGCAGGATTTTCGGCATATGGGGATTCATCCTTCTCGGGGAAATCATCTTCTGTCTGGCTCTTTGGCTAGGCTTCGGGTTCAATGCGACGAAAGACGCCTCTTGGACAACCATGATATTCCACACGATCGTCCTCGGCTTCGTCATCCTGATGATCGTGTGGACAAAGACGATGAGGAACATCTGGATCAGCGGCCCGCTTGTTGCCGCAACTGCCGCTCTCTTCGTCTGGACGTTCATCGGCGACGCCGCTCCTCGCGGCTTCAGCCCGAAGATCGCAGACGGGCGCAACCAGTATGATCTTACGGAACCGAAAGAGAAGGTCGCTTATCAAGAGGATGGATTCAGAAACGAATACCATGCTTCCTGGGAAGGCGAATTCGCGGTCATCGATAGGAGCGACGGCTGGGTGAGCATCGCCTGCCCGGACAAAAGCTTTATCGGACCGATCCGAACGGCGGATGACGGCAACGCGAAGGTCGCCGAGGACATCGGCCATTGCCCGGACGCGTTCCTCGTCCAAGGCAAGCAGGGCGGCTACATGATTCTTGCTCCCACCACCACAAAAGCAGAGCGCTAGCTTCAGGCATGCGCAAAAACAAAGGCCGACGGCAACCACCGAAGGCCTTTTTTAATACAATTGACAATTATCTATTTATATGGTAATATGTTACCAGCTCTCTACAGAGATCGGAGAAGAACATATGGTTGATGCGAGGTTCAGGTACGAGGTACTGAAGCCCAAACTCATCATGGGGGCGATCCTCGCAGGAGCGATCGTCCTCATCGCCGTCATATCGTTCGGGTGGCCTTACGTACGCAAGCCCTCCCGACAGAATGCGGAAAAGATCCACGAACCCGCGCTTGTTCATCGGGCGGAATCACATCCGCAAGAGGACCAGGAGCAGACCCCAGCCGACGAAAAAGGCGACAAGCTGGCCGACCAGATCGACGACCTGCGGGCGCAGATGGAAGAAAAGGACCGCGTGATCGCCGGACAAAACGGAACCATCAACGACCTGCGCAAGACGAATTCCAACCTGCGCGCGCAAGTGAATGGCGCCTCTTCCAAGGCGGCAGACGGACAAGGAGTCCGGACTGACGACAAGAAAAAAGGCGAGACCACCGAAATCGCGGCAGCACTAACCAGATCCCCTTACGGACCGGTTGTGACCACGAAAACGGACTTCTTCACGCTGACACTGCAAGCTGCGAGAACGACCGAAAGCGGTGTCGCGTTCGTGGGATACCTGACCAACACCTCGGGCGAACGACAATTTTTCTCGTTCGAAGGGGCCGGCGGACAGATCGTCGATGATCTCGGAAACTCATATCTGCTCCCTACGTTCATGTCATGTGCGATAGGGTTCAGCTCGGGAAACAACCAACAGAAGGTCAATCCCGACATTCGTTATAAGATCACCGGCAAGTGCAGCATCGACCCACGTGCGCGCGGCATCTCGCAGATGACGATAGCCGTTCAGCATTGGCCCGATGGGGCACTCCCCGTCAAAGGCGGCTCGGGATTTTTCTATCTCCCGGAGGATCCGCGAAAGGAAAAAATCATGTTCCAGTGACCATTCCTCCCTTCGTTCACTTGGCCGCGCGCTTCATGCACGCGGCCTTTTTTCTGCCCGTGCGCAAAAACCAAAAGGACCGTCCAGCGAGGACGGCCCTTTTTCATAACGAATCGATCGGACTAGCAGGACGTCACCTGTCCGGCGCCGAGGAAGCTGCCGACGACAAGCGGAACAGCGCGCGCGAGGAGTGCGACGCCAATCGCAACCGCCGCATAAAGCAGCGTGCTGCCGGCCTTTCCGACATTTTCAGGATTGCCACCCGCCATGAGATAGCGGAACGCGGCGACGATGACGAAAATGACGGCAAGGACGATCAGGAACCAGAAGGCCCATCCGAAGATGTTGCAGAGCAGGTTGAGGACGCTCTGCAGGCTCGTGATGCTCGTTCCCGGGACGGTGTTTCCGCCGGAACCCGGAGGAACGGCGACGGGTTGAGCGAACGCAAGCGCCGGGAGCACGAACGCCGTGATCGCCGGGCCGTAGGTCTTCGCAAAACCAATAACGTTCTTCATGGAATTTGAGGAATATTCGACCTTTCCTGGGTACTTAGTCAGTGTAGCACATCATTCCCTTTTCTAGAAAGCGCAGACCTTTGTCAGGCTGACAGGTGACACGGAAGACATGTTCGGGAAGACGCTTGCTACGACGGATGGGAATCCGGCCGCGATAAACGCAACCGCAACGCCAATGGCGGCATAGGTGATCGTCCTTCTCGCGCGCGTCGTCTTCTCTTCGTCGCCCCGGGCCGTCACATAGGTGAACGCCGCCATAAGGACCATGATGACCGAGATCACGATGATAATCCAAAAGAACCAGCTGATGATATTGCAAAACAACTGCTGGAGATTGCTTTCGTTCTGTATGGGAGCCTGCACCTGGGAATTGGAGTCGAATTGAGCAGCATGTGCGACAACCGCAAATCCTTGCAAACCAGCAACGAACGATCCGAGGAGCTTCAATGACAAAGATATTTTTTTCATGGTTATTTTGATTGTTCGACTTTAGGGAGTCAGGAGGTTCTGAAGCAGACTTGCGATTCCGGTGGCGCACAGCACGACGCCGAACCCCAGGGCGGCATATAAGAGTGTCTTTCTTCCGCGGGATGCCTTTTCAGGCTCGCCGGCCGATGTCATGAGCTGGAACCCGCCAACGAGAGCCATGATGGTGCACAACGGAATGGCGATATCGACGAAGATGACGTTGACGATCTTGCCGGCAACATCCGCCCAGCTCGTCGTGCCGATCGGGTTCGGCAGCGTGATGGACTGGGCCACGGCGATGTTCGCCGCCGCCGCGAAAAGCGCGGCTGCTGCAAGGGCGTTCGAGGCGAATTTCCGCAGGGGTTGCATTCCTTTCATTATAAACTATCGGCTAGTGCGGGCAGAAGCTCAGGGGGAAGGATTGGCCGTTGAGGGCGCTCCCTGCAGCATAGGGCGCGCCGACCGAAACGGCAAGCTTGCACGCATCGCCCCGGCTCACGCCGAGCGCGGCGAGAAAGTCGGCTTCGGCCGCCTGGCGGACCGACTCGAACGGCGTCCCCGAAACCGCGACCCAGAAGCTGCTGTCCGACGGGTCATAGGTGATCCAATATCCCGCGCCGCGGCTGATGACGAGCACGCCGTCGTCGCCCACGGTCGTCCCGCTTGCCTCATAGAAATTGGCGACCTGGACGATGCCGGCCGCGGTCCCGATCGAAATCCGATCGGTCGTCGGGGCGTCCGGATAGGCCTGACTCACCGTGACGGGCGTGCCATCGACGGTCCCCGAAGATCCGACGCCCGCACCGGTCCCCGATCCGGCCGTTCCGCCGCTCCGCCCGAAGATCAGATAGATCGCAAAACCGATGATCACGATGACGCCGATGATGATGGTGACGATGCGGGATCTCATGGTGTTCGAATCAGCATCCGTTGATATGCGGCGCGTTGATATGGACGTTGCCGCCCGTCGTGTGCGCATAGGACGTTCCGTTGCAGTTCGTGTATTCGTTCGCGACGCTTGCCCCGCATGATTGCGCCGCCTGAATGAGCGCGTTCACCGCCGCGCAACTCGATCCCGGAACGACCGTGTCGATGCAGCAGCCGTTGCTATGGCATTTCGATTGATGGGCGCCCGTCGGCGGATACCCTTCCGAAACCGAGAAGTTCGGGTCCTTCGCCTGAATGCACTGCATGGCCGACACCATCTCCGCGGCGCCGCCGCAGTTCACGCGCGCGGACGGCGTGCAGTTCGGCAGCGTGCTGCACTGCCCGCCGGCGCACCCGACTCCGGTCGGCGTTCCGGGCGCATAGGGCGTGCCGCCGCCCGTCTGCGGCGGCGTCGCGACGCTGATCGGACTCAGGTTCGGCAGGCCGAGTTCGACAAGGTTTGGGTTGATCGTGTAGAGCACGAGATAGGCGCAGACAAGGAGCGTAAGCCCGAGAAACGCGTCGGCAAGCCGCTCTTTCGCGTCGCTCTGCCCGGACGGATTGCCGGCTGAAATGACATATTTGATGCCGCCATAGACGATCGCGCCGAGCGCGATGAGCGCGCCCGCCAGGATCATGAAGTGATAGAAGTTCGAAATGAGATAGCCCGGCGGCGTGCTCGTCGTCACGATATACTGTCCGGGAAACGAGAGCGAGATGGGCGTCGGGCCCGGCGTCTGCGCAAGCGCGGCGAACGGCACGAGGGCCGCCGCACCGATGACCGCGCCGAGCAGGGCCTTCCTCATCTCATTGTCCTGTCGGATACTGCGGCACGCATGAAAAGGTCGAATTGAATGCCGGTTGGCCATTCACCGAGGCGCCGAACACGTTCACGAACGTGAAGACGATGAGATAGGAGCAGAGCACGATCACGACGCCGATCACGGTGTTCAGCAGGATGCCCTTGCCGCGGCTCATCATCTCGGGGTTCGCGCCGGAAACCATGAGCATGACGCCGCCGATCGTGAAGAAGATCGGCGCGAGCACGAAGAGGCAGATCGTGATGCCGAAATAGATGACGTTCACGATCGTCTGGATGAGGTCGCAGACGCTCGTGCAGGGATGGGCGCCGTTCACGTAGTTGCCGGTGCACGAGAGCAATCCCCCGTTCGCCCAATACGGGATGCCTGACGCGTTGTCGGCGCGCGCAAAGAGCGGCACGACGGCGAGCGCGACGACCGATGCGAAAAGGATGATGCGTCCTGCCGTTTTCATGTCATTGGGATTGCTGGTGGATGATCGCGTTCACGGCTTCCTGCGCCGTCTGCAGCGCCTTGGCCGAATCGGACTGGCCGGTCATGACGCTCGTCACGGCGCCGCTCATCGCGGCATCGATCTTCGCGGCGTCGGCTTCGTGCCACGAACGCGCGGTGAGCGCCTGGGCTCCGAAGACCGCCATGGCGGGATCGCCCGCGCCGGCCGCGATCGCCGTGCGAAGCGCGGGTGGGGTTCCGGTCTTCTCATTATAGAGGCCCGTCTCATAGGCGTTCGTCGTGAGGTTCACGATGAAGTTCCACGCTGCCGCGACTTGGCCATAGCGCGCCACCGCGAGCCCTTCATACGAGGGATAGTTCACGGCGACGCTCGCACCGGTCGGCTGCGGCATCGGCGCGACACCGACATTGAGGAAGGGAGCCTTCTTGCGAATGTCGGGCAGCGCCGACGCATAATCGAAGATGACCGCGGTCTTGCCGTTCACGAAACTGCCCTCGGCGTCGCCCATCGAATCGGTCCACGTGTAATAGGGGGAATTCGAATTCGAGAACTGCAGATAGAAATCGAACGCGGCAACGCCGGGATTCGCCCCGGAACCGCCCGTCCCGCTTCCGCCGTTCACGTTGTCGGCGAACGTCGCGCTTGAAAAATCCCTGCTCGTCATCTGCGTCCCGTTCTGCAGCATAAGAAGATAGAGGATGTCGGTCGCGTTCGGCATGCTGGCGCTCGAACCGCCGAGCGCCGCGGCCGCCTGTGTGAGCTGTCCCTGCGCATTGATCGAGCGCAGCTTCGGAATGTCGGCATCGAACGCATCCCACGTCTTCGGCAGCAGGGCGATGCCGGCCGAATCGACGAGGTCCTTGTTATAGATCATCGCGAGCGTGTCGAGCGAAAGCGGCAGGGCATAGATGTCGCCCTGGGCGTCGGCGAAATCGCTGCCGACCACGGTCGGGAAATCGGCCTGCAGCGTCGCATCGTTGAAAAGGGTCGCATCCGCCTGAGGCAGCGGCGCGATCACGCTCTGCCATTGCGGCAGGTCGCGGTTGCCGATCTCGAAGACGTCGGGACCCGTGCCGGCGGCAAGCGCCGACAGGAGCTCCGTCCGGTATTGCGCCGGATCGATCTGCTTATAGGTGATGTTCGATCCCTTGTTGGCCGACTGATAGGCATCGAGCATGCCGGTCATCGCGGCATCGCTATCGGTCCCCCACACCGTGAGGTTCACCTGGGCCGCGCTGTTCGGCTTGCGGATATTGAAAAACACGACGATGCCGATGATGACGAGCAGGATGAATCCTGCTGCCACGATGACGACCTGTTTTTGCGTGAGTTTCATGCTGGCAATTCGTTCCTAACGACGATCCGCGACTCGCCCAGGCTGCAAGCCGCTCCCCCTGGAACGATGCCTGCCTGCCGTCAGATGACCACGGTTCCCGCGAGTCGGTCGCTGTCCTTCAGATTCATGATGCGCACGCCCTGCGCGGACCGTCCGGTATGGCGCACGGCGCCGAGTTCGGTGCGAATCATCTGCCCCTTCGCCGACAGGGCGAATATCTCTTTCTGATCGGTCACGACGTGGGCCGAGATGAGGGGACCCGTCTTCGGCGTGATCTCCGCGGTCTTGATGCCCGACCCTCCGCGACTCTGCTTCTTGTATTCCGAGAGCGACGTCTGCTTCGCAAACCCGTGCTCCATGACGACGAGCAGCACCGCGTCGCCTTCCTTATTGATTATATCAAAGCCCGCAACCTCGTCGTTGCTCTTCTTGAGCTTCATCGCGCGGACGCCGGCGGCGGTCCGGCCCATCGGCCGCACCTGCTTCTCGTCGAAACGGATCGACTGCCCCTGCCGCGTGACGAGGATCACCTGGTCGCTGCCTCCCGTAAGCCGCGCCCACTTGAGCTTGTCGCCCTTCTTGAGCGAGATCGCGATGATGCCGTTCCGGCGGATGTTCTCGAAGTCCTCGATCGGCGTCTTCTTGATCACGCCGTTCTTCGTCACCATCATGAGGAACTTGCCCTTCGGCGAAACCGAGCCGTCGGCGGCCTTCGCACCGCCCTTCGACGAATAATTGACGATCGCGTTCACGTTCTCGTCGGCCGGAAGCTCGAGGAAGTTCTGGATGGCCCGTCCCTTCGAGGTGCGCGTCGCCTGCGGGATCTCATAGACCTTGGTCTGGAACACGCGGCCGCGGTCGGTGAAGAAGAGCACGTTGTCGTGTGTGCGGGCGCTGAAGAAGTGCGACAGGAAGTCCTCGTCGGCAACGTCGGAACCGATGATCCCCTTGCCGCCGCGGCGCTGCGCCTTGAACGTGTCGGGCGGGAGGCGCTTGATATAGCCGCCGCCGGACACCGTGACGATCGCCCCTTCGTCGGCGATCAGGTCCTCGTCGCTCACGGCCTCGATGCCGCGCGCGACGACCTGGGTGCGCCGCTCGTCGCCGTATTTCTCCTTGAGGCCCGTCACTTCGTCCTTGATGATCTTCACGATCTTCGCGGGGCTCTTGAGGATGAGCCGCAGCTCGTCGATCAGCGCGCGCTTCTCCTTGAGTTCGGCGTCGATCTTCTTGTGCTCGAGGGCCGCAAGCGTCTGCAGGCGCATCTCGAGGATCGCCGTCGCCTGCACGTCCGAGAACTTGAACGTCTTCACGAGGTTCGCGTGCGCCTCCTCTTTATCTTTCGACTTCTTGATGGTCGCGATCACGCGGTCGATCGCGTCGAGGGCCTTGGCCAGCCCTTCGAGGATGTGCGCCCGCTCTTCGGCCTTGCGCAGGTCGAACTGCGTGCGGCGGCGGATGACCTCTTTGCGATAGGCAAGATATTCGACGAGGATGTCACGCAGCGTGAGCAGGCGCGGAACGAGCCCGCCGTTCTCGGTGACGAGCGCGATCATGTTCATGTTGAAATTCTTCTCGAGGTCCGTGTGCTTATAGAGCCAGTTCAGCACCTTCTGCGGCGGGACGTCGTTCTTGAGCTCGATCACGATGCGCATGCCCTCGCGGTCCGATTCGTCGCGCAGGTCGCGGATGCCCTCGATCTTCTTCTCCTGCGCGAGCTCGGCGATCGTCTTGATGAGCTCGGACTTGTTGACCTGATAGGGAATCTCGGTGATCACGATGTCGAACTGCTTGCCGGCCTTCTGCTCGACGATCTCGGCCTTCGCGCGCGTGAGGATCGCCCCGCGCCCCGAGATATAGGCCTGCTTGATCGCCTTCGCGTCATAGATGATTCCCGCCGTCGGGAAGTCCGGTCCCTTCACGAACTGCACGAGGTCCTCGTTCGTCGCATCGGGATTGTCGGCAAGATGAAGGATGGCGTCGACGATCTCGCCGAGGTTGTGCGGCGGGATGCTCGTCGCCATGCCGACGGCGATGCCGAGCGTGCCGTTCAGGAGCAGGTTCGGCAGCTTGGCCGGCAGCACCTTCGGCTCGTCGCGGGTCGAATCATAGTTCGGCATCCAGTCGACCGTCTCCTTCTCGATGTCGGCCAGCATCTCTTCGGCGATCGCCGAGAGCTTGGCTTCGGTATAGCGCATCGCCGCCGGCGAATCGCCGTCGATCGATCCGAAGTTTCCCTGGCCGTGCACGAGCGGATAACGCAGCGAGAACGTCTGGGCCAGCCGGACCAGGGTGTCATAGATCGCCGAGTCGCCGTGCGGATGGTATTTCGCCATCGCCTCACCGACGACGTTCGACGACTTGCGGAACTTCGCGAGGTGCGTGAGGCCCATGTCCCACATGGTCCACAGCACGCGCCGGTGCACCGGCTTCAGTCCGTCGCGCACGTCCGGGAGGGCGCGCGAAACGATCACCGACATCGCATAGTCGAGATAGGATTCGCCGAGCTCCTTGGTGATTTCGCGCTTTTCGAGGTTTGCCATGGTTATTGCTTGGGTTTCACGTCATATTCCATCGGCTTCGTGACGGCTTGCGCCATCCCATGATAGGCCGAAACCGCTCCGCTTTCGAGTTCCCGCCAGAACCCGCCGGCCGCGGCGGAAGGTTTCGCCTGACTGCCACCCGCCTGAGCCGGGGCGGGGGCGGGAACGGGAACGGCGGCCGTCTGAATCGCCGCCTGCTGTCCCGCCGGATTCCGCACCACGATGAACGCCCCCACATAGCCCACCCAGGCATACACCACGACGATCATGGCGACCGCGCTCGAAATGACGAGCACGCGCCGCTTCATCGATTCGTCGAGGTCCTGCAGCGTCTGAAGAATCGGCTTCCGTTCAGGCCGCGTTTTGCGCGCCGCAGAAGCCGAACGGGACACGGACGCGTGAGAATAATGGATGGGCGGGAGCGGGACTTCGTTCATGCCTTCATTCGCCTAAGCGGCCTTAAGAACGATCACGCGCCCTTTGTCGCTTGCGATATCCTTCTGCTTGAAAACGAACTTGTCCATGTCTTCGGCCTTCTTGCCGAACGCCTTGAGGAATTCCGTGGGCGTTTTGTGAAAACTCGGGATGACGATGCGCGCCTCAAGCTGCTTCGCCATCTTCGCCGCAACCTCGGGCTCGAGGTAATGGCCGCCTCCCACCGGCAGGAAAAGGACGTCGGGTTCGGAAAACTCCTCCATGAGGGACGCATCGATCGGATGCGAAAGGTGTCCCAGGAATACGAACTTCATCCCCTCCCAGACGGCGGCATAGGCCGTCTTCAGGAATTTCTCGGTCGATTCCTCTTTGATCTGGAATCCGTTGATTTCGATCCCCTTCGCCTCATATTCGCCGGGGAACATGATCTCAACCGAATCGTCGCCGGGCGCGTCGGGAGCGTCGGTCGAGACGAGGGTCTTGATCGAGATGTCGGCCTTAAGGCGGTTGTTGTCGGAGTCGAGGAGGATCGAGGTGTCGCCGCTCTGAAGCCTGAAGCATCCGTTTCCGAAATAATTGATCACCATGACCCTCCTATTTTAGCAGAAAAAAACCTCAATTTCAACGGCGTTTCGGGCCTCAAAACCATTTGCAATTTCAAATTTCCCTGCTATACTGTTCCTCATGCCGCAAGCAGATGACCAAAAGGCGTCAGCCGCGACGCAGACCCTCAAAACCGAGCTCTCGACCATCGAGTGGCCGAAGGAGGGTTCGGTTGTCGACGTCTCCCTCATCAAGAAGTTCCCGCGCAAGGCCTATTTCGACCTCGGCCGTTTCGGCACGGGCATCGTCTATGGCATCGAGGTCATGAACGCCAAGGAGGCGCTTCGCAACCTCAACCCCGGCGACAAGCTCCAGGCAAAGATCATCGCCCTCGACGGCGAAGAGGGGCAGATCGAGCTCTCCCTGTCCGAAGCCGGCAAGCAGAAGCTCTGGCAGCAGGCCAAGGAGCTCGCCGAGTCCGGCGAAGTGACCAAGGCCAAAGTCATCGGCGCGAACGCCGGCGGCCTCATGGCCATCGTCGCCGAGGACCTCAAGTCCTTCCTGCCCGTTTCGCAGCTCTCGCTCGAACATTATCCGAAGGTTCCCGACGGCGACCGCGTGAAGATCGCCGAAGAGCTTAAGAAGTTCGTCGGCCAGGAGCTCAACGTCAAGATCATCGACGTCAATCCGCGCACCAACAAGATCATCGTCTCCGAGCGCGAAGTCCTTTCGGCCAACGTCAAGGAGCTCCTCACCGCCTATGCGGTCGGCCAGGTCGTAGACTGCGTGGTCTCGGGCGCCGCGGACTTCGGCGTGTTCGTCCGCTTCACCGACAACCCGCAGATCGAGGGCATGATCCACATCTCCGAACTCGACTATAAACTCATCGAGAACCCGAAGGAGCTCGTGAAGATCAACGATCCGCTCAAGGCGAAGATCATCGACATCAAGGAAGGCCGCGTTTTCCTCTCGCTCAAGGCGCTCAAAGAGGACCCGTGGCTCAAGGTCAGCGACTTCTTCAAGCCGGGCGACATCGCTCAGGGCAAGGTCTATAAGTTCAACCCGTTCGGCGCGGTCGTCGCGCTCGACCACGACCTGCAGGGCATGGTCCACATTTCCGAATTCGGCGGGCAGGACGAGATGAAGAAGATGCTCACCGTCGGCCAGACCTATCCGTTCGTCATCGACACGGTGAAGCTCGACGAGAAGCGCATCACGCTCAAGCTTAAGAGATAACCGAACCGACCGCGAACGAAAAATCCGGCATGCTGTGCCGGATTTTTCCTGCCTGTGCCGCGGGGGTGAGTTGAACACCCGTATAACGCTCTTCAGGCGCCCGCTCTACCGTTGAGCTACCGCGGCGCACAAAGCGGTTTTCATCTTATCGTATTCCGCTTTCGAAAACAAGCGTGGCCGCCCATCTTCCTGTCGGGCCGCCGAGATTTGAACTCGGACTAAATCCTCCCAAAGGACTCGTGCTACCGTTACACTACGGCCCGGTCGCAAACGCGCCACTTCAACCTAGCCCATTTTTGGATTAGAATCAATGCACGCACGGCGTCCGCCGCGATGCCCGTGCCCTCGTAGTTCAATGGATAGAACGCCAGACTTCTAAGCTGGTTATGGGGGTTCGATTCCCTCCGAGGGCGCAACAGCAGGAATATGTCTCGAAAGGGACGGCGTCGTGTTCTGCTGAACACGCGCCTAGGCTCTCGGCACCTACGTGCCTCCGAGGCTCCCTTTCGAGGCATATTCCTGCTGTTTGTTGTCTTAGAGGGAATCGAACGCCGGAGCCGGAATTTTCAGCAGAAAATTCCGGCGAGGCGGTGCCCAGACCAAATGCGAGCGGCGGCGAGCATTTGAGTCGCGGGCGATTCCCTCCGAGGGCGACCGAATCAAATCTCCTCCCGCATGAAGGAAAAATAGTTGTCCGTTATCCATGACTCCGGAAGGAACGGGACGCACCGGTTGACGATCTTTCTCAATAACGGGGAGCGAATAGTCGCCCACCCCTGCATGCGGTTGGTCAACGTTCGGGCCTCCTCGACCCGCCTGCGCCGCTTGGCCTCATATGCTTCAAGCGCACGCGAGATCGCGCCTTCACTCGCATCGGGCGCCTTCTTCAATTCACCGGCGAGAACATAGGCATCCTCCATCGCCAGCGAACCGCCGAGACCGGCAAACGGCTCGAATCCGTGTGCGGCATCGCCGATGAGCACGACTCTTCCGACTGACCACTTTTTCAATGAGATCTCGACGAGATCAACGGGCAGGATGTTTTCGGCGGTAGCACCATTCAGGATCTCGGGGATGAGGACCGGTTCGCCTTTGAATAACGCCTTGAGTCGTTCGATTCTGTTCTCGGGAGCATCCCAGAGCGAATGATCGGTTCGAGCCACGAGCACCGCCAGGGCCTTGTCGCCCTCATCGAATACCGCGGCGAATTCATTTGGGGCGACATATTCGGAAACGGTCCTTGGCTGCGCAAAAGATCTTCTGACCCAGACATACCAGGCCCGCCAATTCGTATAGGATTCCAAATGACGTTCGAAGCACATGCTTCGAACGTCGGAATGGATCCCGTCAGCGCCGACCACAAGATCGAACACTTCCCTGCCGCCATCGGAAAAGGTTGCCTCCACATTCGTCATCGAATTATTCAGGGCAATGAGCGACGTATTCATCCGAATGGGATGCTTCACGTTTCGAAGCAGCCAATCGTGAAGGTCCGCTCGCCTTACATGCGAATACCCCATACCGAACTCGGCATAGAATCTAGACAGGTTGTACTCCCGAAGGATCGCGCCATTCCCGTCGCAAATCAAAAAGCGCTGAAACGTGATTTCGTGCTCATCAAGCATTTCTGACAATCCCAGCTTTTTGAGCATGGCCCGTCCGTTGTTCCAAAGACCCAGGGAATATCCCTCACGCAGCCAGTCCGAATGTTTTTCGACGATGACGTATTCGATGCCGCAGCTATCCAAAAAAGCTGCCAAGGCAAGGCCGCCCAAACCGGCACCGACAATCAGGACTCTCATCGTCGCCTACGCCGTCTTCCGTTCCTTTTCGTAAATGAAGTATGAATAGACGACGAGGACGATTGACGAAAGGACGACCGAGATGAGCATGAGCGGAAGCGCGGACGGAGGCACGAAGATGCCAAAGAGCGACATGACGGCCGACGCCCTGAAGAGGATCCCGCCAAGCTCGTGGGTCTTGCGCCAGACATCGGCGCTCGAGATGGTCCACGGCGTGCGGATCCCGATGAACCAGTTAGGCTGGGTATGCGGCAGGACCGCTCCTATGACCCAGAAAAGGACGGCGAACGCGGGCACGAGCACCTCGAGCATGTCGAACTGCAAGCCGAGGTTCCAGGCGAGGAAAAGCCCGAAGAGATAATAGAAGAACAGCGCGATCGCTATGACGAGATAGTTGTAATAGCGCCTGAACTTCCTGATGTTCTCCCTCCTTGGATCAATGCGGGGAATGATGAAAAAGATGATGAAAAGGGCCGCGATGACGATGGGGAAGATGGCGACGCCCGATTCCCGGGCAAAATAGCCGTTCACCACCCCATGGGAATCCCAATGCACGGCGACGAGCGGCGGCAGCTGAGGATAGAAAACCCACGCCGTAACGGCGGCCGCGGCCACGATCAGAAGCATGACCCATTCGCTTTTCCTCATGTCATTCAGGTTCCTTCCCCATCATTATATAACATTATCCACAACACCTGCACAGGCGCCTGGTCTATAATGAAGTTAGCAATCCTAGCATGGGCGTCGGAGGAGCCCCACAGCATGAGATTCACACCTTATCGCCGCGCTTGCCATCGAGGCAGAATGCCAACACGATCCGGTCGCAAGTGAGAGCGAACCCTCATCCTCGAGGCTGACGAGGTCCCTGCCAAGGGAGAGAGGAGGTGATCCAAAAGCTCGCGCATCAGCCCGCGAGCTTTTTCTTTTTTTATTGAAATATCGGCAGGAATCCGTATAGTGATGCGGACGGCGCGCTTAGCTCAGTGGTAGAGCGACTCGTTTACACCGAGTAGGTCCGAGGTCCGATCCCTCGAGCGCGCACCCTATCCGTTCAGCTTATAGAAATTGTCGAACAGTTCGGCGACGAGGATCGGTCCGGTACCGCCGGGGGTTTTCGTATAGCTGATCCGCCGGTCCTCGGCGCCTTCGGAATCGAAGTCCCCCATGATTTTGCCGTCGTGCTGATTGAACCCGAAATCAATGACGAGCGCCCCCTCTTTCAATTGTTTGGCGCCAAACAATCCCGCGTGACCGGCGCCGCTGATGACGATGTCGGCGTCCCGCAGCTTTTCGTCGAGATTCTTCACGTGCACGTCGAGCACGACGAGTTCCGAAACCCGGTTCTGCAGCCAGAAGCCGATCGGCTTCCCGATGAGGAACCCCGCACCCACCATGACGACTTTCTTTTCGCGAAGATTCATGTGCTCGAGCTGCAGGATCTGTTCGACGACGCCGACCGACGGCGGCGCGACAGTCCCCCGCTCGGTATAGAACGCGCCGAGCGCCGGCTCGCCAAGGCAGTCGGCATCCTTGTCCTTCGGGATCGCGTTCAGCACGTAATGCCGGTTCACGCGCTCGGGAAGCGGAAGCTGCACGATGAACCCTCCGCAGTTTTTCGGTTCGGCAAGACGCCCGATCTCGCGGCGAAGGTCGTCGGTCGTCATCGAATCCGAAAGATGGTAAAGACGGAACTCGACGCCGAGCTCCTTCGCCACGCGTTCCTTCTGTTTGAGAAAATTGACCGACGCCGGATCGTCGCCCACGAGCGCCGCGCCGAAAAACTTCTGCGGACGCGGGAGCGCCGAAAGGCGCCTGACGACTCCCTGCGCGATGGCCTTGCCGTCGATGATCATGGTCGTTTCCTTTTCTGCTTCTTTTGAACCGGCGTATTGCCGAGGCTCGCCCAGAGATAGCGGCTCGCCAGGCTGCGGTACGGCTTCCACCGCAGCGCGATCGCCCTGGCGCGCTGCTCGCTCGGCGGCTTCCTCAAGTTATAGGCCTTTTTGATCGCGTTCCGCAAGCCCAAGTCGCCATACGAGAAGACGTCTTCCCGTCCGAGGGAAAAGATCAGGAACATCTCGGCCGTCCACGTCCCGATCCCCTTCACGGCCGTAAGGTGCTCGACGACCTCGTCATCGGTCCACGTCCCGATCTTTTTCAGGTCGACGGTCCCGTCAAGGACCTTGCGCGCAAGATCCTTGATGAAGCTCACCTTCATGCGCGAAAGGCCAGCCGAACGCATCCGGCGGGGCGACAGCGCCAGGAAGTCCTGCGGCGTCGGGAACGGCTTGCCGGGAACCAGGGCGACGAGGCGCGCAAAGATCGTGTCGGCCGCCTTCACCGAAAGCTGCTGGCTCACGATCGCTTCGACGAGCGCCTCGAAGTGGCCGCGCCGGTTCGAGATCGCGCGAAGCGTGATCCCTTCGATGAGCGACTTCATGACGGGATCGCTCCGCTTGAGATGGAGGATCTTCCTGTTCATGCCGTGACGGGGTCAGCCCGCGAGCGATGCGAGCGGGAATTTTTTGCAGAGCTTCACGACGTCCGCCTTCACGTTCCTATCCTTGCCAAGCACGTCGTCGAGAAGCTTCGCGACGACCTTCATCTCGCGCTCCTTCATGCCGCGCGTCGTGAGCGCCGGGGTCCCAAGCCGGATGCCCGACGGATCCATCGGCGGTCGCGGATCGAACGGGATCGTGTTCTTGTTCGCGATGATGTTGCTGTTCTCGAGCCGCTGGCTCGCCTCCTTGCCGGACAACCCGCGCGAGGCGACGTCGATCAGGATGAGGTGCGTGTCGCTGCCGCCCGAGACGATGCGCCAGCCAAGCCGCTGCAGCTCGCGCGCAAGCGTCCGCGAATTCTTCACGACCTGATGCGCGTACTTTTTGAACGCCGGCGCGGCATCCTCGCGAAGGGCGACGGCCGTCGCCGCAATCTGATTCACGTGCGGACCGCCCTGCAGCCCGGGGAACACCGCGCGGTCGATCGCTTTCGCAATGTCGAGCTTCGTCCCCTTGAAATGCTTGGCGGCGATCTTCGAATCGCGGTTCGCGAAGATCATCGCTCCACGCGGTCCGCGCAGCGTCTTGTGCGTCGTCGTCGTCACGACGTCGGCATAAGGGAACGGCGACGGATGCGCGCCGCCGGCGACGAGTCCCGCGAAATGGGACATGTCGACCATGAGATAGGCGCCCATGGCGTCGGCGATCTTTCGGAACTTCGCGAAATCGATCGTGCGCGGATAGGCGGTGAATCCTGCGACGATGAGCTTTGGGCGCTCGCGCCTCACCAGCCGCGCGACGGCATCATAGTCGAGCGTCTCGGTCTTCTTGTCGACGCCGTAGCGGATCGCGTTCCAGAATTTTCCCGTCGCGCTCACCGTGTGTCCGTGCGTCAGATGGCCGCCCATCGCAAGCTCCATGCCCATGATCTTCTCGCCCGGCGCGACGAGCGCAAGATATGCGGCGAGGTTCGCCGGCGAACCGGAATAGGGCTGCACGTTCACGTGCCACTGCTTCGGCGAAAGCCTGAAGACCTTGAGCGCGCGCTCCTTGCAGAGCGTCTCGATCTGGTCGACGTACTGGTTGCCGCCGTAATAACGGGCACCCGCATAGCCTTCGGCATACTTGTTCGTGAGCGCCGAACCGAGGGCCTCGAGCACCTCTTTCGAAACGATGTTTTCAGAGGGAATGAAATCGAGGGATTCGCGCTGCCGCCGCAATTCCTCTTTTATTAGCTTTTCAAGCACGGGATCATGAAGGTTCATAAAGAAGGTAAAAATAAGGTTTATTGACTGCCGGCATGCTTGAAAGGCCCTAGATCATGCCATTTATAATACCTCTTTTCCGTTCCGCATGCCCGCATCCGAAGCCGTTCTGCTAGAATGAAGGCGTCATGAACGAAGGACTTCCTAAGGAACATTTGGGCGATTTCGGCGAAAGCCGGACGTACGAGCCCGGGAGCGACGAGGAGCGCCATGTGCTCGAATGGGCGGGCATCATGGCCGCGCTTCACGAAAAGAAATCGCCCCTTGCGTCCATCATCGAGACCCTGACCCCGGGGCAGCTTGAGCAACTCAAAGCTTCGCTCAATGCCTCCCTCGGATGGAGCGGCTTGAAGACCATTTACCCCGAAGATGTCGGCAAGCTCGAGGACCTCATGCGCGCGCTCGCCGAAACCGAGGACAAGCCAACGCTCCTGCAACGCGGAGCGGATATCGCCAATTATCTGAACAGCCTGTAAGGTCGCGCGCGACGCTGCGAGACCGCGCGCCGCTTGAGTGGCGCTTTTTTCTTGGGTGCCTATCGGGATTTGAACCCGAACCGAGGGTGCCACAGACCCTAGTGCTAACCGTTACACTATAGGCACCATCCTAAACAACACAAGGATAATCTGATTCATTCAAAAGCACAAGGATTGTCCTTTCCGCTGCTCTCGTTTTGACCCTCCAAAATATTTCTCTTAAACTATACGTATATACAAACGCGCAGGAGCTCTGACGCACCTGCGCTTAACCGTCTCTCGTATCACTAACCATGTCCAACCTCACCAAGAACATCATTTGGGCCGTCATAACCCTGATCGTCCTCTCGCTCATCTTTTCCTATTTCGCCGGCCCGCAGGCGCCTTCGCAGACCGTGAGCCTGAACGACCTCGCCCAAAAGGTGAACGCCGGACAGGTGAAGAAGATCACCGTGAACGGCGACCAGCTCACCGTGACCTACAAGGACGGCAGCACGGCGCAATCCAACAAGGAAGCCGAGCTCGGCATAACGCAGACGCTCGCCAACTACGGCGTGACCTCGTCGAGCCTCGACGGCGTGACGCTCGAAGTGCAGAGCCAGTCCGAGTGGAACTTCTGGGCCGGCATCCTCGCCACGACGGTCCTTCCGATCCTCGCCATCGCCCTCTTCTTCTGGCTCATGTTCCGCCAGGCGCGCACCGGCGTGAACCAGGCCTTCAGCTTCGGACGCTCGAACCTCAGGCTCTCGACATTCAAGGACAAGGTCATGTTCCGCGACGTCGCAGGCCTCAAGGAGGCGAAAGAGGAGCTGATCGAAGTCGTTGACTTCTTAAAAAATCCTAAAAAATTCCTTGACCTCGGAGCGCGGATCCCCCGCGGCATCCTGCTCATGGGACCCCCGGGAACCGGCAAGACCCTTGTCGCCCGCGCCGTCGCCGGCGAAAGCAACGTTCCCTTCTTCTATATTTCGGCTTCCGAATTCGTCGAGATGTTCGTCGGCGTGGGCGCCTCCCGAACCCGCGACGCCTTCATGACCGCGAAACGCGCCGCGCCGGCCATCCTGTTCATCGATGAAATCGACGCCGTGGGACGCCAGCGGGGCGCCGGCCTCGGCGGCGGCAACGACGAGCGCGAACAGACGCTGAACCAGATCCTCGTCGAAATGGACGGCTTCGACCGCGACACCCGCGTGATCGTGCTCGCCGCAACCAACCGTCCCGACATCCTCGATCCGGCCCTCCTCCGTCCCGGACGGTTCGACCGCCGCGTGATCCTCGACCTTCCCGACATGAATGACCGCGAATCGATCCTCAGGATCCACGCCGAAGGCAAGCTCCTCGACAAGAGCATCGATCTCCGCAAGGTCGCCATCCGTACGCCGGGCTTCTCGGGCGCCGACCTGGCAAACCTCATGAACGAAGGCGCGATCATCGCGGCGCGGCGCGGCAAGAAGATCATCGGCCAGGAAGAGCTGTTCGAAGCCGCCGAGAAGGTCATCCTCGGCCCCGAGCGCCGGAGCCGCGTCATCTCGCAGCGCGAAAAGGAGATCACCGCCTATCACGAGGGCGGCCATGCCCTCGTCGCGGCCGGCGTGAAGGATGCCGATCCCGTACAGAAGGTCTCGATCATCAGCCGCGGATTCGCCGGCGGCTATACGATGAAGCTGCCGACCGAAGACCAGCATCTGCGCACGCGCGCGCAGTTCCTCGCCGACCTCGCCATGATGATGGGCGGCTACGCATCCGAAAAGCTGACATTCGGCGACGTCTCGACGGGAGCCTCGAACGATCTCAAGCAGGCATCCGACCTCGCGCGGCGGCTCGTCACGAAATATGGCATGAGCGACCTCGGACCGATGACCTTCGGCAAGAGCGAGGACCTCGTCTTCCTCGGCCGCGAGATCTCGTCGGAAAAGGATTATTCCGAAGAGGTCGCCGCAGAGATCGACAAGCAGGTTCGTGGATTCCTCACGCACGCCTATCAGACCGCGGAGCGGATCCTTAAGACCCACAAAGCCGCCCTTAAGAAGGTCGCCGACACGCTGGTTGAGAAGGAAACGCTTGAAGGAGACGAGTTCTATGGCCTCCTTAAGCCTTACAAGCTTAAGCCGATCACGGCCTAGCGGCACCCCGTTAACAGCATGGAAAACGCCGCTTTGCGGCGCGGCGGCGCATGCCGATTGGTATAATGAATAAAAGGTCGAAGTAGAGCGAGCAATTCATCCCCATGAAAACACTCCACATCATTGCGTTTATCCTCCTCGTCATCGGCGGCATCAACTGGCTTTTCTTCGCCTTCAGCATGAACCTTGTCGCCTGGGCGCTCGGGACCGGCACGATCGCCATGGTCGTCTATGTCCTCGTTGGCCTTTCGGCGATCTTCGAAGCCGTCACCCACGGCAAGAACTGCGGCACCTGCAGCTCGAAGACCGCGATGCCGGCGATGAAGTAAGGATCGGAACATAGTGCGTTGCAAAAAGCTCCTCGCTGCTCGAGGGGTTTTTTGATTGCGCGGGGTGCGGAACGCGATGTGGGCGCGCCTGGATTCGAACCAGGAACCGGACGTGTATAAGACGTCTGCTCTGCCGTTGAGCTACGCGCCCTACTTGTTCACTATCTTATCAAACTGATCCATCGCCTGCTCCGCCTGCGTGTTGAAGTTGTTGATCGCGTTCACGTCGGTGTTGATCTGGTCAACGATGCCCTGCACGGTCCCGGCGGGCTCATAGGTTCCCGAAAAACGCGCCTGAAGCACGGCGAGCAGCCGGTCAAGGTCGTTGCTATAGGTTATGAGCTGGTTGATGAGCGCGAGCCGGCTCGAGATCGACTCGAGCGCCGCCTGCTGCGCATAGAACGAATTGATGCTCGACAGGCTCTGCGTCATCGTCCCGACCTGATTCGACAGCTTGACCCCCTGGTCCCGGAGCTGCTGGCTCTGGTTCACGAGGTCGGTCGTAAGGGAAAGCGCCTGGGCGTAGTTCCCGCTCCGGTCAAGCGCGTTGATCTCGGCGAGCTCCTGGGTCGAGGAATTCGAAATGCCTACGATCGTCTGGGAAATGAGGGCGCCCTGCAAGCGGGCGTCGGTGAACGCCTCGGGAACCTGATTCCTGCTCCCCCACACGACCGTGATCGCAAACCCGCCCGCTACAAGAATAATGAAGGCCACAAGGGCCTTCGTCCGTCGTGAAATTCTGTCCATTGAATACCCTATTTCTAGCAAAAGTGGCCTTAAAAATCAAGGATTCACCGCTTGAGAAGCGCCCGCAAACCATATACAATGGAACACAAACGCGGGTATCGTATAACGGCTATTATGGCTCCCTTCCAAGGAGCAGACACGGGTCCGACTCCCGTTACCCGCTCATGATCAAAACGCAGAAAAAAATAGGCGTCATCGGGCTCGGATTCCTGGGCGGTTCGGTCGACCGGTACTTCCGGGACAACGGCATCGAGACCCTCCGCTACGATAAGAAAGGCGTCGGCTCGCCCGGCGAGGTGAACCGCGCCGACATCGTCTTCGTCTGCGTGAATACGCCGTTCGACACCAAGACCGGCTTCACCGACCTCTCGTATGTCGAATCCGCCGTTTCGATCCTGAACAGCGAGAAGGTCGTCGTCCTGCGATCGACGATTCCGCCGGGAACGACCGATTCGTTTCAGAAAAAATTTCCGCAGCACGCCGTCCTTTTCAATCCCGAATTCCTGCGTGCCGCCACGGCCTATGAGGACTTCATCAATCCCCCGCGCCAACTCATCGGGACCACGGCGAAAAGCGAATCGGTCGCCCAGGAAATCCTCGACCTGTTGCCAACCGCGCCGCGCGAATATGTGAAAATCGTTCCGGCGCGCGAAGCCGAGCTTGTGAAGTTCGCATCGAACACGATCCTCGCATCGAAGGTCGCCATCGCGAACAAAGTCTATGATTTCGCACAGGCGCTGGAAGTCGATTATGACGAGATCAAAGCGCTGATCGGCGCCGACCCGCGGATCGGGCATTACGGGCTCGAGGTCATGTACGAAGGATTCCGCGGCTATAACGGCACATGCTTCCCGAAGGACGTGCGCACGCTGATCGCGCTTGGCGAGAAGATGGGCGTGGACGTCCGATGGCTGAAGGACATGGACGACGAGAACCTCGCGCTGCTGCGCTCGCAGGGCCTTGAACCGAATTACGGCTATCCGAAAGAAATAAAATAAGGGACGCCCGCGGGCATCCCTATGAAAACTTCCGCTAAAAGAGGAGCGGGGTATCGATCGGCACCTTCTTCCAAGGATGCCGCATCCGCAATTTGAAAGCGGCGAATGGATCCTTCCCGGCCTCCCGCATCTTCTTGCGCTCCTTAGATCGCTGCCTTCGCCCACGCAACCGCTCCTCCATGACGTCGGGCGGAAGCGGCTTCCTGATGTCATCGAAACGTCGGTTATGGCTGCGATCATTCGGACAGACGGCGCATCGCCAATACTGGGATTTGAGCCGACCGATCTCATGAACAAGCAGCATGGGAGCCCGACAGCCCTTCGGGCATTCGTTTGGACGATAGTACACCCGCCACCGGGCGACCTTCGCCTCTTTAAGAACGCGGTCAAACACCGCAGGGCTTCGTCGGACGAACGGGCCTTTCGAATAGAGTTTCTCTCCCGAACGATCGACGATGATCACCCACGCAGAATCCTTGCCAACCCATCCTTCGCGGCGCTTCGTCGAACAAACCACCACCCGATAATCATTGCCTTCGACGATCTGCTTCAGCGGCGGAACATAGACGAAGCACATTTCGCCCGGCTCCTGATAGCTTCTTGATTTAGGCCGTATCAGACGGAAACCGCGGATAGCCGCGAACGTTTCCTCGACCCCTTGTTCGAAAAAATTCCTTTTGATAAGCTCTTCCCGAAATGGTCGGTACGCTTCTTCAAGTTTTGCGAAGTCCAATCCCTTCCTCCTCTCCGATATCAAGCGAACTGCCTCCTGTTATACTCCCTTGTTCAAAAAATTGCAAAGAAAAATAAAGGGTCCGCCGATTGGTGGACCCTGATGTGAGGATGATGACCGATACTGCGCTCTGCGCAGAAAACAGAAGGGATAATGTTTTATGTGCCGCTCACCGGGAGCGGTTGCTGAGGATATGGATGCTTTTAATGAATCTGTATTAATCTTACCACCGCTCGGGATAACACAAGCACTATCTGTGGATAATCTGTGATAGTCCCCTATCTGACCTTGAAAAACCTATGTTTTCCAAGCTTTATGAGTTCTCCACCCTTGAGGACAAGCGTGGCTCCGGGATCCTTTTCGGTCTTTCCGTTGAAATCGAATGCTCCCTGTTCGATAAGGCGCCGTCCCTCGCTTTTGCTTTTCGCGCCCGCGGCGACAACGAGATCGAGGGCCGTCATGGCACCCTTTTTCAGTTTCAGCTCGGGAACATCCGCCGGTACTTCCTTTTTGGAAAAAAGTTTTTCGAATTTTTCCCGGGCCGAAGACGCGGCAGCTGCGCCGTGATAGCGTTCGACGACGCTCGAGGCCAGCTCGATTTTAAGATCGCGCGGGTTCCTGCCGGCTGAAAGCGCCTTTCGTACCGCCGCGACATCGCTCATGGCTGCGCCGGTAACCGTCTCGAAATATTCGGCGATGAGATCATCGTTCAGCGACATGAGCCTTCCGAACTGCTCATCGGGGGCGTCGCTCACGTTCACGACGTTCCCCCAGCTCGTCGACATCTTCCGTCCGTCGAGGCCGATCACCATCTTGGTCGTCATGACGTCCTGCGGCTTTTGGCCGTAATACTCCTGGATCCTTCGGCCCGCAAGCATGTTGAAAAGCTGATCCGTACCGCCAAGTTCAAGGTCGGCCTTGATGGCGACCGAATCGTAACCCTGCATGAGCGGATAGAGGAATTCGCGAAGGCTTATTTCTTCGTGATTCTCCCAACGCCCTTTGAAATTCTTCCGCTCGATCATCTGCCGGACGCTGAAGGTTTCTGCGAGCTGTGAAATCTGCTGGAAGTCCAGCTTCTTGAGCCATTCGCTGTTATAGCGGACCTCGACCTTCTTCATGTCGAGGATCAGGCCGACCTGATCAAGATATCCCTTGAGGTTCTTCCTGACCTGCTCGTGGGAAAGGAACGGGCGCTTCTCAAGCTTGTCCGACGGATCCCCTATTTGCGCCGTGAAGTCACCGATGACCAGGACGATCTTGTGCCCCAAATCCTGAAATTCACGCAGCTTCCAAAGGACGACGGCACGGCCAATGTGGATTTTCGGACCCGTAGGATCGATGCCGTGTTTGACCCGAAGTTTCTTCGTGCCATTCATGGCAGCCCGAAGATGGCCCTCTTCGATGACCTCTTCGACGTTCCTCGAAAGCAGGTTTTTTACAGCATCCTCGCGCGTCATTGGCTTGATTCTACCACGATTTGAGGGGTAGCATGAAGGTAGATCCGCAAGACCCGGAGGTGACGATGGTGACCGAATTGACCGAGGTAGGCGATTGGACGCCTGAACTGATGTCGCCTGGCAGCGTTTACGTCCTTGAGAATGCCGGGAGGCAGGAGACGGAAGATGATCCGTATTGGGCGGTTCTTGCATGTCCTGAATGCGGCATGCTCGGACTCGTCAGGAAAAAACAGATTGCCGGGCTCTTTCCGGTCGTGTGCGGTTCGGACACGTGCCCCGCCCACTACTTCATCGACAACACCACGGTGAGACCCTGCAAACGAATGTGAAAAAGGCCTCGACGACCATCGTCGAGGCCTCTCCCATTTCTCGCGGCGCTTAGAGCTTCTTGATGATCTCGTCGATCACGCCGTAAGATTTCGCTTCGTCGGCGGAAAGCCAGAAGTCGCGCTCGGTATCGCGCTCGATCTTCGCAAGCGTCTGCCCGGTGTGCTTCGCGAGGATCTGATTCAGCCGCTGCTTGGTCTTCAGGATCTGCCGGGCCGAGATTTCGATCTCGGTCGCCTGTCCCCCGATCGAATCGACGGCGACCTGGTGAAGCAGGATCTCCGAATTCGGCAAGGCCAACCGCTTGCCCTTCTTCCCGGCCGCAAGCAGGAATGCCCCCATCGACGCGGCGACGCCGATCGAAATCGTCGAGACGTCCGCCTTCACGAACTGCATGGTGTCATAGATGGCCATACCCGCCGTGACCGAGCCGCCCGGGCTATTAATATAGAGGAGGATGTCCTTCTTCTGATCCTCGTGATCGAGGAAAAGGAGCTGGGCGATCACGGTGTTCGCCACCGCATCCGTAACCGGCCCGCCGAGAAAGATGATGCGTTCCTTGAGGAGACGCGAATAGATGTCATAGGCCCGCTCGCCATATTGCGACTTCTCGATGACCGTGGGAATGAGATATTGGTTTTCGTATTCCATGGATTTGGTTCTAGTGCTCTTTTGTATAAACATCTTCGGCCTTTTTAATTTCGGCTTTCGCCGCTGCGACGTCGTCCCATCCCTGAATTTCGACCTTCTTACCCTGAAGATCCTTGTACCGCTCGAAAAAGTGGGCTACCTCCTTCAGAAGATGCGGGGTGAATGCTTCGATGTCCTTGATGCTCTTGATCTTGTCGAACCGCGGATTCTTATCCTGCACCGCAAGGATTTTCGCATCGGGATCGCCCGAATCGATCATCTTCAGCATGCCGATCGGCCGGACTGCGACAAGGCATCCGACCGGCAGCGGATCGCTCCCGATCACCAGCGCATCAAGATGATCGCCGTCTTCGGATCGCGTGGCAGGGATGAACCCGTAATCAAGCGGATAATGAAACGGCGAATAGAGAACTCGATCAAGCTTGATGACGCCGAGCTCTTCGTCGAACTCATACTTGTTATTACTCCCTTTCGGGATTTCGATAACAACATTCACCACGTCCGGCGCCTTCTCACCGATCGGTATCAGTTCCCAGGGATTGTTATGCATGTTCGTATTGATTGATTGTAGATTGGCCGTCTTATAATGCAATGTCCTCGCGCTCACCGTCTTCCTGAGGCGGTATTTGACCAGAATCAGCCTCATCTGTCAAGCCCGCGATTCCCCCTTCCTGAACCGATTCAGGATCAGTCTGCGACCGCACGTCGATCTTCCATCCGGTAAGCTTCGCGGCGAGCCGAACGTTCTGGCCTCCTTTGCCGATCGCCAAACTCAGTTGGTTCTCGGGGACGAATGCCCTCGCCTCTCGGCGCGGCATGATCTCAACGCCGTCAACCTTCGCCGGCGAAAGCGCGTTCGCGATGAACTTCTCGGGCTCCTCGGACCATTCGACGATGTCGATCTTCTCATTGCCGAGCTCGTTGTTCACCGCCATGACGCGTGTTCCCCGCTGGCCGACGAGAGCGCCGACAGGATCAACGCCTTCGGCCTTCGAAGCCGCGGCGATCTTGGTTCGATTGCCGGGCTCGCGGGCGATCGACTTCACCTCGATTGCGTCTTCCATCAGTTCGGGAACCTCCATGCGGAACAGCTCCACGACAAATTTAGGATGGGACCGGGAGAGGATGATGCCAGGCAAGCGCGTATCCTCTTGGACGGCAAGAACCAGGAATCGCAACCGCTCCCCTGAGCGGTAGTGCTCGCCCGGGATCGATTCGTTCGCGAACATCACGCCGATGGTGCGGCCGAGATCGATGAAGATGTTTCCCCGTTCAAAGCGCTGCACGACGCCGCTCACGATCTGCCCCTCACGACCCCGCCACTCGTTCAGAATCGAATCCCGCTCCGATTCGCGAAGCTTCTGCAGAATGACCTGCTTGGCCGTCTGTGCGGCGATGCGTCCAAAATCCTCGTGCGTCTCGAGCGGAAACGAAAGCTCATCGCCGAGCTCGACATCCTTCTTCGTCTTCCGAGCTTCCTCAATCATGATGTCTCGCTCCGCGTTGAATCGCGGAAGCTTCGGCTCTTCGCTTTCCGCCGCTTCGTTCTTCTCGGTCTCAACCCCTTCCTCGCCTTCTTCGACGAATCGAACCGTCGTCTCATCAACCACTTTCTTGATCTGCCAGAAGTGAAGCTCTCCGGTCTTCTGATCGATGCTGCACTTCACCACCTCTCCCCGCTCTCCGTATTCCTTTTTGTACGCAGCGGCGATCGACGACTCGATGACCTCCAAAACCTTCTCCGGTTCGAGTCCTTTCTCTTCGGAAACTTGTCGCAGCGCTTTTGATAGTTCTTTGATGTTTAACATTGTTTTTGTAAAAAAGGCCGCTTCGAAGCGGTCATTACCCTAATACTATAGAACAACAAGAAAGGTGTCAAGCGATGTTTTTGAAGTGCACGACGTCTGCTTTGTGCTCGCTCTTTATAAAAACCGAAATCGCGTCAATGCGCCAACCGATGTCGAAAACCAGGCTTGAATTCTTTAATGAATAAAAGCGGGCCATCCGTCTCATGTGTTGAATCTTTTTGAAGTTGATGCGATCGCTCGGCTTAAATATGTTCATCTGAGCAGAGTCACCGAAAGCCATGGTCTTCACTTCGCAAAAAATGAGCATCCCATCAATGGATCGAGCTATTATGTCTATCTCGCCAAATTTCTTCTTGAAGTTTCTTTCAATGATGACGTGCTTCGTTTTTAAGAGATATCTTAAAGCAATCTCTTCTCCGAGTCGTCCCAGTTTCCTATTTTCCATAAATGAATTAATTGATGTTTAGCGCTAAACACTCCAAAAATGAATTATGGGATGTTTAGCGACAAACATTCTGAAATTGTTTTTCAGTTTCATCTGTTTCTATAAATGATTTTTAGGATGTTTAGCGACAAACATCCTAAAATGAATTATTGGTTGTTTAGCGACAAACATTCGCTAATTATTTTATAAATGTTTCACGCTAAACAATTTTAAATGAATTAATGGATGTTTAGCGCTAAACATCGGAAAATGAATTATGGGTTGTTTAGCGACAAACATTCTGAAAAACATTTTTGTTTATCACTAGAGAAAATCTATGTTTATTGGATATTTTTATGATTTTTAATTCGGCAATTTTAATGATTTTTTAATGAAGTTTGCCGGAATATTTTTGCCGGATTTTTTGCCGGAATATTGTCATAATTTGCCGGATTTGACGCATAAAAATTTTTATCTTATGGTGTCAATTATGACAAATGAAAAATTAAGCGAATATAAAAGCAAGCTTGAAAAAGAGCGAGTGATGATCCTTGAAGAAATAAAAAGGAATGAAAAACCCGTCGACCTTGGTGTCGATGTTGTCCGCTTCGAAGAAGAGTCCGATATATCGGAAGAGGTTGGCAATCAAATGGCCATAACCGAAGATCTTAAAAAGCGCCTTTCTGATATAACTTCGGCTTTGGATAAGATATCGAAGGGGGTTTATGGAATTTGTGAAAAATGCGGGAAATCAATTGAAGCGGCCATATTGGAAATAGACCCGGAATCTCGGTTTTGCATAAACGATAAGCAAGGCAAGTAAGTCATTTAATAATTATTTAATGGCCATTCTGTTAAACATAACGAATGGCTAGAAAGCCTTCGAGGATCTTTTCTGCTGAATTAGAAGGGGTAGAGGCAAGAATCATCGAGGTGGAGGCCGACGTTCATGTCGGCCTTCATGATTTTTCAATTGTCGGTCTTGCCGATAAGTCGCTGAACGAGGCGAAGGAGCGGGTAAATTCCGCCATCAGAAACACAGGAATAAAATCCCCAAATCAAGAAAATCGAAAAATAATAATAAATTTGGCGCCGGCTGACTTTCGAAAGACTGGCTCACAATATGATCTGGCGATTGCCATAGGTTATTTAGCGGCAACAAACCAAATTAAGAAATTCGACGAAAGGACGTCCGTATTCATAGGCGAATTGGCGCTTGATGGCCGGTTAAGGGGAGTTTCGGGCGCCCTTAACATCGCTGAACGGGCCGCAAAGGAGCGTTTCAAATATCTCTTTCTTCCTTCAGAAAACGCAGCCGAAGCTTCGGTCATCGCAGGATTGACGGTCATACCTTTAGAAACACTCCGCGAGGCAATCGACGCCATCAATTCCTGGCCACCAACACCCGAGAAAGAAGTCCGCACAAAGAAAAAATTCATCAGCCGTACGGCTCCAGACTTTTCGGAGGTCAAGGGGCAGGAAACGGCGAAGCGCGCGCTTCTCGTTGCCCTGACTGGAGAACATAACATTTGCCTAATCGGACCGCCCGGCGTTGGGAAAAGTCTTCTCGCAAGCGCCTGCGTCGGCATCCTGCCTGAGCCGACCATCGAGGATTCGATCGAGATAACGAAAATCTGGAGCGCTGCGGGACTCAAGCCGAACGGCCTGATCGCATCGCTGCCATTCCGCGCGCCACACCATACGATTTCCCAAGTCGCACTCATCGGCGGGGGACAGGATCCCAAACCGGGGGAGATAAGCCTGGCCCATCGGGGCATCCTCTTTATCGACGAACTGCCGGAGTTCCGCAGGGGAGTAATCGAGGCGCTTCGCCAGCCGCTCGACGCGGGGCGGATGGAGGTCGTGCGTTCAAGAAGAAGGATCGCGTTCCCGGCAGGCTTCATGCTGATCGCCGCGATGAATCCTTGTCCCTGCGGGTATTACGGCGACAAGGAACGGTCATGCTCGTGCACGGCTTATGAAGTCGTGAAATATCAAAAAAGGATTTCTGGACCGCTCTTGGATCGAATCGACATGCGGATCGCAGTCGGAAGGGTTTCTTTGGAAATGTTACGAAGCCGAGACGCTGACGTGCGCCGCTCCGAAACTGAAACGCTTCGTTCCGAGGTAAAGCGAGGCAGGGAAATCCAACGTGCTCGGTTTTCGAAACGGAAAACGAATGCAAAAATGACTCCCGCGGAATTAAGAAATCACATCAAGCTTACGGCGCAGGCAGAGCGACTCCTTGAGTCAATCGAAGCATCCCTTCTCTCGCCGCGAAGCTTCTTCAAGATCCTAAAGGTCGCACGAACGATCGCGGACCTCGATCGAAGCGTCGAAGTTTCCGAAGGGCACCTAGCAGAGGCCTTCAGCTATAGGATGCCCGTCTTATAAGG
Source organism: Minisyncoccota bacterium (assembly GCA_035541435.1). GTDB lineage: Bacteria > Patescibacteriota > Minisyncoccia > UBA6257 > 2-01-FULL-56-20 > JAKAGE01. Next base: position 94,283 of record DATKNL010000010.1, on the reverse strand, counting down.
CTTATTTGACGAAGGGATTATGCGCGCCGAGCACTTCGAAATGCAGATGGCACCCCGTCGCATCACCGGTTTCTCCCATGAGGCCGATTTCCTGGCCCTGCGTCACATAGTCGCCGATCTGCACGAGAACTTTCTCGAGGTGGGCATATCGGGTTTCGATGTTGTTCCCGAACGCATGCTGGATAAGGACGAAGTTTCCATAACCGCCATTCCATCCTCCGATCTGATTCGATTCGTCGGGGTCGGGAACGACGATGCCTGAGGCGGCCGCGTCAACCGGCGTGCCGCAGGAGTTGGCGATATCGACGGCGTTCTCGTGATGGAGGATACCCCAGTTATAGCCGACCGTCGGCATGATAAAGTTTTTATCAAAGTTCGGAAGGACGGGACCGCCTGCCTGCGTCGTGGTGATCGCGCTGTCAGTTCCTCCCGGAACCACGATCGACTGCCCAGATTCAAGTGAGTTGAAATTTACAGAAGCGTTGAACTGCGTTATTTTGTCTTGAGGAATCCCGAACGCTGCCGCGATCGAAGCGAGGGTGTCGCCGGGCTTCGTCTCGTAAATGACGCCGCTCGTCGGCAAAATCTTGAGGTCGACTCCCGCCTTGAGGGATCCCGCCTTGATGCCGGGATTGGCACTGAGGATCGTTTGAACCGAAACCCCGAAATAGGAAGCAATTTTCGAAAGGCTGTCGCCGTTCCGAACCGTGTAATCTATCAAACCCGTCCTGGCAACCGAAGGACCGATCGGCTGGCCGGGATCCTGAAGGGCTCCCTGATCGACGATGTCCGCAGGCATCTGAGCCGGCGCCAATTGCCCGCTTGATCCTGAGACGTCGGCGTCGGACACGAACGTGGCGAGCCCCTGATCGGTCAATGCGCCCGTTTCAGCTCCCTGGGCGGTGGCAATCAGGATGCCGGAAGCCGCGGAAGGATCAGCCGAAGGACCGCCGAAAACGCCCCGCTCAACGACTGTTCCCGTCTGAGGCAGAAATGCGAACCGGGTCACGAACAGGGTCCCAACCAAAAAAACAGCCACTGAAAGTGGTTTATACCTACTTTTAACTTTTACGACTAGGGTACTAATATGGTTATGTTACCACAATGACGAGCAGCAATCAAAATAGGGCAAATCCACCGATTTTCCCCATGAATCCGGCCCAGTCAGCCGCAGCGAAGGCTAAAAACGGGCCTCTTTTAATAGTGGCCGGCGCTGGGACCGGGAAAACCAAGACGCTCACGAGCCGGATCGTCCATCTTATCGAGTCAGGGATGAGCCCCGAACGAATCTGTGCCATCACTTTCACGAACAAGGCGGCAAAGGAGATGGCGAACCGGGTGAGCATTCCGGGACCCCTGATCAGCACCTTTCACTCCCTGGGCGCGAGGATCCTCAGAAAGGAGTGCCGGCTTCTTGGCCGCAGTCCGAATTTCGCCATCTTTGACGATCACGATTCGTTCGACCTGCTCAAAAAGGCGGTCAAGGCGGTCCTGCCCAAGCCCCCGAAAGAGGACGGGGCATTCGGCAACCGGCAGCGGCTGAACAAGAAGGAGACGCCGGCGTTTTTCGGGCAGAGGATTTCCGAGATCAAGAACAAAGACGGAGCCATCGACGAGCTGCGGGCCGCAACCGATGGGACCTCGAGGAATGTCGTGAAGGTTTACGAGCACTACGAGGCGGCACTCGCGCGCAATAACGCGTTCGACTTTGACGACCTGATCGAGAAGCCGGTCGCGATCTTCAGGCAGCATCCGAACGTGCTCAGAAAATATCAATCGATGTTCGACGCGATCCTGGTCGACGAATATCAGGACATCAACCCGAAGCAGTGCGAGTTCATCACGCTTCTCGCCGAAGGGCATCGCAACCTGAGCGTCGTAGGCGATGACGAGCAGACGATCTATAGCTGGCGCTACGCGAACATCAAGACGTTCCTCGACTTCGACAAGGTCTGGAAGGGCGCCTCGGTGCATTTTTTGGAAGAGAACTACCGCTCGACCGGGACGATCATCCGCGCGGCGGCCGGCGTCGTGAAGAACAACTCGTTCCGCACGCCGAAGAACCTCTGGACCAAGAATCCCGACGGCGAGCGCATCGCGCTCTTCGAGGCCTGGGGCGAGAACGAAGAGGCGGAATGGATCGCGCAGGAGATCGGCAAGCGGCGGGTACGCGACGACCTGCGGCGCGAGGAGCAGGGGAACCGCGGCGAACGGCAGGATGCGGCCGAAGAGATCGCCATCCTCTATCGCACGAACGCGCAGTCGCGCGCGATCGAACAGGCGCTCATCCGTCGCGACATTCCCTATCGCATTTTCGGCGGCCTCAAGTTCTATGAACGGCGCGAAGTGAAAGATGCGATGGCCGCATTGCGCTACATCTCGAACGACAAGGACGAGGTCGCGAAGGACCGGCTTGAGAAAAACCTCACGAAGCGCCGATTCGCCGAATTCCGCGCAAGGCTTATAAAATCGGCCTTCCAGGGCGGCCCGACCGCCGCGGACGACGGCGGTCCCGCGATCAAACCCGTCGACGCGCTCAAGCTTTTTCTTGAAACGTTCAACTACGTCGAATATCTTGAAGATAACTTCATCAACTCCGACGAGCGCGAAGAGAACATAGCGGAACTCGTTGCGTTTGCCGGAGAATTCGAATCGCTGCCGGACTTCCTCGAAAAGCTCAGCCTGCTTCAGGCGACCGACGACGTGAACGAACAGAAAAACCGGGGGGAGGAAGTGAGCCTTATGACCATTCATCTTGCGAAAGGACTCGAGTTCGATACGGTCTTCATCGCGGGAGCCGCCGAGGGACTCCTGCCGCACGGCCGCTCGCTCGACGACGACGCGTCGCTCGAAGAGGAGCGGCGACTGATGTATGTCGCAATGACGCGGGCGCGGAAGAACCTCGCAATCAGCTTTTATGGAATCCCGTCGCGGTTCATTTCGGAAATTCCCGAGGACTGCGTCACGTTCGCCGCGGGGAGCGCCTCGTCGTATGATGATGGTGACGGCACCCGCGGCCGGCGCGGCCTCGGCGCGGGCGACTCCGATGGTTTCGACGAATCTGAGGGGTTCGAAGAGCGTTCCGTATTTCTCGACTGATATGAAACGACTTGGCCAACACTTCCTTCGCAACGCCGCGGTCGCGGACAAGATCGCGTCCGCGCTTGGCGTCGGAGCGGGGGATGCCGTGATCGAAATCGGATCGGGACACGGCGAGCTCACGCGCCGCATCGTCAAAGCATCGGCGGGTGCGGCGAATATCACGGTCCTCGAAAAGGACGCGCGGCTTGCCGCCGCACTCGTACGCGACCTCCCCGCGGTGACCGTCAAGGAAGGCGACGCCCTCAGGCTTCTTCCTTCTGCCGTCAGCGAAATGGGCGGGGCCTCATGGAAGCTCGTCGGCAACATCCCTTATTACATCACCGGGAAGCTCCTGCGCCTCGTGAGCGAGCTTCCGCACAAGCCGGAACGGACCATCCTCATGGTGCAGGACGAGGTCGCCGAACGCCTCTCGGCCAAGCCTCCGCACATGAATCGGCTCGCGGCAAGCGTGCAGTTCTGGGCCGATGCGACGATCATCGCACGGGTTCCGAAAGGCGATTTTTCGCCGCCGCCCGAGGTTGATTCGGCCGTTGTCCTTCTCGCGCTCAGGGAAAACGATGGCGACGTCGGTCAGGATCGGTATTATTCCGCCGTCAGGGCCGTTTTCTCGCAACCGCGCAAGACGATTCTCAACAACGTGGCGGCTCACGCCGACAAATCGCGCGAATTTATCGAAAAAACGCTCGCCCAAGCAGGAATCAACGCCTCGGAGCGGCCGCAGGACCTTGCAATCGACAACGTTGCCACGATCGCAAAACTTTTTTTCTGATTTCAGCGCCCGGACATTCGGAATGATCGGAAAAATAAGCGTTTTGTGTGGATAAAGCCCTAATACAGAAGAGGAAGTCAGAGCTATAATAGAGGTAAATGATCGATGTCAAGAAATTGATCACCGGTTTCTTGATTTTGGCTGCCGCTGCGAGCGTATCGGCAGTCCTTGTGATGAATATCGGGGGCTCGGGGTCGGTCGCCGGAACAGACTCATCCGGCACGCTGGCCGCAAATGGACAAGCCGGATCACAAGAGTCACAGTCGCCCACCCAGACGCCCCTGCAGAATCAGAACGCGTTCCTTCCCGCCGTCGCAGTGGCAAACGGCGTCGAGGTGATTTCGGACGACGTTCCCACCACGAGCATTTCTCTTTCGGATGACAGCAATCTCACGAATGCGCTCGCCGAAACCTATCTGGACGGCGTGATATCGGCGAATCCGAACGGCGCGACGCCTGACGCGAACGGGAATCCGAACCTCGCCCAACCGGACATCAACGCCATCGCCATGCAGGTGGCGAACGCGACGGCGACGGCGGGCCTGCAGATTCCCGACTGGACCCTTGAGGCGAACATGCAGCCGATCAGGATCGCCACCTCGTCAAGCGGCGATGACATCGCGCAATACGGGAAGGCGCTGAACGACGTCCTCACCAAGCATTTCGTTTCGACGAACCTCAGCGAGGCCGTCGATTCGCTCGGAACCGATCCGGGCCAGATGGCGGCGATCAATACGCAGATTCAAGGATCGCTCGGCGACGTTCTCGCGTTGCGCGTTCCGAGCCAGCTTGCCGATTTCCATAAGAGCCTCGTAATGATGCTCGTGTATGAAAAGAATTCCCTTCAGCTCGCGGAAGGCGCGAATGCCGACCCGGTGAAGACGGGCATCATCTTCAAAGAGGAGCAGGCGAAATATCAGGCGGCGCTCCAGAACCTGCAGCTTCAGATGCAGAAGGCGAGCCAGGTCGGATTGTACTTCGGCAAGAATTCGAACGAGGACGTATCGGCTTCGATTTCCTTCGTCGACAACATCCTCGGCATCCACACGGCGCACGCGATCTTCGGACTCGGCGACATCACGTTCGACCCCAGCGTATTCGCGGAGATCGTCTTGCAGCATGTGAACGACATCATTTTGCAGATTCTTAAAAACGCCCTCACCGCCCTCGTCCAACAGCACGTGCTCAAATGGATCCAAGGCAGCGGCGCGCCGCGGTTCGTTCAGCAGTGGGGCGTTGCGCTCGTGCAGTCCTATACCCAGGGGGCGCTCAACTATCTGAACAGCAACTTCGCCTGCGTGAATCCATCAATCCTTCCGCAGATCCAGGTCACGCTGAGCACGTTCTATAACGTGAACGCGGGCAACAACTATTGCGCGGGGACGTTCACTGCGGCGCTTGGCGGCTATTCGCTCAGCCAGTTCTATCAGAATTTCTCGAACGGCGGATGGCTCGCGTTCGGCGTGAACGCCCTTCCTGTCAACAACTATTATCAAAGCCTTTATTTTCAGGCGCAGATCGCCGATCAGAATGCGCGGAACGCGCAGCTCGCCGCAACGACGCAGCTCACGTCATCGCAGGGATTTACGGGTGACGGCGTCTGCGCGGACGGGAGCGATCCGAAAAGCGGCTATCATCTCGAATGCCGAACGCCGTCGGGAGCGAACGCCTATCCGAACGGCGGATCGTGCAATGCCGGCGACACCCCTGTCTATGTCTCGAACGGCGGAAGCTGCGCCGACGGGTCGGAACCGAAGACCACGACCCCGGGCATCACAACCGGATACAGCCTGAGCTCGATCCTCGATTCGCCGATCAAGCTCATCACGTCGGCCGATGACATCGCCGGCCTGCTGAACGCCCTCACCGACTCGCTGCTCAACAGCCTCTCGAGCCTCGCGGTAAACACCGCGACTCAGGCGATCAACAGCGGCCTCTCGGGAACGAACCCCTCGTCGATCCAAAGCGGGGGAGCGACGGCGCCCGTCATTCCTCTCTCGTGCAATCCGACCGCGCAAAACACCTCGAGCTCCGTTTCGATCTTCGTATCGGCGAACGGCGGGAAGTCCGGCGCGAACGGCACGGTCAATTATTCGTGGGCGTCTTCTGACGGATCGACGGCCACCGGCTACGTCTTCAGTCACGCATTCGTCGCACCGGGAACCTATACGGTGACCCTGAGCGACACGACAGGTGACACGCCGGCAACCTGCACTGTGATCGTCACGCAATGAGATGAAGAAGTTTTTCACCAAGAAAGCCGGCCTGATCCTGACCGCCCTGACGGGAACGATGATCGCCCTTCCGCGCGGAACATGGGCGGCAAGTTCGAACCCGAGCATGGTCAACTGGTACACCAGTCCGGTTACGAGCGCCGTGCTTTTCATAAGCACCGCCATCAACAGCTTCCTCTTTCTGCTTGTCGACCTGAGTGCGCAGATCATCAACCTCGGCATTCACCTTGACGAAAGCGCGTTCAACTCCGCCACGGTCCAACAGGGGTTTTCGATAGCACTCGCCATCGCGAACCTCGGATTCGTCCTTGGGATCATCATCATAGCGATCGCGACCATCCTGCGCAGCGAAAGCTATGGCATCAAGCAATCCCTGTGGAAGCTCGTCCTCATGGCGATCCTTGTCAATTTCGGGCTTGTCATAACGGGACCGATCGTCGGCTTGGCCGATAATCTTTCGAATTATTTCGTTGGTGCCATGGGAGGGGACAATAACGTTGCAACGCTTATGGCCACCGACTTCGGAGTATCGAAATTCCAGGCTCCTCCGGACATTGTTCCCGCCCAGACGGCCGGCAACACCCAGCAGGCTTCGAATGACTGCGATCTGGATCCTGAAACGGCGCTCGTATGCAATGCTGCCGCCAATATGACGAAAGGCAACGACTCTTCGGGGGCGACGACGTTCATGCAGGCCGTCACCGCCGGTTTCTTTTCGACGATCTTTCTGGGCATCGTCGTCTTCACCCTGCTCATCGTCGGCATCATGCTCGTCGTTCGCTATGTCTATCTCGTATTCCTTCTCATCGTATTGCCACTTGCCTGGCTCACATGGATCTTCCCGAAGTTCGATTATTTCGCGAAGTGGTGGGGGCTGTTCATCAAATGGGCGCTTTTTCCCGCGCTCGTGACGTTCTTCCTGTATGTCGCCATGCTTTCGGCGGTCGCGCTCAACGGATCACCGACCGTTCCGGCTGCGAACATCGATGCGGCTGCCGTGCAAAACCCGAACAACCCCTATGCTGCAAGCGCCGCAAGCACCGCGCATGGCGGATGGACGCAGCAGGCCCTCAACGACATCGTGCTCGTCGGCCTCGCGCTCGGCGGCCTCTTTGCCGCGCAGGCCCTCTCGCTCGGAGGATCCGAAGCGGTCGTGAGCGGCGCGAAATGGGCCGGCGGCCAGGTGAAGGGATTCGCCGCGAAGCAGACCAAAAAAGCGGCTGTCCGGATCGGGAAACCGGCAGCAGACAAATTATCGAAAGGGCTCAAATCAAACCAGACGCTCGCCAAGATTCCTCTGATCGGCACCGTAGCCAACAAGGCAGGCCGCGCCATGGAACCTTATATCACGAACAGCAAGATGGTCGAAGAGGCAAAAAAACATGTCTCTGACAACCCCGAATCGATCAAGGAGGCCCTGAAGGGGAGGATGAGCATGGAGGAAACCCTGGCGCACATCTCGAAACTTCGCGAAAAGGGTAAGCTCGCGCCGGACACCATGGTACGCAACCAGACAGTTGGCGCATGGATGGATGCCAACCGGCCAGCCATCGAGCGATATGGATGGAAGCACGACCAGGAAGAGGCCGACAAGGCCATCGGTAACAACGCCGAGATGCGCGCAGCCATGCAGCCCGTTATCGAAGCAGAAGCCAAGGTTTCCAACGCCAAGAAATCAGGAAATGCCCAAGCTATCGAGGCGGCAATTCGTGAATTCGAGAATGTTCGCACCAAGGCGCAGCCCAAGATCGACGAGGAATCGGGCAAATTCGTCGACAAGCTGTTGAAGAGCGACATCGCTAAGGCAAACGTCAATGACGTTTTCGGGAAGGACGACTTCAAAACTCGGTCGTTGCTTAAAAACATGGCCCTGCGCCAACCTCATCTTCCCGCAAGCGCCATCTCTAAACTGAAGGGGGCTCAGCTTCAGACGTTTAACCGAGTCTATGACGACGTCATCCAAACGGAAATGTCTCAACGGGCGTTCTTCGTTAAGAGCGCGGAAAAGGCCCAGGCTATCAAGGAACAGGAAAATCAGATCGAAAGACTCACCAAGCAAATTGCCCAAACCGAAAGCGAGGCCGACAAGAAGGCCATCCAAACCCAGATCGACGCCGGGAAAGCTCAGATCGAAATTCTCAAGAAGGAGCAGGATGCGCTCAGGCAAACGATGACCCGGGAAGAGGAGAATCTCGAAACGGCACGCCGCGCCAGGAAACAGGCCTTCGACTACAACGCTGTCCTTCAGGATCCCGGAACGGGTACAACATCTGCGCCTCCCGCCTCTGCCGTCGAAGGTGGCGCTCACTCATAGATCATGACGACAATCAGCACAAACCAAGCCCTGGAGCGGTGGGACGCCCTCCCCGATGTCCTGCGAGAAGCCCTCGTCTCGGAAGCCGGTTCTGATTTCGTTTGGAAGACCTGCCAGCGAGAAAACGTTCCCGAAGAAAAAATTTATGTAGTCGCCAAGCTTGTCGGATGGGTCCTGATGGGATTCCTTCACCCCGAAGACCTCGCAGCAGAACTTGTCACACAAATCGCGCTCGACGCGAAGACGTCGGGCGATATTCAAAACGCCCTGAACGAAAGATTGTTCGCTCCGATCCGACAGGAGATCGACAAGATCTACAATCCGGCCGGCGCCGTACCGGTCGCGAGTCCTCTTGCAGGGAATGGCGCGCATCCGGCACCCCGCATGATGAACGACATCGTCCACGACGCCGTCCCCATGTCGACGCAGACCGCGTCGCTTATCCCGGGCAAGGCGGCGCCCGCGACCACGCCCGCACCCAAACCGTCCGTCACCGTGACCACCGCGACCCTTGATGCCGGCAAAACCGTGCTCAGTCAGATCAGCGGATCGCCCGCGATGCCGCCGAAACCTCAGGGAGGCAGTAGCGGTGGGGCGGGACAGCCGCAGGGAATGCAGCAGGGCAATCAACATGCCGTTGCCGCGGGACCTGCCGCAAAACCGGTCTCTGCCGTGCTCTCATCCATCGCGGGAAGCGGCGGACAGCCAGCCGCAAGCCCTTCGCCGTCGACGGGAACGAAGCCTTCGTTCGTAACGGCATCGTCGCTCATGTCGACGTCATCATCCAAGCCGTCGACGCCGGCATCGCCTGCGACCCCGCCGGCAAAGCCCGCATCGATTTCCGAGGCGGCAGCGGCGCTGTCGTCGACCGCAAAGGGCGCACCGCAGGCCGCGATGCCGGCTCCCGCGGCGCCGAAAGCGTCACCCTTCTCGCAGCCTGGCTGGTCGAAGATGACCTCGTCATCGGACGCGCACCCGTCGTCATCATCGCCATCGGACGCTCAGCCGGCTGCAGCCGCACCGCCTCCCGTCATGCTGCATCACGATGCGGAATTCTCGTCGATCGGCGCGAAGAACGATTTCCATCTTGCGCGTCCGGGCGGCGGCGCGGAAATCTCGCTCGAAGAAATCAAGCCGAAGGATGTCGTGAAGGCGGCCGTCCTCGAACTCGGATCGCTTGCGGGCGCATCCGCGAAGCCGGCTTCCGGCACGACCAAGCTGCCGCATTACAGCAATTTCAAAGAGACGCCGCCCATGCCGGGCGAGCGGACGGTTACCGAAATGACGACGGCAAAGCCGGGGACATCTGGCGTGCCTTCGGCCGCCTCGACGTCGAACGCGCCGAAGGTGCCCGTCGCCACGATCGGAGTCACCGAACGTCCCGCAGGCCCCACGCCGCCGCCGGCATCGCAACCTTCGGGTCCCACGCCGCCGCAATCGACGTCGCCTAAGGCGACGACCGCACCTGCGCCCACCTTTACGCCGCCAGCTACGCCCGTCTCGCCCCTCCCCCCGCTGCCACCCATGCCGCCGAAGCCGACTGTCATGCCAGGTGCTGCGAAAATGACGAGTGCGGCACCGACCGCACCCGTCGCACCCACGGCGCCCGTGGCACCTGCCACACCACCGCACGCGCCCGCGACGGCCGCAATGCCAACACCCGTCGCACCTGCGACACCGGTTGCGCCCGCGGCGCCGACCGCGACACCGAAGCCGCCGGCCCCTCCGACGCCCCAACCGAAGCTGACCAATCCGGCCGCCGGCCCTTCAAAGCCGATCCGGAAGGACTATACTTAAGGGATGCAGTTTCAGGTCCCGCAATTCATCGAGACCGACGACAAAGTCATAGGTCCGCTCTCGTTGCGCCAATTCGCCTTCGTGGGCGTCGCGTGCTTCATAAGCGCCTTCTTTTATTTCTTCGTTTCGTTCTGGCTTTTCATCATCGCCGCAGTCGTCCTCATCGGGTCGTCGCTCGCGCTTTCGTTCGTGAAGATCGAGGGCCGGCCGCTGCCGCAGGTCGTGCTTGCCGCCGTGAGCTATTATTGGAAGCCCCAGACCTACGTCTGGCAGCCCGAGCATCCGACGGTTTCGCTTCCGCAGAAAAAATCCGCACCGCCGTCATCTTCGCGGGCCGTCCTCCCGCCCAAAGCAACGCCGGCGCCGGTAGTCGCCGAGAAAAAGGAAAAGGGCATCTCACTGGACCAGATCGCCGATATCATCGCCGGATCGTCGCTTCATAAGAAGCTGCAAAGCGTCCAGACGGGCGAGGCGACCAAGAAGACCTCGGACCGGCAGTTCCTTGAGCGCAAAATGAACGAGCGCTATCACATTTTCACCCGTCCGACGGGGGACCGTGCGGCGGCGCGGCGCGTCGATTACCGCTGAGGTCCAGGGCCGGCCGGCGCTTCGCCGGATTCGCGATTCCATTGTAAAATAAGGACATGGCGGCACCTTCACGGCAGGATACCGGCAGCTCGCTCGACCTCGTCGACATCAAGGAAATCCGCGACGACGTGGTCGTCCTTAAGGACGGCAGCCTTCGCCAGATCATCCTGGTTGGCGGAGTGAACTTCGCGCTGAAGTCCGAAACCGAACAGACGATCATCACCCAGACCTATCAGACCTTTCTGAACTCCATCGACTTCCCGTTGCAGGTCCTGATCCATTCCCGCAAGGTGAACATCGACAAGTACGTCGAGACCCTTATGCGCCGCAAGCAGGTTGAGACGTCGCCGATCCTCCAGAGCCAGATCGACGAATACGCCGAGTTCATCAAGGGATTCGTCGCAAAGAACGCGATCATGGAAAAGATGTTCCTGGTCGTCGTCCCGTTCTATCCCCTGGGATCGGTCATCAAGAGCGCAAGCCAGGGCATCCTGGGCGGGCTCTTCGGCGGCGGCAAAAAAAACGGACCCGCCGCTGCTGCGGGATCGGAAGAACAGGCCGAGCAAGACTTCAAAGAGAACGTCGGCCAACTGAACCAGCGGGTCAACCAGGCCGTCACCGGCCTCCTTGCCATCGGGCTTGAGGCGACGGCGCTCGGCAACCAGGAGCTCGTCGAGCTTTTCTATAATTTCTATAATCCCCAGACCGTCGAACGGGGAACGGGAGCCGCGGCCGCCCGCGCCGATCAGCAATAATATAGAGGAGCCATGCCCGAAGAATCGGCCAATTTCAAGGATATCAAGAAGATCATCGCCCCCGCCGGCGCGCAGGTCTTTCCGAACTACCTGAAGATCGGCGACAAGCTCGCGAAGACGTTCTTCGTGCTGTCCTATCCGCGCTACCTTTCGACCGGATGGTTCGAGCCGCTCATCAACCTGCCGAACCTGTTCGACGTCTCGATCTATGTGAATCCGATCGATACCGGCGTGGCGCTCAAAAACCTGAGGAAGAAGGCCGGGCAACTCGAATCGCAGATCGCCGACGAGCAGGAGAAGGGGCTCGTGAGGAACCCGATGCTCGAGACCGCCGTCCAGGACATCGAGAACCTGCGCGACTCGCTGCAGCAGTCCGAAGAGAAGCTCTTCGACACGGGCGTCTATATCACGATCTATGCCGACAACGAGGACGAGCTCGTCAAGCTCGAAAGCAAGCTCACGAGCATGATGGAGGCGAAGCTCATCTATCTGAAGCCGGCGCTCTTCAGCCAGCTCGAAGGGCTGTTCTCGGTCCTGCCGCTCGACGCCGACAAGCTGCAGATCTACACGCCGATGAACACGGGGCCGATCTCGTCGTTCTTCCCGTTCGTCTCGGAGGACCTCTCGTCGAACGAAGGGATCATGTACGGCATCAACCTGCACAACAACAACCTCGTCATCTTCGACCGCTTCTCGCTCGAGAACGCGAACCAGGTGGTCTTCGCGAAATCGGGCGCCGGAAAATCGTACACGACGAAGCTCGAGATCATCCGCTCGCTCATGGCGGGCGTCGACATGGTGCTCGTGATCGATCCGGAAAACGAATACGAGCGCCTGGCGAAGACGTTCGGCGGCAGCATGTTCAACATCTCGCTCTCGTCCCACGAGCACATCAACCCGTTCGACGTACCGCTGATCCCCGAGAACGAATCGCCGTCGGACGTGCTGCGGTCGCATGTCGTGACGCTCGCAAGCCTCCTCAAGCTGATGCTCGGCGCGCTCACCCCCGAAGAGGACGCGCTCCTTGACCGGGCGATCACCGAGACCTATGCGTCGCGCGACATCGTGGCCGACGGGGACTTCGCCGGCAAGGAACCGCCGCTCTTGGGCGACCTCGAGACCGTCCTCCGCGGCATGGAAGGCGGCAAGGACCTCGCCGAGAAGCTCTATAAATACACCAAGGGGAGCTTTGCAGGATTCCTCAACCAGCCGACGAACATCGACGTCACGAACCGCCTCATCGTCTTCTCGATCCGCGACCTCGAAGAGGAGCTGCGCCCGATCGGCATGTTCCTCGTGCTGAACTTCATCTGGAGCCTGATCCGCGCGAAGCTTGCCAAGCGCCTGCTCTTCATCGACGAGGCATGGATCATGATGAAGAACGACGACAGCGCCAAATTCCTGCACGACCTCGTGAAGCGCGCCCGCAAATATTATCTCGGCATCTCGACCATCACGCAGGACGTCGAGGACTTCCTGCGCGCGCCCCTCGGCCGGCCGATCATCACGAACTCGTCGATCCAGCTGCTCCTCAAGCAGGCGCCGGCGACGATCGACATCGTCGCAAAGGCGTTCGACCTCACCGAGGCCGAAAAGAACTTCCTGCTCGGGGCCGAAGTGGGCACCGGCATCTTCTTCGCCGGCAAGCGGCACGTCGCGATCCAGATCGTCCCCTCCTATTTCGAGGACCAGATCATCACGACGAATCCCGAACAGCTGCTCGAGGAAAAGGCGCAGGGACTCTAGTTAACGGCTGCGAGCTATGGAAGAAAAACCCTTCGACACCCTCTGGATCGTCGCCCTGATCCTGCTCGCGGTTGCAAACGACGCGCTCGAGGTCGTATTCGACCTGTTCGCCGCAAGCGTCGTCGGCCTGCCCGGCGAAGCCATCATGGAGCCGATCAACTTGCTGTTCGACGGATTTTTCACCAGCGTCTTCGTCATCAAAGTCGGATTCGGCTGGCCGGCGATCCTGCAATTCATCGACGATGTCCTCCAGCTGTTCTTCATCCCCGGCCGCACGGCTGCCGTCCTCATCGGAATTCGTGCCGCCAATAATCCGAAATCTTTAGCCAGTAAGATTATTAGAAAGGGAGCGGCGCTCGAAGGAGGCGGGGAATTGGCTGCCGCCGAAGGAGCCGCCGAGAATGCCGCCACGGAAAAGCTCGCCGAAACGGCCGAGCAGCAGACCGTCCAGGCCGCCGAAGGCGCGCGGCCGGCCGGAGCGAGGCGCGGACAACGGGGCGTCGCACAGCAAGACGAACAGGGGGACGACCAGGAAAACGAATCGGACGAGCGGGAACGCGCCGCCGAAGAGGCGCTCACGCCTCCCGAGGAGCGGAATCCGGTCGAGGTCGCGCAGGAAGAGGAGTTCGAGCAGATGCCGGAACCCGAAAAGCCCGGGAACGAGAATCGTCCCGCACCCTGATCGCGATTTCATTTGGTACAATAAAGGTACGGATATGGCGAACCGCACTTTAGCGTTCATGTTTGGCGTCGCCGCTCTTCTTATTGCCGCGGCCTGCGGCTTCTTCGTTTCGGCATCGCGCGCCGATGCGGCAACCGGGCCGCAGTTCCTCATCACCTGGAAGGCGAATGGCAGCTATGTTCCGCCCAACTATCCGGGCAAGGCGCTGCCGACCTATGGATCCCGCATCACGGCGTCGATCGAGCTTCTCAGGGCCAACGGGACGCTTGCAAACCTTTCGGGTCAGACGATCTATTGGTATCTGAATGGCACGCTGCTGGGCGGCGGCGTCGGCGCGCAAACCATCTCGTTCCCGCCGTTCGGCCAGGCTCCGGGCTCGATGACGCTCGAAGTCGACCTTCCGAACTACAACGGCTCGTTCCTCATCCATTCGATCACGATCCCCATGGCGGGTCCGAAGGCCGTGATCGAGGCGCCCTATCCGAACGGACAATTTTCAGCGAATCCCTTCGTGCTTGCCGCCATTCCCTATTTCTTCAACACCTCGTCATCGGACAATCTTAGCTATTTCTGGAACATCAACGGCCAGACCGGTGGCAACGCCGAGAATCCGATGACGGCGCAGGTCACCCTGCCGAAAGGCACCGCGGCAGGAACCGCCATCAGCGCGTCGGTCCAGGTTTCGAATGGCGGCGATTCGACCCAGGCATCGGCTTCGGAAAATCTGACTTATCAGCCCTCCTTATAATCCGATGAAGGCGCTATCCATCATCTTTTCGGTCGCCGCCCTGATGGCGGCGGTCACCGTTCCCGGATCGGTGCGCGCCGCGGCCATCTCGGTTTCCCTCCCCTCCATCAACGGCGCAACGGATTCGTGCGCCAACCCCAACTCTTCGGACTGCAATCCCGGAAGCTTCATTAAAAGTTTCTATCAGTTTGCCCTCGCGATCGGCGGCCTTGCCGCGTTCGGCGCCATGGTCTTCGGCGGCATCAAGTATATGTCTTCCGGCGGCAATCCGTCGATGCAGAGCGAGGCGAAGGAATGGCTTTGGGGCGCCATCCTCGGCGTCGCGCTGCTCGCGGGAGCCTATCTCATCCTAAGCACGATCGATCCGGCGCTCACCACGCTCAACCTCCCCTCGCTCCAGGGAATTTCAACAAGCGGAAACCAGCAAGGCGGCGGATGCTCGGCGGCCTGCCCCCAGGGAACCGTCTGCACGAATGGAAGCTGCGAAAACGCGGCAGGCGCCGTATTTTGCGGCGGGCGCTCGACGGGACAATGCCCCCAGGGCCAGATCTGCGCGAACGACGGCGACTACGCCCATCCGAGCTATGCCTGCCATTCGACCAATCCGGCCGACTACACCTGCGGCGGCGATCCGCCGAACAGCCATTATGGAACCTGTGCGCCCAACCTGCATTGCGTGAACGTCGCCACCCAGGGAACGACACCCCAAACCGTGCACTATCTCTGCCAATAATATGAAACGCTATCTTTCAATCGTCATCGCCGTTGTCGCCGTCGCCATCCTCGCCGTGCTCATCCTTTATTTCTGGAAGAGCTTCTCACTGCAGAACATCGCGCCCAAACCGTCAGGAGGGCAGACGGGATCGCTGCCGGCCGCCACCGGCGGAGGATCACAGGGGGCATCGACCGGCAATGGTCAGGCCGGCGGCACCGCGACGGGAACGACCGGCAACGCCGGGACTCCCGCAACCGGTGCCGTGGCGGGCAGTTTCGGACCGTTGGCGAACGATCCCATCCTCGAATATCTTCCCACGGCAAGCGGTTCGGCGCTCGTGATCGAAACGAACGGCATCATCGGCCAGGTTTCAGGCGGCAAGGTCTCGGTGATCAGCTCTTCGACGGCAAGCGACGTCGTTGGCGGATCGTTTTCTGCGACCGGCAAGAAGGCGCTCATCGCCTTCGGCAACCCGTCGGCGCCTCAGACCGACCTCTTTGATGTCGCGACGGCGAAATGGACCCCGCTTACGCAGAAGATGCTCTCGCCCTCGTGGTCGCCGACCGACAACCGCGTCGCATACCTCACGGCGGCATCGACCGGCACCGAGCAGCTTTCGATCATGGATGCGTCGACGGGTAAGACCTCGCAGCTTCTTGCGCTGCATGCGAACGACCTCGCGCTTCAGTGGGTGTCCTCGGGAAAGTTCGCCCTTGCTGACCGGCCAAGCTTCCTCGATGCCGGATCCATCACCATGTTCGACAATGCGCAGGGGACCCTGTCCCCGGTAGTCACCGAAACGCCGGGGGCTGAAGCGCTTTGGAGCGGCGCCACGGGCCTTCTTTTTGCCGCGACGCAGTCCGGCCAAGGCGGATCGCTCCGGCTCGTCAACGCTTCGGGTTCGACGCTTGAAGCCCTGAACCTTGCGACCCTGCCCTCGAAATGCGCCTTCGCCCAGGCGAACACGGCATCGGGAACGTCGACCGTTTCCTACCTTGCCCTGTATTGCGGCATTCCTCGGGATGCGGCCGCATGGAATTCCGCGAGCCTTCCCGACGACTATAACGAGCGGGCGCTGTTCACCTCGGACGACATCTATCGCATCAACACGGCAACCGGGGCCATCGACGTGCTTTGGAGCGATCCCAGCCAGCATGTCGACGTTTCCGACATGAAAGTTGCCGGGACCGAGATCTATTTCATCGATCGGTATACAAAAAAGCTGTACGGGTTCGCCGTACAGCCATAGCTCCAAAAAATTCGCTGCCTATTCCGTTCCCGGTTCGGCTTCGGTGTCGGTCTCGGATGCGGGAACGGCCGGGCTTCCTTTTTCTGATCCGTCCGTAATCGGCTTGATGACAACGTAGCGCTCCTTGCCCATCCCCATGCTTTCGGTTCGCACTTCGGGATGGATGGCGAGCTCGACGTGCACCAGGCGGCGTTCGTAGGAGTTCATTGCGGGAAGCGACACCTCTTCTTTTGTCGCAAGCGCCTTTTTGGCGGCCGCGCGTGCGAGTTCCGCGATAAGGTTCTCGCGCTCCTGCCGATAGTTGTTCACGTCGAGAAAGATCGTCTCGGTCGCGTGCTTCTTGGCAACCATCTGAATCAGGTGGTTGATGCTTTCGACGATCGAGGGCAGGCTTTCGCGCATGAGGTTCTGGTCCTCATAGATGAAAAGCGACGCGTGCTTTTCCTGCGGCTTCACTTCCAGACGGTAATCCTTGAACCCGATGAGGTCGAACGTGGTTTTGATGAAGGTCTCCCAATCCATATATGCTGGTTACTATTCCATATTTTCCACACAAAATCAAGCGCCCGCAGCCGCATAAGGCGCCTTTTCGCCCGCGCTACGATCCGTATTTCTCCCGAAGCGTGCGGTTGACGAACACCTGCTGGATGCTTGCGAAGACCGAGGTGGTTATCCAATAGAGCGCCACGGCGGCGGGAAGGCTATAGAAGATGACGAGGGTGATCAGGGGGCCGATGAAGGACATCTGCCGGGCCATCCGCTCGGCGGGCGAAAGGACGTGGCCTTGCGGCGGCTTATAGATGGCAAGCCGCGCCTGGGCGTATTGGGCGGCTGCGGCGACGAGCAGCAGGATCAGGCTGGGATTCGCCAGGTTGACGATGCCGAGAAAGACCGTGTTGATGCCGCTTGGAACCGGCACGAACGAATAAAGGCCCGTGATGTGTCCCGTGCCAAGCCCCGAGCGCACGGCCCAATACAGGGCGATCATGATGGGAATCTGGATGATGAGCAGCAGAAAGCTCGAGAACGGATTGATGCCGTGCTCCTTGTAAAGCGCCATGAGCGCCGCGGACTGCTTCTGAATGTCGTCCTTGTGCGTCTCTTGAATCTTCTTCACGTGCGGCTGGATGCGCTGCATAAGCATCTGCTGCTTCGCACCGCGGTGAAAGAAGGGAAAAAGAACCACCCTGATGAGGATGGTGACGAGAATGATGGCGAATCCGAGGCTGTGGAGCGCAATCGTGTCATAAACATAGATCAGCAGATTGAGAACCGGCTGATAAAAAATGACTTGGTACCAATTCATGGAGTTATTTTCGCAATCATGTCCCTGAACTGCCGTCTCGTAAGGTCGTTCACCGCGGGACGCAGCGCGATGATGAGGTCATACCCCCGCCAGATCCGCTGGGGAACCGCCGTCCGCGCCTGGCGCTTCCAGAAATTCCTTCGAACAGCCGTCTTATGCACGCCTTTCGGAACAACGACGCCGATCCGCACATCGCTCCTTCCGTTTTGCTTCTTTTTCAGCGAGAAATAGCTGGTATGAAGCGATTGATACCCCCGCGCCCTGAATTCCGTACGCGGCAAGCGCGTCATGATGATCACCCCTAGACCGTCAGCTTCTTTCGGCCCTTCGCGCGGCGACGCGAAAGGACTTTTCGCCCCGTTGCCGTCCGTTGTCGATTTAAAAAACCGTGCGTTCGGCGGCGCTTTTTCTTTTTGGGGTTATACGTAAGCGACATGCCTATGATGGTACCAGGTTCGGAAAGAAAAGCAACCCCCGACCGGATCGCTCCGCGACGGTCAAAACGGCTTATGCACACATAATCCACAAAACGATTTCCGTCGTCGCTTTGACAAGAACAAGTGTTTCGATGAATAATGAACCAAACAAGAATCATTTCACCATGGACCTTGATCAAATGTGGCAATCGACACTTGGTGAGATGGAAGTCCAACTTTCGAAAGCGCATTTCGTTGCCTGGGTGAAGAACAGCAGGCTTATCGACAAGAAGGAGGGCACGCTCTATGTCGCCCTGCCGAATAATTTCGCAAAAGAGTGGGTTGAGAACAAATACCAGAAGAATCTTCTCGGCATCCTGCGGAATCTGGACAGTTCGGTGAAGAAGATCGAGTTCGTCGTCGGAGCCAAGGCGGCCGCCGTAGCCCGCGCAGTCCCTCAAAACACGACCGCGACGCTCGCAAAGGCCGAGGTCATGGACCTCGACTTCAAAACGGACCCTGAAACGAACCTTAACCCGAAATATACCCTCGCTTCGTTCGTGGTCGGCCCATCGAACGAGCTCGCGTTCGCAGCCGCAAGCGCCATCGTCGAGAATATCGGCAAAAAATACAACCCGTTCTTCATTTATGGAGGGGTTGGCCTTGGTAAGACGCACCTGATTCAGGCGATCGGCAACGAAATCCTCGTCAAACACCAGCGAAGGGTCCGTCCGAAATATGTCGCATCCGAGCAATACACCCGCGATATCGTCTGGGGCATCAGAAACGACCGCATCGAGAGCATCAAGAAGAAATACCGCGATGTCGACGTGCTGATCATCGACGACATTCAGTTCATCGGCGGCAAAGACAAGACCGAAGAGGAATTCTTCCACACCTTCAACGCCCTTTATGAGGGGAACAAGCAGATCATCATATCCTCTGATCGGCCCCCACAGTCGATTCCAACCCTCGAAGAGCGGCTTCGCTCCCGTTTTGAGGGCGGCCTTATCGCCGACATCGCCTATCCGGAATTTGAAACGCGGGTCGCCATCATCAAGGCAAAACTTCAGGAAACGAACCGGCAGCTTAGCGACCCCGTCATCGATATCATCGCTAAAAAGCTCCGCAAGAACATCCGCGAACTCGAGGGCATCCTTAAAAAAATCCTATTCTACGAAGAGCGGAAGCAGACTGAGATCACCGAGGATATTGCCGCGGAAATCATTGAAAAATCGACTCAAAACCTCACCAAGCGGGTCAGCGACGCACAGATTCTCAAGACGGTCGCGGAATTCTTCAATATCTCCGTCGAGGATCTTATGAGTCACAATCGGCGCAAAGAAATTGTCGAGCCGCGGCAGATCGCCATCTATCTTCTTCGGGATATCTCGGAACTTTCCTATCCGTATATTGGTGAAAAATTGGGGAGGGATCACACCACCGCGATCCATTCTTATGAAAAGATCAGTCATGAGGTCAATAGAAATCCAGGGTTGAATCAGAAGATATTAATGATTAAGGATATGATATTCAAGAGTTGATAACAGGATGCGTGAGAAAAAAATCAGATCTTAATCTTTAAAAATCAGTCGTTTCGAAATTATCCCCACAACGCAGTCCCTAATAGTCATAATAAAAATAAATTTCTTTATATCTTTGATATATTAAGATTACTGAAATGAAATTTATCGCGATCCGATCGAATATCAAAGAAGCCTTGTCGGTCATCGAGAGGGCGACGGGAGAAAATCAGAACCTTCCCATACTTAAAAACATCCTCATCGAGACGAACGACAAGGGAATATCTTTTTCAGCGACCAATCTTGAGATCGCGATCAATCACGCCGTCGTCGGAAAGGTCATCGAGAACGGCAAGACAACGGCGCCACTCAACCTTTTATCGGGTGTCATCGGGAGCATTCAGAGCGACCGCCTCAACTTCGAGAAAAAGGGAAACAACATCGAAATCACGACCGACAATTATAGTGCCACAATAAACGGCATGCCGGCTGATGACTTTCCGATCACGCCGAAGATAAAAACCGGGGGCGGCTATTTGGAAATAAAGGGCATTTTCCTCAAGGAGGCGATCCAGCAGGTAACCGTAGCTTCGCAGTTTTCCGACTTACGACCCGAACTGAACAGCATCTTTTTCGATTTTTCGATTGAAAACCTGAAGATGGCGTCGACCGACGGTTTTAGGCTGGCTGAAAAGACCCTATCCTCCAGTCTTTTTACCGCAAAGAATATGGATCCCTTTAAGGTCCTGGTTCCGCTTAAAACAGGCCTGGAAGCCTCGAGGATCCTTAAGGACGAGGAATTGGTGAGGATCACCATGGATGAGAACCAGATTCTTTTTAAAACCGAAAAAACCGAATTGGTTTCACGCCTCATCGACGGATCATTCCCCGACTATTCAGCGATTATTCCTCATGAATTTTCCACGGAAATAGCGGTTGAAAAGGAGGAATTGGCAAACGCCGTGAAGCTGTCGGGGATCTTTGGCCAAAAAAACAGCGAGATTAAGATCAAAGTGCACCAGAATAAGAAAGCCATCGAGATGAGTTCCGCAGATCAGGCGCTTGGTGAGAACGTCTACACCCTCCCCGCCAAGATAAAAGGTGAGATGATTGAAACGCACTTCAACTGGCGCTATCTCGCCGACCCTCTGAAAGCCATCAAGACAGACAGCATCTTTCTTGGCCTTCGGGAGGACGCGAACCCCGCGCTCATCAGATCGACAAGCGATACGTCGTATTTCTACGTTTTAAAACCCATCCTGAAGTCCTAGGGGCTATCCCTGCGTGCTGGTGCTCGAACCCGGGCCCTGCTGCTGGAGTATGCCGGGATTTCTCGAGACCCACGCCTGAAGATCGGTTTCCCAGTTGTGAAACTGGGGATCGCTCGCCGGGTTCGCGGGCGGCGGTCCGAGCGGATCGGTTTTGTTGACGTAATAAAGGATCGAATGAACCTGCCCGTTGACGAAGGCCTGTCCGGCAAGGATCGGTTTCGGTTCCGACGGCGGGTCGGGCGGCGTGAATGTGGTGTTGGGCACCATGGGGAGGGCCTGCTGCATGAATGCGCTCCAAATCGGAACGGCCGCAAGGATGCTTGAGCCGTTTTTCTTCATGGGTACGTTGTCGTTTCTTCCCGCCCAGACGCCGACGACGATCGATGGCGTGTATCCCATGGCCCACGCGTCGCGATAATCGTTCGAGGTACCCGTCTTGAGCGCTACGTCATAGCCGGGGAACACGGTGAGGTTTTGGCTGGCCTGGAAGAGCGGCGCGCGAGCGTTCGGGTCGGAAAGGATGTCGTTCACCAGGCGAACCGATTGGGTGTCGGCGACCGCGGACGTCTGGTCGCCGTAGGATTCGAGGGTGTTGCCGTTGTTGTCCTGGACCTGCAGCACCATCGTCTGGTTGTGTTTCGTGCCATCGTCGGCAAGAACCGAATAAGCCTCAGTGAGGTCGATAAGGTGGACGGCGCCGCCGCCAAGCACGAGCGAGAGGCCGTATTGGTTCGGTTGGGTGAGGGTCGTGATTCCGAAGTTGGCGACGTTCTGAAGCGCCGTCTGCTCGCCCACAAGATAAAGCATCTGTACGGCCGGGACGTTGACTGATTGGGCGAGCGCGTTGCGGATCGTCATCGGGCCCGCAAACGTCCCCTCGAAATCCTGGGGGTGGAAGCATTTCGCATTGGATGCCGTTGTGAAGTTCGGAATGGTCGGACACGAGGGATCGGTGCTGAACTCGGTGGGGACGTCGAAGAGGATCGTATCGGGCGTGTAGCCCATCTGGAAGCCGGTCATATAGACGAACGGCTTAAGCGACGATCCCGGCTGGCGGAGGCCCTGGGTCGCGACGTCGAAGTTGCCCTCGTTCGACGTGTCGAAATAGTCGGCCGATCCTACAAGCGCGAGAACCTGGCCGGTGACCGGATCCTGCGCCACAAGCGCGCCGTTGTTCGAGTCGTAGAGCTGCTTGTCGCGGGCCACACCCTGGGCAACCGCGGTTTCGGCCGCCTGCTGCATCGGCCAATTGAGGGTCGTCACGACCTTGAGACCGCCGCGGTCAACCATGTTCTCGCCATATTTCTGATAGAGGTACTGCTCGACGGCCATGACGAAGTGCGGCGCCTTGATGCCGCCGCCGATGCCGCTCGCGGACTGGGGTTGGAAGGTGATCTTATAGGCCAACGCGTCATTCAGCTGCTGCTTGGTGATTTTCCCCGCGGCATACATCTTCTGCAGGGTGAATTTCTGCCTGGCGAACAGCTCGTCGGTGTGACTGCCCCACGGCGAATAATAGGAGGGTGCTTGGGGAAGCGATGCGAGGAGCGCCGCCTGGGCAAGGTTGATCTGGGTCACCGGAACCCCGAAATAAGCCTCGCTCGCCGCCTCGACCCCTGCGATATTCGGACCATAAGGGACCTCGTTCAGGTAGAGGGCGAGAATCTGATCCTTTGAATAATAGTTGTTCAGCTTTACCGCCAGGACGAACTCTTTGAGCTTTCGGCTAAGGGTCTGATCGAGGGTGAGGAATGCGGTCCGCGCGAGCTGCTGCGTGATGGTTGAGCCGCCCTGAACGAAAGAGTGGTGGACGATGTCTTCATAGACGGCTCGAACGATCCCCTTCCAGTCGAAACCGGGTTCGTTATAAAAATTCTCATCTTCCAGTTCGACGGTCGCATCCTTGAGGGATTGCGGAATCTGATCATATGAAACGACCGTTCGTGTCGGGCCGTTGCTGATCTGATATAAAAGGACCGCCCCGGTGCGGTCATAGATTTTGGTGGACTGGCTGATCTGCTGGCTCGAGATTTCCTGGATGGTCGGAACCGTACTCGCAAAATAAAGGATGGCAACGAGAAGGATGCCGATGGCTCCCGCGATGACGATGCCTATGACTGCCGCGATACGAGACCACGAACGTCGGGCTTTTATGGGATAGTGCGAAGGCATGACCCAAGCCTCATTTTACCGCGTTTTACAATAAAAAACAGCGACAAGCGCCGTTTTTTATTTCAAACGCAGGGAATCCTAACCTTCGATAAGAGGGTCGGCTTCTTCTTCAACGCCAAGCTCCTCGGCACCCTCCTCTTCGCCGTCGAGTTCCTCGATGTCGTCCACTCCGGTGTCATCGCTGTCTTCGTCGCTTAATCCGCGAAACTCGAGCGCGAGCCTGAATAATTCCGTCGTCATGATGATTGTTGATCGCGACCTTTTCGTTAATTTTTAAAATCAGTATAGGGAAGTCTCGATGCGTGTCAATTACGGATGTGGATAAGTGCGGTCGCCGCATGCGATGATCGCGAGCGCGAGTGCGTCACTCGCATCATCGATCACTGAAAGGGCCGGTTTTTTGAGGATGAGGCGCACCATTTTAAGCACCGCCTTCTTGTCGGCTGCGCCATAACCCGTGACGCCGATCTTCACTTCGTTCGGTCCGTATTCCCTGATGCGTACGCCGCCCTCGCGTGCGGCAAGCAGGATGACCCCGCGGGCCTGCGCTACGGCGATCGCCGTCGTCCGGTTTTTCGAGAAGAAAAGCTTTTCGACCGCTATGACGTCGGGTTTGTGACGCCGGATCAGTCCGTCGATGCACGCCTTGATCTCGAAAAGCGCGTCGACGTCGTTCGAGCTTGAAACGGGCACGATGTCGGCTTTGATGAGGCGGGCTTCGTTGCCTTCCTGCCTGACGACCCCGAAGCCGACTCGTCGCGTGCCTGGATCGATGCCGAGAGCGATCATGATAAGGATAGGCGAACGATGATTAAATTTCGGTTAAATTCGCATTCGTGTAGACCTCCTGCACGTCGTCATTGTCATCAATAGCCTCAAGCAGGTTGATGAGCTGATTCCGTTCCGCTTCCGGAAGGTCTTGGGGGAATTTCGCGTTCCACCCCTCGGCTGTCTTTTCAAAGGCCCATTGGACGCTGCCTGATTCGGCCCACTTCCCGTTGTGTTCCTTGAGGATCAGCTTGATCTCCTGAATGGTCCGGTTGCGGTTGTCGGAAAGGGCCTCGATCATGATGGCCGAGCCGCCGGGACCATAGGCTTCGAAGAGCAGCTCGTCCATCGCCTTGGCTTCGGACGCTTTCTTGATGGCCCGCTCGATGGTGTCCGCCGGAACGCTTGCGGCCCTCGCCTTCGTGACCGCCGTACGGAGGCGCGGGTTGAAGTCGGGATTCTGCTCGGTTTTCGCCGCCGCCGAAATGGCTGCGAGCAGCTTCGAAAAGACCTTCCCGCGCTTCTTGTCGGTGACCTCCTTTTTGTGCTTGATGCCGGCCCAATGCGAGTGTCCTGACATGGTGGTGGTTTCGCTTGAATTATAATCCGGAAACCGAGAAAAAAAAGCCCGCCGCAGGTGCGACGGGTGGATTCTTTCGAATGCCTTCATTTCGATTCGGGAAACGCAGCCTTCACGGCCTCGTAAGCGCCGGGATACCATCGGGGATGGGCTGCGGAGTCGAAGACCGCTTTTCCGAAGTTGTCTCCGAACTGACGGCTCATGCATTTCCCGAGAGCGACGCCGGCCGCGAGGCCCAGGGGTGTCTGACCGTACGAACTGAACGATCCTGACCCGTGGCGGTCGTAGCTATAGGTCGAATCGCCGCCATATCCGGCAGCGTTCTCTGCGTCGCAGCTGCCGAGGAGCACGGGATCGCGGTTCGGCTGCAGCAGTTCGACCTTGAGTTCGACCACGACAAGGTTGCCGCTCATCGAGCTCGTCGAGCCTATGCCGCCGCGCCTGCCTGAACTGAACGCGGTGCCATATCCGAAAATCGCGCCTCCCTGTCTTATGGAATAGGAAACGCAGACGAGGGGGGATGACGGGTTTGACGGGCACCGATTGCTGTCGACGTTGAATTTTCTCGCGCCGACCTTCTTTCCCTGAAGGATCTGCTGCATCTTTTCGGCGGCCGCTCCCGTGAAGTTGATTCCGAATGCCGCATTTTTGAAATCCGGCATGGCGGCGTGCTTCTCCTTCGACGGGGCCGGATAGGTGACGATGTTCTGCGTCATTGCCGGAATCGACGTGAAGATTCCCGGCGTGACAAGGAAAAAGAAAAAGCGGACGGCGTAATACGTGAACGGTTTCATGGTTTCTCCCTTCGCGCCGGCGGCGCAGGTGCCAATAATAGTGGTAAAGAACGGTTATATTTTAGCACAAAATTAACCTCATTGTCAATATCCCATGGAAATGCCGCTTTTTCGGGGCTACAATGATAGCAATGCACGATTTACAGCCGAATGAGCTTCAGGAGCGGATCGTGAAACTCCGCCGTGACGGCGAGGAGCGCGCCGCGGAACGGCTTGCGGCCCAGCTCGGGCTTTCATATGCGAACCTCGCCACCGTTCCCGTTTCCCTTGACGCCGTCCGGGCCGTCCCCGAAGAAGACGCGCGCAACGCGAAAGCGGTTGCGATCGAAATAAAGGGAACGAAGATCGCGCTCGGCGTCGTGAATCCGTCCCTCGAAACCGCGAAGAAGGTTGTGAGCGACCTCGAAGGGAAGAAATATTCGGTGAAGCAGGTCGTCATCTCCCCGTCGAGCCTCGAGGCCGCGTTGCGGTTCTATCAGTTCGTGCGGCCGGAAGCCGAGGCGATCACCGGCACGGTGAAGATTTCGAAGGACCGGCTCGAGGACCTGCGCAAGCGCCTGTCGTCGACCGATGCGATCGGCAAGGAGATCGCAAGCCACGATCCGGCGCGCATCTCACCAGTCGCGCTGATCGAGATCATCCTTGCCGGGGCTTTGGGCATGCGCGCATCAGATGTCCATACCGAAGCCGAGGAAAAGAAGGCGAAGATCCGATTTCGCATCGACGGCCTGCTGCACGACATCTTCGACGGCTTGCCGCTTGAGACGTACCGCGCATTCGTGTCGCGCATCAAGCTGCTTTCGGGACTCAAGCTGAACGTCCGCGACGCGGCGCAGGACGGGCGGTTCACCATCGAGCTCGGGGGCAAGGAGGTTGAGATGCGCGTTTCGGTGATCCCGGCCGAATTCGGCGAGACGATCGTCATGCGCATCCTCGACCCGTCGGCGACCACGGTTGCCATCGCCGATCTTGGGCTCCGCCCCGACAGCCTCGATATCGTGAAGCGGCAGCTCGCCCGCCCGAACGGGCTGATCCTGAACACGGGGCCCACGGGTTCGGGCAAGACGACGACGCTCTATGCGTTCCTGAGGACCATCAACAAGCCCGAAATCAAGATCATCACGCTCGAGGATCCGATCGAATACCGCATCGAAGGCATCGAGCAGACGCAGGTCGACGGGGAATCGGGCTATACGTTCGCGAACGGGCTCCGCGCGATCGTGCGCCAGGATCCGGACGTGATCCTCGTGGGCGAGGTCCGCGATCTTGATACGGCCGACATCGCCTTGCAGGCGGCGCTCACCGGACACCTCGTGCTCTCGACACTGCACACGAACGACGCCGTGGGCGCGGTTCCGCGCCTCATCAATCTCGGCGTGAAGCCGGTAAGCATCGGGCCGGCGCTTTCGCTCGTCATCGCGCAGCGGCTCGTGCGGGTGCTCTGCAAAACGTGTAAGAAAAAGAAGACGCCCGATGCGGCGCTTGAGGCGAAAATTAAGAATTTCCTCGCGCGCCTTCCGAAGAGGGTGGACAAATCCCCGTTTCAGGCGTATGAAATGTATGAGGCCGTCGGATGCGGCGAGTGTGGCGGCCTAGGCTATAAGGGACGGATCGGCATTTTCGAATTTCTTGAAGGCGGCCCCGAACTTGAGAAGACGATTCTCAAAGAGGCGTCGGAGGTGGCGTTGCGCGAGCTTGCGGACAGGCAGGAGATGGTGACGATGCAGCAGGACGGCATCCTCAAGGTCCTTCAAGGAATCACGACCTGGAGCGAAGTCGAGGATGTGACCGGCGAGATCGCGTGGTAGCCGTTTTAACAACAAAAAAAGTAGTTGGCTTAAACCTGGGGGCAATTCCTCGCGAAAGGATATAGATCTCTTCTATCGAAAGATAAAAGAGGTTAGAATTACTCAAAGGATAGAACCAGCCGAAACCGGTTCGTCCTGAAAATTTTTAGAAATAATTCCCGCCCCCAGATTTAAATCAGCTACTTCAGGTACAGATGATAGCATACATACAATTTATTGTCAAGTGCCCTCCAGAAGCCTTGTTTTATGAGCAAACCGAAGGACCAACCAGGTAGCGACGACCAGAATATCGACCTCACCCTGCGGCCGACCGAATGGGATGACTATGTCGGCCAGGAAAAGATCAAGAACAACCTCAAGGTCATCCTCGAAGCCGCCAAGAACCGCGGCGAGGTTGCCGACCATCTTCTTTTCTCCGGTCCCGCAGGGCTTGGCAAAACGACGCTCGCCTATCTTGTCGCGAGCGAACTCGGCGGCCTCATCAAGACGACGTCGGGTCCTGCGCTTGAAAAGACCGGCGACCTCGCCGCGATCCTGACCAACCTTTCGCCGGGGGAGATCTTATTCATCGACGAGGCGCATCGCGTGAACCCGATGATCGAAGAGGTGCTCTATCCGGCCATGGAGGCGCGCAAGCTCCACCTCGTCGTCGGCAAGGGTCCCTCGGCGCGCACGCTTTCCCTCGACCTGCCGCCCTTCACCCTCATCGCGGCGACGACGCGCGAGAACCTGCTTTCGCAGCCGCTTCGGTCGCGGTTCGGCGCGACGCTGCGCCTCAACTATTACGACATCGACGACATCAAGCGGATCCTCGAGCGGTCGGCGAAGATTCTCGGGATCGATTTCTCGCCCGAGGCGATCCGCATTCTCGCACGCGCTTCCCGCGGCACGCCGCGCGTGGCGAACCGACTGCTTCGGCGCGCGCGCGATTTCGCCGAGGTGCACGGCACGAGGCGCATCGACGAAGAGGCCGCCCTGCGGACGCTCGAGATGCTCGAGATCGACGAGGCGGGGCTCGAACCCCAGGACCGGCGCCTGCTCATGACGATCATCGAGAAGTTTCACGGAGGACCGGTCGGCATCAACACGCTTTCGGCGGCGCTTTCCGAGGACAAGGGGGTCATCGAGGACATCTATGAGCCCTTCCTCATGACGCTCGGGTTCCTGCAGCGTTCGTCCGCGGGCCGCATCGTATTGCCGGCAGCCTATAAGCACCTGAAAATCAGGGGCGAGGGCGAGCTTCTTTAGATATTTAATGAGGGTTTAATCACGCCCGGGATAGGATGGGCTCGTGGTCTATATAAATGAATGGTATCCGAATCCCCAGGGTAGGGATGACGGCGAATTTGTCGAACTTTTCAATTCGGGCAGCTCGTCGGTGAGCCTGGCCGGATGGTCGCTTTGGACCGGGGGCAGGGCAAAGCCTCACGTGATTGAAGCGGTTTTTGTGGGCCCGTCCGGTTATGCGCTGTTTTCAAAAACCAGCACGAAGCTGTCATTGAAAAATTCGGACGGTGGATTATGGTTATATGGTCCCGGAGGGGCGCTCGTCGATCACGGAGCCTTTGTCGGGCCTGCGCCCGAAGGAAAGAGCTTTTCCCGTACCGATTACGGAACAGCCGACACGCAGCATTTTGCGTTCGTCGATCCGACGCCGGGAGCACCCAACCAGACGATCGATGACGTCGTTGCCGTGGGGCATTATCCGTTCGGCGTCGCACTCAATCCTTCGTTCGGGTTTCTTCAGGCGTTCGGCCTTGCCGTCGCTCTCGCGACCGCCGTGCTTGCCGGATGGTCCTATCTCGCCCATGCAGACAAAAAAATTCACCAGCTCATCATCGAAGGAGACGAAGGATTTCGGTAAGGCGCTTGCCCGGGCCATACGCAAGGAGGGCCCAAAACCGTCTCCGATCGTTTTCGCGCTTGAAGGAATGCTCGGATCCGGCAAGACGACGTTCGTCCAGGGATTTCTTTCCGGCTTCGGCGTGAGGAAGCGCGTACAGAGCCCGACCTTCGTCGTCATCAGGCGCTATCGTCTTCCCGCGAAGAAGGACCCGCATTTTAAAAATGTTTTCCATATGGACGCCTATCGCCTCAAGGCCGCAAGCAAGAAGGACGGCCGGCATCTCGGACCCATCGGTTTCTGGTCCATGCTCGAGGAACCGGGCAACATCGTATTCGTCGAGTGGCCGGAACGTCTGAAAGGCGTGCTTCCGCGGAACGCGCGATGGATCGCGTTCAGCCACGGCGCGAAGGAAAACGAGCGCATCATCACGACGCGCCACCGAACGGCATGAAGAAGCTGCTGCTTATCGACGCGAACTCGATCATCCATCGGTCCTTTCACGCGCTGCCGCCGCTCACGACGCCCGATGGGCGGCCGTCGGGCGCCATCTACGGCATCGCGAGCATCCTCATCAAGCTGTGGCGCGAAGAGAGACCCGATTATGTCGCTGCGCTGTTCGACCGGCCGGAACCGACCTTTCGCGACAAGCAGTATGCGGCATACAAGGCCCAGCGCCCTCCTGCAGCCGACGAACTCGTGAAGCAGATCATCGAGACGCACAACCTGTTCGAGGCGTTCGGCGTGAAAACGTTCGAGGTGCCTGGCTATGAGGCGGACGATCTGATCGCCACGTTTGCCGAAGCGTTCAAGACGGAGCCCGACCTTCAAGTGGTGATCCTGACCGGGGATCGCGACACCCTCCAGCTCGTCGAAGGCGACCGCGTGGTGGTGAAGACGTTCAACAAGGGCGTAAGCGATACGACGATCTATGACGAGCAGGCCGTCATCGCGAAATACGGCCTCGCGCCGTCCCGACTGATCGACTATAAGGCCCTCGTGGGCGACACGTCCGACAACATCAAGGGCGTTCCCGGCATCGGTCCGAAGACCGCGCTCGAGCTCGTCAAGCGGTTCGGGACGGTGAAGGCAATGTTCGAGCGGCTGCACGAGGATCCCAAACTTGCCGCGCGCTATGGCCCCTTTAAAAAAGACGCCGAGCTTTCGGAAGCCCTGGTGACGCTTGAACGGCACGTTCCGGTTGCGATGCCATCGTTAAAAGAGCTTGCCTCGCCCGAAAACCCCTCGGGCGTGCCCGATTATTTCATGGAAATGGGGTTCGATTCGCTGCTTAAGCGGTTTCTCGCGGCATCGACGCCCGAAACGCCGACGCGAAAGCCGCCCAAGGAGCCCAAGCGAAAGAAGGCGCCCGACAACCAGGGCACACTTTTCTGATGGTATCATTAGGGCATGGGAAGCCTGAGGAATATCTTCGCCTGGCCTGAGTTCAGGGTCGCCTGGCTGCTTCTTGCGGCCGTCGCCGCGTCGATCGTAATCGCGGCGATCTTTCTCGCCGCTCCTGTCTCGTGGATCGAGATAGGCCTGCTTGCGGCCGTCATGATCCTGGTTTTCGCCGCGACCTATCGAGCGGCATCCATCGATCACGGCACGAGCGTCGAGCGGGGCGAACTCAAGAGCATCCTTGCGAGCGTCGAGGATGCGCTCATCGTCTACGACCCGGATTTTCGGGCGACGTTCTTCAATCCCGCTGCCGAGCGCCTGTTCAAGATCGCGGCGAAGGACGCGCTCGGCCACAAGTTCACGCCGCAGGACGTCGAGCGGGACGGATGGAAGACCCTGACGCAGGTCATCTTCCCCTCGCTTGCCCCCCGCGTGATCGCGCGTTCGGGGGAGAACGTCGTGCCCCAGGTGGTCGACGTCTCGTTCACGGACCCGCAGTTCGAGTTCAGGGTGACGACGGCTCCGGTGACCGACGACCATGGGAACGCCGCCGGATTCCTGAAGATCATCCGCGACCGGACGGCCCAGATCCTCGCCCTGAGGTCCCGGAGCGAGTTCATCACGGTCGCGTCGCATCAGCTGCGGGGACCGGTTACGGACATCAACTGGGCGCTGCAGACCCTGGCGTCGGACCCGTCGCTCGGCGAAACCAACAAGGTCATCGTCGACAACACCTTCGCGGCCTCGCAGAACCTGCTTCGCCGGATCGAAGACCTGCTCAATATCGCGAAAATGGAAGACGGGCAGTTCGGCTATAAGTTCGAAGAGACCGACTTGGCGCCGTTCATCCAGTCCGTTTTGGCAAACGTGCTGCCCGCCGCCAACAAGGCGGGGGTCAAGATCTATTTCGACGCCCCCCAGGCGGCCCTTCCCCGGGTAATGGTAGACCCCCGCCGCCTTTCGCTTGCGCTTGTGAATATCCTCGAGAACGCCATCCGCTATAACGTCGAGAACGGCGAGGTCGTCGTGAAGGTCGACGCCATGCAGGGGAAGCCGTTCCTCGTGGTTTCGGTCAAGGACACGGGCATCGGCATCCCGCCGGAGTCGGTCGAGAAGCTGTTTACCAAGTTCTATAGGGCCGACAACGCCATGAAGCTCCAGACGGAGGGTTCGGGGCTCGGCCTCTTCATCACGAAAAGCATCATCGCGGCCCATGGCGGCGAAATCTGGGTCGAATCGGAACTCAACCGGGGCACGACGGTATCGTTCGCCCTCCCGACGGACCCGAGCCTCATCCCCAAGCACGAAGTGAGCATCGAAACCCTCTTTTAAGTTGCGCAGGTTTGGAGTAGACTGATGTGGATGAAGAAGCCCCGCCGAAACCGCAAATACGTTTTCGTTGTCGGAGGCGTCATGTCGGGCGTCGGCAAGGGGATCGCATCGGCGTCGATCGGCAAGATCCTCCAGTCCCGCGGTTTCGAGGTCACCGCGATCAAAATCGATCCCTATGTGAACGTGGATGCGGGCACGATGAACCCCACCGAGCACGGTGAGGTTTTTGTTTTGAACGACGGAACGGAATGCGACCAGGACATGGGCAACTATGAGCGGTTCCTGGACCGCAACCTCTCGGCGGCGAACTATATGACGACCGGCAGCATCTATAAGACCGTCATCGAACGCGAGCGCGGCATGGGATATGGCGGCCGATCGGTGAGCGTCGTGCCCTACATCCCGCTCGAGGTGATCCGACGGATCGAGAACGCGGCGGCGCTTTCGAAAGCCGACGTCACGATGATCGAGATCGGCGGAACGGTGGGCGAATATGAGAACATCCTGTTCCTCGAGGCGGTCCGCATGATGCGCATCAAGCATCCCGAGGACATCGCGCTCATCCTCGTGAGCCATCTGCCGATCGTGAGCGACGAGAACGAGCTGAAGACCAAGCCGACGCAGCATGCGGTGCGGGCCCTGAACTCGGTCGGCCTGCAACCCGACATCATCCTTGCGCGCGCAAAATATGCGCTCGACGAAAAGCGAAAGGAGAAGATCGCGTTCAACTGCAGCCTGCGCGCGAAGGACGTGATTTCGGCGCCGGACGCCGCGAGCCTGTACGACGTGCCGATCAATTTCGAAAAGGACAACCTCGGCAACTCGGTCCTCGAGAAGCTCAAGATCCGTCCGCCGAAGAAGGACCTCAAGGAATGGCGCGTGCTCGCCGACCGCATCCGCAACGCGCGCGAGACCGTGAAGATCGGCATCGTGGGGAAATATTTCTCGACGGGAAAGTTCATCCTCGCCGATTCCTATATCTCGGTCATCGAATCGATCAAACACGCGGCATCCTATTGGGGCGTGCGTCCCGAAATCCGGTGGCTTGATTCCGAGGAGTTCGAACGGAGCACCGCGTCCCTGCGGGATCTCGAGCAGCTCGACGGCGTCATCGTGCCCGGCGGCTTCGGCGCCCGCGGCGTCGAGGGCAAACTGAACGCGATCCGGTATTGCCGCGAAAACAAGATTCCGTATCTCGGCCTCTGCTACGGCATGCAGCTTGCCGTCGTCGAATTCGCCCGCAACGTGCTCAAGATGAAGGGCGCCAACACGACCGAAATCGATCCGAAGACCAGGTTCCCGGTAATCGACATCCTCCCCGAGCAGAAAAAGCTTATGGAAGACAGGAATTACGGGGGAACCATGCGCCTGGGGGCCTATCCGGCGGTGCTTGCCAAAGGGACCATGGCAGAAGCCGCCTATGGCACGACCCGCATCTCGGAACGCCACAGGCATCGCTATGAGGTTAACCCCGCATTCATTAAAAAAATCGAAAAATCCGGCATGACGTTCTCGGGCCGGTCGCCCGACCGGCGCCTTATGGAGGTCATGGAGCTGCCCCGCGAAAGCCACCCGTTTTTCATGGGGTCGCAGTTCCATCCCGAATTCACCTCGCACCCCTTGAAGCCGAATCCGCTGTTCCGCGAGTTCATGAAGGCGGCGTCGGCGCGCGCATCGGTTTCAGCGAAGGCCGGCGTCGCGATTTTCGGCAAGGCGTTCGCGCGCAGGTAATCGGCGCGCCGCGGATTTTTTCATGATCATCTTCCTTTACGGGCCGGACGACTACCGGCGCGAACAGAAGAAAAAGGACATCATCGCGGAGTTCCGAAAGAAGCGCTCCGATCTGGGGCTGGGCTTTTTCGATCTCGCGTCGAAGGACGCGTTCGATTCGTTCGGCGCGTTCGTCCGCAATCAGCCGATGTTTGAGACGGCGAAACTCGCGGTGATCGAGAACGCCTTCGAGGCGCAGCCCGAAAAACTGAAAGAGGCTCTGAAGCCGGTCGTTGCGGCGAAGGGACTGCAGGTGCTCGTGGCGGAACGGGACAAGCCCCTAAAGGCGCTTGCGTTCCTTCTCGACGAGCCGGTCCTCTCGCAGAAGTTCGAAGTGCCCGCCGGTGCCGAATTCGTGAAATTCGTGAACGGCGAAGCGAAAAAGCGCGACCTCGTCCTCGAACCTTCGGCGGCTGCGTTCCTTGCCTCGGTCTATGAGGGGCAGACCTGGGCCGTCATAACCGAACTCGACAAGCTCGCCTCGTTCAAGGCCGTCATCGCAAAAAGCGATCTTGACGACATGGGACTTGCCGCCGCACCGAATTACTGGGCGCTCATCCAGGGACTGAAGGGATTCGATGTCCGCAACCGCCTGACGGCCCTCGAGACGCTTTTCGCGATCAACGATCCGGCCGCGAAGATCTTCAACATCGTCGCAGCACAGGCCGGCAGCAGGATGCCGCTCGTGGCGCAATATGACGTCGCGATCAAGTCGGGCCGGTTGGAATACGAAGAAGTGCTGGTGGATTTCGCGCTCGGATAGGCGCGGTCTCAGCTATGAAATAAAAAAACCGCCCTGCTCGGGCGATTTTTTAGGCTTTGACGAGCTTCGAAAGGCGGCTCTTCAGCCGGGACGCCTTGTTTTTCTCGATGACTTTCGTCTTTGCGGCTTTGTCGAGTGCCTTGAAGACGAGTGGCATCAGTTTCGTGGCTTCCTCGGTACTTTTTGCGGCCACGAGCTTGCGATATTTCACCACAAGCTTCTTGTAGCCCTCGCGCCGTTTGACGTTGCGCGCGCGGCGCGTGCGGTTCTGACGCAAGGCTTTCTTGGCGGATGATGTGATAGGCATTGGGGTTAGCATAGCCGAACCAGGCCGGTTTGACAAGGGTCCGCTGGACAGTGGGCCGCCGCTTTGCTAAAATCACCGCGGCTTTACCATTTTCAAGGAGAATAGGGCATGAAAAAGCGAGAACCGGTGCTTCTCGAGGAAGACGACGGTTTTTGGACCGAGCTGCGAAGACGATGCAGCGACATTGCGGGGTCTGTTTTTGACGAAGCAACCTCAACCGCCGAATTCAAAGAAACCTTCAGCCGGGACCGCGGTCTCGCGAAGGCGGTTCGGTTCGTGTGGGATTATGCCGCGGCGCATCCGGCGAAAGCCATCTCGAAGCGGCCCTGGGAGGATCCCAAAAAGAAGGTCAATTGAACGGATTCATCGTGCGCCCCGCTGCTTCATGCAGGCGGGGCATTTCTTTTTCGGCAGGCGTATAATAACAGCATGATTGCAAGCGTGACGGGGAAGTTGGCGTTCAAGGGGAGCCATACGGCCGTTATTGAAGTCGGCGGGTTTGGATTGAGGATCTTCGCCAGCCAGCGGACGGTCGAATCGCTCCGGCCCATCGGCAGCGAGATGACGTTCTTCACTCATTTATATGTGCGCGAGGACGCCCTCGACCTGTACGGCTTCCTGTCGAACGAGGAGCTGATCTTTTTTGAAATGCTCATTTCGGTTTCGGGCGTCGGTCCGAAGTCGGCGCTTTCCATCCTCGACGTTGCGCCGCTCAACGAGCTTTCGGCTGCCATCAAAGAGGGCCGTCCCGACCTCCTCACGCGCGCGTCGGGCATCGGTCGCAAGACGGCCGAACGGGTCATCGTCGAACTGCGCACGAAGGTGCAGTCGGCGAAGTCGGGGCTGGTGGTCGAGAAGATGCAGACCGACGCGGACCTCGTCGAGGCGCTCGTCAGCCTCGGGTACCGCCGCGACGAGGCGCGGGCCGCGCTGCAGAAAGTCGACGCCGGCGTGAGCGGGACCGAGGCGCGCCTCAAGGCGGCGCTCGCCGTGCTCAGCAAAAAATAACCGCCGCTACAACGCAGCATGCCGTCGTTCAAATCACGCATTTCGGGCGCCGTCGCGAGCATGCCGGGCATTCGTGGCGCTTATCATTATGCCTGGGCGTGGCTCGGATCGGTGCGGCACGGGCATCCCGGGCGGGGCCTCATCGTGATCGGCGTCACGGGAACGAAGGGAAAAACGACGACCCTCGAACTTCTGAACGCGATGCTTGAGGCAGGCGGCGAAAGGACCGCGCTCCTGTCGTCGCTTCGGGTGAAGGTCGGCGACGAGACGCGCAAGAACCGAACCGGCAATTCCATGCCGGGTCGCGGTTTCATCCAAAAATTCTTTTCGGGCGCGCGCCGCGCCGGGTGCCGCTATGCGCTCGTCGAGGTCACGTCGCAGGGCGTCGCCCTGCACCGGCACCGGTTCATCGAATGGGATTTTGCGACCCTCACGAACCTCGCTCCCGAGCACATCGATTGGCACGGTTCCTATGAGAACTATCGGGCCGCCAAGCTCGAATTCCTCTTATATGTCGCGCGCCGCGGCGGCAGGGTCTTTCTGAACCGGGACGACAAGGAGTACGATTTTTATCGCGAAGCGCTTGAACGAGCGTCGCGCGGCGGCGGGGCCGTCATGAAGGAAGGGTCGGTTTCATATTCGCGCCTCGACGAGGGCGCGGTCCGCAGCTTCGAGCGGACGGACGGCCCACAGGAGTTCGTGCTGAGTGACTTCAACAAAGAAAACGCTGCGGCGGCCATCGCTCTCGCCAAGGCATGCGGAATAAAAGAGGAGGCCATCGATCGGGCACTCGCCGAATTCCGAGGTGTTCCCGGCAGGATGGAGTTCGTACGGCGCGGCGCCTTCACGGCCGTCGTCGATTATGCCCATACGCCCGAATCGCTCGAAGCCGCCTATCGGGCCGCGCGGCCGGTCCCTGACGCGCTTCATGAGCATCCCCGGCTGATCTGCGTGTTGAGCTCGGCCGGCGGCGGCCGGGACCGCTGGAAGCGCCCGGCGATGGGCGAGATCGCAACGCGCTACTGCGATGAGATTTTCGTCACGAACGAGGACCCTTACGACGAGGATCCCCGCGCGATCATGCGCGAGATCGTTGCCGGTATGGACGGCGCCCGCAAGGTGCCGGTACATGTGGTCGACGATCGTCGCGAGGCAATCAGGGCGGCCGTCGCTGGCATGCGCGAGGGCGATGTCGTAATCGGGACCGGCAAAGGGAGCGAGGAATCGATCCACGGGGCGAACGGGACAAGCGTGCCCTGGAATGAGAGCGCCGTCTTCGAGGAGGAGCTTGCGAGGAGGGCCGGCCGGGCGAATTGAGGATCTGTCGGCCGACCCCTTATAATAGAAGGATATGAAACTTACCTTTTATGGAGGCACCGGCG
Source organism: Minisyncoccota bacterium (assembly GCA_035541435.1). GTDB lineage: Bacteria > Patescibacteriota > Minisyncoccia > UBA6257 > 2-01-FULL-56-20 > JAKAGE01. Next base: position 57,140 of record DATKNL010000010.1, on the reverse strand, counting down.
AGGCGACTGGGGCGAATTACATACTAGAGGCGGGCGGGACGAAGATCATGGTGGATTGCGGCCTTCACCAGGGAAGCCATTATGCCGAACGGGAGAACTTCGATCCCTTTCCCTATCCCGTCGAGCAGGTCGACGCCGTTTTCATAACGCATTCGCATCTCGACCATATCGGCCGCCTGCCGAGTCTCGTCAAGGCCGGATTCAAGGGGACAATCTATTCCACCGGGGCGACTCGTGATTTCGCGGAACTCATGCTGCTTGATTCGGAGCACCTGCTTTCGAAGGAGGCTGAGCGCGAGCACCGCGAGCCGCTCTATGGCGACCAGGACATCGAACACGTCATGAGCCGGTGGCGCGGTCTCGATTATCACGAGCGGGTGTCCGTCGGCGAATTCGCCGTCGACCTGTTCGACGCGGGGCACATCCTCGGTTCCGCCATCGTGCGCGTCCAGGCCGAGGGCAAGACGGTCGTGTTTTCGGGGGACCTCGGCAATTCGCCCGCGCCGATCATCAAGCCGACCGAAACGCTCGATGCCGCCGATTACTGCATCATCGAGTCGACCTACGGGGACCGCGTCCATAAGAACGTCGATCAGCGTCGCGAGATGCTTGAACGGGCGGTTGACGACACCGTGAAGGCCGGCGGCGTGCTGATGATCCCGACGTTCGCGATGGAACGCACCCAGGAGCTCCTGTATCATCTTCATCAGCTTTTCGAAGAAAAGCGGATCCCGCGCGTGCCCGTCTTCATCGACAGCCCGCTTGCGATCAAGCTGACGGCCGTCTATAAGAAGCACGAAAACTACTTCAATCAGGAAACGCGGCACATCGCCGCATCAGGCGACGACATCCTGAACTTTCCCGGGTTGCGGCTCACCCTCACGACCGAGCAGTCGAAGGAGATCAACGACGTCCCGCCGCCGAAGATCATCATCGCGGGTTCGGGCATGTCGAACGGCGGGCGCATCCTGCATCACGAACAGCGCTATCTTTCCGATCCGAAGAGCGAAATCATCTTCGTCGGCTATCAGGCCCAGGGTTCGCTCGGCAGGACCCTTCTTGAGGGTGCCCACGAGGTGAAAATCTTTGGTGAGACCATTCCGGTCCGGTGCCGCAAGGTGAATATCCCGGGCTATTCGGCGCACGCGGACCAGCCCCGGCTTCTCTCATGGGTCGGGCACATGAAAACCACCCTGAAAAAGGTGTTCGTCGTTCAGGGCGAGCCGCAGTCGAGCGCGACGCTCGCGGCAAAGATCACGGAAGAGTTCAACGTTGCGGCCGAAGCGCCAAAAACAGGCGAAAGCGTGGAATTGTGAGCTTTCGGACCTCTCTGAAGTGCGCTATCATAGTCCTATGCAACAAGAAACGACCGAGAACGATCCCTTAAAGACCCTCGAGCAGCTTTCATCAAGCTATCTGAAGTACAAAATCTGCATCTCGGGCTCGGCCGAGACGGAATATTGCCCGCCCGACACGGTGAGGAAGGCAATGGAAGTCGGGGCGCTCATCGCGCTTCGGGGCATGGTGCTCATTACGGGGGCCACGACGGGAATTCCCTATTGGGCGGCAAAGGGCGCGAAGGATGCGGGCGGTATCGTGATCGGCCTTTCGCCGGCCGCCTCGAAGCTCGCCCACGTGAAGACCTATCACCTTCCGCTCGATTATCACGACCTCATCATATATACCGGCTTCGATTATTCGGGACGCAACCTGCTGCTTACCCGGGCCGCCGACGCGATCATCACGATCTATGGCCGCATCGGGACGCTCAACGAATTCACAATCGCCTTCGAGGACAAGAAGCCCCAGGGCGTCCTCACGGGGACGGGCGGCGCAAGCGACGAGCTCGAAGGCATCCTCAAGAACGCGCATCGCGGCATGGGCCGGGTCATCTTCGATGACGATCCGAAGAAGCTGCTTGAACGGGTGATCGACATGGTCGAGGCCGACGACAAGGAGGTGAGCCAGGCCGACATGCATCTGTCTGATCACCGGTTGCATGGCTAGGCGGACCGCTTTGTCATTATGAAGAAGAAGCCATTAAAAAAATCTAAAAAGAAGGTGGGCGCGAAGAAGAAATCGCGCGTTTCTCGGGTGAAGAAGAAGCCCGCAGCGACCAAGGCAAAGAAGGTTGCAAAAGCGAAAGGCGCCGAGAAGCCTATCGGAACCGTCACGCATTTCTTCACCCATATAAAAGTGGCCATCGTGCGGTTCAAGACGAAGGTCCCGGCGGGGGCGAAGCTGCATTATAAAGGAGCGACGACCGATTTCGCCGACGAGGCTAAGTCGATGCAGTACGACCGCAAGCCGGTGAAGGTCGCCCCGAAGGGAAAGCAGATCGGCATCAAGGTGAAAAAGCGTGTGCGCGAAGGCGACCTGGTGTATCGGACGGAATAATCCACGGCAGGCATGAAGCGCCAAATGCCATTCTTTGAAATCGCCGGGATTGTCGCAGCGGCGACGGTCGGCGACGGGGTGTTCGCGCTTCCCTATGTCTTTTTCCAGGCCGGGTGGCTCGTGAGCCTCGCCTATCTTGCGGTACTTGCGGTGCTCGTGAGCGTCGCCCATGTCGTCTATCTGAAGACGCTCGAAGGCGAGGGCGAGAAAAAACGGCTGCTTGGGCTTGCCCGCGACCGGTTCGGTGCGCCCGGATTCTGGATCGGCTTCGTCGCCATCGTGATCGGGCTTCTTCTTACGCTGCTCGCCTATCTCGTCCTCGGCGCCCAGTTCATCCGTCTTGCGGTTCCGCAGGCGACGTTCGCCTATGCGTTCACCGGGTTTTGGATCTTCATTTCGTGCATCGCGCTTGCGAGCGACCGTGAAATCCGGGAGCTTGAACTCGTGGGGATCGCCTGCACGTCGTTCATCATCCTGATCATCTTCGTTTCGGCATGGCCGAACGTCGTCTTCAGGGGCGTGGCGGCGGTGAACGGAGCGAATCTCTTTTTGCCATTCGGCGCCGTCCTTTTTTCGCTTGCGGGCTGGACGAGCATCGAGCCGGCCTATGAGGCGCGCAAGCGGCACGACCGAACCCGTTCGCCGTGGCGCGCGCTGGCCGGAGGGACCCTGTTCGCCGCGCTCCTTTATGCCATGTTTGCCGCCGGCATCATCGGTTCCTCGGGCGGGGCGGCCATCGCGCCCGACACCGCTTCGGGGCTCGCCGGGTGGCCCCTTTGGAAAAAAGACATGCTTGCCGCGCTCGGCTTGCTTGCGGTCGCGACCGTCTATCTGCCCATCTCGCGGGAAATCAAGAATGCCCTCGAGAAGGATCTTCGCTGGCCGCCGGTCCTTTCGCGCGGGATCCTCGTTTTCGTGCCACCGCTGCTTGTCCTCGCGGGATTCAACAACTTTCTCTCGATCGTTGGCCTCGTCGGCGGCGGATTCCTCAGCCTGCAATATCTGATCATCGTCTCGGTCGGCCGGCATTCGCTGAGGCTCCGCCCTGCCGTGAAATTCCTGCTCGATGCCGTGGCGGCCCTGTTCATCGTGGCGGCGGTTTACTCCGTCTATTCCTTTATAGTAAGATAGTGAGCGTCCGGCAGCTGCCCCCGTCGTTCAACGGATAGGACATCTCCCTCCGAAGGAGAAGATCGAGGTTCAATTCCTCGCGAGGGCACATCCTACATGAGCATGAAAAGGGACGGCGTTCCGGTCTGCTGACCGGCCGCCTATGCTCTCGGCGCCTGCGCGCCTCCGAGAATCCCTTTTCATGCTCATGCAGGATGTGTGCGAGGAATCAAACGGCGGAGGGGAGATCCTTCTTGGCTGAATAGGGTAGAATTTAGACAATGGACCTTTTCACGGACATCCTTCCCGCGCTTCCGATGTGGGCGCTGATCGCCTTGAGCGCGTGCGGCGTGATCCTTGGCGATTACAGCGCAAAGACCTGGTCCGTCGGGCGCGAGCCGTTGTGGCTCATCCTCGCCTTCGCCGGATACGTCGCGTCGGCCTTTTTCTATATTCCATCGCTTCTCAAGAACGGTTTGGTGGTGACGTCCCTCTTGTGGGATCTTCTTTCGATCGCCGGATTCCTATTCATCGGCCTCATCATCTTCAAAGAGAGTCTGAGCGTTACGCAGACGGTCGGGGTCGTTCTCGGCGTCATCGCACTCGTCATCCTTTCGATCGGGAACGTCTGAAATAAAAAATCCAGCAGAGCCGTGAGGCGTCTGCTGGAGTCAGGTGAGCGGCATCGCCGCTGTCAGGCGAAGGCCGACGCCACCGCGACCATCGTGAGGGTCGAGGCGGCTATCAGGAGTTCGCCGAGCAGGCCGACGAGCAGGGGCCGCGTTCCCTGCTTCATCATCGCGCGGATGTCGGTCCGAAGGCCGACGCCGGCGAAGGTGATGAGGAACGCCCACCTCGAGAGGTTTGCTAGGCTTGCGAGCTCGCCCTTGCTGAATGCGTGCGCGCTTGCGGCGACCGAAACCGCGAGAAAGCCGAGCACGAACTTGGGGAACTTTTCCCACAGGAACCGTCCCCGACGCTCGATCCGTTTCGCCATGCCCTTGTTCGCCCAATAGACCGCATAGGCGAGGACGACGAATCCGATCATCGCATTGCGGGTGGTCTTCACGAGCACCGCGGTCTTCGCCGCGGCATCCGAGAAGATCGCTCCCGCTGCCGTGGCTTCGGCCGTGTTGTCGACGGCGAGGCCAGCCCATACCCCGAACCACTGGTCCGGCATGTGCAAGACGTGTCCGAAGAACGGGAAAAGGAAGAGCGCCACCGCCCCGACCGCAAGGATCACGGCGATGGCAAGGGCCGCATCCTTTTCTTCGGCTTCGATCGCGCCTTCGGTTGCGATGATGGCCGAAACTCCGCAGATGCCGGATCCGACGGCCAGGAGGGACGTCAGTTTGCCGCCGAGGCCGAACCAGCGTCCGATGAGCGTCATGACGGCGATCGAAAAGAGGATTTCGATGACCACCAGCGCAAGAACGAGCGGTCCGAGCTTGGCGATATCGCCGAGCAGGAAGCGCGTTCCGAGGAGGACGATGCCGGCTTTGAGCCAGAAATCATAGGTTGCGATTCCCGGGTCACACATCCGGGGGACGACGCGGAGGTTCCTTATGAGGAGCCCGAGCAGGATCGCCCAGAGGACATATTCGATTTTCGGCAGGTGCCAGCCGTGCGCCTTGCCGATAACGTCGATCGACTGCTCGATGAGCTTTCCGAGGATGCCGATGCCGAACATCAGGGCGACGCCGGGAAAAACCCTCATCAGCCTACCAGCCGACATGGAGCACCCCCAGTTTTATGAGGATGGTTGCCGCAAAGGCCGCAATGACCGCCCACCAGTCGGTGGACAGCCGGGATGCGGGAACGCCGATTTGGTTCATGAGAACCTCCGTGAGATAGTAGCTCCCTTCTTTCTATAGGAGGGCGGGCGTTCTGTCAAAAACTATTGCCTATTTTGCTCAAAATTATCCTATTAAAAATTCTTATCCACAGTTAGTCAAATGCGCCATTTTATATAATGAATACGTAAATATCGGAGCCCGAGTTTTGTGAAATATCGACCCCCGAGATATGGAAAATATCGAAAAAAGCGGCAAAAAATACATAACCCTCAAGGAGGCGTCTAAAATCTCGGGATACAGCCAGGACTACCTCGGACAGCTCATAAGGAAGGGCAAATTGGAGGGCAAGCAGATCTATCTGAACGTGGCCTGGATGACGACCGAAGAGGCCCTGAATGCTTATCTGTCCATGAGCAAGTCTCCGGCTGGCAAAATGGGCAGGATTACGGGGATTCGTGCCCGGACCCGCCGGTGGATTGCCGCCAACACGACCGAAGAGCGGCTGATCGGGTTCACGAGAAAACTCCTCTATATATTCATAGCCCTCCTTGTGGCTTTTTGCCTATTCCTTCTTTACGCGCTCATCGCGAACATCATGCAGGCCCCGGTGGCCCATGCGGCTGTGGGGGTTCCCAAGATCCTGAGCTATCAGGGCCGCCTATTCGATTCAGGAGGCAACCTGCTTGGCGGCGCTGGAACCGCATATTGCTTTCGCTTCTCCATTTTCAACGCCTCGTCGGGCGGTTCCCAGCTGTGGCCGGCCGCAACGGCGTCGATCATGACCGTGAACGTCCAGAACGGGGTGTTCAACGTGGGGATCGGCGACACAAGCGCCGGCGGCGACGCCCTGACCTATGACTTCCAAAGCAACGACACGAGCTATCTCGATGTCTCAGTGGCGACCAAGGTCGATCCGAGCTGCACGGGCGGAAGCGAGGTGTTCGAGCACCTTGCGCCCCGTCCCCGGATCGTGGCTTCGGGCTACGCCATCAATTCATATTCGGTCGGCGGGTTCACGCCGTCGCAGAACGCGACCGGCAGCCAGATCCCCGTACTTGCGAACGGCAGCCTCATGCTCGGCGACGCGAATCCGCAGATCAACGCGACGGGATCGAACACGCTCACGCTTCAGGGCGGCGGCGGAACGGGTGCGATCCAGTTCTTTTCCGCAAACACGTTCATCGCGTCGAGCGGCATCTTTCGCGCGGCGAGCAGCGTGATCGGCAGCATGCTGCAGGCGACGGCGACCTCGAGCCAGTTCGTGTTCCGGGGGACGGGCGCGACGGGAACGCTGAGCTGGAATCCGACGATCGGCGAGGCGCTCACCATCCCTGATTTCGGGACGGGAACCGACACGGTCGCGCTCGCGAACTTTTCGCAGACGCTTGCCAACAAGACGCTCACCTCGCCCGCACTCACGAGCCCGTCGGTCACGGGCGGCATGACCATCCTGCAGAATGCCGCCGGGACGGGCCTCTTTCTCACGCAGAACGCCACGGGAACGGCGCTTGCCATCGTGAACACGCCGACCTCGACGCAGTCGACGAGCACGGTTTCGATCTATGCCGGCGCAAACGTGGCGGGATCGGCGCTCATCGTGCAGAATTTCGGCACGGGGAACGCGTTCCAGGTGAACGACGCCTCGTCGACGGTCTTTGCGATCAACAGTTCCGGCAATGCGGTCTTTCAGCCGTCGAACGACACGTCGGCCGCGTTCCTCATTGAGAATGCCAGCGGCACCAATACGCTTTTTCAGGCCGATACGCTCAACAACAAGATCAAGATCGGCGACAACGGCGCCGCGGGAACGGTGCCGACGCTGCTCGGCCTCGACGTGAAGGCCGACGCCGGCGATCCGACCGGCTTCAACGGCGCGATGTATTACAGCTCGAGCACGGGCTCCTTCCGCTGCGACCAGGGTGGCACATGGTATGACTGCGTGCCGACCAACATGGATTGGCAGCCGATCTTCTTCGAGAAGCGTTGGGGCTATTGGGCCCCGCTCGGCACGACGGCGACGACGCTCACGAACGTGAACATGGTCGCACCGACGGCGACGGGAACCGCCGCCGCAAGCGCGCAGGCCGAGGATTTCTACGTGCAGTGGACGACCGGCGCGACGAACGGCGCCGCGGGCGGTGAGACGCAGGCGTTCACGCAGACCGAGGCGCGCTATACGCCGCGGTTTGCGACGCGAATCAGGACCGACACGTCGATCGCGAGCCGCCGCATCTGGGTGGCGCTGAGCTCCGTTGCGCTCATGGGGACCGATGCGACGACGAGCGCGTCGACGACGGTCTTCATCGGCCTCCGCTATTCGACGTCGGCCAACGACACCACCTGGCAGTGCGGGTCGGGCGACGGCACGTCGATCAGCTATGTGAACACCGGCGTCACCGTGACGACGAGCACCTATTACGACATCCTCCTCGATGCGTCGACGCCGGGGCAGCTCACCTGCGAGGTTGCGACGAATGGCGGGGCTTATGTGAAGACGGTGAAGTCTACCAACATCCCGAGCAGCGCGACGAACCTCGGCGTGTTCAATACCGTGACGACGCTCACGACCGCCGCGGCCGTCCACCGCATCGCCTATGTCTATCTGGGAAGTCGCGAATAACATGAAAAAATTCATCGCCATCCTCGCCGCCGCAGCGGCACTCATCGCGCCTGCCGCCGCCATCCGCGCAGCGACCTCCGCAGTCTCGTTCGATGCCGGATCGGGAATGCTTTCGATCGCGGGCTCGTGCTCGTCGCGGTTCGTGCTCGTCGTCATAAGGAACGCGACGGACGGATCGATCTGGGGGAGCAGCGATCCGGAATGCGCGAATGGGGGATACGCCTATGCGATCGAGGTGCCCGATGCGGACCGCCAGGGCGGGACGTTCGACGTGCAGGCCTATGACGAGGATTCCGCGGGCAATCCGATTCCGTCCGTGGCCGCGCAGGGCGTGGCGCCCGTGCAGCCGGTGATCTTCGCCGAGCCGGTCCCGGTCGTCACCGCGACGGCGACGATCGCGATCGACACCTCGTCCGTTGCGGCGGCGCCCGACGACATGTCGCTGCTCGACGCGGCCATCGCCCAGTTCTTCGGCATCGTCGCCGACGCGGGCGATGCCGTGCAGTCCTTCGCGACGGTGGTCGCGAATTCCGTGAAGGCGACGGTCGTCGCGGCCGTGAACGTGTTCGCAAAAAACCTCGCGATCCTTCCCGGCGGATCGCTCACGCTGCCGCACGGCGAGAACCAGCTGACCGGCGAGGCGGTGCTCGCGACCGGCGCGGGCGACATCTTCATTGCGAACACCGCGGTCGCGTCGTCGTCGAAGATTTTCATAACGCCGACGACCGAATCGCAGGCGCCGCTCACCGTGACGCAGAAACTGGATGGCGTCGGGTTCCATGTGGGCGTCGTGACTCCGCAGTCGCAACCGGTCGCTTTCGACTGGCTCATCATCCAGACCTATGCGGCCGCCCCGGCGTCGGGCGGGGAATCGTCCGGCGGGGGATTTTCAGGCGGCACGGGAGTCGTCGTTCCGGCAGCGCCGGCACCCGCGGCGGTTCCCGACGTGACGTCTGACGTTTCGCCTGACGCGACGACCCCCGCGGCCGCGGATGTCGCTGCCCCGTCAGCCGACGCCTCGACCACGCCTGACGCGGCGTCATCTGCGGCGTCAGCGCCGGACGTGCAGGACCTGGGCGCATCCATCGATACGACGGCCTCGTCGACGGCTCCGCCGCCGGACGTCGACGCGACATCCGTGCCGCCCGTGGATCCGGCATCGGTAACGCCATGAGCCCGAGGAATTGATCCAGACACCAAACCCAATCATCATTTTCATGGCTAACACAACACTCAATCTGAATGGCGCGCCCGGTCCGACGGGGACGCCGCATGTGCCGCCGAGGCCCGGGAGCGTCAGGCCCCGCGGCATGCGGACGTTCGTCAAGTGGTTCCTCGTGATCGTCGTGATCGCTGTGGCCGCGTGGGGACTTTCCTCGTATGCGGCGGCGCGCTCGAGCTGGCAGGCGGTGTTCCTCACGAACAACCAGGTCTATTTCGGGCATTTTTCTCACGTGCCGTTCTCGTCGACGGTCACGCTGACGGACGTCTATTATCTGCAGGTCGCGCCCAACGCGCAGGACCTTTCGGGGGCAACCGACCAGTCGAATCTCAAGCTGGTGCGCCTGGGGAGCGAGATTCACGGTCCGACGGACGCGATGGTGATCCCGATGGGACAGATCTTCTTCTGGGAAACGCTCCGTCCTGACAGCGCCGTCGTCGCGGCCATCAAGAGCCTTTCCCACTAGCCCATGACACGGCGGACGCTCGGCATACTCGGAGCTGCGGCGGTGCTTGCGCTTGCCGCTCCGTTCCTGTCGCGCGCCGACATCGCTTCGAGCACGCATTTTCTTGTCGAGGATTCGTATGTCGGATTCTTTTCGGGATCGTCCTCGTCGACGGACTTCCAGGTCCTGAGCGGCGCGACGCCGTTCGTGAATGGGAACGCCTCGAGCGCGAGCTTTCTTGATCACGCGGGACCGGAGAACTATGCGGACTTCGCGCCGCGGTCCTACGCATGGCGATGGTACAGCGACGCTGCCGACGAGAAGCCCGTGAGTCCCCTTGCCGCAGAAAACGTCGCGCCGTCGAACATCGCCTCGAACCAGGCGATCAAGCTGCGGATCGACATCCGCGAGACGGGCGGCGTCGGCGCCGACAACGTGAAGTACGCGCTGCAATACTCGACCTATTCCGATTTTTCCGCCGCCGTCTCGGCCGTGACGGACATCGGCAGCTGCGTGGCGTCGTCGACGTGGTGCTACGCGTCGGTCGCCGGGGGCGGCACGGACAACGCCGTCGTATCGTCGACGGTGCTCTCGACGAGCGGGCCGTGCGCGGCCGGCTCGGGCACGGGCTGCGGCACGCACAACACGTCGGGCACGAGCACGAGCACGTTCACCCAGGCGGCGAGCAGCACCGCGGAATTCGAATTCACCGTCCAGGGGATCGCGCCGAGCGCGGGCACGACCTATTTCTTCAGGCCCGTCTATGCGGACACCGGCGTGCCGGCGCCGCTCTATGCCACGTCATCCTATCCGAGCCTGCTCACCGCCGGCGCGGCGCTCACGTTCAGCGTGAGCGGCCTCCCGCAAGGGACGAGCACGAACGGCGTCGTGACCGGCGTCTCGACGACGGCGACCTCGATCTCGTTCGGAACGCTCGTCATCGCGACGAGCGTCGCGGGCGCGCAGCGGCTCTCGATCACGACGAACGCAGGCAACGGCTATGAGATCTATGCCTATCAGGATTCGCCACTCACCGATGGGCAGGGGCATTCGATTCCCGGCGTCGCGGGAACGAACGTGAGCCCGCTGCCGTGGACGAGCGCATGCCTTGCGACGTCGACCGCATGCTACGGCTATCATCCGGGCAGTCCGGTGCTCGCCGGCGGCTCGACGCGCTTCGCGGCGAACGACACCTATGCGGCGCTCACGTCGACGCCCGCCGAGATCGGCTATGGATCGGTGCCGGTGTCGAGCAGCACGGTGGACGTCGTCTATCGCATCCAGGCGGGCGCGACCCAGGTGAACGGTTCCTATGGCGACAATGTCGTCTACGTCGCGACGCCATCATACTGATGAAGAACGTCCTCATCGCAATCGCGGTCGCGGTCATGACGAGCGGCATCCTGCCCGGAGCGGGCGCCGCCGTCGCCCATGCGGCTCCCGATCTCACCGTTACGCCCGCGGTGATCGACGCCCACGGATTGCCGCACGACATATCCGACTATTCGCTCACCGTGACGAACGTCACCGATCATCAGGTGAACGTCTTCGCGTCGGTCTACGAGCTCACGGCCGACGGCAGCCAGCCGTTCACCGATCCCTCGACATCGGACCGTCCCGCGCTGCTCGCCGACTGGATCAGCGTCACGCGCGGGGCCATGATCTTCGCGCCGGGCGAATCGAAAACGGTGCCGGTCGAGATCAATGTGAACCCGTATGCGACCGCCGGCGACTATCATGCGGTCATCGCCTTCGTCGAGGGTTCCACGAGGGACGAAGCCGAGCAGCATCTCACGGGAGCCCCGCAAACGCTCGTCAACTTCACCGTTGCCTCGGATGCAAAAGAGGACCTGCAGCTCGTGCAATTCGGCCCCGAAAAGCGCTTTTCATCGGGATTTCCCGTCGTCATAAGCTATCAGATCCGGAACGACGGCACGGTCGTGACGACACCCGCGGGATCGGTCATCTTTTATGACAACATCGGGCACGAGCTCGGATCGGTCCCCGCGAACCCTTCGGGCGTCGCGATCGCGCCGGGCGACACGAAGACGTTCACCGCGCGATGGGACGGCGGCGGTTCGGGGATGGGCGAATATAAGGCGAGCCTCGAAGCGACCTATGGCGCGCGCGATGCGCAGCTCGCGGATACGGCGCTCGTGTGGGTGATGCCGTGGCAGAAACTTCTCGCGCTCTTTGCGGGACTGCTCGCGCTCGTCATCATCGTTGCGGTCGCGCTGCACCGGTCCTATCTGAAGCGCCACCATCGGCGGAAGAGCGTGATCGCCCATCTCATGAAGCGCAGGGATGTGGTCGATCTTCGCGGGCCGCGCGATGCGGAACCGCCGCGGCCTCCCTATGCGCATCGGACATCGCGCACACGAACACGAATATGAATACGACGTCGACCGTGAAAAAAATATTCGCATCGTGCGCGGCCGTCACCCTGGCGGCAGCGTGCGCCGCTCCGCTCCTCTCGCACGCGCAATCCGAAGGCGCGACTTCGCTCACGATCACGCCGCCGTTCTTTACGCTGAACGTGAGTCCGGGCGACTCGTGGTCGAGTTCGATCAGGGTCGTGAACACGAACACGTCGAGTCTCACCGTGCGGGCCGTCACGGCCGGGTTCGCGCCGTCCGACGACCAGGGGCACGGCACGTTCGTGCCGCTTGCGAACATCGCGAACGACACCGATCAGCTTGCGAACTGGATCACGGTCCGCGAGCCGTCCGTCACCGTCCCGCCGGGGACGGCGGCCGACGTCCCGTTTTCGGTCACCGTCCCGAAGGACGCGTCGCCCGGCGGCCATTACGCAGCGATCCTCATCGGCACGCCGCCTGCGGCGAAGTCAGGCAACGGATCGTTCGTCGGCGTGAGCAGCTATATCTCGGCGCTCATCTTCGTGAGCGTGTCGGGCGACGTGAAGGAATCGGGCGCCATCCAGGAATTCTCGTCCGACCGGTCGTGGTATGCGGATCCCGACGTGAACTTCACGATCAGGTTCGCGAACGACGGCAATGTTCACCTGCGTCCCGCGGGACAGATCGAGGTCTACACGATGCTCGGCCACGAAGCCGGGCGCGTGAGCATCAACCAGGGACGCGACCTCGGCTACGTCCTCCCTTCGAGCACGAGAAGGTTCGGCGCGGAGTGGCAGGGTCCGATGACGCTGTGGGGGATCGGCGAATATACGGCGGTCGTCACCCTTGCCTATGGGAGCGATCAGTCGAAGACGGTTTCGCAGACGATCACGTTCTGGGTTCTGCCGTGGAAGAAGGTCGTTGAGGACGTCGGCGGGTTCCTTGCGGTCATCGTCTGCTTCGTGATCTTCGTGCGACGTTATATAAAGAGGACCCTCATGCGGGAAATGGGGCAGTGGGGCGGCCTCGCCGGCATTCCGCCCGTTCCGCCCCCGGCTCATCCGTCGCCTCAGGAAGCGGTCGCGCCGCATGAAAAACATAATAAAGAGGAGTCCTCCGACGTCGTTGATCTGAGAAAACGACGGTGATCGGGAAAGACCCTTGACGGCTTGTGGATAAGTGGTCCTTGCGGTGTTTACAATCTGTTTAGATAATGAATGGTAAGAACAGAACCAAAAAGGTCCTTACGTTTTCCCCAAAAGACATGGTTTCCCAAAAGTATCTCAAGAAAGATTTGACGGTCGCCGTTGCCGCCGGGTTGGTGATCAGCATTCTCGCGTGGACGACCCTGCTGCATGCCATTTCGGTCGCGCATGCCGTAAACCTCACCCAGGTGAGCGACACGTTGTCCGATTCGCGCCCCGGTTTTGCCGCGAATCACACGATCGTCTATACGAACTCGACCTCCACGACCGCCACGCAGACCATCGTTTATACCTTCGACCCGACGGGCAGCCTCTTTACCGGCGTCCAAACGGTCGGCTTAGCCGATGTGACGTCGACCGGCATGTCGATTGTGAGCAGCTGCAGCGCGGGATCGAACCGCGTGAGCATGACAACCAGCACGAACGCGCTGACGTTTACGGTCTGTGCAGGAAACACCGTGAACGCCGGTACGATCACCCTGCAGGTCCTCAACAACAAGATCACGAATCCGACGAGTACCGGTTCCTATATCATCAGGATCAACGGAACCCAGCTCAACTCGGCCGATACCCGCGTAGCCATCGTGAACGGCGTGAACGTGACCGCGGCGGTCGCGACGACCTTCACCTTCACCGTCGGCGGCCTGGCGACGAGCACGACGCTTGGCAACGGGGCGACGACGACCGGGGCCTCCGCGACGACGTCGCTGCCATTCGGGACGATCGCGCCAAACACCCATGCCGAACTTGGCCAACAGCTGAACGTGACGACCAACGCCGCGAACGGGTTCGCCGTGACGGTGCATGAGGACCAGGATCTCACGAGCCAGACAGGGTTCAAGATCCACCTCTTCCGCGACGCGAACGCGACGAGCGTTCCGAGCTCATGGGCGGCTCCGGCCAATACGATCAACAACCCGAACACCTATGGCCACTTCGGCATCACGAGCGACGACGCAAGCGGCACCCTGGCCTTCGGAACGTCGACCCCGCTCTACGCCGGCAGCTTCCAGCCGACATCGACGCTCACGGTCTTCGCCTGGACCGGTCCGGCTGACGGCGTGACGCAGAACGTAGGCGCGGCGAAAGTCGCCTTCCGCATCGAAATCAGCCCGCTGCAACCTGCGGCCAACGATTACACGAATAACCTCATCTACGTCGCAACCCCGGTCTTCTAAGGAAGACGCCGAAAAACCCCGAATCCTCGGGGTTTTTTGCTGGATCATGTGCATTGTCGACCGGGAACTCTCGTGATACGATGAAGCAAACCATGAAAAACGCGTTGAAAGGACTGATGGCGATTGCCATCGTCGCAGCGGTCGCGCTCCCCCTTGCCCACGCACAAACGCAGACGGTCGGAACGGGTATCAAAGTCCAGCCAGCGCTTTTTGAGCAGCTCGTCAACCCGGGCGACACGTTCTCGACGTCGATCACGGTGACGAACCCTGATCCGACGGCGAAGCAGTTCACGGTGACCGTCGAGAACATATCGGACATGACGGCGACCGGACAGCCGGTCTTCACGTCGTCATCGGTCCCCGAATACGGCCTGAGCTCGTGGGTTTCGATCGCGAATCCCGTCATCACCATTCCCGCGAACGGCAGCGCCGTCGTTCCCTTCACGATCACGGTCCCGAAGACCGCGGCTCCGGGCGGCCATTATGGCGCGATCTTCGTGACGCTCGGCGCCAAGCGGCCGGCCTTCACGGGAACGGGCATCGGCTATGAGGTCGGATCGCTCATCGACCTCCGCATCGCGGGCGAGGCGACCGAAGACGCGCAGATCCAGGAATTCAGCACCGACAAGGGGCTCTATCAGGCGCCCGACGTGACGTTTACGGCGATCGCGCACAACGACGGCAACGTGCTGCTTCGTCCGCGCGGCCCGATCGACATCATGAACATGTTCGGCCAGAAGGTTGGCGAGGCGATCATGAACGACGGCAACGCCGCGATCTTCCCGGGAACCGACCGCAGCTTCACCGCGCATTGGACGGGGACCGGATTCATGATGGGCCGTTTCGACGCCGTGATGTCGCTCACCTACGGCGATCAGGGACAGAAGACGGTCTCGCGCGAAGTCTCGTTCTGGATCATCCCGGTCGTCCCGATCATCGCCGTCCTCGGGAGCATCCTGTTCTTCGTCCTCATCTTTGTCTGGTCCGTGCGCGCCTATGTGCGCCGCAGGGTCGCCGCGATGACGTCGGGCCGCCCTGACCGCGGCGCCTCGGCCGAGGAGCGGTTCCTCGCCGAAGACCGCCTGCCGTTCTCGCGCCTCGTCTTCATCCTTATCGCGACCGCCATCTTCGCCATCGTCTTCCTGCTCGTCCTGTTCTTCTTCTTTGGCTGATGCTCCGCAAGGCCATCGGAGTCTTCATCAGCATGGCGGCGATCGGACTGATCGCCGTCGGCTTCGTCGGCAGCCGCGCGCTTGAGTCGTCGACGGCCGGACGCATGCTCGCCCAGGTCGGCGTGACGCTTGGCATCGAGCCGAACCCCTACAACACGCTGAACGCCCAGCTCGATGCGAAGCAGACCCAGCTCGAGATGGAGCAGGCCGACCTCGAGGCGCAAAAGGAGGCGCTCGCCTCGGACACGGCGGCTTCGAGCGCGGCCGCATCGTCGCCGCTCATGCGCTATCTCATCGTCATCGTCGGCATCCTTGCGCTGCTCGTCGGCCTCAACTTCTATTTCGACTGGCGACGTTCGGAGCGCGAGGCGAATCACGATGAGGACCGCGGACCCGCGGCGGGCGGCGGCGCCTGACGGCGCGGAAGGAGTGGTAAAATGAAAGCGTGCACACCCCGACCTGGCGAGCGCGCGCGGTAACGGCGACCTGTCTTGCGGCAGCCGTTTTTTTAGCGCTTGCGCACGGCGCGCACGCGGCGCGGCTCACGTTCGTGAGCGACACCGTGACCGATTCGCGCCCGTCGACCGTTGCGGACCACCGCATCGTGTTCGGCGTCCCGAGCGGCATCCCGGCGTCGGGCACGATCGTGATCACGTTCGAAGGCGATGCGTTCTCGATCGATCCCTCGTTCGATTTCGGCGATGCGGACATCGCCGTATCGCCCACGTCGCCCATCGGCAACTTCACGGACCGTTCGCTTGCGGCGGCGCCCGACGCGGCCCATGACGGCTTTTCGGCCGGCGCGCCGACGGGGCCGATGACGGTCACGCTCTCGTCGGGGGGCGGCATCCCGGCCAATTCCTACGTGCGGATCCTTCTCGGGCAGAATGCGACCTTCGGCGGCCAGGGTATCGACCAGATCACGAACCCGAGCTCGACCGGCTCCTATCGCATCCTTTTGAACACCTATGACGCCGGCGGCGCGCCGCTCGACGAGGGCGCGGCGATGACCGCCGTCCTGCCGGCGGTCGGCGTCGACGTGAACCAGGACCGCGTGAACCCCGCGGTCATTTCGAACGGCATGCCGTCGGGAACGATCCCGTCGAACGTGAACGGCGTGCTGCTCTCGGTGAACACCGACGTCTATTCGACGTGCCGTTATGCGACGTCGTCGGGCGTCGCCTATGACGCGATGCCGAACGGGTTCGCGCACACGTCGATCGGTACGTTCCATACCGCGAACTTCATGGGACCGTTCGCGAAGGGGACGACCTATGACATCTATGTGCGCTGCATGGATTTCGTCGGCAACGTGAATCCAAATGATTACGTGATCGAGTTCAAGGCGGGCGATCCGACGGGAACGGGACTGGGCGGCGGCACGGGCGGCGGTCCGGTCGCGCTTCCCGGCACGGGTGGCGGGAGCGGCGGGGGCGGCGACACGTTTCCGGCACCGCCGCCGCAGCCGAGCCTCATCCTGAAAGGACTCGGCGTCCCGGGCACGCCGCTCAGCATCCTGCAGGACGGCAAACAGATCATGACGGCGCGGGTGGGCGATGGCGGCATCTTTTCGGTGTCGATCCCGGCCCTTCCGCAAGGCACCTATTCATTTACGATCGTCGAGGAGGATGCGGCGGGCGATGCGATCGCGTCGTACACGACGACGCTCACGGTGGTGCTCGGCACGACGAACAGCGTGACGAACATCCTGCTGCCGCCCGGCCTCTCGCTCGCCACGAGCACGGTATCGCCGGGGTCGGACGTCATCATCGCGGGTTCGGCGCCGCCGCTTTCGCTCGTCACGCTCGCCGTCATCAGCCAGACGAACGCGCAGAATCCGGTCACGACGACGACGCTCGCGAACGGCGCGGGTGCGTGGAGCGTCGACCTCGCGACGAAGGGATTCGCTGTCGACACCTACCTTGTGAAGGCGCGCGCGGAGCTCGCGGGCTTCGGGAGCAGCAACTATTCGAACCCCGCCTATCTCGGCGTCGGCAAGAATCCGTCGTCAAAGGGTCTGATCGGCGACGTGAACGGCGACGGCAAGGTGAACCTCGTCGACTTTTCGATTCTGCTCTTCCATTGGAACACCGATTTCGCGGGAACCGACTTCAACGGCGACGGGACGGTCAATCTGACAGATTTTTCGATCCTCCTGTTCCATTGGACGGGGTGACGATCTGATATACTTAAGGTATCACGGGTATGCTTTCGTTCTATCAAAAACTGTCGAGCAGGCTGAACGAGGTTGACGCGCCGCCGGAACCCGCGCAGGCGCCGGCGAAAAGCGTCTCGTTCAAGGGAACCGGCGAGCGCGTCGCCGTCCCCGCACCCGCGGGCGCACCGGCTGCCGCCGCGAACGCGAACGCCGCGGCCGCGCAGGCCGCATCCCAGGAGCCGCCGAAGGAGCAGCTTCCCGAAGGCGCCGAGCCGCTCGATGTCGACCTCTTCCAATCCGATGCGCGCATGGTGCTTTTCTTTCAGATCGGCGGCGTCGCGAAAGAGGACGTCGATCTCGTGATCGACGAGGAGGCGAACACGGTCACCGTCCAGGTGACGCAGAAGCGCCCGACGCTCCCGCCCATCCCGGGCGCCCCCGAGGGCAACGACGAGAAGGGCCGTTATGCCAAGCAGGAAATCAAATGGCGGACCCTGTATCGCAAAGTCTATCTCCCCGCCGCGTTCGATCCGAGCGAGGCGAGCGCCGTTTCCGAGAAGGGCGTGCTTGTCGTCGTGCTGCCGTCGAAGAAGCCCGGCGCCGGCAAAAAGCTGGCGGTCAAAGCCCTGGATGAAAAATAGCCTCGTCATCGCCCTTGCCGCGTTCGGCCTTGTGACGCTCGCCTTCCCGGCGGGCAGCTTCGGCGCGGGCGCGGCCGCGATGTCGGTCACGCCGTCCAGCGGGACCTATGCGGTCGGCGGCACGTTCACCGTGAGCATCATGCTCGACAGCGGCGGCGGCATCGGGGTGAACGCCGCGGACGGCAAGCTGACGTTCGACCCGACCGTGCTCGCGGTGCAGAGCATTTCAAAGGGGAATTCGGTCTTCAACCTGTGGGTGAAGGACCCGTCGTTTTCGAACACCGACGGATCGGTTTCGTTCAGCGGCGGCAGTACCGAAGCCTATACCGGCAGCGCGGGCGACATCTGCGACGTGACCTTCAAGGCGCTCAAGGCGGGATCGACCGATCTGGCGTTCGCGTCGGCTGACGCGCTTGCGGCGGACGGACAGGGAACGAACGTGCTTTCGGGAACGACGAAGGGATCGTTCACGGTGAGCGGATCGGCCGGCGCCGGTTCATCGTCGGGATCGTCGAAGGGTTCGTCCGGCGGCTCCGGCGGTTCATCGGGCGGCGGCGGCTCGTCTGGAGCTGCGGCCGGCTCCTCGGGCGGCGACGGATCGGCGGGCGGCGCGGCTCCTTCCGGCTTCACGCCGAGCGTAACGATCGCATCTCCTACGCATCCTGATCCCACGAAGTGGTACGCGAGCGCGAATCCGAACTTCACCTGGCAGCTCACCCCCGACATCGCCGGCGTGAACGCGGTGCTCGACACGAACCCGTCGACCTATCCGAAGCGGACATCGCAGGGCCTCATCTCGTCGAAGCAGTATTCGAACGTCGCCGAGGGCCTGTCCTATTTCCATGTCCGGTTCGAGGACGCTCTGGGCAACTGGAGCGACCCGGTCACCATGCAGGTGCAGATCGACGTGACGCCGCCGCAGCCCTTTACGGTGACCGCGCAGCCCGGTGCCGGCATCTCCGGACGCACCGTCCTGCTCTTCAATGCGACTGACACGGTTTCGGGCATCGATCATTACCTCGTGGTGTTCGATGGGACGGCCTCGACGACGGTCGCCCTGTCCGACGTGAAGAACGGCGCCTATACCGCGGCGCCGCTCCTGCCGGGCAAGCACACGGTCGCGGTCCTCGCGGTCGACAAGGCGGGCAACAGCACCGAAGCCGACGCCGAGTTCGACATATCGGGCGTCTCCCAGCCTGAGATCACGAACTTCCCCGCGGCCGTCATCGAGAAATCGCCGATCGTCCTCGAGGGCGTCGCCGATAGCGGCTCGAACGTGACCGTCGACGTGAACGACGGCACGGGCAAGGTGATGAGCGAGGGCAAGATGACCGCCGACGAGACCGGCCACTGGCTCTATGCCGTCGAGAGCGGCCTCTCGACCGGCAAGTACACGCTCGTCGTCTCGATGGTCACCACGCAGGGCGCGTTCGCGAGCACGACCGCCAAGGCGTTCATGGACGTGATTCCCGCGCCGTTCCTCGACCGCTTCGGCTGGGCGCTCATCGTGCTCCTCGTCGCCGTGATCAGCGGCCTCGTGACCTTCGGCTTCTATAAGAAGAAGATCCTCGACATCCAGGTCGCGCTGGCGAAACGCGAGAACGCCGAAGCGCGCGTGAAGACCCGGGTGGTCTTCGAGACGCTCCGCGAGGAAGTCGACGACCAGATTAGCCACATGGAGGGCGGGGCGCTTCAGGCGCAGGGCGAGCAGCGGCTCGAACCCGAACGCGTGCTCGACACCATGCGCAACGCGCTCGCGATTTCCGAAACGACCATCCAGAAAGAGATCGACGACGTCGATAAGGCGCTTGCCTCGGAGTGACCATGCGGGAACGGATCGCCCGGGTGAAGGAACGCCTTGCGGCCCGCGTGCGGACGCTTCGGGACCGCGCGCTCGCGCTCTCGCGCCGCAAGCGCGGCCGCCGTCCCGACTCGCACCTTATCGACATCAGGACCGGTGCGGCGCCGAAGACCGTGATGCTCCGTGAGCTGATCCTGCATGTCGAGTTCGAGGTGAGCCGCCGCGCGGCGAAGAAGTTCGCCGTGACGTACCGCCGGCCGCTCATCGCGTTCGCCGCCGTTTTCATATTGGGGCTTTTCGTGCGGTTCCTGCTCGTGGGATTCGCGACGACCGTCGATTTCTATCCGTCATCGTGCCTTGGCAGCTGGGACAACGTGCAGAATGCGCTCGGCAGGCCCGAGGTCGCCGCGGGATCGCCCGGCTCGTCGTTCACCGGGCTCAATTCGGCCGTCTTTTCGACCGGGACGCAGCAGATGTTCTGCGGCAACTTTTCGGGTGACGTCCCGATCAGCGACCTCGCGGGAAAGAACTTCCAATCCGCCACGCTCGTGCTCTCGTGGTATGTCGACCTGCCCCAGGCCGCGCCCGCGAGCGGAGGAGGGGGCGGTGGCGCTTCGGCGGCACCGGTTTCGACGTCCGACGTGACGGCGGCTTCGAGCACCGACGATGCGGCTTCGTCGACGGCGGCCACGTCGACGGTCCCTGCGCCATCCGACGGTGCGACGTCGACCTCGCCTTCGCCTGCGGCGCCCGCGTCCGATGGCGGCACCGCTTCGTCCACCGATGCATCTGCTCCTTTGATCGCACCATCGTCGGATACCGTGTCGTCATCATCTTCGGAAACGCCTCCTCCGCCTGCGCCCGCACCGGAGCCGACGCCCTTGCCATCGCCCGAACCGACGCCGGTGCCGACACCCGCGCCCGCTACGCCTGCGCCCGACGCAACCCCGCCGCCACCTTCGTCGCCAACGTCGTGGCTTTTCGAACTGATGCCCCAAAAGGCGTACGCCGATGCGACGAGCGCCGCCGCCGTGGCCGATTCGTCGACGGCGCTCATGGCGACGACGACCGAAGGGGTTCCGACGACCGCGACGCCGCCCGCGCCCATCACCGTGAACACGTCGGTATTCCAGAACATCATCCTGCCGTCGAGCACGCCGGGCGACTTCCTCGGCCTCGTCTATTCGACGGATGGCACGACCTGGCAGCCCCTCGTGAACATCCACGACGACAACTGGCAGTCGGGACGCTATCCGATCCCGATCTCGTCGTGGGACGAGCTCGCGCACCTGCAGGTCGCGTTCGTGGGGCTTGGCACGTCCGACGCGCCGAAGGTCTATCTTGATGCGGCCGGCGTCGAGGTTTCCTATGTCGACACGCCCGAAGGGACGACGACGATCACGCCGCCCGCCGATCAATCGTCGGCGGCCGACGGGTCGGTTGCGGCCGACACCGCCGCGTCATCGCCGGATGCGACGGGGCAGCCGGACACGACCGCCACCGACATTCCGCCGCAGGACATCCTGCAGCAGCCCGCCATCCCGCAGGCCGACGTCTTCCAGCAGGGGGCGCACCAGCAGTGCGTCGCCGCGCCGTTCTCGCAGACGGTCGCGCGCGGCACGAGCGCGAGCTATGCCATCGAGCTCTTTTCGGGGCTCACGACGCCGTCCACGACGGTGAAGCCCGGCGCGTCCGCGCCGTCCCTGCCGAACGGCTATCAGCATCCGCTCTACAGCGTGCGGCTCGGATCGCTTCCGCCCGGCGTGTCGTCGTCCCTTGTGCCCGGCCCCGTGACCGACGCGACAAGCACCGTGACGGCGACGCTTTCGGCGTCGGCGCGGGCGGCGCGCGGATCATACAGCCTGCTCGTCATCTATCGCGAACGCCAGGACGACGCATCGCTCCGCTCGACGGGGTGCCAGCTGAACCTCGTTGTGCAATAAGGGTGCGCGAACGTGGGATATAATTGAAGAAACCGGACCCGTTCGGCTTTCTTCATCATGAGACGACCGACCCTCATCGCCCTTGCCGCCGCCTTCGCCGGTGCGTTGTGCCTGTTCCTGCCGCATGGAGCGCGGGCGGTGACCTCGACGGTCATCGACTCGGCCGTCACGACGAACAGCAACTCGAACAACGGCACGGCGTTCACGAACGTCTTCACGACGAGCTCGACGGGCTATGCCTTTTATCGCGACTCGTCGAACAACTGCGTCTATTCGAAGACGACCGACGGCGGCACGACCTGGAGCGCGGCGGTGGCGGTCGGTCCGAACACGACCTGCATCCGCGTCGCCGTCTGGTATGACCGGTGGACGCCGGGCAACTCGACCGGCACCTATGTCCACATCGCGACGATCGACAGCCGCAACGACGACCTCTGGTATGACCGGCTCGACACCTCGAACGACACGCTGACATCGATTGTCGACATCTCGGCGGCTTCCCAAGGAGGAACCTTCACGGCCGGCGCGACCGTCGACGCCCTGACCGAGGGGACGAACGGGCGGCTGTATGCGGGCGTCTATAACTCCGCGGATTCGTACGTGCTCTCGTGCTCGACGAACTGCACGACGACAAGCACCTGGCTCGAGGTCGGAACGTCGACCACGTGGGGGACGAACGCGAACGACTGGATGATCCTGAACCCGCTGCCGAGCGGCAACATCCTCAACATCCGGTTCGTGATCGCGAGCAACCTGCTCGAATCGAAGGTGTGGCACGTGGCCTCGTCGACCTGGGATGCCGGCTGGGCGACGATCGACAGCAACTGCCCGCCGAATACGACCTATGACGGCCATTTCGGCACGGCCGTCAACCACTCGACGAACTTCATCTATATGGCGTCGGCCTGCAACGTCGCGACGCTCTCGGCGGGAACGGGCGCGATCCGCACCTGGACCTATTCGCCGGCGTCGAGCACGTGGACGCGCGACTCCGACGTCGAGACGAGTTCGACGCTCGGCCTCACCGGCGCGAAGATCGGCCTGGACCTCAACACGGGGAACGTCTACGTCGTCTATAGCGGCCGCACGACGCCCGGCACGGCGAACACCGCGAACGTCTATTACAAGATCTCGACGAGCACCAGCATGAGCGCGTGGGGAGCGCGGCAGGGTCCGGTCAACCAGACGACGACGAACATCTATGGCGCCCGCATCGACGGCATGTCGCAGTACCGCCTCTATGCGACCTGGGTCGACGTGAACGCCGATTCGCTGAACGGCACGACGATCACGGTCTTCACGCCGAACACGTTCACCGAGGCCGGCTACCGCGTCTTTCAGGACCTCGACGGCACTCAGGTCGGGACGCCGTTCGATACGCAGAACGCGACCTCGCTCGTCCCGCTTGCCGGCAAGCCGTTCCGCCTGCGCGTGCTCGTCTCGGTCGCCGGCACCGGCATCGACATCAGCGGCCAGTCGTTCAAGCTGCAATATGCGACGAGCACGGCGGGCGGGTGCGACACGGGATTCTCGGGCGAGACCTATGCCGACGTGGGGACGGCGACCTCGAGCGCGGTCAGCTTTTATAACAACCCGACGCCGGCGAACGGCGCGGCGCTCACCGCGAACGCCCAGGATCCGACGGACGGCACGAATGTCATCGACAATGAGACCTATATAGAGCAGAACCCGTTCTCGAACGACACCGCGAAGATCTTCGCGAACCAGGACGGCAAGTGGGACTTTTCGCTGATCAACAACAGCGGGTCGGCCGGACAGACCTTCTGTTTCAGGGTCGTGAAGGGAGACGGGAGCCTGCTCGATTCCTATACGAACGTCGTCGAGACCCAGGTCGACGCGGCGCCGACCGTCACGAACGTGTCGCTGAACCATGGCGCGAGCATCACGCTCATCGAGGGGACGACGACCACCATCGTCGCGACCGGCACGGTGACCGACTCGAACGGTTCGGCCGACATCTATTCGATCACCGGCGTCGCCTATCGCACGAGCCTCGGTCCGAACTGTGCGGCTGACAACAACAACTGCTACGTCGGCAGCGGATCGAACTGCGCGATCGACTCGTGCGCCGGCAACTCGTGCACGGTCGAGTGCGACTATCCGCTCTGGTACTTCGCGCAGCCGACCGATTCGGGGACGCCGTGGGCGGGCGATTCGTGGAGCACGCTCATCGACGCGACGGACACGGTGGGAACCGGGGCCGTGGCGACGTCGAGCGGCGTACCGCTCCTTTCGCTCCTCGCCTTCGAGACCACGTCGACGATCAATTACGGAAGCTTCATCACCGGGCAGAGCATGTCAACGCTCACCGCGACGGCGACCATCAAGGCGACCGGCAACACGTCGATGAACGTGCGCGTCTATGGCACGAACATGACGAGCGGCTCGTTCAGCATCCCCGTCGGGCAGCAGCACTTCGCGACGGCGTCGGTCCCGTACGCGTCGGGCACGACGCTCCTTGCGAATCCCGGATCGACCGTCGCGATCAACCTGCCGAAGCCGACGTCGACCGCGGTCGCGCAGACGTCCGCGTTCTATTGGGGGATCGCGATCCCGTCGGGACAGATGGCGACCACCTATACCGGCGGCAACTCGTTCGTCGGCGTGGTCAATTCGCTGCCGTGGCCCTAGGGTGCGTGATACAATAGGGATAATGCGTGCTCGTCGTGTTGCCGGCCTTATGATCCTCGTGGGGGCGCTCCTTGTCGCGGCGCACGCGATCGGGCGCGCGTTCGCGCAGACGGCGGCGCCGACGGTCTCGGACGTCGCCGTGACCGAGCTCACGCCGACGTCGAGCGTCATCACCTGGACGACGAACACGAAGACCGACAGCGACATCGACGTGAGCCTCGACACGAACTATTGCGGCATCCGCAACGAGGAGCCGCCCGCGAAGACGCACTCCATCACGGTGCTCGGCCTCGATCCGGCGACGACCTATTTCTATCGCATCCGCTCGACCGACGCCGATGGCAACCAGCAGGTATCGGGCGACTATACGTTCACGACCTCGAGCACGGTCGACCTTTCGAAGATCACGAATCCGCAGCAGCAGCAGCTCGCTGAGAAGAGCATCGCGGCGATCCAGCAGATCACGAGCCCGACGGCGCTCCAGACGGTCGCCCAGGCCCTGAACGCGCAGGCCGAAAAGGAGATCGGGCCGCCCGAGATCCTCGGCAATCCGCAGATCGACATCCAGACGGACCAGGCGACGGTGAGCTGGACGACCGACCAGGATGCCGACGGCGAGGTCTTCGTCGCTTCGGCGGCGGAGTACAATTCCGCTGCGTCGAATCCCTATGCCCGCGAGGAGCAGGACCCGAACGCGAGCACGAAGACGCATACGGTTACGCTCTATGGCCTGTCGCCCGCGACGCAATACCATTACAAGGTGGCCTCGAAGGGCCCGATCGGATCGGCGGGCGAGAGCGGCGACCTTACGTTCACGACGAAGTCGGTCCTGCCGCAGATCATCAACCCGCACGTCGTGAAGGTCGGCGAGCACGAGGCGACGATCAGCTGGGGGACGCCGGTGCCGTCGGCCGGAACGGTGACCTATACCAACATGGCGAACCGCAAGGCGCTCTCGACCGGCGACCCGTCCTTCCTCGTGACGCACATCCTGCAGCTCACGAACCTCACCTTCCAGACGCGCTATTCCGCGGTCGTGACGGCCGAGAACCAGGCGGGCGACCGCGTGGTGAGCGACCCGATCTATTTCGTGACGACGAAGAACATCTTCCCGCCGGTCATCTCGCAGGTGAACAACGACTCGACGCTCTATCCCGGCCAGGACACGACCGTGCAGACGGTCGTCTCGTGGATGACCGACGTCCCGGCGACCTGCTACCTGTCCTATATCGAGGGCGTCGTGAAGAAGGATGCGGGCAGCGTGACGTCGTCGCCCGAAAGCGCGCCGCTCACGAAGCACGTGAGCGTGATCACGAACTTCGCGCCGGCGACCGTCTATAAGTACTGGGTGACCTGCACCGACGTCGACGGCAACACGACGAGCTCCGAGGATTTCGTGCTCCTCACGCCCGAGCAGCAGAAGAGCATCGTCGACATCATCCTCGACAACTTCCAAGGGACGTTCGGCTGGCTGAACGCCGCCGGCGGCAAGAAGAAATAATGCCATGATCGAGCCCATCATCCGCGTCAACAATTTAAAGATCGTCTATAACGAGGGGAAGGCGAACGAATATTACGCCCTCCGCGGCGAAAGCCTCGAGATCTATCCGCGCGAGTATATCATCCTGTTCGGCCCGTCGGGCTGCGGCAAGTCGACGCTGCTCTATTCGCTGCTCGGCATCCTGGCGCCGTCGTCGGGCGAGGTGCTCATCAAGGGCGAGAACCCCTATAAGTACGACTGGCGGCAGATGGTGAAGTTCCAGCAGAGCACGGTCGGCATCATCTATCAGTCGTTCAACCTCATCCCGTCGCTCACCGTGCTCGACAACGTCGCGCTGCCGCTCATCTTCGCCGGCCTTTCGAAGAGCGAGCGCGACAAGCAGGCGATGGCGCTCCTCAAGCGGTTCGGCGTCGACCAGCACGCGCACAAGCTCGGCACGAACCTGTCGGGCGGACAGATGCAGCGCGTGGCCGTCGCGCGGTCGCTCGTGAACGACCCCGAGATCCTGTTCGCCGACGAGCCGGTCGGCAACCTCGACAGCATCTCGTCGGACCAGGTCATGGGCACGCTCGAGGAGATCAACATGAAGGACCAGAAGACGGTCATCCTCGTCACGCACGACGCGAAGCTCCTGCCCTACGCGCACCGCGTCTATTACCTGAAGGACGGCGCCGTCGAGCGCGAGGTGATGAACCCCGAGAAGAAGCAGATCAAGCAGACCGACCCCGGCACG
Source organism: Minisyncoccota bacterium (assembly GCA_035541435.1). GTDB lineage: Bacteria > Patescibacteriota > Minisyncoccia > UBA6257 > 2-01-FULL-56-20 > JAKAGE01. Next base: position 30,209 of record DATKNL010000010.1, on the reverse strand, counting down.
TCGATCCTCTCCGAGATCGAGAAGCTCGCGCGCATCTATCCCTATGCGACGCCAAACGAGCTCCGGGTGAAGAGCATCGTGAACTTCCTCACGCAGGACATCGGCTTCGACCAGATCGAGCGGCTCGAGAGGTGCGTCGGCATGTTCATCGACGGCAAGTTCACCGACGAGACGCTCGTCGCGACGCTCCGCAAGGCCGTCGAAGACGGCGGCCCCGAGCTTTCGAAGGAGCGCGCCGACATCTTCAGGGAGAAGCTGAGCATCATCCTCAAGGAGGCCCGGGAAATCAGGTCGTACCGGGACAATTTCCGCGCCAAGGTCTCGTCCCCCCGCCAGGCCGAGCGGCTGGCCGAAGTGCGCAGCGACCTCGTCCGCGAATGCGGGCTTTCGCTCAGCGCCGAACAGGCCGAGCGGCTCGAGGAGCTGCTCAAGTTCCGCATCCGCGGCTTCATCCAGCAGGAGGATTTCAGGCGCCGGTTCGAAACGCCCTTCGAGGACGGCGGCGTGGGCGTCGGTTCCGAGGCCGCGCGCATCGGGTCGTGGTACCTCGAAAAGCTGATCGGGCAGGGGATGTACCTCTGAACGTCTATAATGAACCTATGAGGGTCGGCGACGCACTCAAGCTTTCAACCCGGATGTTCAAGACCAATCCCGCGAGGACGTGGCTTACGATCCTCGGCATGGGCGTCGGCACGTCGGCCGTCGTCATGCTGGTCGGCCTAGGGTTCGGCCTGCAGAACATCCTGCTCGAGAAAATCGTCTTCGGCGACACGCTCTTGAGCCTCACGGTCTCGAATCCGCTCTCGACCGCCGTGACCCTCGACGACAAGACCGTCGCGCAGTTCAAGGCAATGCCTAATGTGCTCGACGTCTCGCCGCTCGCGAGCCTGCAGTCGCTCGTCACCTATGACGGGCTTTCGGCGAACGCCGACCTGCAGGGCATACGCGCGTCCTATTTCAAATATGCCGGCATCGCGATGGTCGCGGGCCAGCCGTTCAGCGACCAGCCGAGCGACGGCAACGACGTCATCCTGTCGAGCGCGGCGCTGCAGCTCTTCGGCGTCGACGATCCGAAGAGCATCCTCGGCAAGACGGTTTCCTTCCGCGTGATCACGCCGACGAGCGGGTCGGGCACGAGCGACCAGGTCGCGCTGAACGGCACCTATACCGTGACCGGCGTGACGAACGACGTCGCATCCATTTATGCCATGATGCCGCTTGCCACCCTGTCGTCGCAGGTGGGGATCACGTCCTATGACAAGGTGCAGGTGCGCGTCTCGGCGAGCAACTACCTGAACAGCGTCTCCGACGCGATCATCAAGCTCGGGTTCGAGGTTTCGGCGCTCTCGAAGACCGTCGAACAGGCCAACCAGATCTTCAGCGGCATCCAGATCCTCCTCGCCGGCTTCGGCGGCATTGCGCTCATCGTGTCGGCGATCGGCATGTTCAACACGATGACCGTCACGCTCCTCGAGCGCACCGGCGAGATCGGCGTCATGCGCACGATCGGCGCCTCGCCCCGCGACATCCAGTTCCTCTTCCTTTCCGAGGCGGTCGTCGTGGGATTCCTCGGGGGCATGACGGGGATGGCGATCGGCATCATTGGGGGCCTTCTGATCAATTACCTGCTGAACGTCGTCGCCGCCCATTTCGGCGGCGCTGCCGTCGCGCTTTTCGCGTTTCCCGGCACGTTTCTTGCCTTCATTACGGCCTTTTCCGCTGTCGTGGGCTTCATTACGGGCATTTTCCCGGCCCGACGGGCGTCGTCCATCAGTCCGCTCGAGGCGATCAGATACAAATAAGAGGAGCGCGGCGTGCATCGCCGCCGTTTCAGGGCCTTCGCCGCGGTTATCATGTGGATAACTGCATTTTTTTTGGGGATTTTCTGTTCTAAAATGAAGGAAAGGGAAACTACGCATGATAGTCCGCTTTTTAAGATGGATTACCGGAAAAACCCAGGCACCCCAGGGGCGCATTAGCGTCCTTATCCTGTTCCTCGGGTTCCTTACGGCCGGCGCGATCCTGGGCGCCAATTTCTTCGCAACCGACGCCCTGCATCACGCCCGGTTCACGTTCGCCCAAAGCACGGCGACCACGACGGTGACCGTCCTCAACACGCCGCCGAACTGGACCGTCGACGCGCAGGAGGCCGTCGAATCGTCCACATCGTCGCCGACGAACGCCGGCAACACGGTGAGCTGGACCGCCATCGCCACCGACCCGAACAGCGACAGCTTCTATCTCCTCATCTGTAAGACGAGCAGCACGCCGACGGCCGGCGTGGGCGGCGGAGCGCCCAGCTGCGCGGGCGGCGCCGGCAACCAGTGGGCCGTCTCGTCGCTCGCGGCAAGCGCGGCGAACGCGACGTCGACCTATACGACCCAGTCGAGCGATCCGCAGCTCAACCCCTGGTTTGCCTGGATCTGCGACAACAACGCCGGCGGCGCCCAGTGCAACGCCACGTACAAGCAGGGCACCGGCAGCACCGCCTCGCCCTTCGTCGTGAACCACCGCCCGAGCTTCGCCTCGGTCTCGAACACCGGCCCGGTCAACCCGGGAGCGAACCTCACGTGGAATTCCGTCGCATCCGACACCGACACGTTCGCCGGAGCGACCGATACCGTGACCCTCTATATCTGCAAGGCGAACGACTTCACGGGAACCGCGTGCGGGGCGGGCGGGACCTATTGCTCGTCGACGCCGGCGTCATCGAATCCGAGCTGCAGCTATACCATCCCCATCCCGCAGCAGGACAAGAGCTATAACAGCTTCGCCTATGTCATCGACCAGCACCTGTTCGCCGCATCGGGCGGTTCGCAAAGCGCGACGTCGACCTATTCCGTGAACAACGTCGCGCCGACGATCACGTCGTCGAGCATCAGCCTGCTCAACACCGACGGCTCGACGAACCCGCTCGCGCTCACGGCGCCGACCGGGCAGACATCGGGCTTCCAGGTGAAATTCACGTCGTCCGACAACAACAGCTGTCAGAACTCGTCGGGCGGCCAAGAGGTGCAGTCCGCAATCATCAACGTCTACCGTTCGGGCATCGGCCAGGCGAACTGCCAGACGAGCGGCAACTATAACGCCAACAACTGCTATCCGGCCGCGGTCGGCACGACGACCTGGAACTATTTCTGCTCGCAGGACGTGAGCTCGTGCAGCGGCCCCACGTCGCTCACGGCGACCTGGACCTGCACCTTCCCGCTGTGGTACGTCGCCGATCCGACGGACGGCACGACGGCGAGCGACACGCAGTATTTCAACCAGAACTGGCTCGTGAGCGTGCGTACGACCGACGACAACGCGGCGACGAGCACCCTCACCGAATCGAGCGTCGGCAACGAGGTCTCGAGCTTCCTCGGCGTCCAGCTCAACACGCCCTCGATCAACTTCGGCGCCTTGAGCCCGGGAACCAACAACGCGACGCTCAGCACGTCGACCGTGCTCGCGGCGACCGGCAATGTGGGCCTTAACGAGACGCTCTATGGCCTCGACATGTGTCCTAACTTCCCGAGCTGTCCGGTGTCGCCGACCTCGACCATCCCGGTCGGCCAGATCCAATATGCGACGTCGGCCATCGCTTATGGCTCCGGCCTTTCGCTCGCAACGAGCCCCGGCAGCCTGTTCAACATCCAGATCCACAAGTCGACGGCCACCTCATCGGCCACGACCGGTTCGACCTTCTGGGGCATCGCGATCCCGGGCACCATCCAGCTGTCGGGCGCCTATACCGGACAGAACACGTTCATCGGCGTGAAGAGTCCGGCGCAGACCTGGTAGTCCCCGGTCATCCGTCGGTCGGTCATCCGCGGCCGGGCTCCTCTGTGCTATAATGATTCAATAGTGCCTGTTTCCGGCTGCCTCCCGCGTTCAATGAAACCGAAATTCCTCATAGGGGCGACGGCGCTCGCGATCTGCGTTTCCTTTTTTGCGGGAACGCGCCTTGCTGCGGCCGAAGGGTTCGGCATCACGCCGCCGTACGTGAAGAACGACTCGCTCACGCAGAATTCGCATTACGAGCAGCAGATCATCCTCGTCCGCGGCAATCCCGACCAGGACCTCATCGCGAAGGTCACCGTGAACGTTCCCGGCGCGAACGACTGGATCACGATCGACAAGGGGACGCAGTTCACGCTGCCGGCCGGAACGCAGCAGGTGCCGCTCACGGTGAGCGTGAACGTGCCGAACGACGCGAAGCTCGGACGCTATCAGGGATCGATTCAGGTCGTCGTCTCGCCGCTCACGCCGCCCGTCGCGGGAACCGTCGGCGTGACGATCGGCGCGCAGATCGACGTCGACGTTCAGGTGATCGACCGCAAGTCGGTCGACTTCAAGGTGCACCGCGTGACGATGACGAACGCCGAAGAGGGATCGACCTTCTGGTGGATGCACTTCCCGGGCAAGGTGCTCTTCACGATGACGCTCGAGAACGACGGCAACATCGTGGGCAGCCCCCGCAAGGTGGTGTTCAGCTATGGCGAGTTCCTCACGCAGAAGGTCCTCGACACCGAGACGAACACGAACGGGCTCGACGCCGTGCAGCCGTTCGACACGAAGGACGTGACGGCCGAGATGCCGGTCTATCTGCCGCAGGGGAGCTACAAGGTGTTCTATGAGATCTACGGGCGCGACGACCAGGACGTGATCGGGCAGGGGACGCTCGACCTCAGCGTGCTGCCGCGCGGATCGCTCGCGGGCTATATCGGCTATGGGTTCTGGGGCATCCGATGGCAGGAGAAGGCCACCACGTTCGCGATCGGGTTCGGCATCCTTGCGGCCCTGTGGGGCATCTATGCGCTCATCCGGACCGTGTTCCGCCGCGGACGCACGAAGAAGAAGCGGCGCCCTGCGCCCCCGGTTCCGCCCCCGCCGCAACCCTCTTATTAAAGGAGCATGAAGGGAGTCTGGATCGCCGCGGGATGCATGTTGCTCCTCATATCCGGCGCCGGCCTTGCGCATGCGCAGACGTTCACCGCGACGACCTCGGTGCGCATCAGCATCTGCGGCAACGGGATCGTCGAGGCGCCGACCGAGGCGTGCGACGATGGCGTGAACGCCGGCCTCTATTCGACCTCGACCGCCGAGCGGAGCTGCATGCCCGACTGCAGCTCGTTCGCGCCCTACTGCGGCGACAGCATCCTGCAGCCGCAGTTCGGGGAGCAGTGCGACGACGGGAACAACACCGCGAACGACGGCTGCTCGCCGACGTGCGCGATCGAATCGACCGCGCCGCTCCCGGGACCGGGACCCGCGGGCGGGACGAGCGGCTATATTCCCGGCAGCCCCCTGCCGCTCAACCCGACGAAGGTCGTCATCCAGGGCAAGGCGTATCCCGGCGCGAGCGTGAACATTTTGAAGGACGGCGCCGTGATCGGCGTCGTGCAGGCCGACACGAGCGCGAATTTCTATTTCACGACGAGCGACATCTCGCCGGGCGTCGCGACGTTCGGCATCTGGGCCGAAGACAGCTCCGGACTGAAGTCGATCGCGCTCACGACGACCTTCACCGTGACGGCGAACGCGGCGACGACGATCTCGGGCGAGTTCCTGCCGCCGACGATTTCGGTCGACAAGCGGCAGCTCGCACACGGGGCGACGCTCACGGTGAGCGGCCAGTCGGTGCCTCAGGCGACGGTCGAGGTGCACGTGCACTCGGCCGGCAACATCGTCGTCACGACGAGCACCGACGCCGGCGGCAACTGGAAGCTCCCCGTCGACACGACGCCGCTCGACAACAACGCGTTCCACACCGTCGACGCCGACTTCTCGACCACGCAGAACGGCGCGGTCGCGCGGAGCGTCGTGAGCCAGGACATCTCGTTCTATATCGGCTCGAAGGCGATCGGCAAGAGCTTCCTGTCCGACCTGAACGGCGACGGCAAGGTCAACCTGGCGGACTTCTCGATCCTGCTCTTCTATTGGGGGACGAGCACGCAGCTCGCCGACCTGAACAGCGACGGCAAGGTCGACCTGCGGGACCTGAGCATCCTCCTGTTCAACTGGACCGGCTGACCTGGAAGCCTTGTGAAACCTGCTATAATTAAAACAATATGAAAAAGCTGGCCGTTGCGGTTGCGGTCCTTGCCGCCGGGTTTGTCCCGGCGCTTGCCCATGGGGCGCAGATCTATCTTGATCCGGCCACGGGAAAATACCCGCCCGGGGTGACCTTCGGCGTCGACGTGCGCATCGACCCGCAGGGACAGTGCGTCAATGCGGCCGAAGTCGACCTGGCCTATCCGCAGAACCTGCTCCAGGCCGTGGCGGCAAGCGACGGCAACTCGATCTTCTCGCTGTGGATCAAGGAGCCGACGATCTATCAGCAGTTCGGCCTCGTCTCGTTCATCGGCGGGCTGCCGGGCGGCTATTGCGGCCGCGTCGCGGGCGATCCGTCGCTCAGCAACAAGCTCGCCACGATCTATTTCAGGTTCCCGACCTCGACCGCGCCCATCGCGACGTCGACGCTCCTCGCCGGCGTGAAGCTGTCGTTCCTCACGACGACCGAGGCGGTGCTGAACGACGGGGCGGGGACGCTCGCGTCGATGAAGACCGCCGGCGCGACCTATCTGCCGCTCGTGAAGGGGAGCTATGTGCCGCTGAACACGTGGACGAGCGCCATGCAGGGCGACACGATCCCGCCCGATCCCTTCACGGTGGGCGTCTATCACGACCCGTCGCTCTTCGGCAACGAGTGGTTCGCCGTCTTCTCGACGGTCGACAAGCAGACCGGCATCGATCACTATGATGTCGCCGAAGTCCCGCCCAACCAGGTGACCGCGCCGCAGAGCCAGTGGAACTGGGTCCGCGCGGTGAGCCCCTATCACATCAAGGACCAGACGCTCCGCAGCCTGATCGCCGTGCGCGCGATCGATGCCGCGGGCAATGCGCGCGTCGAGCAGTACGCGCCGGCGAACGCGCCGGCGAAGCCGCAGCCGATGTCGCTCCTGCAGCTCGTCGCCATCATCGGCGTCGTGGGCTTCGTCATCCTGCAGATCGTGCTGCGCCTCATCTAACCGGCGCGCTCCGTTTGCGAACATGGACAAGGCGGCAGCGCTTCAGGAACTCAAAAAGGAACTCGCCGCCCGCCGCGACCTGCCGCTCATGGAATCGAACCTCGTCTTCGGCGAGGGGGATCCCGACTGCGCCGTCATGTTCATCGGCGAGGCGCCGGGACAGAACGAGGACCGGCTGCGGCGCCCGTTCGTCGGCCGCGGCGGGCAGCTGCTCGACGACGTGATCCGGGGCCTCGGATGGCAGCGCTCGCAGGTCTATATTTCGAACATCGTGAAGCGCCGGCCGCCCGAGAACCGCGACCCGAGCCCTGACGAGATCGCGGCCTATAGGCCCTATCTCGCCCGCGAGATCGAGATCGTCGCGCCGAAAGTGATCGCGACGCTCGGCCGGTTCTCGATGAACTATTTTCTGCCCGACGCGAAGATCACGCGCGACCACGGCCGCGTGTTCAAGATAGACGGCCGCCTGATCTTCCCGGTCTATCACCCGGCCGCCGCGCTGCGCTCGTCAGAGATGATGGCCGTCTTCCGCGAGGACATCAAGAAGCTGCCCAAGGTGCTCGCGGGCGAGCTCACCGTCGAGATTCCGGCGGCGATCGCGAACCTGCCCGAGGCGATGGCGAAGCCGAAGCCGCCGAAGGGGCAGAAGCCGAACCAGCCCGGGCTCTTTTAGGTTATCCCCCATGAGGCCGCAAGGCCGATAGGTACACTTAGAGATATGCGCGAGAGGAGGGGGTTTACCATTATCGAACTGCTGATTTCGATCGCAATCGTCGTCGTCATCGCCGTCGTGGTCATTTTCGTATTGAGTCCCAGTACGTATGTCGCCCAATCACAGGACGCGCGGCGCCTGTCGGATCTTGGCGCGCTCAACAACGCCATCTCGCTTTATCAGCCCGCGGGTGTCTCGGGAACCATCTATACGTCCCTCATCGACTTTACGGCAACGTCGAGCGCTGGAACGAACTGTTCCGGGGTGTTCGGGGCGATGAGCGCACCTTATCACTGCGCAGCGTCGTCATCAGCGCAAAACATCGATGGCACCGGCTGGATCCCGATCAATTTCACGAGCAAAGCCAACCCGCCGATCTCGGTCCTGCCCCTCGATCCGGTGAACACGTCGTCGTCGGGTGACTATTACATCTATGTGAGCAACGACAAGACCTTCGAGGTCGCCACGAAACTCGTCTCATCCAAGAATTCGTCGCTGCCCTCGAATGACGGGGGCGGGAGCTCGACGCTCTATGAGGTCGGATCGAGCCTGCATAGCTTATGATTCGGTAGCCACGCCATTCCTTAGGCGGTTTGGGGGCCTTCCCGTGCTATCATGAAGGCATGGATTTCTCCCCGGCGTACCTTCTGGGACGCTTTGCCTATCGTTTTTTAGACTTTTTTCATCATTGGTACGTCGACGGGTCGCGCGCCTTCGGGCACGCGTTCATTTCCGTGCTCGCTGCCGCCGACCGCACGTTTGCGGTGAAGATCACGCTGCAGCACTTCTTCGAGCCGCTCTATAAGGACTACAGCCCCGTCGGCCGCGTGGTGGGGATCGTCTTCCGCGCCGGCCGGGCGATCATCGGCACCGTCGTCTATTGCTGCATCGCCGCCGCGTTCGCCGCGGCCTACGCCGCATGGCTCGCCGTTCCGGCGGTCATCCTCTATTATGCCGTCCGCAACCGCTAGCCCGTCATCAGAACGGTCCTATTATTTCGACGATCCGCGGCTGCGCATGACGGTCGGCGGGCGGTTCGTCGTGCGGATCACGAGCGTCGTCGCCTATCTGCTGCTCGTCGTCGCCACGGCGACCTTCTTCATTTCGGGCATCCGGCTGCTCTATGCCCTTGGCGCGTTCCTCACGCTCATCCTGCTCGACCGGTTCGCGCACCGCGGCGAAGGCGACGTGCCGCGGTCGGAATTTCCGGCGCAGGGACGCGTGAACGTCGCCCGGGCGTTCCGGCCCCAGGCGTCGGCCGTGCTCGGCCGCGCGCTCGACCGCAGCCTCATCGCCAAACGCTCGTTCTATCTCGAAGTCGCGCAGAAGATGGTCGACGCGGATGAAATAAAAGAGGGCCTCTTGCGGCTCGACGTGAAGCCGGCCGAATTCAAGGCGAAGCTCGAGGAACTCGCGGGCGCATCGAAGGCGCCGGAATCGCGCGAATCCTATGAGGTGAAGATCGGCCTCCTGGCCCTCGAGGCCTTCAGGCTCGCCGCCGACAACGGCCGCGAGTTCGTTCCGGCCGAAGACCTCTTCGCCGCGCTTGCCGGTCTCGGCGATCCGGACTGCGACCGGCTCTTCGAGCTCTTCGGCATCACCGAGGACGACCTCGAGCGCGCCCTCATCTTCGGATCGTCCTCGAGCCGCCGCCGGTTCGGACGGCTGCCGCGCATGCTCGGCGGATTCGTCTTCGAGACCCATCGCGGCGTGCGGCACCGCATCATGAACCGCGCCTGGACCTCGCGCCCGACGCCCACACTCGACCGCTACTCGCGCGACCTCACGGACCTCGCGCGCGATACGCAGGTCGGCTTCATGATCGGCCACGACGAGGAATACGGGCGGCTCGTCGAGACGCTCGGGCGCCCGGTCAACCCGAACGCGATCCTCGTCGGCGAAGCGGGCGTGGGCAAAGAGACGATCGTGCAGCATCTCGCCCTCATGCTCGTGAAGGACGAGGTGCCGCGCAGGCTCTTCGACAAGCGCCTGATCGCGATCGACATCCAGGGCCTCTGCGCCGGCGCGCCGCCCGACGAGCTCAACCGGCGCATCCGCGAGATCGTCGACGAGATCAACGTCGCGGGCAACGTCATCCTCTATGTTCCCGACATCCACAACCTCGTGAAGACGTCCGGGACCGCCTATCTCTCGGCGGCCGACGCGCTCATGCCCGTCATCATGAGCAACGAGTTCCCGGTCGTCGGTTCGACCTATCCGAAGGAGTTCAAACAGGCGATCGAGCCCCGCAGCGACTTCGTCGGCGCCTTCGAGGTGATCCACGTGCGCGAGGTGAGCGAGGCCGAGGCGGAAAAGATCCTGACCTATGAGGGCCTGATCCTCGAGAACGAATACGACATCACCGTGAGCTTCGGCGCCGTGAAGCGCGCGGTGGCGCTTGCGAAGCGCTATTTCCATGAGAAGTTCCTGCCGTCGAGCGCCGAGGAGCTGCTGAAGAGCGCGATCGTGCAGGCCGAGGCCCGCGGCGAGTCGTCGCTCGGGCCCGACCGCGTAAGCGCCTGCGCCGAAGAGAAGCTGCACATCCCGCTCCACGAGGCCGAAGGGGAGGAGTCGGACCGGCTGCTCAACATGGAGAAGATCATCCACGAGCGGCTCGTCGACCAGGAGGAAGCCGTGCACGCGGTCGCCGAGACGCTGCGCGAATATCGGAGCGGCGTCACGCGCAAGGGCGGCCCGATCGCGAGCTTCCTCTTCGTCGGGCCGACCGGCGTCGGCAAGACCGAGCTCGCGAAGATCCTGTCGTCGCTGCAGTTCGGATCCGAGAAGGCGATGGCGCGGTTCGACATGACGGAATACCAGGACAAGGCGTCGTTCGTGCGCTTCATCGGCTCGCCGGACGGGACGGTGCACGGGGCGCTGACCGACGCGGTGCGCGAACGGCCGTACAGCCTCGTCCTCCTCGACGAGTTCGAGAAGGCCTATCCCGACATCCTCAACCTGTTCCTGCAGGTGCTTGACGACGGGCGGCTGACCGACAGCATGGACCGCGTCGTCGACTTCACGAACACGATCATCATCGCGACCTCGAACGCGCATTCCGACATTATCAACGAGGCGCTCGAAAAGGGCGAGTCGATGAGCGACATCGAGGAGTACCTCAAGCGGCGGCTCGTCGATGTCTTCAAGCCCGAGCTTCTGAACCGCTTCAGCCGGGTGATCGTCTTCAAGAACCTGCAGCCCGCCGACCTGAGGGCGATCGCCGAATTCAACCTGCGCGAGGTCGCGGAACGGGTGAAGGAGCAGGGGATCTTCCTCGAGTTCGATCCGAGCGCGGTCGCCCAGATCGCGACGCTCGGCTATGACCCGGCGTTCGGCGCCCGGCCGCTGCGCCGCGCGATTGACGAGCGCGTGCGCGGGCCGCTCGCCGAGGCGCTCCTCAGGCGGACGGTCAGGAAGGGCGACGCCGTGTCGCTCGTCTTCGCCGACGGGAAATTCGGGTTCCAATCAAAACGCTCGCCATCATGAAAATAAAAGTAAGCATCACCATCAAAGTCGGACGGCTCGTCAAGTTCTTCATCATCTCGGACTTCTTCCTGCTCGCCGGATGGGGATTCGTCGATCCCGTGTTCTCGGTGTTCATCATCCAGCAGGTTGCGGGGGCGACGCTCGTCACCGTCGGCATCGCGGCCGCGATCTATTGGATCGTCCGCTCGCTCGTCCAGATCCCGATCGCCAACTATCTCGACCGGACCCCGGGCGAGCGCGACGACTTCATGGCGCTCGTGGGCGGCATCCTGCTCGTCGGGATCTCGGTCATCGCCATGAGCTGGGTGACGACGGTCTGGGAGCTGTACCTCGTCCACGCGATCCACGCGATCGCGTTCGCGATGTACTTCGCGGCGTGGCCAACCATCTTCTCGAGGCACCTCGACAAGGACCGCATCTCGTTCGACTGGTCGCTCGACAGCGCGGCCACGGGCGTCGCCGCCGGCGTGACCGGCCTGCTGAGCGGCATCTTCGCCGAGGTCTTCGGGTTCACGACGGTCTTCGTCATCGCCGGCATCCTCGCGATCATCGCGGCCTTCATCCTGCTGCTCGTCCCCGACCTCATCCTGCCGAAGCCGACGCAGCGGGTGCCCATCCCCATCGATCACAACCCAGCGGATCTCGACGTATAATAGAGGCATGGCGGACACCTCGAACGCGGCGATAGCCGAAATACTCCGCGAGATCGGCGAATACCTCGAGATGCAGAAGGTCCCGTTCAAGCCGCGCGCCTATGAGAAGGCGGCGCAGGTGATCGACGGGCTCGAAGAGGAGGTCGCCGAGACCTATAAGGTCGGGGGTCTGAAGGGCCTGCGCGAGATTCCCGGCGTCGGCGCCTCGATCGCGGGCGCGATCGAAGAGCTGATCACGACGGGGAAGATCGGGCAATATGAAGAGCTCAAGAAGAGCACGCCCGTGCGGCTCGACCAGCTCGCGAAAGTCGAGGGGCTCGGTCCCAAATCGATCGACCGCCTCTATCGCGAGCTTGGTGTGAAGGACCTCGCGACCCTCGCGAAGGCGGCGAAGGCAGGCAGGATCGCGAAGCTTCCCGGGTTCGGCAAGAAGAGCGAGGAGAAGATTTTGAAGAACATCGGCTTCGCCGAGCAGTCCGGCGCGCGGTTCATCCTTGGCTACACACTGCCGCGCATCCGCTCGATCGTGAAGCGCCTCGAGGCGGTACCGGGCGTCGTCACGGTGACGCCCGCCGGTTCCGCGCGCCGCCGCAAGGAGACGGTGGGCGACGTCGACATCCTCGTCGTCTCCGACAAATCCGAACCGGTGATGGAGGCGTTCGTCTCGATGCCGGACGTCGTGAACGTGATCGCGCGCGGCGCGACGAAGTCGTCCGTGAAGCTGCGGACGGGGCTCAATGTCGACGTGCGTGTCGTCCCGCGGGAATCCTATGGGGCGGCCCTCAATTATTTCACCGGCTCGAAGGACCACAACGTGGCGCTGCGCAAGATCGCTGTTGCGAAGCAGTGGAAGCTCAGCGAATGGGGCCTGTTCGACATCCGCGGCGGCAAAGAGAAGATGATCGCCGGCCGCGACGAGAAGGGGATCTATGCCGCGTTCGGCATGGATTATATCGAGCCCGAGCTCCGCGAGAACACCGGGGAAATCGAGGCGGCGCGCGCCCATGCCCTTCCGAAGATCATCCCGTACGGCTCGCTCATGGGCGACCTGCAGGTGCAGACCGACTGGACCGACGGCTCGGCTTCGATCGAGGCGATGGCCCGCGAGGCGGCGAAGGTTGGCCTTTCCTATATCGTGATCACCGACCACACGAAGCGGCTCGCGATGACCCATGGCCTCGACGAGAAGCGCATCCTGAAGCAGATGGCCGAGATCGACCGCGTGAACCGAAAGCTGCGCGGCACGATCAGGGTCCTCAAGGGGACGGAATGCGATATCCTGAAGGACGGCACGCTCGACCTGCCCGACGAGATCCTCGCCAAGCTCGACGTCGTGGGCGTCTCGGTGCATTCCTATTTCACGCTTCCGCGGGCCGAGCAGACCACGCGCGTGCTGCGGGCGATCGACAACCCGAACGTCGACATCCTCTTCCATCCGACCGGGCGGCTCATCAACAAACGTCCGGCGATCGACCTCGACATGGGCGCCGTGATCGCGCTCGCGAAGAAGACGAAGACCGTGCTCGAGGTGAACTCGTTCCCCGAGCGCTCCGACCTGAAGGACGAATACGTGCGCATGTGCGTCGACGTCGGCGTGCGGCTCTCGATCGATTCGGACGCGCACGCGCCGCAGCACTTCGCGCTGCTCGAGAACGGCATCGCCCAGGCCCGACGCGGCTGGGCCGAGAAGAAGGACGTGGTGAACGCCTGGCCTGTCGAAAAGATGCTGCGCGGCCTCAAGGGCTAGGATTCCGCCCGTTCATGAAATTTTCCTTAAAAGGTGCTAGACTTTCTGCATGAATATGCATCCGGCGCCCGAGGAATCGAAGCGCCTATCCACCAAGAAGCAGGTCGTTGCCGGCTTCGTGGTCTATCGCAAGACGAGCGACGGGATCAAGTTCCTGCTCCTCTATCGGCGCGGCAACTATTGGAATTTCCCCAAGGGCCATTTCGAGCCGGGGGAGCGGAGCATCGACGCCGCCCTGCGCGAGCTCGAGGAAGAGACGGGCATCAGGAAGTCGGAGCTGCGCATCATCCCGAACTTCCGGGCCTATGAGCGGTTCTCGTTCCGCATCGGCAACGAGCACATCTATGACACGGTGATCCTCTTCCTCGCCGAGACGCACAAGGCCGACGTGCGGCTCATCCCGCGCGAGCACAGCGGCTTCGGATGGTTCCTCTATAACGACGCGCTCGGGGTCGTCGGCAAGAAGTACGGCGACACGCGCAAGGTGCTGAAGCAGGCGCGGGATTTCCTGCGCTCGAAACGCCGGCCGCGGCGCGGCGCGAATCCCGCGGGCGACGAGAAGGGCGTCAAGGATGGCAAGGAGCAAAAGGATCAGAAAGGCGAGCGGTCCCGCGCTGCGGAACCGCGGCGGGCGGAACAGCCGAGGGAATAACGACTAACGAAACCGACAATAAAAAAGGCCCCCTCGGGGGCCTTTTCGTCGGATTATTTCTTCACTGCGCCGAGGACCTGCTTGAAGACGGCGGGTTCGTGTTCGGCGAGGTCGGCGAGGATCTTGCGGTCGAGCGCGATGCCTTTCTTCTTGAGGGCCGAGATGAAGCGGCTATAGCTCATCCCTTCCTCGCGTACGGCGGCATTGATCTTCACATTCCAAAGCTGGCGATAGACGCGCTTCTTCTCCTTGCGGCCGCGGAAGGCGCGCGAAAGCCCGTGGAGCAGCGCCTCTTTGGCGGCGCGCTCTTTCGACTTGCGACCCCAGCGGAAACCCTTGGTCTGTTTCAGGACCTTCGCCCGGCGCTTATTCGCAATGGTGCCTCGTTTGACCCTCGGCATGGTTTCGAATGATTAGTAGCTCAGGAGCTTCTTCAGCGGATAATTGAGCGACAGCAGCTTCGTCGAGTTGCGGTTCACCTTCGTGCTTTTGCTGGTGCGGAAATGGTCCACGGCCATCCGGCGGCGGACGATCTTGCCGTTCTTCGTGATCTTGATTCGCTTGGACAGACTCTTCGATAAGGCCATAGGGTTGAATTCTACTACAACTCCGAAAACAATGCAACCCTACTTCTTGGCGATCTGGATGGCCGGCCCGTTCCCCAGAAACCGCGGTTCCGAGAGCCTCTTGAACTCTACGGGGATGAGCTTCAGGAACTCGTGCAGCTTTTCCATCGCCCAGTCGCGATTGCGCTTCTCGCGGCCGCGCAGGCGCATGGTGACTTCCACGGGATGGCCTTCTGCGAAGAACTTCTCGAGCTGGCGCACCTTCACCATGAGGTCGTTGTGCGCGGCGCGGGCGCTGATCTGCACCGTCTTCATGCCCGCGCTCTTCTGGGCGAGGCGCTCCTTCTTGATGCGCTTGTCCTCCTCATAGCGGAACTTGTCATAGCTCATGAGGCGCACGACCGGCGGCTTGGCGTTCGCCGAGATCTCGATGAGGTCCAGGCCTTCGTCGGGGCGGACGAGCTTGAGCGCCTCGTCGCGTGGCATGACGCCGAGGTTTTCACCAGTTTCACTGATCACCCGGAGCTCGAGGGCGGTTATTTGGCTGTTGATGCGGGGTTTCGGAATACTCCTATTGTACGGCAACCGGATCGCGCGTCAACCGGCGTGGCGCGTTGCGGCGCGGCCGACCGACCGGTCGATGATATATAATAGAGCTATGGAATCGGCACCGAACAGCCATCCCGGCGTGCCGCCGGACGAGTATCACACGCTTGGCCCGCGCACGTTCTATGTCTTTCTCGTCGATTGGATGGGCGGCACGTTCATATTTCTGGCGCTCGCCGTCGCGCTTTACATCCTGAACGCGCAGCCGTTCCTCGCCGAAAAATCGTTCGCGCCCGTCGCGCCCTATGTGATCATCGCGGCGCACGCGTGCCTCGGCCTGTTCCTCGTCGTCCTCGCGATCACGATCCTCGCGGTGTGGCTTACGTACAAGAACTATCAATACTGCCTGAGCGAGGATTCGCTGAAGATCAGGCGCGGCGTGTTTTCGAAAGAGGAGATCGCGATCCCGTACCGGCAGATCCAGGACGTCGACATCAGGCGCAGCTTCTCGTTCCAGCTCATGGGCCTCTCGCGCATCATGATCCTCACGGCGGGACAGGACCAGGAAAAGGAGGATCCGCACGATGACGATTCCGAAGGCATCCTGCCGGCGATCGACCGCGACCTTGCCGAGTGGCTGCAGGGGGAACTCCTGCGCCGCGCGAACGTGCAGAAGGTGACGGAGGAGGGGAAGTGACGATAAGAAAAGCCGCCGTTCGTTTCCTACTTGGCGGCCGAATATTCATCGCGCGTTGTCAGGGGTTGACCCTGAATTTCATTCCCTCCGTGAGCGCCGCGATCCGTTTGAACGTGTTAAGCTGCTCTTCACGATCCCGCACCAACGACATGAATTTCAGGTACAGGCTGTCGAGCATGTGATATCCCCGATACTGATACGGCTCGGCGAAAAACTCCTCAATGCCATCAGTCCAGGACAGCTCGATGAGTTCGCAACTCATCGCCTGTTCCTTACTGGACACCTTGGAAACCCGATATTTTCCCTTCCATTGCACGTACCGGCCATTCTCAAGGAGGAACAAGCCGAGGTAGTGCGCAGGGACGAGCAGGTTGTCCTGGGTTTGACCAGGCGTCGTCCGTTCAACGTATAACACAAGCGCCCGCGTCCTCAGGAAAATATCGTCGGAGCGCGCGATCATGGTGGCTGGGGTTTCGAGTGTCGCCCCGTGGACGATCGCGGACTTCAAAAGCTCGCCGATCGGTTTGGTCCCGGCGTATTTGAAGCAATGTTTGGTCGCATCATGAATTTTATATACGATGCGAGTCCACTCTTTTGGGGTGATTTCTTTTGCGGAGACCCGAAGATCCCCGAGAAGAAACGACAGCCTGCTGGACGAATCCATTGTCAGACTCCTTGTTGTGAAGTATCAGCCCGCGCTGACCTGCTTAGGTTATATTCCCAATTTACGGAAAGTTCAACAACAAAAAATCCCCGCATTGTGACGGGGATTTTCCCGTGGTGGAGACGGGCGGAGTCGAACCGCCGTGTGACGAGGGTGCCGATGGGCCGTCTACGAGCGTAGACTAACTTGCGTTAGCGAATGATTCCTGGTTTTCATCCCGTCCTTAGAATCGTCCGGACGGACTTGAGCCTCCTTATATAAGACCGGTTCTAGCCCAAGAGGCCCGGGCTGGCCGATCCCGGCTTACGCGAAAGCGTATGCCGGAGCTGCAACGTTACGGTTGGCAGTTATAGTGATGCGCTGTAACGCACGCGCGTTCGGCTCGCAAACCCACGGACGCTCGCCATCGAAGCCAGGGCGTCCCCATGCTGACGGGCCTATGATACCACAAAAACTACGAAGGCGCCAGTCGTTGCTGCTTGACCCGTCCAATTGCCCGGCGATATCCTGCCCGCAGACGATTGGCATCCTTATATAAAGAGGATCGGATGCAGCTTGCAGCAAGACTCCGCTCACGGTCTCCTCTTCACAAAGCATTAGCCAAATGGTAGAATATCCGCAGATTTGAATTGTCAGGAATAATAATTCCGAAAGGAGCGGTATGCGATATACTGACGAACAGATTCGAGCAAGCATCCAGCTTGCCGAAAAAATCGCCGAACAGGAGATGCGGATCTCGGTTTTTGAAAAGGCTGGCATGTCTCCGGATGTCATGGAATCGGCACGCGAAAATATCGGCGGCAAGCTCGGAAATTTACTGGATGACCCTCTTGCGGAAAAATTACTCCCGCA
Source organism: Minisyncoccota bacterium (assembly GCA_035541435.1). Classification (GTDB taxonomy): domain Bacteria; phylum Patescibacteriota; class Minisyncoccia; order UBA6257; family 2-01-FULL-56-20; genus JAKAGE01. The sequence continues at coordinate 12,621 of DATKNL010000010.1, read as the reverse complement.
GGCCCGGATCGCCGTTCGTATGCATCAAGCACGAGAGTTGTCCATCGAGCAGACAAAGCTTGGCAGGCTCATCGAGGCGGCAGGGCACCAGTCGTCCATCGAAGAAGAAGGCGAAGGATGGACAGGGAAGACAACCAGTGAAGGTTTTTTTCCTGCGGGTATCGAGCAGGACGAGTGGCGTCGCATGGTTGCGGCATTGAAAAGAGGAGATAAGGGGGCATTGTTCGATGCGTTGAGCTCCCTCCTTATCGGCTGCAAGATTGATCTGGTGCATACCGAACTACCTCCAACTGCGCCGGTCTATCGAATCCCAAAATAGACAGTTTCTTTATTGGGCAGCTCGCTAATCAGCGACTGCCCATTTTATTTGACTGCCGGCTTCGCCCGGTGGTATCCTGCCCGCAGAAAGGCGGGTATTCACGTGGCATTGTCAAAACGGAACGATCCTCGCAGGCGGTGGCGCAGCTTCAGGCGTCATGCATGGCTTGTCGCGCGGACGCTCGTGTATGGTTCGCTCGCGACGGAAGGCTGGTATGAGCTGTGGTCCCAGGGCTATCACTTTGCCGAAGACGACAAGGACATCGTAATCGGCGCGGTCATCACGACCCTCGGCGTCCTCTATGCGATCCTCGTCACCTGGATCCTCACGGCTGTCTATGACAAATATAAAGAGATCGTCGTCTGCGTCCTTACCCAGGACAAGGACCGGTTCCTGCTCTATCGCGACGAGCGGCTGCCCATCGTGTCGCATCTTCTCGTGGGGATCGTGTCATTCCCGCTGCTCGGGATGATCGGCCTCGTCGCCTATAAGCACGCGCTCACGGGGGCGGTCTCGGTATTCGTCGTGTCGAGCATCCTCACGATGGTCTGGTTCGTCCTGCGTCAGCTCGAGAATCCCCTGAAGACCGGCTGGTTCGCCGAACGGATTCCCGAGGAGTGGTTCGCAATCGACATCGATGAGCATTTCAAGCTGGGCAGGCATCGGAAGGACAAGGCTGCCGCGGCCTGATGCATTTTCTTTCGGGCTTCGTTCCTATGAACGGAGCCCGCTTTTTTTTTGACTTCGTCGTCGTCATCTGCCATCCTGATGGCAGCAGTTCGGGGTTCGCCCCTCAATTTGAAAGGAGTCACTATGGGTTCGCCCGTGACAAAGAAGAAGAACGTGCCGGTGTCGCTGTCCTCGCCGACATTCGTTGAAAAGATAAACGTCATCGATCTTGGCAGACGGGTGGCAGCTCCGCAGATATCCCGGACCGGGATTGCCTTGATTCTCGACGGCATCAGGGATGCGTTGTTGCCGATGGTCCGCTATCTCGATAAGCCCCTGAAGGACCTCATCGGTTTCGGCGGTTCGAAGCTCCCTGACCGGTATCGCACCCATCGGGCCATGCTGATCTATGGGCCCGAGACCCGTCCGGTATTCAGGAACCTTGCTTTGGATCGGCGGGGGATGTGGATCGTCTGCGTGAAAGATGAGGAGTCGGCGGATATCGTGCTGATCAATTCGTCGAAACTGGCAGACATTTTGGCGGAGGCGTTCGATGCAGAAGTTCCCTTCGGCGGTCCCGCGCTTTCCGAATGGAAACAGCTCGAGAAACGCATTCCGCTCATGAAGCCCCTGGTTCGCCATTCGCGCATCATCCGGTTCGTCGTGGGATGCCGCGAAACGGTGGAATGTGCCGTGAGGTCGCAGGAAGAGCGGACAAGAACCATGCGTCTGCGTCTCGCTCTTGTCGGTGATCTCGGAGCCGGGCTCGATCCGTTCGTTTCCGAGCGTGTCGAGTCGCGCTGGCCGGCCTTCTCCATTTTCGCAAAAGATTCGCATGGCACGCGCCGGCAGACGCACGATTATCTTTCGCGATCGGCCCTTGCGCCGCTTGAAGCCGTCGCCAAGAGATATTCCGCTATGCCTGCATATGGCACGTATGAGGTTTTCGACGGAAGCCACCACCCGCAGGATGTTCGTTCGCCCATTCGGTTTTTCGCTGACACCCTGGAAAGCATCCATCGCGGCCGACTGCGCGGTAAGGAGCCCGGAAATCCGAAGGCCGAGGAAATCTTCGGTTGCATGGATTGGCGCCTGCCCCTGACCGAGGACGAGATCGATGCGGTCAACACATTCCTCATGTCGATCTTCGAGTGACGACTATCGCCGTTCATTTGCCGCCTGCCCACCCGCAGGCGGCGTTTTCGTTGTGATAGACTGAAAGAAGAAACGAACGTGCACACGCAGAACGCAGAACGATGAACAGGGCCTTTGAGGAGGAGATCCGCAAGCATCTCGGCGATACCCCGATTCCACCCGGCTTGGCCGCGCTGTTCGAGGCGGTGAGCGCCGTCTATGACAAAGAGGACGAGCTGCGCGACGAAGAGGAACGGGCGATGTCGATCGTCGAGAACGCGCGCGACACGATCATCGCGGCCGATCTCACGGGGTTAATCACCTACGTGAACCGCAACGCCGAGGAATACGGCTTCAAGCGCGACGAGGTCGTCGGCAAGCGGCTGCTCGACTTCATCCCCGGCGAGTATCATCCGGGCATCATCGCCGACCTTGCGCTCCTCGCGCTCGGCAAGACGGCCGCCGGCGTGATCGAGGTGAACACGCCGAAGGGGCGCCTGTTCATGGAATATCGCAGCAGCTCGATCCACGCCGGCGGCAAGGTCGTCGGCCTGCAGACGCTGCTGCACGACATCACCGACCGGCGGCAGGTCGAGAACGAGCTTGCGAAAGAGAAGGAGCGCGTCGAGGAGCGGGTGAGCGAGCGCACGCGCGAGCTCGAATATGAGCGCGCGAAGCTCGCCGAGATCGCCGGGCACATGACGATGGGTGCGATCCTGCTCGACCGTGACGGCGCGGTCGGGTTCGTGAACGATTTCGCGCGCAACCTCCTGCGGCTCGACGACCGCAACCGCGCGGTCGAGGTCCTTGCGGCGGTGTTCGGGAACGTCCCGGTCCGCGATAACCTCGCGAAGGCCCTCAAGGGCGAATCGACGCGCGTGAAGCAGGCGGAGGCCGAGGGGCTCGTCTTCTCGCTCTCATTCGAGCCGCTTGCCCGCGACAGCGACGTGTTCGGCGCCATCGTGTGGATTTTTGACATCACGGGACAGACGATCCTCGAGCGCTCGAAGAACCAGTTCGTCGCGATCGCGTCGCACGAGATGCGCACCCCGCTCGCGCTCATCCGCGGCAATGCCGAGCTCATGCTCGAGGCGCCGGCCGTGAAGGATAATGCCGAGCTCCGCACCGAGGACGAGAGCATCGTGAAGAGCGCCGTCCGGCTGCTTGAGATCGTGAACGACTTCCTCGATATCGAGAACCTCGAGCAGGGGAAGATCGTCCTCAAGACCGAGCCGGTCGACATCGTGAAGACCCTCGCGGACACGGTGCACGAGCTTGCGCCCCTCGCCGCGAAGAAGGGGATCGCCATGATCTTCGACGAGGGACGGGCGCCCGAGCTGCCGAAGATCCCGCTTGACCGCTACCGCCTGCAGCAGATCTATACGAACCTCGTGAGCAACGCGATCCACTATACCGACCAGGGCACCATCACGGTGACCGTGAAGCACGACGGGGGCGTTGCCTCGGTCTTCGTGGCCGACACCGGCATCGGCATCATGCCTGACGACCAGAAGCGGCTGTTCAACAAGTTCGAGACGGGCGCGACCTTCGTGCGGAGCAAGGAATTCGGCAGCGGCATGGGCCTCTATATCTCGCGCATCCTGGCCCGCCTCATGGGCGGCGACCTCACGCTCGATCACAGCGATTTCGGGTCGGGCAGCACGTTCCGGTTCTCGATGCCGCTCGAACCGAAGCCGGGCCAGGCGGCGGCCGTGTGATATACTGAAGCCATGCCGAACCATGAGCCACCGGTCATCCTGCTTGTCGACGACGAGCCCGAGATGCTCACGATGTACAGGACGAAGCTCGAGCGGAGCGGGTTCGTGGTGCGCGTCGCCGCCGACGGCGCCGAAGCCGTCAAGATGGCCGCCGAGCTGAAGCCCGACCTCATCCTCATGGACATGAAGATGCCGGTGATGGACGGCGTGACCGCGCAGCAGAAGATCCGCGAGAATCCCGAAACGAACGACGTCAAAGTGGTCTATCTCACGGCCTTCAGCGATCCGATGAAGCTCGAAGCCGACATGCAGCTTGCGAAAGGCGCGGGCGCGACCGACTTCATCAAGAAAGGCATTAACCTCGACGAGCTCGTCGAGCGGGTTCGCGGCTATCTCGAGAAGCCGCCCGCGCCGGACGGCGCCGCCGCCGCAGACCATCCGCAGCAATAAAAAAAGCGTCCGACTGCAGGATCGGCGGACGCCGATTTTTTTATTCGGCGACGACGCCGATCCCTGCGAGATCTTTTTCGAACTGCGCCGCGTCGGTGAATACGAACGAACGGATGCCGACCGAACGCGCGAGCTCGACGTTCTCGGGCTTGTCGTCGGTGAAGACCGCGTCGCCTGGGCCGATGCCGAGATTGCGGAGCATGAGTTCGAACATGCGCGGGTCTTCTTTTGTCATCTTCACTTCGCTCGAGACGACGATCGGCTCGAAATGCTGTCGCAGGCCGTACTTCCCGACGATGTCCCAGAAAAGGAAATTTGGCGTGTCGGTGAGGATGGCGGTCCTGAAATGCGCCCGCAGGCGCTTTGCGAGATCGAGCGTGTCTTCGCGCAGCGTGGCGTGATCGAACCATTCCTGCCGCACCTCCGCGGGCGGCTTCGCGACGAGCGCGCCGAGGTCCTCGAAAAGCTGCTGCTCGGTGATCTCGCCCTTGTCGGCGCGGATCGTGTGCAGCCGCATCATCTCGTGATAGTCGCGGTCGGGGAAATACTTGCCGAACCAATACGGGGTGATGCGCGACACGATGACGCCGAAGAAATCGAAGATGATGGCCTTAGGCATGATGACAGTATATAATGATGAGCATGAATAAAAAAACGGTCACCCTCGTCATCCTCGTGGTCGCGGCCCTCGGTGTCGGGATCTATGCCGGGACGAAGACCTCGCCCGCTTCGCCCGCGGCATCCGGGGCGGCATTCGATCCCCGCAATGCGACCTATGTGATCGACGGCGCCCCCGTCACGCTCGCCGACGGATCGTCGTCGCAGCCCGCCGCGCCGGGATCGGCGAGCATGGTGCTCACCTCGGTGTTCGAATCGTCATCGCCGGCCGACCTTGACGGGAACGGCACGCCCGATGCCGCGGTGATCCTCGTGCGCAGCTCGGGCGGCAGCGGGACGTTCTATTATGTTGCCGCCGCCCTCGACGTGAATTCGAGCACGGTCGGGACGAACGCGGTGCTGCTCGGCGACCGCATCGCGCCGCAGACGCTCGAGATCAAGAACGGCCAGATCGTCGTGAACTATGCCGACCGCGCGCCGGGCGATCCGATGACGGCGACGCCGAGCGTGGGCGTGACGAAATATTTCGGCGTCCTGCAGACGGATTTGCAGCAAGTGAGCCCGATCGCCGGCCCGGGCGAGGCGTGCGGCGGCAACCTCGTCGACGCGCCGGTCTGCGGCAAGGGTTACCACTGCGCTCCGACGGCGCCCGCCAGGCCGGGCATCTTCGGCGACGTCGGCGGCAAGTGCGTCGCCGACTAGGCCGTCACGCGCGCCCGATGTCGCGCCGATCATAAAAAAGGCGTCCTTGAGGGGGCGCCTTTTCCTTTTCTTGAAGCCGCTCATACGGCGAGCGATGTTGATTCAAAATCTGCGGGAGGATGCGTGTGGGTTGCGAGCCGGGCCTGCACCATCGTGCTGAACTTGCTCGGCGCATAGACGACTTTGCAGTTCGCAACATATTGGTTCACGGTCTGAATCCACGCTGAAACGCCTTCCGGGGTCGCCTCGACGCCGCTTGAAACAATGCGGACCGCGGCGTGGGACGGAATACCCATGAGGGCTTCGCGGTAGTCCTTATAAGCAGCGGCATTCAGCATGCCAACCAGGGTGATGACATGCTGGCCGCCGTTCTTTTCGACATTGATCCTGAACACGGAGGACTCCTTTCGCTCCGTTCATTGAGCCATATCGCCCGGGAAAAATCAACCGGTCCGGCGGTCGGCGACGGCCTCGGCGGGGATCGCGTTCACGGGGGCGCCTACGAGAAACAGGTTGATGCGTTCGACGAGTTCCTCGAAATCGGCAAGCGTCGACGTGTGATGGAATGACAGGCGCGCGACGTCGGCGATCTGCTTGATATAGATGCGGTCTTCGGCAAGGAAGTCCACGAGCCCTTTCGGATCGGGAACGGTGAGCGAGATGATGTTGCCCTGGCGCTCGCCATGATTGATGTACGGGATGCCGTTGATCTCGAGCGCCGCCTTGAATTCGTGAAGCAGCCAATGGTTGCGCGATTCGATCGCCGTGATGGCGGTCTCATTCGTCTCGCGCAATGCCGCGTGCAGCTGCACCGCCGCCTGCATGTCGACGGTTCCCGTGAGGAACCGGTCGGCTCCCGGCTTGAGGAGATAGGCCCCGTGGGCGTCGCTGTCGATGCTGCGGATGCCGACGAACGTGTCCCGCAGCGACGGCATCGTCTCGCGGTTCACATAGAGGATGCCCCCGCCCGGACCGGCACAGAGATATTTCTGGCCGCCGGCGGCGAGGATGTCGATGCGGGTCTTCGCAAGGTCGAGTTCGCGGACGCCGAGGCCCTGCACCGCGTCGACGACGAGATAGGCGCCGTATTCGCGGCACAGGCGCGAGAGCCGGTCGAGGTCGCTCACGAAACCGTCGTAATACTGGATCCATGAGACGGCGACGGCCTTCGTGGCCGGACCGATCGCGGCGCAGAGGTCCTCGAATCCTTGGGCGTTGTCGCGCGCGGCGATCTCACGCACGACGCAGCCGTCTCGTTCGCGCTTTTCGATCCACGGCCAGAAATTCGACTTGTACTCGTTCGTCTGCACGACGATCTCGTCGCCGGGCCCGAGCGGCAGCGCGTGGCTCGCGACGTTGATCCCATAGGTCGTATTCGGGATGAAGGTGATTTCGGACGGGTCGCAATGCAGAAGCGTCGCGGCCTCGTGCGCGATGCCCTCGATCACGCACCGCCGCCGCTCGTATTCGAACAGGATCTCGGGCGACCCGTCGCGGCCATAGGCTTCGAGATACTCCCTGCCGGCCTCAAGCGCCGCTTCGGAGAGCGGCGCGACGGTTGCGTAATAGAAAGAGATGGGTCGTTCGCGTTTCATGGCCGGAATCGTTTGCGGTCCGCGTGCGTGCGGGGCGGTTATCGAAGGTCGCCGGTGCCGGCCGGACGCACGCCTGCCGTCCGGGGTGCCGGTGCCGGGGAGATGGCCGGCGCCTGATGCTGAGTTGCCGCGCGCTGCTCCGCGCCGGGCATGGCCGCCGGCATGCCGTGGTCCCAGCGCACCTTGGGCATGATGAGCGAGGGATCGATGTTGTCCCTGTAGCGCTCCGTGAATTCAAGGAGGGCCCTGAGCTCGTCAGCCACCCTGCGCGGGGGACGGAGCAGCTCGTGCCGCTCGACTTCCTTCGTGAGACGCCCCTCCGCTTCCTTGCGCGGATTGCTGATGAAGGCGACTTTCGCGAACCCGCTCACGTCGCGGAGCGTCTCGGCGATCTCGGTGATCGAGAGCCGGTCGGTCACGTTGTGGACCACGGCGTGCTCGCCGGGCCGCACGTCGGCGTGCGCGAAGGTGATGAAGTTGTCGACGGTGTCGGGAAGGCTGATCGTCCCCGTGCGCTGCGCGCCGTCGCCATAGATCGTCATCGGATGGCCGATCGCGATCTGACAGACGAAGCGGTTCACGACGGTCCCGAACGTCTCGTCATAGTTGAACCGGGTCGAGAGGGCATGAAGCTCCTCGGGACGGTTCTCTTCGATCGTCGCGCCGAAGATCGTCGCCTGCTGCACGGTCATGATGCGCAGCTTCCAGACCTCGCACGCAAGGTCGTCGATCAGGAAGTCCGAGATCTTCGACTGGTGATAGAAGTCCGACGCGGCCATCGGCATCCAGCTCTGGGCGACCTTCCGCACGACGCCCTCGTGGTCGAACTCGAAATCCTTCTTGGCAAGGGGAACAAGGTTGGTGTCGATGCCCGAATAGCATCCCGCCGATCCGAGCTTCACATAGAGGATGTTCCGGTCCGTCTCGGTGATGGCCCAGGCCGTGTTCAGGTGTCCCACGATGTTGTTCACATAGGTGGTCGCCGCGTTCTCGGCGCTCTTCATCGAGAACGGCGCCGACGGCTGCTGGGCCGCGTTCACGATCGCGAACGGCCGGTATTTCCTGATAAGCCGCACGATCGCCTTCTCGTCGAGGAGGTCCGTCTTTTCGAACATCAGGTTTGTCTTGCCGAACGCGCGCTCATAGGCCGCGATGCGGTCCTTTGGCTTGCCGAGCGGGACGAGAAGCTTCGCGCCGATCGAGCGCTCCCATTCGCGCTTCACCAGGTTGTCGACAAGCACGACCCGGAGCCCGGTGCGATAGGCGAACGCGAGGCCGAGGCTCCATCCAAGATAGCCGTCCCCGCCGAGGATGAATATGGTCTGAGGTCGATCCTGCATGATATGCATACATACGGGCCTTGCCCGGCGTTTGTTTCGAGGGCGTTGGCCTTTTGCGCGGGGCACATTATAATGAGCGGATGGCACAAAATAACAAGGCAACCCTGTGGTTCATCATCGGCTTCGTCGTCCTCATCATCGTCGGCCTGATCGTCGCGAGCGTCGTCTCGTCGGGCTCGTCGTCCGGCTCGTCGGGATTCGTCTCGACCACGGCTCCGGGGCTGTCCGTCGACGACTGGCGGACGGGCAATCCTGACGCGAAAGTGACGCTCGTCGAATATGGCGACTTCGAATGCCCGGCCTGCGGCCAATATTTCCCGATCGTCGAGCAGCTCGTGCAGAACTACAGCTCGACGGTGTTGTTCGTCTTCAGGAACTTCCCGCTCTATTCGGTCCACCCCGATGCCGGCATCTCGGCGCAGGCCGCCGAGGCGGCGGGCCTCATCGGCGGCCCCGCGAAGTATTGGCAGATGAACAACCTGCTCTATGAGAAGCAGAACGACTGGGCGACGATCCCGCCCGACCAGGTCGTGAGCGCGAAGTTCGACGGCTATGCGCAGTCGCTCGGCCTCAATGTCGCGACCTTCAACAGCGACCTTACCGCGACGTCCGTCCTGCAGAAGATCCAAAGCGACGTGAACGGGGGCAATTCGGCGCAGATCGACCATACGCCGACGTTCTTCGTCAATTTCCAGCAGATCCAGAATCCCGCGAACTATAACGATTTTGCTTCGGTCATCGACCAGGCGATCGCGGCATCCTCGACGAAGAAATAGCCGCGTCGCAGCGCAACAAAAAGCGCCCCGGGTCAGGGGCGTTTTTACGTCGCAAGGGCTGGACGCGGACCCGCCCTGTCCTTATGCCTTATGCGCGGGACGTCGCGGCGGGGCGCGATAATCCGCCCCACAGCGAGAAGATCACGACCAGGATGCCGAGGATGATGAACGTCGTGGTGCTTGCGCCGGTGTACGAAAAGATGATGAGGAGCAGTCCCAAAATGAAGTTGATCCAGTGTTGCCACATGGGATGAGTGCGATTGCCTTGTTAGTTCGCGCCGACCTTTGAACGATGGCTGTAGTGCCGTGCAAAGGTAAGTACGCTGGGAGATCCCGAGCTGTTACTCGTGCCTAGCGCCGGGGATGGCGGCTCCGTTCGAAGAGCTCGAAGCCGACGCGCGAGATCACGCCGATCACGATGACGACAAGCAGGATGATGCTCGAGTTCTTGATGAAGGCCGACAGGCCGAGGACCGTTCCCCAGAGCGCGAGATACCATCCGAAGTTGCCGATGAACGTGAAGAGCATCGTCATGCCGAGCGGGACGTCGAGCCATGCGCCGATGAAGGCGTTGAGATAAGGGAAGTCGACGATGCTGAGCAGGAGCAGGGCAACGTTCGTGCCGTGGCCGCCGAGCCATTGTTCCACCTTATGGGCCGAGCGGTCGATCCATGCGACGGCCCGCTTCCCTTTGAGGCGGGTCTTGAGGAGCCGTCCGAGCTCATAGCCGACATACATGTCGATCACCGTGCCGACGGCCCAGATGATGTGGATGGGCCACAGCGCGAATCCGGCCTTCATCGCGGTCACGAGGACGATCGCCGTCGTCGCGAATTCCTGGATGATGAAGGTTGCCACGATGAGTGCCCAGAGTCCCATGCCTCCATTATACGTTTCGCCACGGCCCGCGTATAATGAAAACATGAAAAAAGTCCTCGCTATCGTCGCTGTCGTGATCGGAATCGGGTGCCTGTGGGCCGCCTATGTCTATTGGACCACGCCCGCCGACGCCCTGCCTGGCTATTTCCCGGGATTCGATCCGGCCATGGCGGGCATCCACATGAAGCACGGCCTTGCCGCGCTCATCGTGGGATTGGCGCTGTTCGTTTTCGCCTGGTTCTCGACCGGCAAAAAGCAAGCGTCACGTTAGGAATTTTTAATGAATGAGGATGAGGCTCGCGATGCCGATCGCGGCGCAGTACGCCGCGAAGGGGATGAGCGTTTTCGTCTTGAAGTAGCGCGCAAGGAACCGGGCTGACCCATAGGCGGCCAGGGCTGCCGCTGCCGCGCCCGCAAGCGTGACGCCAAGCGTGCGGGCGTCGGCGGTCGCGACAAGCGGCGGGAGCTCGAGCGCTGCCGCGGCGCCGATGATCGGCGTTGCGAGCAGGAAGGCATACCGCAAGGCGTCCTCATGCGAAAGGCCTGCCATCAGGCCGCCGGCGAGGGTCGAGCCGGTCCGCGAGAATCCAGGGATGAGGGCGAGGACCTGCATGATGCCTACGCCGAACGCCTGCCGCCATGAGAGGTTGTGCGCGATGCGCGCGTCGGCGTCGGTTGCGGTTCCCGGATCGCGGGCTTCCGCGCGGGCGCGCCGCCGCAGAAGTTCCGCAAGGGCGAGCAGCACACCGTTCGCGATGAGGAAGAGGGCTGCCGAGCGCGGCGAAAGGAAGAATCCAGTGATCTGATCCTTGAGCAGCAAGCCGATCACGCCCGCGGGGATCGTGCTCACGACGAGGAGCCAGCCAAGCTTCGCGTCGGGGTCATCCGCGCGGATCTCGCGCGCGGCGAGCGACCGTCCGAGTCCCTTCGCGATCCTCCACCAGTCGCGGCGGTACATGACGAGAAGGACGAGCGCCGTCGCGAGATGCGTCGCGACCAGGAAGGCGAGGAAAGCGTCGGCATTCTGGTTGATGGACCATCCGAGGAGTCCCGGAAGGAGTACGCTGTGGCCGAGGCTCGAGACGGGGAAGAGCTCGGTAATGCCCTGGACGAGGCCGATGACGAGCGCCTGCACGAACGAGATCATGAATCGAATTCTACCACGCGGCGGTCGGTAGTATGCTATGGGTATGCGCATCATAGGGCATATCGATATGGACGCCTTTTTCGCCGCCGTCGAGGAGCGGGACAACCCGCGGTTTGCCGGCCGGCCTATCGTTGTCGGCGCAGATCCCAAAGGCGGCAGGGGGCGGGGCGTGGTGTCGACGGCGAATTATAAGGCGCGGGAATACGGCATCCGGTCGGCGCTCCCGATTTCGACCGCATGGAAATATGCCGAGGCTGCGCGGCGCGCGGGCCGCGACCCCGTCGTGTTCGTCGAGGGCCGCTATGCCGCCTATGCGGAGATCTCGCGCGAAATCATGGCCGTCCTTGCGCGCCATGCGTCGCTCATCGAGCAGGCGAGCGTCGACGAGGCCTATTTCGACGTTTCGGCAAGCGGTTCCTATGAGGCCGCCGAAGCCGTTGCGCGGCAGATCAAGGACGACATCCGCGCGACCGAACGCCTCACGGCCTCGGTCGGTATCGGACCGAACAAGCTCGTTGCCAAGATCGCTTCGGACCGCGAGAAGCCGGACGGCCTGACCGTCGTGCACGAAAAGGATGTGGAACGTTTTCTCGAGCCGCTGCCGGTCAGAGTCATTCCCGGCGTGGGACCGAAATCCGAGATGATGTTCCGAAAGCTCGGCGTGCGCACGGTGGGGGATGCGCGGCGGTTCTCAAAAGATGAGCTTGCCGACATGATGGGCGTATGGGGTCGCGAGCTCTACGATCGGCTGCGCGGCCGCGATGATGCGCCCCTCGTTGCGGAGTACGAGGCGAAGTCGATCGGGGAGCAGGAGACGTTCGAGCGCGACATCGCCGATCCGCGGCTGCTCGAAAAGACGCTGAAGAATATCGCCGCGGACGTATACCGGCGCTTCCGCGAGAGCGGGTTCTCGTCCTATCGGACCGTGGCCATCATCGTGCGGTTCGCCGACTTCACGACGAAGACGCGTTCCGGGACGATGACGAAGCCGGCCGACGACCTTGCCACCCTGCAGTTCCAGGCGCTGCGCCTGTTCATGCCCTTCCTCGACGCGCGCGAGAATCCGCAGAAGAAAAAAATACGCCTCATGGGCGTGCGGATCGAAAAGCTCTATTAATAAAGTTCCATCGCGCCGGCCTTCGCGCCCGAAGACGATGGAGAAGACGACGCCGGCAGGAAGACGGGATTCGTTCCCGTCGCTTCGGTCGAGCTCTCGTTTTGGATCGGCGTAGCGACCGGGTTCGCGTTCGGAAGGCTTGCGTTGTCACCGCCCG
>DATKNL010000009.1:0-101786 GCA_035541435.1 Minisyncoccota bacterium | reverse complement strand
CGGCCTTCGCGCCCGAAGACGATGGAGAAGACGACGCCGGCAGGAAGACGGGATTCGTTCCCGTCGCTTCGGTCGAGCTCTCGTTTTGGATCGGCGTAGCGACCGGGTTCGCGTTCGGAAGGCTTGCGTTGTCACCGCCCGTCGACCGCCATACGCTCGCGCCGATCACGATCATGATCGCGATGCCGATGAGAAGGATGAGGGATGATTTGGTCATGGGTGTTTCCGATTCATCTCATTATAGAAAAGATAAGGCCTCGATGTTGGAGCATCGAGGCCGTTTGATGGGGTGTGCGAGATTGCCGTAAGGAGGCGATAATGAAAACCGCTAGGTTCTCTCGTTTCCCCGAATAACTAACTATTAATACGGAAACAACTACTAGAATCTTACCAAAGAGCTGGGAGATGTCAATATCTGCGGGAAGCCCGAAAAATGGGGCTAAAAGGGCCGGCGGCCTCAAAAAGCGCCGCCAGCCGAGACCTCGCAGGCACTCAGTGCCTGGCGATGTAGCGTATGTTGTTGACCCCGTCCAAGGCGTTCCCCGTGCCTTTCAGCACGTTGAGCGACGTGGCGAGGATTCTCCATCGTCCGCCTCGCTGGTAGAGCCTCCGGTCAAGCCAGTCTATTCCGGCGTTCAGGCCTGCGTTGGCTGCGATGACAGCCGACGTATTCCTGTTGCCGAAACACTTTGCCCATCCGGTTTCGACTCCGTGCGAGCGATCCAATCCGATGTACGTGGTGGACATGTCCAACCCCGTCGCTCCCCGAAGATACCAGCGCGAAGCTTTGAAAGCGAAGTCGATCCGTTTGTCGGCTTTCTGCTTATCAAGCTCCTTTGCGAAGATATCCGCGCGGAAGTTCCTCATCGGCTGGACCGTTTGTGCGGACGTGGACAATGAGCTCCAACTCATCGCCACGATCAACATGGCTACAGCGCACACAGGTGCAGTTTTCAATTGAAGCCGCCTCCTTAAGCGGCTCTGAAATTGTACCACAAATTATTAATATTGTCGAGCTGCCGAAAAACCCTATGATTCCTCGCGCATTTCGCGGGCATGGGACCGCTTCTTAAGGACTTCGCGCTTGTCGGATTTCTTGCGCGATCGGCCGATGCCTAATTCCAATTTAATGAAATGATGTTTGAGGTAGGCTTTGAGCGGGACCAAAACCCGTCCCTTTTCCTGCAGCGCGCCCGTAAGCGCCTTGATTTCATCTTTTTTTAATAAGATCCGCCGCGCGCGGTCCTCTTCGTAATCGGCCGGCATGTTCTTCGGCTGGTAGGGCGGGATGTGCGAGTTGACGAGCCATGCCTCGCCGCCGCGGATCACAATGCGGGCGCCGGCAATCTGGAAATGCCCCGCCTTCACGCTCTTCACTTCATAGCCGCGGAGTTCGATGCCCGCCTCATGGGTGTCCTCGATCTCATAGTCGAACCTCGCCCGTCGGTTTTCCGCCAATGCTTCCATCCTTCCATTGTACTTAAAAAAAGGCCGCACTTCATAGCGCGGCGGTTGTTTGGGCCCGGATTTCAGGGTATCGTACTAGGGAATATTGTCGAAAAGGGCTTTGCGGCCGAGGACTTCGTCCCGTCAAACATGAAAGAGAAGATCATCGCCATCCTGACCGAGGCTTGGAAGCTGCAGGTCCCGGTCGAACTCACGGTTCCCGAAATCGACCAGTTCGGCCATTTTTCGACGAACGTCGCGATGAGGCTTGCCAAAGAGCGCGGGGTTGCGCCGCTCGACCTCGCGCGCGAGCTTGCCGCTGTCGCCGAGCGCGCGTCGCCCGCGGGCATGTTTCAGAAGATCGAACCGGCGGCGCCGGGGTTCGTCAACCTGTGGCTTGCGGACGGAACCGTGCAGAAGGAATTTGCCGCCGCTGCCGCCGACGGACAGTTCGGCTTCAACAATTCGATAACCGGCAAGACGGTCATGGTGGAATATACCGACCCGAATCCGTTCAAGCTGTTCCATATCGGCCACCTCATGAGCAATACGATCGGTGAATCCCTTGCCCGCCTTGCCGAAGCCGCGCACGCCACGGTCCGCCGGGCGAACTATTACGGCGACGTCGGCTTGCATATCGCGAAGTCGCTGTGGGGCATGCGGCAGCTTGCCGCCGAAATGCCGGCCGATGCCGCGGAGCCCGGCGCGAAGATGGCGTTTCTCGGGAAGGCATACGCGTTCGGATCGAAGGCCTATGACGAGCAGCCGGCCGCAAAGGATGAGATCGTCGCGATCAACAAGAAAGTCTATGAGCGAAGCGATGCGGACCTCAACGCCCTGTATGACAAGGGCCTTGCGTGGAGCCTCGCGTATTTTGAAACCGTCTATCAACGCCTCGGGACGAAATTCGACGATTACCTTCCCGAAAGTTCGGTGGGCGACGAGGGCGTGAAGCTCGTCCGTTCGCGTCCCGACATCTTCAAGGAGAGCGATGGCGCGGTCGTCTTTCCGGGCGAGGCCTATGGCCTGCACACCCGCGTCTTCATCAACTCCCAGGGGCTGCCGACCTACGAAGCGAAGGAGCTGGGGCTCAATAAGAAAAAATTCGAGCTCTATCCGCTCGACCGCTCCCTCATCGTGACCGGCAACGAAGTCAAGGATTATTTTAACGTTCTTTTAAAAGCCATGGAGCTCGTCCTGCCCGATGTCGCCGCAAAAACCGTGCATAAGCCGCATGGCATGCTGCGGCTGCCGGGCGGCAAGATGAGTTCGCGCACCGGCGACGTGATTACGGCCGAGGCGCTGCTCGACCAGATAAAAGAGGAGCTCGCGAAGCGCGTGAGCGAGCGGAGCACGCTCGATGGCGACGAGCGGGCCCTGGCGACCGAGCGGCTTGCGGTCGCGTCGGTGAAATATTCCATCCTCAAGCAGCATCCCGGACAGGATATCGTCTTCGACTTCGAGAAGTCGCTTTCGTTCGAGGGCGATTCGGGCCCCTACCTTCAATATGCCTACGCCCGTCTGCGGAACATCATCCGCAAGGCTGACGAGCAGCTGGGCGCCGAAACCGTGCGCGCCGCGCTGCGCGCGTTCGACGCCTCGCGGCTCGGCGATCCGGTCGAGCTTGCGCTCATGCGCAGGATCATCGAGTTTCCCGACGTCGTCATGACGGCGCAGGAGCGCTTCGCGCCGAGCGGCATCGCCACGTATCTCTTCAGGCTGGCGGTCACCGCGAACAAGTTCTATGAAACCGTCCCGGTTCTGAAGGACGAAGACGAACGGCGCCGCGGCGCGCGGCTTGCGCTCGCCGACATGGCCGCCCGGACGATTGCGCGGGCGCTCGGCCTGCTCGGCATCGCGACCCTCGAAAAAATTTGATTTCTCTGGTATTTTAGGAGGTATGCCCGACACTCCGAACGAGGGGACGAGCCTGCCGCATCTTGAGGAGAAGACGCTTGAGGCGTGGGACCGCGAACGGGTTTTCGAAAAGAGCCTCGACCAAACCAGGAATGGGAAGCCGTTTGCATTCTATGACGGGCCGCCGTTCGCGACGGGCCTGCCGCATTACGGCCACATTCTCGCCTCGACCATCAAGGACGTCGTGCCGCGCTATCAGACGATGCGCGGCCGCTTCGTGCGCCGCCGCTGGGGATGGGACTGCCACGGTCTGCCGATCGAAGAGATCGTCGAGCGCAAGCTCGGCATCTCGGGCAAGAAGCAGATCGAGGCGATCGGCGTGAAGACATTCAACGAAACCTGCCGCAGCATGGTGCTGCAGTACGTTTCGGAATGGCGCGCCATGGTCCGCCGCATCGCCCGCTGGGTCGACTTCGACCACTCCTATAAGACGATGGATGTCGACTATATGGAATCGGTCTGGTGGGCCTTCAAGCAGATCTATGACAAAGACCTCATCTATGAAGGCCGCAAGGTGCTCCTTTATTGTCCGCGCTGCGAGACGCCCGTTTCGAATTTCGAAGTGGCGATGGACAACAGCTATAGGGATGTGAGCGAGGAATCGGTGACGGTCAGGTTCAAGGTGAAGCCCGGCCAGAAGATCGGGGACCACGTCGTGCGTGATGACGACAGCGTCTTCATCCTTTCGTGGACCACGACGCCGTGGACGCTGCCCGGGAACGTGGCGCTTGCCGTCGGCGCGGGCATAGATTATGTCGCCGTCGAGCACGAGGGCGAATATCTGATCGCCGCGTCGAGCCGCCTGAAGGCGCTCGGTCTCGACCATGCTGCGAAGAAATTTGCCCTCGCCGGATCGCAGCTCGTCGGCCTTTCCTATGAGCCGCTGTTCGACGTGGAAGCTGTCCGTTCCGACGCCAACGCCGACCGCGCCTATAAGGTCTATGCCGCCGATTTCGTAACGACCGACGAGGGTACCGGCGTCGTGCACACGGCCGTCGTCTATGGCGAGGACGACTATGCGCTCGGCCTCCGCGAAGGACTGCCGATCGTGCCGCTCCTCGACGAAAAGGGGAAGTTCAACGACAAGGCTCCGGCATTCCTGCAGGGAGCGTATTTCAAAGATTCTGAAAAAACGATTAAAGAAGACTTGACGGACCGCAACCTGCTGTTCAGCAAGGACCTGCATACGCACTCCTATCCCTTCTGCTGGCGCTGCGGGACGACGCTTTTCTATAACGCCATCCCGGCGTGGTTTGTGAACGTGCAGAAGATCAAGCCTGACCTTTTGAAGACCAATGCGGCCGAGATCAACTGGTACCCGGAACATTTGAAGCACGGTCGGTACGAGAAGAGCGTCGAGGCCGCGCCCGACTGGAACATCTCGCGCAACCGGTACTGGGGGAATCCCGTCCCGGTGTGGAAGTGCGAATCGTGCGATGAGCGCGAAGTCGTCGGCAGCCTGGACGAGCTTTCGGCGCGCGTCGGACCATCGAAGAACCGCTATTGGGTCATGCGTCACGGCGAAGCCGAGAGCAACATCTTCGACATCGTCGATTCGGGGCAGCGCAAGTTCCTGCACCTTACGCCGCGCGGCAGGGACGAGGTCCTCGCATCGGCCAGGGCGTTCGAACGCGACCTGAAGAAGCGGGGCGAGCGCATCGACCTCATGATCCATTCCGACATCACCCGGGCCGTCGAGACGGCCGAGATCGCTTCGGCCGTCCTGAATCCCGACGAGCTGGTAGCCGAGCAGCAGATCCAGGAGATCCATCTTGGGCCGACGTTCACCGGCTATCATGACGAGAAATATCACATGATGTACCCGACGTATGAGGCGCGGTTCCACGAGCGGCCGAAGGAGGGCGAGTCGCTGCCCGACCTCCGCGCGCGCATGTGGCGGTTCCTTGAACAGTGCGAGGAGCGCTATGAGGGGAAGAACATCCTCATCGTGACGCACGAATATCCGGCATGGATGCTCACCCAGGCGGCCGAAGGCTGGGACGACTGGCGGGCGATCGCCGAGATGAAGGCGCGTGGCCGCGACTTCGTCAATTTCGCCGAGATCCGTCCGGTCGCGGTGAAGCGGATCCCGCGTAACGACACGGGCGAAGCCGACATGCACCGCCCCTATATCGACGGCGTCACGTTCGCCTGCAAGGCCTGCGGCGGCGCGATGCGGCGCACGCCCGAGATCTTCGATTCGTGGATGGAGGCGGGATCGATGCCGTTCGCCGAATACCACTATCCCTTCGAGAACCGCGAGGAATTCGAGAGCCGGTTTCCCGCGCAGTTCGTCGCCGAATATATCGCGCAGACCCGGGCCTGGTTCTATGTGATGCATGTGAATTCCCAGATCCTGTTCGGGCGCGCTCCCTTCGAGAACGTCGTCACGACGGGGACGATCCTCGCCGAGGACGGATCGAAGATGAGCAAGTCGAAGAACAACTTCCCCGACCCGAAGATCCTCATCGACAAATACGGCGCCGACAGCCTGCGGTTCTATCTTATGAATTCGGTCGTCATGCAGGCCGACAACCTCAATTTTTCGGAACAGGCCGTCGCGACCGTCTATCGGAAGGTCGCCCTCATCTTCTGGAACGTGGCGAAATTCTTCACGACCTACGTCAATGCCGGCGAATTCCGCGCGGCTGCCGCGGGTCGCGGGGTTCGTGAAGAGCCGACGGCGCTCGACCGCTGGATCGAGGTGCGCACCGAGGAGCTCGTGCGCGAGGTGACGGCGCGCCTCGACGCCTATGACACGGTGAAGGCGACGCGGGCGATCCAGGACTATGTGGACGACCTTTCGACGTGGTATCTGCGCCGCAGCCGCAAGCGGAAGGATCGCTCGTTCCAGACGACGTTTTATCGTGCGCTTAGCACCGCCTGCGCCGTGATGGCTCCTTTCATGCCGTTCCTTGCGGACGAGGTGTATGAGCTGCTGAAACCCTACGCCGACCCCGCTCATCACGCGGAATCGGTCCACCTGGCCGCATGGCCGACGGCGCCCGAGCGGGACGCTGCGGGCCGCGATGCCGACCTGAAGCTTCTGAACGACATGGCCGACGTGCGCCGCCTTGCCAGCCTGGGACTCGCGGCCCGTTCGGCGGCCGGTATCAAGGTGCGCCAACCTCTCGCCGCGCTCATCATCGGGAACGCGTCACTTGGCGAGGAGCTGCGCTCCATCCTCGCCGACGAGGTGAACGTGAAGGAAATCCGCATCGACGCGGGCATCGCGAATGACGTTCGGCTCGACACGGTCATCACTGGCGAGCTCCGCGAGGAGGGCCTGCTGCGAGACCTCGCGCGCATGATCCAGGGGCTCCGCCAGGAGGCGGGGCTCGCCCCCAAGGACAGGATCGCCGTTTCGCTGGCGCTTGCCGGCGACATGCTGCGCATCGCCGAAAAGCACGAACGGACGCTCGCGGCCGACGTGGGCGCGGAACTCGTCGAGTACCGGCGTTCGGAAAAGTTTTTAGCGGAACAGGAGACGACGATCGACGGCCAGCCTGCGTGGATCGGGATCAGGAAGCTCTAGAACGCGATGCCGACGCGCTCGCTCACCGCGCGCATCTTCCGGCGCGCGACGACGTCAGCTTTTTTCGAACCGGCGCGGAGTATCGAGGCGAGCCGCTTCGGGTTGCGCAGCAGGGCCGCCTTGCGGGCGCGGAAATCGGCGAAATAGCCCGCGACCACTTCGGCGAGCGACATTTTGAACTGGGAATATTTCTTGCCGCCGAATTCCTCGGCGACGGTGCGCGGTTCCATGTGCGTGAGCGCCGCATAGATGTCGATGAGGTTTGCGAGGCCCGGCTTCTTCGCGCGGTCATAGGTGACGTCCGATCCCGAATCGGTCACGGCGCGGGCGATCTTCTGCGCGATCTCTTCGGGCGTGTCGTCGAGGAACAGGCATCCTTCGGGCTGCGACTTCGACATCTTCTTGGACGGGTCCTTGAGGCTCATCACGCGGGGGATCCTGGTGAGCAGGTCCTTCGGCTCGCGAAACGTCTCGCCGAAGCGGCCGTTGAAGCGGCGGGCGAGCGAGCGGGTGAGCTCGAGGTGCTGGCGCTGGTCGTCGCCAACGGGCACGACGTGCGGGTCATAGAGGAGGATGTCCGAAGCCATGAGCACGGGATAGGTGAAGAGCCCCGCGTTCACGTTCGCGGACTGGCGCGAGGCCTTGTCCTTATATTGCGTCATGCGCTCGAGCTCGCCCATGGGCGCGACGGTGTTCAGGATCCAGGCGAGCTCGCTGTGCGCCGGCACGAGGGACTGCAGGAACAGGACGGATTTTTTCGGATCAAGGCCGGCGGCGAGATAGTCCGCGGCGAGGTCGAGGATCTGCGCGTGCTTTTCGCGCGGATCGAAGTTCTCGGTCAGCGAATGCAGGTCGACGATAAAAAAATAGCACGCATAGTCGCCCGAATTCTGCAGGTCGACGAAGTTCCTGAGGGCGCCCAGATAGTTGCCGATATGGAGCCGTCCCGTCGGCTGCATGCCCGATACCAGGATCTGTTTCATAGTTACCAGTATATCACCGGCTTCGTGAAAACGCCGCACGATGCCTTCTCGGGATCGGCGTCGCTCGCTGGTGCTCGCGCGCCTGTCTCTCGGCCGCCTTCGCGTCCTCCGAGAACTCCCTCGAACGCATCGTGCGGCGTTTTCGTGGGGCTGGTGAAAACCATTGAAGATCGCGCCCTCGGCGGGACTGTTCCGGGGCGTCTCGGAGCCGCGCAGGCGGCGAGAGAGCGCGCGCGGCCAGCAGGCCGCGACGCGTCCCCGGAACAGCCCAAGGAGGGCGGTCTTATATCTCGATGATGACCGGCAGGATCATCGGGCGGCGCTTGGTTTTGCCATAGAGGTACTGCCCGATCTGGTCGCGGATGAGCGTCTTCAGATAGTCCGGTTCCACTTCGCGATAGGACGGCAGGCGCGTCATGAGGCCGCGGATGCGCTTGCGGATCTCCTCGAGGAGTTCCTGGTTCTCCTTCAGATAGATGAACCCGCGCGAGATGATGTCGGGGTTCTTGAGGATGCGCCCCTTGTCGCGGTCCATGACGAGGATGACGACGATCATGCCTTCGGCGGCAAGCGCGCGGCGGTCGCGGAGGACGACCTCTTCGACGTCGCCCACGCCCAGGCCGTCGACCATGACATAGAAGGCCGGGACGGTCTCCTTCGTAATGGTGAAGGCGTTTTCGGTGAGCTCGGCGACCTGGCCGTTGTCCATGAGGATCACGTTCTCGCGGGGGATGCCGACTTCGTGGGCCGACTGGCCGTTCGCGGCGCGCATGAAATAGTAGCCGTGCACGGGGATGAGGAACTTCGGGTTGATGAGCTTCATGACGAGCTTGAGGTCGTCCTTCGGCGCGTGGCCCGACGAGTGGATGTCGACGAGCGCCGAATGGAAGACGACGGCGCCCTGGCGCGCGAGGTTGTCCTTCACGGACTGCACGCTGCGCTCGTTGCCCGGAATGACGGACGACGAGAGCACGAACGTGTCGCCCGGCTTGATCTTGATGTGGCGGTGCTCGCCCGTGATCATCTTCATGAGGCCGGCGTTCGATTCGCCCTGGGCCCCGGTCGAAAGGATGAGGATCTTGTTGTCCTTCACCTTGTTGACCTCTTCGACGGGTACGATCGTGCCTTCCTTGGCCTTGATGAAGCCGAGGGTCTGCGCGATCTGGATGTTCGTCTTCATCGAATAGCCGTTCAGCGCGACCTTGCGGCCGAGCTTCTCGGCGATCTTGATGATCTCGGCGATGCGGGTGAGGAGCGACGCGAACGTGGCGACCACGATGCGGCCTTCGGCGGTCCTGAAGATCTCCTCGAGGTTCTTCTCGACGGTCTTCTCGGAAACCGAATGGCCCGGGCGCTCGGCCGCGGTCGAGTCCACCATGAAGCTGTGCACGCCCATCTTGCCGATGCGCTCGAATTCGTCGAGGCCCTGCGGTTCGCCTTTGTCGTTATAGTCGACGCGGAAGTCGGCGAAGTGCACGATGTTGCCGATCGGCGTCTTCATGAGCACGCCGGTCGTCTCGGGGATCGTGTGCGGCACGCCGAAGAAGAGCGCACCGAAGGAGTTCGACACCTTGAGGTCGCTGCCGTTCTTCACGGTGATCACGTTCATCTTGGGCGAGTTCGGGAAATCCTCCTGGCGCTTCTCGATGATCGCCTTCGTGATCGAGGTCGCATAGATCGGGGGATTCCCGAGCCGCGCGAGCAGGTGCGGCAGCGCGCCGATGTGGTCGTAGTGGCCGTGGGTCAGGATGATCGCCTGGATGTTCTCCTTCTTCTTCTCGAGGTACTGGATGTTCGGGATGATATAGTCGATGCCCGGCGTCTCCTCTTCGGGGAACTGCAGGCCGACGTCGATGATCACGATCTCGTTCTTATATTCGAGGAACATGCAGTTGCGCCCGACTTCCTCGAGGCCGCCGAGCGGCACGAAGCGGACCGCCTCGGCGTTGCCCTGAACCACCGCGGCGTGCTGGACGTCGCGGCGCGGGCCGAGGTTGGGGTTGTTCGATTTTCCCGGAGCCGGTTCGTGCGGGCGCCGGTTGGGGCGGCCGCCGCCTCGGCGCGGGGGACGGTTCGAGGGGCCTGACGGATGGGCGGGCTTCTGGGGGTTTCCGGCCGGACGCGCCGGGCGCGGACGGATTTCAGGCGGCTTGATGCGCGGTCGGTCCGTCGAAGGGGCCGCCGAACGTGGAGCTGCTGGACTGTCTGATTTTTTCATCATTATTTAATTGTTTATTTTGTTTTAACCTTGGTGCCGAGGAGGAGATTCGAACTCCTATGACCTTGCGATCGCTGGTACCTGAAACCAGTGCGTCTGCCAGTTCCGCCACCTCGGCATGCAAAAAACGTCACAAAGCGGGACAAGGATCGGATGAGGGAGGAGCTTTCCTAGAAACTCCATCATAGCACGACCCGTCGCGAGCTGTCAAACAGGCCGTCCTATTTGAGGATCCGGGCGGTATTCAGATACCACTGCGGAACCTCTTCGAAACGGTCCGACGGGTCGAACAGCGTGCTTGAGGGAGCGATGCCCTGGACGTTCCGGTTCGTGACATAGACGTAATCGGGGGAATAAAGGAAAACGGCGGGGGTGTCGCTCGCGATGCGCGTCTGGGCCGCCGCCATGTCGGCCGCGATCACGGTCGTCGATACCGACTGCCGGGCGTCCTCGATCGCGGTGTCGACGCCCTTCGAGGCATAGATCGCGAGGTTGAGGCCCGGATAGAAGCGGCGTGCCGAATCCCAGAACGAATAGAGGTCGGAATTCGGGCCGAGCACGTTGCCGAACAGGAGCGCCTCGTAGTCGCGGTTCTTGACGGACTGGTTCACGATGTCGCTCGGCGCATCGGGCAGGATGTTCACCTGCACGCCGATCGACTGCCATGCGGCCTGCAGCTCGCTCGCCGTCGTCGCGAGGAAGTCGATCTGCGGAACGGTGAGGTTGACGGTGAGCGGGATCGTCGCGCCGTGGACCATCTTGAAACGGAATCCGGCCGGGACCGCCGCCGCTCCGCCGGCTGACGACGAGGCGTCGGCAACCGTCGTGGTCGAGCCGCCGGCGATCTGCCAACCGTCATCGGCAAGGGTTGAGGACGCAAGGTCGAGCGACGTCGTTGCCGCGACCGCGGTGAAATAGGGCGCTCCCGGCGGAATCGGGGCGAAGGCGGGGACGCCGTTGCCCTGCAGGGCGTCATGCACCAGCGTGTCGCGGTTGACCGCCATCGAAAGCGCCGCGCGCACGTCGGGATCCTGCAGCGCGAGGTTCTTGCTCAGATTGAAGAAGACGGCGTAATACGCGGATGTCGGCCAAGCGAACGAATCATAGGGCCGCTCGATCTGGGTGACGTCGGCGGGCGAGGCTTCGGCGAACCCGTCGACCTGTCCGTTGTTGAAGGCCGCAACGAGGTCGTTCTCGTTCTTGAAGAAATTGAAATCGAACCGGTCGATGAGCGCCTGCGTCGCGTTGCCGTCCCATGCCTCGAGGTTGTAGGACGAGATGAATCCGCTCGCGTCCTTCGCATATGAGGCGAAACGGTACGGTCCGCTGCCCACGGGTTTCAGGTCATAGTCCGACAGCCGCCAGTTGGCGACGGGCGTATCGGCGAAGAGATGCTTCGGGACGATGTACAGGTCACGCAGGTTGCTCGCGAAGAACGCATACGGATTCACGAGCGTGAACTGCACTTCGAGCTCGCTCATGCGCGTGACGGCGACGCCCTGCCAGCTCGGCGCGAGGGGCGAATGGGAATCGGGATCCTGGATCGACTGCACCGTGAAGACGACGTCGTCGCTCGTGAGCTTCTCGCCGTCCTGCCACGTGAGGCCGCTCTTCAGATGCACGGTCCAGGTGCGGGTGTCGGTCGAGACCGTGATGCTGTCCGCGACGTCGTCCACGTCGCTATAGACCAGCTTCACGAGGTCGAGGTCCGCCTCGGAGCTCGCGATCACCGGGTTCACATATTCAGGCTGTCCCACGACGCCTTCCGCATATTCGCCGCCGGGCGCCGGGACCGCCTTCGTCGCGTTCGCATAGACGATGTTCATCACGACGACGAAGCTCGCCGCCGCGCCGGCAAGCGCCACGAAAAAGGCCACGCGCTCCTTCCGCGTCATGGCCCCCACGATTTTTCTGAACCATGTCATTGATGTGCAAAAGAAACGGACCGTCCGCGCCGAAGCGCGCCCTTAGGGCCGGTATAGCTGGTACACGGCAAGGCCTACGAAGATGACCGCGAGGGCGATCGTGAGAAAGAAGATGGTGCGCTCCATGCCGCGGCGCGCCTGGTAATAGCCGCCGCTCGAACCGCCGAGCAGGCCCGAAAGGCCCGACGAGCGCTCCTGCAGCAGGATGAGCACGATGATGGCGACGGCGACGGCGATCTGGAGGATGGAGATCATGTTAGATGATTGCGTGGATGACGAAGTTGATGACGCTCACGATGATGGTTGCGAAGAAGAGCGCCGGAATGCCATGTATGGTAACGCTTCCATGCAGGAAGTCAAGGTGATCGGCGAGCACCGAAAGAAGATAGAGGATGATCGCGTTCACGATCACGATGCCGAGGCCGAGCGTGAGGAAGATGATGGGGCCGAGGATCAGCGTGAGGACCGGCTTGAGGATGGCGTTCAGCACCGCGAGGATGAGGCCGATCACGACGAGCTGTCCCACGTTCGCGCCGATCACGAATCCGGGAATCCAGAGGTTCGCAAGCCACAGCGCGAGCGCGTTGCCGAGGACCGTGAGGATGACCTTGAAAAGCCAATGCATCCCTTCAATGATACCAAATCCCGCTCCGTGCGGGCGCACCGGCTATAAGATCTGGTCGACGAGGCTCGTGCCCGTCATCTCGGGCGGCTTATCGATGCCGATGATCTTGAGGATCGTTGGGGCGATTTCGGCGAGCGACCCGAGGCTTTCCTCGGCGAGGTTGTCGCCGTTCGCGAACTTCCTCCCTTTGAATTCGGGTGCGACGAGATAGAAGGGGACGGGGCTCGCGTCGTGCTGGCTTTCGGGGAGGCCGGTCACCGGATTGATCATCTCTTCGATGTTGCCATGGTCGGACGTGATGACGAGGAGGATGTCGGGATCGTCGACCGCCTGCACGACGCGCGTGATCTCGCGGTCGATGACCCGCACCGCCTCGAGCGCGGCGTTATAGTCGGCCGTGTGCGCGATCGCGTCGGCATTCGCATAGTTCACGAGGATGAACTGGAATCCCTTGCTCTTCACCGCCTCGATGAGGCGGTCGGTGATCGCGCTCGCCATCATCTCGGGATGCTCCTCGGGGTGCAGGCTCGAGTTCGACGGGATGAGCGTGCGGTACTCGCCGGGAAAGGGCGGCTCGCGCAGGCCGTTGAAGAAATAGGTGACGTGCGCGTACTTATAGGTTTCGGCGATCCGCAGCTGGGCATAGCCGAGGTCCGAGAAGACCTTGCCGAGCGGAACGGTCACTTCGTCCGCCTCGCAGATGACCGGCACGTTGAAGTCGTTATCATAGTGCGTCATCGTCGCGATATAGAGGTTCTCGAACGGGACCGTCGGGAACTTGTCGAACGGCTTCATGATGAACGACGACGCGATCTGGCGGATGCTGTCCTCGCGGTAGTTGAAGAAGACGAGCGCGTCGCCGTCCTTGATCTTCTTGTCCTCGGCGAACCGCATCGGCGGCAGGTATTCCTCGGTCGATCCCTGCTGATAGGTCGCCTCGATCGTCGCCGTGGGATCCTCGACGACCGGTCCCACCTGTCCCGTCATGAGCTGATAGGCGGTTTCGGTGATGCGCCAGTTGCCGTTCCGATCCATCGCATAATAGCGGCCGACGAGCGTCGCCCAGTACTGGCGCGGGATCTCCCTCAGGAACGACTGCAGCGTGTGCGGAGGGCTGTCCTTGCCGTCGGCGAAGAGGTGCAGGTTGATGTTCGTGATGCCGCGCGCCTCGGCGAGCTTCACGAGCTCGAGGATATGCTCGAGCGACGCATGGACGTTCCCTTTCGAGAGGAGGCCCGCGAAGTTGATCGCCGCGTTGTTCTTCAGGACGTGGTCGAAGGCGTCGGTGAGCGCCTTGTTCGCCGCGAAGCTGCCGTCGCGGATCGCCATCGTGATCTTCGGATAGTACTGATAGATGACCTTGCCCGCGCCGATCGTGAGGTGGCCCACTTCGCTGTTGCCGACCTCGCCCCACGGCAGCCCGACCGCGATGCCCGAAGCCTGCAGGCTCGTCACCGGATAGTTCGCGGCGAGCCAGTCGAAGATCTGGGGCTTCACGATATAGACCGGATTCGATTCGTTGCTCCGGCCGATGCCCCATCCGTCAAGGACGATGAGGATGGTCGTCTTCTTGGTCATCCCTTCATTTTACGGGAATTTAACGTTTTGGGCGATGCGGGAAACCATTGACCGACGGCATCGAAAGCGTTACGATATGAGTAATTAAAAGTCTTTAAAATAAATGGAACCGTTGGTCATCATCACTACACATGAATGCCACTACAGCGATCGTCGCGGTGGTTACCCTTGCCATAGGGGCCATCGCCGGGTATTTAGGCCGCAAATCGTGGGTCAATAAGCGGGCCGGGGAAGCCGAAGAGCAGGTCAGAAAGCAGCTTGCCGACGCCGAAACCAAGGCGAAAGAGATCCTGATCGAAGCCAAAGAGAAGTCGGCCGCCCTCCTCGTCGAATGGAAAAACGAGGAAAAGGAGCGCCGCAAGGAACTTGACGCCATAGAGGCGCGGCTTTTGGAGCGCGAGGAGAGTTTCGATAAGAAGCTGAGCGAGATCGCCTCGGAACAGGGGAAGATGCGCAGCCGCGAAGACGCCGTGAAGCACCGCGAAGACGAGCTCGCGAAGCGCGAGAGCGACATCGCCGCCCGTCTTGAGAAGGTGAGCGGGCTCACCGTCGAGCAGGCGAAAGAGGACATCATCCGCCGCGCCCGCGAGGACCGGTCGCAGGACCTTGCGCACCACATCCAGAAGATCGATCGCGAGAACCGCGAGGAGATCGAGAAGCGCGCGATGGACATCATCACGACGGCGCTCCAGCGCTATGCGCGGTCCCACGTCGCCGAGATCACGACGACGATCTTCCCGATCAAGGACGACGAGATCAAGGGCAAGATCATCGGCCGCGAGGGTCGCAACATCCGCGCGCTCGAACGGGCGACCGGCGTCGAATTCATCATCGACGAGGCCCCCGACGCGATCATCATCTCGTCCTTCGACCCGTACCGCCGCGAGACGGCGCGCCTGGCGCTCGAGAAGCTCGTGAAGGACGGCCGCATCCAGCCGGCGAAGATCGAAGAGAAAGTCGAAGAGGCGAGGTCGGAACTCGTGAAGCGCACGCAGGATATCGGCGAGGCCGCCGCGCAGGATCTCGGCGTCTTCGACCTGCCGAAGGAGCTTTTACAGCTCATCGGCCGCCTGCATTTCCGCACGAGCTTCGGCCAGAACGTGCTCACCCATTCGGTTGAGATGGCCTATATCGCCGAAATGATGGCGCGCGAACTCGGCCTCAATGCCGACGTCGCGAAGCGCGGGGCGCTCCTGCACGACATCGGCAAGGCGATCGACCACGAGGTCGAGGGAACGCATGTCGACCTCGGCATGAAGCTGCTCAAGAAATACAACATCGACGAACGCGTGATCGAGGCGATGCAGTCGCATCACGAGGACTATCCCTATGCGCGGCCCGAGGCCTATGTGGTGACCGCTGCCGACGTGCTGTCGGCCGCCCGTCCCGGCGCCCGGCGCGGAACGCTTGAAACCTATATCAAGCGGCTTGCCGACCTCGAGCGCATCGCGACCGAGTTCCAGGGCGTGAAGGCCGCCTATGCGATCGCCGCCGGGCGCGAGCTGCGCGTCTTCGTCGTTCCCGAAAAGATCGACGATTTCAGGGCGCTCGAGCTTGCCCGTCAGATCGCCGACCGCATCCAGGCCGAACTCAAGTTCCCGGGCGAGATCAAAGTCAACGTGATCAGGGAGATCAGGGCCGTGGAATATGCCCGCTAGCAGGCCGTCGCGAGGGCAGGAACACGGCTTGCGCTTGGTGCGTATATGATATACTAATATCCATATGTTGCCCGATTCCATATTCAGCTACCCGCTCGTAACGACCGTCATCGCAGGCCTCTTCCTCATCGGGATCGTCGGCAAGCTCCTCAAGTTCTCGTTCCGCCAGATTGCCGTCTGGTACCTTTACGTCGCGGTGCTCGCCGTTGTCGTCGTCATGGACTCGGTATTTTTCCCGTTCATCGGCGGCAAGGACTGGTTCTTCAGGTTCACCATCGAACTCGCCCTGATCGCGTTCATCCTGCATTGGGCATTCGAGGCCAAAAAAGGGGAGATCGCGCAGCTCATCAGGACCTCCTATCGCAAGCCGATCGTCATCGCCGTCACGATCTTCGTGGTGGCGTTCCTGCTTGCCTGCGCGTTCGCCGTCGACGCCCACGCGGCGTTCTGGTCCAACTATGAGCGCGGCGAAGGCGGGTTCCAGATGATCCACTATTACCTCTTCTTCATGCTGCTCGTCATGCTGCTCAAAGAGGAGGGGCAGTGGAAGAATATCTTCCGCTTCTCGCTTGCGGCGGCGCTCCTCATGATCGGCTATGGCATCCTGGGCAACCTGATGGTCAACACGTTCATCGGGCCCTATGCGAGCGGCAATCCGCCGACGGGACTGTGGCACCTGCTCTTTGACGGCCGCTTCGGCGGATCGCTCGGCAATCCGGCTTATGTCGACGCCTATCTGCTCTTCTCGGGCTTCTATGCGGTCTATCTGTGGATTTCGGCGAAGACCGAAAAGCGCTCGAACAAGCTCACGCCTTGGCTCTATACCGCGCTGCTCGTCGTATTCCTGATCTTCTTCATTCTCGGACAGACCCGCGGCGCCTTCCTCGGCCTCGGCGCCGGCGTGATCGCATTGCTCCTCTATTTCGCCTTCACGGGAAGCGCGAAGGTCCGCCGTTGGGCCGCGGCGGTCGCGATCCTGCTCGTCGTCCTCGGCATCGGCGCCTATGCGGAACGGAACAGCGCGTTCGTGCAGAACCTGCCCGAAGGACGGCTGTTGCAGATCAGCCTGCAGGACGGAACCGCGCAGACCCGGCTGTGGGTCTGGGGCGAGGCGTGGAAAGGCTTCCTCGACCGTCCGGTGTTGGGCTGGGGTCCCGAGAACTTCACGGCCGTCTATGACAAATATTTCAATCCCAAGTTCTATGTTCCGGGCGCGAACACCGAAACGTGGTTCGACCGCGCGCACAGCATCTATTTCGACTATCTTTCCGAGACCGGCATCCTCGGATTCCTGGCCTACTTCTCGATCTTCTTCGTGATCTTCTGGGAGTTCTTCCGGCGCCGGCAGCTGCACCGCCGCGGCGAGAACGGCAACGCGATCACGATCCTGCGCGGCGCGTTCCTCGCCCTGCCGATCGCCTATCTGATCCAGGGCGTCGCCATCTTCGACGTCTTCCCGATGTACCTGAACACGTTCCTGTTCTTCGCGTTCGCCACCTATTATTTCACCGTTCACACGAAGGCCGCACCGGCAATCGCTTCGCCGTCAACGCATAATCACGTCTAACGATCATGGAAGACCGAACGTACAAGCAAGTCGCCGCCGTCATCCTGTCGATCCTCATCCTCGGGGTGGCCTATTACGGATCGTATCGCCCGATGCGCAAGGCGCAGGGATTCATCTCGACGCTGCAGTCGCTGCAGACGAACCCGGTGAGCACGCTTTCGGAACTCGAAGCGCGCGTGTCGGGGCCGCTCAATTATGCCTCGCCGATCGGCCAGGAGGAGCTCGTGCGCAACCTGGCAAACAGCGTCCTCGGATTCGTGCAGCAGCAGGGCGGCAACGCGACGTCAACGAACGACCTTATCGGATTTTTGAACACGTACTACGATCCGATCCTCGCGCGCGGCAAGGGCATGAGCTTCGGACAGGACCTCTATCTTGAGGGCGCGGTGAACGAGATCGCCTTCGTGAGTACCGGCAATCCGACCTTCCTTTCGGCGGCGCAGCACTGGTACCAGGAGGGCGAGAGCCTCGGGCCGAACCGCCCACAGCCGCTCTATGGCCTCTTCGACGTCTATCGCGCGTCCGGCAACGTGAGCGATACGATCGCGATCGGGACGAAGATCCTGACCAATTGGCCGTCCGATACCCGCGTGGCGCAGAGCCTTGAGCAGTTCCTGATCCCGCAGTCCTCGAGCACGAAGAAGACGGGAACGACGAGCGGCGCGAAGAAATAGGCCCCGCGGCCCGAACCGCCCCATGAACGCGAACGAAGCGAAACCGGCGGACCTCCGCAGGCGCGAAGCGCGGTATCTGTTGAAGATCGCGCTGTTCGCGCTGCCGTTCGTCATCGTGTTCGGCCTGCCCGTGTTCGCCCTCTGGCGCGCGGGCGAATTCATGTCCTATGAAGCCATCCAGGCGCAGCGCATGCAGCGGCCGATGACGGTGGAGCTCACGTACAGCGGGCAGATGTACTATCTCGACCTCGACTCGGTCGTGCGCTTCAGGCCGCAGGTGCTCGTGCTCGGATCGTCGCGGGTCGAGGAGGTGCGCTCAACGTTTTTTGATGCGAGCGCGACGTCGTATACCGTGACGCCGATCATGCAGCAGATCGGCAACTTCGCGCAGTTCGTCAGGGCGATCCCCGCATCGAGCACGCCGCGGATACTCGTGATCGGCCTCGATCAGAAGTTCTTCAACCCGAACTATGACGCGTCGGCGTTCGGTCCCGACGACATCACGCCTTCGCTCGGCGAGCGGCAGGTGCCGGCGACGACCGTCCTCGGCAACTGGTGGGCGCACTGGTCGGCGATCTATGGCTATTACCTTGACGGGAGGTTCCCGGCGGGCGAGCTCGTGCACCCGAGCGCGACGGCGATCGGCGTGTGGGCCGTCGGCAACCATACGGGATTCCGCAACGATGGCAGTTACGATCCGGGACTCGACCTCTACAGCCCTGCCTATCAGAACGTCTCCCTGTCCGACATCGACCTCGGCATCGATGGGTTCGAATACGCAGATGCCATCTCGACGTCGTCGCTCGCCACGCTCGATGCGCTTCTCGCGGACTGCGCCGCGCGCGGCATCCACGTCGTCGGCTTCGTTCCGCCGTTCTCGCCCGTGATCTACGGCAAGGTTTCGTCGCTGCCCGCGAATTACGGCTATCTCGGCGAGATCACGCCGCGGGCGGGCGCGCTTTTCAAAAAACATGGATTCTCGTTCTTCAACTTCACCGATCCGACGTCGGTGGGCGTGGTTCAGGACGACATGATGGACGGGCTGCATCCGACCGAGCGGGGCATGCTGAAACTGTTTGTCGCGATGGCGAACGGGGACCCTGTGCTGCGGCGCTATGCCGACCCGGCGTTTTTGCAGTCGCAGCTTGCGGCGAGCGACCGGGAGGTGGACGTGGTGGCCCGGTAACGGGCTCGGATCCTAAAAGTCCTAGAACTGGAAATAGATGAACGTGACCTGCCTGAAATAGCCGAAGGCGAGGATCCACGCGACGAGCGCGTAATAGGCCGACCAGCGTGCGAGCGCCGTCCCCGCCGTGAGGCGGTCGAGGATGCGGTATTCGCGCTGCAGATATTCGCCGCCGAGCATCACGATGATCGATATCGGCAGGGCGTAAAACTGCGAGTTCTTGAGGCCCGCCGCGATCGGGACATAGGCGAGCGTGCGCCAGAAATGCAGGCTTGCCGCCGCGCCCCATCCGTTCGCGAGGTGGCCGAGGAAATAGGCGGCGTCGCGGAGCGACTGCGCCCTGAAGAAGACGAAGCCGATGCAGACAAGGCCGAAGGTGACGAGCGTCTGCAGGATCGCGAGGAGGCGCGGCGCGCGCGAGAGGCCCACGGCATCGATCGCGCGGGCGCGCAGCTTTTTCGTCATGAGCCCCATCGCGCTATAGAGGCCGAACGTGCAGCCGAAAAGGACGAAGGTCCACCCGGCGCCGTGCCAGAGGCCGATCACGAAGAACGTGACGAAGAGCGCGGCGAAAAGGCCGACCTTCGTGCGCTTGGTCCAGGCGAGCGCGAGCGGGTAATAGAAATAGTCGCGGAACCAGTTGCTCAGCGAGATGTGCCAGCGGCGCCAGAAGTCGGCGATCGACCGTGAAAAATATGGAGCGTCGAAATTGTTGACGAGCGTGATGCCGAAGACGCGGGCCGATCCGCGCGCGATGTCCGAATAACCCGAGAAGTCCGCATAGAGCTGGAAGGCGAAGACGACGGCGGTGACGGCGAGCGTCGGGCCGTTCGCGGCGTGCAGGTTTTTATAGATTGCGTCGACGAAGACGCCGGCCGTGTCAGCGACGACGAGCTTCTTGAAGAAGCCCCACAGCATGACGCGCAGCCCCTCGGTGAGGTTCTGCTCCTCGAAGGGATGCTCGGCATGAAGCTGCGGCAGGAGCTGCTGCGGCCGCTCGATCGGCCCGGCGACGAGCTGCGGGAAGAACATGACGAACAGCGCATAGGTGCCGAGGTTCCGCTCGGCGGGCTGACGGCCGTAATAGACCTCGAGCACATAGGACAGGCTCTGGAAGGTGTGGAACGAGAGTCCGAGTGGCAGGGCAATCTGGAGGGCCCTGATGGAATAGTTCCAATGAATGAGCGCCGCGAGATGCGCGACGTTCGCGTTGAAGAAGTTGAAGTATTTGAAGAAGAACAGCGTGCCGATGTTCGCGACGAGGCTCACGATCAGGAAGACCTTGCGCCGCCGGCCCGCCGTCCGCTCGATCATGATGCCGGCGGCGAAGTCGATGACGATGAGATAGAGCAGGATGAGGATGTAGTACGGAATGAACGCCATATAGAAATAGCAGCTCGCCGCAAGCAAAAGCGCCCACCGGAAGCGGTGGGGAAGCAGGTAATAGAGGATGACGACGATAGGGAAGAACGCCAGGAAGCCGAGCGAATCGAAAAGCATGCTACAGGCTGCTCAGTTCGCGTTCCTCGAATGAGAACACTTTGCCGTGGATGTCCTTGCCGGCGGGCGAGCAGAGGAACGAGACCGCGAGCGCCACGTCCTCGGGCGTCTTGATGCTGCCCGATGCGGCGCGCTCGGCGATGAACCGGCGCACTTCGGGCGGGAGGTCGCGGTTGAGGGGCGTGTCCATGAAATCGGGCGCGATGCCGTTCACGCTCACGCGGAACGGGGTGAGGTCGCCGTCGAATTCCTTGAGCAGGCCGCGGAGCGCGTATTTCGCGATCGTCGTTCCGGCCATCCGCGAATAGCGCGAGCCAGGCTCGACGACGCGCGAGAGGATGCCGACGATCACGCCTTCGCCCTGGTGCTGCATGACGGGCGCGGTCTGCTTGAAGAGGTGCAGGCCGCCCCAGAAAGCGACCGCGAGCTGGTTCGCGACTTCGGCCGATTCCATCTCGAGCACGTTCTTGCGCACGACCGGATCGACGGCCGCGTGGATGCAGGCATAGATGCCGCCGTGGCTTTCGGTGATGCTCTTGATCGCGCCGCCGACCGACTGCTCGTCGAGCAGGTCGCACTTGAGCGCCGCATGGTTGCCGGGCGCGAAGCCCTGGATGATCGCCGCCGCCTTGTCAGGCAGGGTGGAACGATAGAACAGCACGACGTCGAAGCCGTCCTCGGCAAGCTTCCTGCCGACGACCTGGCCCACGCCGCCGCATCCGCCGGAAATGATCGCTGTGCGTCGTCCCGCCATGGTTAATATAATAATTGTACCATTGCCGTCCCGTCCGCAAGGAGGGCGCCCGTCACCCGGTCGTGGGCCGTGGTCGCGATCGTGACCGTGCGCACGGCGTCGGATTTCGCCGTCACTTCCCCCTTCACGACGACCGTCGTGGCAAGGGCGACCGGCTTGTGAAAGCGCAGCGTCTGCGAGAGATAGAGCGCATAGCGGCCCGGCAGGCGCATGCCGACGAGGCGCGAGAACAGGGCGCCCACGATCATGCCGTGGGCGATGCGGTGCCCGAACGGCGTCTTCGACGCATAGTCCTCGTCGGTATGGATGGGGCTTTCGTCGCCCGACAGCTTCGCGAACTCGCTCACCGTCGCTTCGGTGATGGCCGTCTCGAATGAGGCCGTTTCGCCGATCTCGATGTCGGCATAGCGTTTGAGGGCGGATTCGGCCATGGCGTGGCGAGGTTAGGGGCGTTTCGACTGCACGAGCGCGATCACGTCGGCAAACGTCTTCACGCCCATCGCTTCGTCATAGGAGAAGCGGACGCCGAACGCCTTCTCGATCTCGGTGATGAGGACGATCGCGTTCATCGAATCCCACGACGGCGTGTTCGCCGGCGAGGTCGTGCCGGTGATGGCCGTTTCGGAAATGCCCAGCACCGACGAGAAGATCTTTTTGAGGGTGGATTCGGTTTCCATGGATGTTACTTAGTGATTGTAATCGCTTCGTTCACCTTCGGGCAAGGATGCTTCGCATAGGCCGCAAGGTCGAGCACGTACTGCTTTTCGCCCGCCGCAACTTTTGCGCCCGGATGCGCGGTCGCGGTTGCGATCGCGAAGCCGTGATCCTCGAAAACGGTCTCGGCCGGCTTGTTTTTCGCGGTCGGCACGAACGAGGCGTGCAGCTTCGCAACGCCGCTGCCCGCGAGCTTGCGGGCGATGTGATCGAGGAACCGGCATTCGATGCCGCGCCCCATCACGCGGCAGCTCATGAGGAAGGTATCGAGCGTCGCCTCGCCTTTCTTCGGCATGTCGGGCCGCACGATGACGAGGATGACGGTGCCATAGTCGCCGAACTTGTCCGAGACCGTCCCGGCGACGACGGTTGCGCCCTCGTCCATGAAGCGCGCGATGTCGTCTTCGGTATAGCGCCGCGTCGTCGCGTTGCACTGGTTCGTCTTCTGCGTGAGCTGCGCGAGGCGGGGGATGAGTGCGCGGTCGTTCGGGCTGATCTTCATGGTGATGCCGAGCTCGGCGATGTATGACGCGATGTCCTTCGTCGACGCGAGCACGGTCTTGCGCTGGCGCTCCTCGGCGTACATCCGTCCCTTTTCGCGGTCCTCGGCGGTGAGCGTGGGCTGATGGAGGATGGTGAGGCCGTACAGGAAGCCCGCATAGTCCTCGGGCGGCACGGAGAATTCGGGGACCGTCACCTCGGGCACGCGCAGGCGCATGAGCTCCCGCTGCACCGGATCGTCGTCGATGAAGACCATGCTGTCGAGGCCGATGTTGAGCTCGTTCGCGATCTCGCGGATGTTGTCGGCCTTCTCGTTCCAGTTCGTACGGATGTCGGCGAAGTGCTTCTCCTTGAGCACCATGTGCGGGTTCTTCGCAAAGACTTCGGCAACGTCCTCGGGATTGTTCTTGCTGTTTACGGCGAGGATCATGCCGCGGTTGTGGAAGTCGAGCAGGGCGCGCTGGAATCCGACGAAGGCGTTGCCCGGATAGTCGGGGCCGAGCGCGATGCCGGTCGCGCCAAGCTCGCCCACGACGCCGCCCCAGAGCGTGTTGTCGAGGTCGAGCACGATGCACTTCTTAAGGCCGCCCGTCGCCGCGCGCACATAGGCGAACCATTCCTCGGCAAGGATCGCCATGAACTCGTGCGTGAAGGGGATGTCGAAGGCATAGAGGCCGCGCAGGTCGAAGACGTGCCGCTCGCCGACGACGTGGACGATGCGGTTCGTGTCGAACGCCTTCACGTTCTTCACGCGCGCGGCGAGTTCGTCGATCGCGTGGTTATAGCCCTCGATGCGCGCGAAGAGCGGGTTCTCGCGGACGAGGTTCTGATAGGAGCTCTGATAGGACGTGATGAAGTGGCTCACGACGACCGTCCCGCCGGCCCGCGCGGCATAGGCCTCGATGTCGGCCAGCACGTCGTCGAAGTGCTCGGGCGACAGGCCGAAGGCCGATTCCTTGAACGGGTTCGCGTCGAAGAGGACGAACGTGAAGTCGGGCTTGTCGGTATAGAGCGCACTCGCGGGGTTTTTGAGCTCGAGATGATACTGCTTGTACGGGGCCCTGCGGATGTCGGGATAGACGTCGTGTTGCAGGTGGACGCCCACGAAGATGTTCTTCAGGATGTCGTCCGTGAAGTTCGTGATAAGGTTCACGCGGACCGCGCGCGCGAAAGACGCGGGCTCGAGGTCCGCGAAGCGCGCTGCCGATCTCAGATAGTCGAGCGGATTCATGATGGGCGCTAGGCCGACCGGCGCGACATGATGACGGCACAGCCGGCGGCGAAGAGTTCGGAGTGGGCGAGGCTCACCGTCGCGCGATACTTCGCCGCGCGCTCGCCGGCGAGGAACCGCAGCACGGGCTTCGCGCCGTCCTTCACAATTTCGAAATCGTGCGGCTTGAGGAGCCCCGGGAACGCCTTGATGACGGCTTCCTTCAGCGCGAATCGCGAGGCGATGAAGCCGACCGGGTCGGGCGACACGCGATAGGTGTCGAGCTCGGCAGGCGTAAGGAAGAATTCCGCGAAGCGGTCGGGGGCGCCGATGCGGCGCACCCGTTCCATTTCGACGATGTCGATGCCGGTGCCGATCACGCGGCTTCCGCGGTCCCGTTCCATAGCGTCATTGTAGGCCGTTCGGAGGGCGGGGGCAAGCCGCAATTCCTTGCTTTCCGGGCCTCGGGGGCCGTGGTACGATGGTATGGATTTCGAACCCATGCCGATCACGTCCTCCCTCAAGAAAGTCCTCGATCTTGGTTTCGGATCGGGTCCTCGGGGACGCGAACGCGAGGAGCGCGTGAAATTCTTTCTCCGCTGGGACCTGATGAGCGGCATCGCAGGTGCGGCCCTCAACCTTTTCGGCGCCCCCGTGAACCGGGACGGCTGGGACGACCGGGTGCTGATCATCGGCGCAGGCGGCATCGGCGACGTGATCATGGCGACGCCCGCCCTGCGGCAGTACCGTGCGAAGTTCGCATCGAAGAAAATATTCCTGCTCGTCACGAAGCACGGCGGCATGACGAAGGCCATGTTCGGCGACCTGGTCGACGACCTCGTGGTCTTCGACGGCGTGCGGTTCCAATCGAGCCCGGGATATCAGGTCGCGACGGTCAACCGGCTGCGCCGGATCGGCTTCCGCACGGTCGTGAACGATGCGGCCGGCCTCAAGGACCTCACGAGCAAGCTCATCGCCGTTTCGCTCAAGGCGGAAACGGTTGTCGGCTACGAAGGCCCGGGCATCGAGCTGCTCGACCTGACAGCGGCGCCTTTCGTGCGGTTTTCGCGCTCGCGCATCTTCGGCCGCTACACCCGCCTCGTCGAATCGATCGACAAGGATTTCATGAAGCAGGGAACGCATCCGAAGACAGCGATCCAGCACCATCTTGCGCTCGCCGACGCCCTTCACGGCCACGGCGGTCCGCGCGATCCGTCGACGGCGTTCGGCATCGACCCGGCAGCGGATGCGGCCGTGCTCGAGAAGATCGGGCAATGGGGGACGAAACCCGGACGCTATGTCGCGTTCGCCGTCGCGTGCGTCGATCCCGCCCGGCAATGGAACATCGGCAAGTTCGCCGAGGTCGCGAAGGCCGTGCACGCGCGGGGCTTCGATGTCCTCGTCATCGGCTCGCCTGCGCAGCAGCCCTACAGCCGGGAGTTTGGGAAGCACCTGCCGTTCCCGTTGATCGATACCGCGGGAGCGGTTACGCTGATGGAATCGGCCGCGGTCATCAGGCACGCGCACATGCTCATCACGAACGACACGGGGCCGGTGCATATCGCGGTGGCCCTCGGCGTTCCGACGATCTGCATCGCGACGGCAGGGCACATCGCCTTCAATTCGCTCTATGGCCGCAAGGCGGTGAACCGGTGGATATATAAGGATATCGGATGCCTCTATGACGACGCCCGGTGCGCCCTCACGGTCCCGCAGGGATCGCCCGCGCCGTGCCTCGAAGCCGTAACGGCCGCCGAGGTCGTCGCGGACTATCATAGGCTCGACGACTACCTCCACACGCACCCTGAGCGCACCGAGCCGTTCCTTGCGGCTTACATGG
The DNA here is from genome assembly GCA_035541435.1 of Minisyncoccota bacterium. Classification (GTDB taxonomy): domain Bacteria; phylum Patescibacteriota; class Minisyncoccia; order UBA6257; family 2-01-FULL-56-20; genus JAKAGE01. The sequence continues at coordinate 75,955 of DATKNL010000009.1, read as the reverse complement.
ACGCATAAGCAACTTTCATGGATACGACAACCGAGAAAATGAAATTTTTCATCAAGTGGACCCTCGCCGGATGGGCCGCGCGCGTTCTGCTCGCGCTGTTCGGGTCGAAGGTCAACAAGGAAGGATGGGAGGACCGGGTGCTCATCGTCGACTTTCACGGCATCGGCGACGTCATCATCGCGACGTCGGTCCTTGCGCAGTATCGGCGGCATTTCGGCGGGAAGAAAATCCATCTTGCCATCGCGCGCCAGTCGGGACTTTCGCCGGCGGCATTCGGCGACACGGTTGACGAGGTGATCAAGATCGATTCGTCGAAGTTCGGCACGAACCCGTTGTACGCGCTGCGTTCGATCAACATGCTGCGCGAAATCGGTTTCAGCGAAGTCGTCAACCAGTGCCTTGGCATCAAAGAGAAGACGAGCAGGGTCGTGGCCGCTTCGCTCGGCGCGCAACGCGTGGTGGGATACGAGGGGCCGTGGGTCGAGCTGCGCAACCCCGAATCGGCGCGTTTCGACCGATATGCCCGCCGGCACGTCTTTCCGCGCTATGCGGTGACGGTGCCGTCGATCGATCGGGATTTCGACCGGCATGGCGGCCATCCTGCGAACGCGCTCCTGCATCATGACGCGATCCGCATGGCCGTGACGGGCGGTGCGCCCGCCCGCGAGTTTTCGCTCAATTTCCATATCGATCCCGCGGCGGTCGACGGCGCCTCGCGCAAGATGCGCGAAATGGGGCTTGCGAAAGGCCGCTATGTCGTGCTGGTTCCCGGCGCGAGCGATCCCATGAAGCGCTGGCAGGTCGAGAAGTTCGCCGCCGTTGCCGCCGCCGTGCATGCGCGCGGATTCGGCCTCGCGACCATCGGCTCTCCCGACGAAGCCGTCCTCGGCCGGCGCATCGCCGAACTGGCCTCGGTGCCGCTCGTGAACGGCTGCGGCGCGTTCTCGCTTGCGGAATCATCGGTGGTCGTCGCGAACGCGCACAGCGTGATCACGAACGATACGGGACCGGTTCACGTCGCGGTCGCCCTCGGCGTCCCTTCGGTCTGCATTCCCGCGGGCGCGCACCTCGGCATGAATTCCCTCTATGGCCGCCGCGGCGTGAACCGCTGGGTCTATAAGGATGTCGGCTGCCTCTATGACGATTGGCGCTGCGCCGCGACCGTGCCCGTCGGCGAGCCCGCCCCGTGCATCGCGGCCGTCGAGGCGGACGACGTAATCCGCGAGTTCGACGGCCTGCTCGATTATCTGAAGCGGCACCCCGTCCGCAACGAACCGTTCGAGCCCACATTCCTATGAGGGAAGCCTGCCTCGATCTTCTTAAAGCAAAAGAGCCCGAGATCGCCGCCTTTGATGCCTATCTGCCGGGTGGCGGCACCGTTGCGGCTCGGTCGCGGCGGCTCTGGTACGCGCTTCGCCGCTATGGCCTCAAGGGACTCTATTATGTAACCTGGCTGTTTCCGATGGTGACCAAGGCGCGGGCGTTCTGGGGGAAGGACATTTATATCGACCTTCCCGAGGATATCGCGGTCGTGTTCTTCGGCGCGCTGCCGGGATTCGAGCTGCCGCTTACGAAATTCCTCGTGAAGAATCTGAAGGACGATTCCGTGTTCTATGACGTCGGTGCACACATCGGATTCTATTCCGCGCTCGCGAAGGAATTCGTCACGGCAGGCGAGATTCACAGTTTCGAGGCGAACCCGTGCACCTTTAAGGTGCTCGTTAAGAATGCCGATCGTCCGAACATGACTGCGAACCTGATCGCCGTAGCGGATGTGATGGGGGAGGAGCGCGACTATTATGCCGATCCGCGGATGTCAGGCATGAGCGGGTTCCGTCCCGACAGCCGCTTTAAGAAAATTATTGCGAAGACCACGACCCTGGACGATTACGCGAAGAGCCATCGTCCGCCGACGATCATGAAAATCGATGTCGAGGGCTTCGAGGAGGAGGTGCTCGCGGGTGCCCGCGCGATGATCGCGCAGGCACATCCGGTCATTCTGATGGAACTCTGGAAGAGCGACGACGGCGCGGAGGCCCACGGCGGGACGATCGGACTGCTCGCGCGCGAAGGCTACCGGCTGTACGGCCTCAACAAGGAGGGCGATCCCGAGCTTCTTGAACGCCCCGATCAGGCCGGCAATCTCGGCTATGACAACTTCGTCTTCATGCGCCCGTAAATGCTAAACTGGAATCCATGGGCTACGACGTCTGCATCGCGGCGGGAACCTATGACAAGCTCGGCGGCATCGAACGCTACAGCGTCGAGCTCGCCCAGGCGCTTGTGGCGGCGGGGCACCGCGTTTCGATCGTCGCCTCAAGCGTCGGCTATCCGACCGACAACCTCGAGCGCGTGATCCCGATCAGGACGGACTGGCGCGTTCCCGCGCTCACCCATCTCGCGAAGGCGGCGAAGGCGTCGCGCATCTATCGCGCGTTCAAGCGCGAACATCCCGACGGGCTTTTCATATCGAACGGCCTGTATTCCTTTAATACGGATTTCATGATTGCGCAGAGCGTGCACCGGCAGGCGGTCATCGTGACGAACGCGCGCGAGCCGAAGACCGCGAAGGGCTACCTGCGGCGCATTGCCCGCAAGCTGCGGCCGATCAACCTCGCGATCATCCTCGTCGAGGGCTGGGCGGTGAGGCGCGGCGCGAGGCGCGTGATCGCGATCGCGAACAAGGTGAAGCGTGAGATCGTCGCCCTCTACGGCGTTTCCGACGAACGGGTGGTTGTCGTGCATAGCGGCGTGAATGCGCATGAGTTCGCGCCGAATCCCGCCGTCCGTGCGCGGATCCGCAGCGAGATGAAGTTCGCGGACGGCGACTTCGTCTTTCTCTTTTCAGGCAACGAGTTCAAGCGCAAGGGACTGAACTTTGCGATCGAGGCGCTCGCCGAACTCGGAGCGCCGCACGCGAAACTCGTCGTCGCCGGCAAGGCCGACAACCGGGCGTTCCGGCGCCTTGCGGACGAGCGCGGCGTGGGCGACCGCGTGTTCTTCATCGGTCCGCGGAGCGATTTCGCCGACTGGTGCGCCGCCGCCGACGCATTCCTCTTCCCGACGCTCGACGAGCCGTTCGGGCTCGTGATCGCCGAGGCCCTCGCGGCCGGACTGCCGACGATCACTTCGGGGCCCCGCTACGCCGGCGCGTCGGAACGCATGAAGGACGGATATGATTCGCTGCTGCTCGACGATCCGACGGACGTTCACGCGATGGCGCGCGCGATGCGGCGTCTGGTCGACGATCCGAAGCTCTGCGCCGAGCTCGCGAAGCACGGCCGCGCGACGGCCGAAGGCCTGTCGTGGGAACGGGTCGCCCGCGAAATCACCGAGGCGTGGACGAGCTATAACAACCATGGAATCGCTGCGCATTAGCGTCATCATCCCGACCTATAACCGCGCCGACTTCCTGAAGCGCGTATCGCTGCCGAGCGTCGCCGCGCAGACGAACCTGCCGCTCGAACTCATCGTCGTCGACGACGGCTCGACCGACGAGACCGCAACGGTCGTGCGGCAGTTCGCCGATGCGCACCCCGAGCTTGCCGTGCGCTATTTCCATCAGAAGAACGCCGGCGTTGCGGCGGCGCGCAATACGGGCATCGCCTATGCCAAAGGGGATTGGATCCTTGCGCTTGATTCCGACGACGCGCTCATGCCCGAGGCGCTCGACCTGCTGGGTTCCGAGGCCGTGCGCGCGCGGGCCGACGTCGTGCGCGGGCATACGTGGCGCATGTCGTGGCAGACCGGACGGGTGAACGGCATCGGCGGCTCGACGCCGAGTTCGGTGTTGCTCAGCCGGGCGATCTTCGTCGACTACGGCCCCTATGACGAGGACCGGAACATCATCGAGGATGTCGACCACGTCTTTCGCCTGCAGCCGCTGATCCATGACGGCACGATCAAGGTTCCCTATATCGACATGCCGGTGGCCATCTATTATTCCCACAGCGGGCAGGTGACGAACCTTGCGACCGCCGAGAAGCTTGCCGTGAAGGCGGCGGCGATGATCGCGAAATGGGAGCCGATCATGCCGCGGACCGCTGCCGGACGGGCCAACATGGGCCGCCTGTGGCGCAACCGCGGCGTCTATCTCGTGCTTGCTGGCAAGGTTAGCGAAGGCCGGCAGGCGCTCGCGCGGTCGTTCGCCGTCCATCCATCGCTCGGGACGGCCATCCTTTATATCTGCTCGCTGCCGGGTTCGTGGGCATTCAGGCACGTCATCCTGCCGCTTCGAGCGTTCGGCGAACGGCTCGGGTTCAGGCTCGCCTTCCTGCGGTTTAGGATGCGCTACGGCGCGAAGGCATACGTGCTGCGCGACGAGGCGCGGACCGTTGACCGCGTCGCCCGCGCGGCCTAACATCAGCCCATGTCCACCGCCCCCAAGGTTTCCGTCATCATTCCGACCTACAACCGTTCCGACCTTCTGCGGAACGCGGTCGCGAGCGTGCAGGGGCAGACCTTCGGGGGTTGGGAGCTCGTCGTCGTGGACGATGGCTCGACCGACGACACGAAGGCCGTCGTCGCGGCGCTCGCAGCCAAGGATCCGCGCATCCGCTATGCCTATCAGCCGAATGCCGGCCAGGGTGCGGCGCGCAATACGGGCATCGCGATGACGCGCGGCACTTATCTCGCGTTCCTCGACAGCGACGACGCCTATCTGGCGCGCAATCTTGAAACGAAACTCGCCGTCCTCGAAGCGGATCGCGGGGTGCTTATCGTGAACGGCACCAGCTGGGTCGTCGATTTCGCGACGGGACGGTTCGCCGACTGCGCGTCATATGCCCCGACGAACTGGCTCGTGCGCCGGGAGTTCCTCGAGCGTGGCGGGATGTTCCGTCCGGAACAGCGCAGCGTCGAGGATTTCGCGATCCGCGTGCGCGCGATCGGCGCCCAGGACGATCCGGCGATCGAGCGCACGGTGGCCGAACCGCTCACGGTCTATTTCAACCACGCGTCCCAGGTGACCAGCTCGCCGCAGGCGCATCCCGAAATCTTTTCGCGCCGGCTCGAGACCGTGCTTCGCGACCTTGATCCCGCGAAGCCGCGCACGTTCAGCCGCTTCGCGCCCGACGTCTATTCGCGCCTCGCGAACTTCTATGCGCTCGAAGGGCGCCTGGACGACGCCCGCGCCTATTTCAAAAAATCGCTCGACGTGCGGTTCACCGCGATCGCCGGCGTGCTCCGCGTGGCGACCTATGCCGGCCGGGGTCCGTATCGCGCGTTCGAATCGGCGCTGCGGGCGCTGCAGCACGGCATCGCCTGGCCGCTGCGCCTCATGCGCGCCGAACGGAATTATCCCGCGAGCCGCGAGGCGGCGGAGGAGCTTGTCGAGGCGCTCAGGCGCAGACAGGGCCAGCCGGCCGGCGCCTAGCCGAAATCGTAGCGCCGGTTGTTCGGGTGCGCATACCGCTTCGACGAAATGACGGCCTTCTTGTGCGGCGGCAGCCTGAAGCCGTTGCCGACGATCGGATATTTCGAATAAAGGACGTTGAATACGTTCGCAATATTATATTCGGTGAAGAATTCCAGATAGGCCTGCCCCTTCGCGATCACGAGGTCGCTCGTTTTGAACTCCTTCTTGAAGGCGGGGGAGACATATTCCTCGTGCAGGCCGAAGCAGTCGCTGCCCGTCGAGACGATTGTGCCGAAACGGCTCATGCCGGATTCGCGCAGGTCGTGGACGGTCGCATCGTTCAGCATCGGCTCCTCCTTGCCCGCGATGAGGATCCTCGCCGTGCCATTCTTTTTAACGTAGCCGAGTAGGAATTTGTCGAACTCGATTTCGCCGACGTTGTCGACGAGCAGCATGACCTGGCGCGCCTTCCGGATGGCGCGATCGAGGCCGGCGGAGTCGTCGATGTCGAGCGCCTCGGCGGCCGAATGGCGGAGGTCCTGTTCGAGCTCGGCGAAATCGGGCGTATGCGCCGAGAGCGAGCCATAGTCGATCTTGTTCCCCAGGATGCAGAACATGAGGATCTCGCCGAACGTCGCGGGCTTGAAGCGCGCGGTCAGGCGCTCGGCGTGCCGGCGCGACAGGTCCTTCACGCCGCGATACGGATCGGCGCGGTCGATCATGCGATAGAACTCGCGGTACCAGTCCGTGCAGAACTTCGTGATCGCGGGCTCGAGCCACTGGTTGCGGGTCAGCTGCACCTTGAGGTAGCGCTCAAGCTCCGAAGCGATGAGCTTCTTCTCGGCGTCCGGCAGGTCGGAGCGGTTGACGAAGCTGTGCGCGATGTCGATATAGGTCTTAGGATCGCGATCGCTTGTTTTCATGGCGGTGCGTCTTCGCGGATTTCCTCGCGCGCGCCGGCGCTCCCCGTTTCGCTTTCGGCCGCGATGCGGCCTTCTGCGGGACCGCGATATGCCTGATGAGGTCGTCCGTCATGAATCCCGTCTCGGGGATGATGACTTCGACGCGGCCGCCGTAGGCCTCGACGATGTTCTTGCCGATCACCTCGTCAGGCGTGAAGTTGCCGCCCTTCACGATGACGTGGGGCTTCAGCTTCATGATTGCCTTGATGGGGGTGAGCTCGTCGAATACGAAGACGTGGTCGACGAACCGGAGTGACGAAAGGATCTTGATGCGGCTCGCTTCGGGCATGATCGGCCGACCCGGCCCCTTGTTCTCGCGGGTCGAGCGGTCCGAGTTGATGCCGACGACGAGGACGTCGCCGAGCTGCTTCGCCCGTTCAAGCATGAGCACGTGGCCGCTGTGGATCAGGTCGAAGAAGCCGTTGGCGAAGACGATGACCTTGCCGGCCGACTTATAGTCCTCGATTTTCTTTGCGAGGCGGTCGAGGTCCTGCGATTCGCTGTTCGCGCGCGCGACGGCGTCGATGACTTCTTCGCCGCTCGGGCAATAGGTGAAGTGCTGTCCGACGGCGATGGCCGCGGCCTGGGCGGCGAGGTTGCCCGCCTCGTTCTCGTCGGCGCCCCCGAGCAGCGAAGCGCAGAAGGTCGATGCGAAGGTGTCGCCGGCGCCGCAGGGGTCGACGACGTCCGTCATGATCGCCGCGATTTCGGTGCCGTTGCTTGTCACCGCGCCGTGGCGGCCGCGGGTCACGACGACGTTCCGGCTGCCGATCTTCTGATTGATGGTCTTTGCGTGCCGGTCGGCATCGGGTTTGCCGATGAGCTTCGCGGCTTCGAGCTTGTTCATGAAAACCCAGGTGATCTGCTTGAAAAGGTCGATGCGGCTGCGTGACATGCCGGCCGTGTGCTTCGCGGTGCGGGTGACCGAAGCGACGAGGCTGGCGTCGATGACCGAATCTTCGTTTTCCGCGTAGTCGGCGATGAAGACGAGGTCGAATTTCGCGACGTTCTTTTTCACGAAGGCGGCGACGTGCTCGCGGGCGTGGGCCGGATGCTCCTGGGGCTCGTCGAGGCGGTGGAAGTGGGCGACATCCTTGCCGTTCCGCGAAACGATGCGCATGAAGAGGCCCGTCTTGCCGCCGCGGACCGCGCCGGCCGTGTCGATGCCGTCGCGTTCGAGGATCCGCGCTAGGGTCGCGCCGGCCTCGTTCTCGCCGAGGAACCCGGCGATCGAAACCTTCGCGCCCAGCCGTGCGAAGCTCCTCGCGATGTTCGCCGCCGCGCCGGGGAAGTCGAGCTGTTCCCTTACGGCCGAGCGGAGCACGGGGAACTCGGGGGAGATGGTCGGTTCGCCGGTGATGTTGTAGCGGTCGAGAAAGAAGTCCCCGATGACCAGGACGTTGAGTCGTGAAACGTTTTTAATGATTGCCGCGGCGCGTTTTGTCTCCATAGTTCTAATATTAAAATACTTTTAATATTTTCTGTCAATCGTGAGCGGATGGACGAGGAACAGCATGAGGTTCGAGGGGCCGGCGTTCGCGACCGTCGCCCGGGCGTTCGGGGTTATGAGGAATTCGCGTTCGCGGCCGTTCCCGTGGTCGAGCGCGAGGCCGTTCACCGTCCCATGCCCGCTCCAAAGGACCGCTGCCACCGGCTTGTCGCCCGTGACGGCATACGACATGCCGGGCTTCACCTCGAGGCTTTCGCCATAGAACTGGTCGAAGAAGATCTGCCGTTTTGCGCCCCAGGCGCCCTCTTCGATGATGCGGCTCGGGCGGCGATAGGCCTGCTCGAAGTCTGGGCGGGCGGTCGCGTCCCACGCGACGAGCTTTTCGAGGACCTCTTCCTCGCTGCCCAGCCCGCGCAGGAGCTGCGCTTCCCGCTGCGAGGCGAGCTCGTTCGCCGGAATCCTCTGGCCGAGGCGCCATGCGAGCAGGTTGAAGTCGTCCTGCGGCAGCTGGATCTCGAACGTCGTCCACGGTCCTGGCGCGTGCACGACGCCCGGCGGGATGATCCATCCGTCAAACGGCCGGACCTCGAACTCGTTGAGCAGCGCATAGAGCTCGTCGTCGATGCCGAACTTCCTCATGCCGTTCAGGAACGCCCCGCGCGACGTCGAGGGCTTCACGCCGAGGCGCGTCTTCACGCGGCCGAAGTCCTGCTCGTACGGCGCGACGTCGACCGGCGGCAGGAAATAGGCTTCGAGCTTGCCGCTCGCGATGTTCGCGACGCCGTTCACCGGAACGCCCGAGTGCAGATGGCAGGGGATCGGCGGAACCTCGGGTTCGCTCGAGAAGCTCGTCTTCACTGGCTTGCCTCCGATGTCGAGGATCTTCGTGAGGGGCCAGCGCGAGCGGTACGGACCGAAGAGGAGCGTTTCGGATTCGCGGGCCGCATGGTCGAGGCGCATCGTGCTGCCGTCGGCGAGGACGAGGTTCGAGACGCCTTCGCCGTCCACGCGCGCGTCGTTCTCGGCCTGCGTGATCGACATGACCCACCACTCGACGGGCAGGTAGCCGCGGCCGTCCATGAGCGGCGCAGTGAAGGAATCGTTCGGGCCGACGATGTTCCGGCCGCTATAGGCGACGCGGTGCACGATCGCCGGTTCGGCGAATATGACGCCGCCGTTCTTTTTGATGGTTTCTTCGATCGGGTTCACGGTTATGGTCGGGGAGCTTTGAGGAAGCGATATTTGATATTATAGTAAATTGACATCATGAAGTCATTTTGGTCCGCTGTCCGCTATTACATCCATAAGGTCGTGGCACACGGGCTTTCAGAGCTCGTGGCTTTGCGGCGCACCGTCTATCGGGAGCCGGGCATGCGCGCCGTAGCGCCTTCGGACTTCTCGTTTTCGGGGACCTTCGTGCTGGCGTTCTGGGATCCGATCCTCGTCCATCTGGGCGACCAGCTCTTTCATGAGCCGCTTGCTCGGGCCCTGAAGCGGGTGGGCGCCGTGAAGATCGTCGTCGATCCGCGCCTCGAGCCTTATTTCAAGGGCCTCGGCTATGATACGATCCGGCTCGCCGAACTGGGGCAGGGCGGTCACGTCTTCATTTCGAAGAACGACATGCTTCACGCGATCACGTCGCGCTTCCCGCAGGCCGCCGCGATCGGCATCGATTATGCCGCGATCGAGGGCGGCGACCGCGTCGTGGTCGCGATGATCGGCCTCGTGTCGCGAGCCTTGCAGGGACTTGGCCTGCAGCCGCTTCCCGCGCTTTCGGGCCCCGACTTCGAGCCGGCCGTTCCGGCATCGCTCACGCGCGGATGCGAATCGGCGCCCTGGGCCGCAAGCATCGCGCATGACGGCCGCTATCTCGCTTTCAATAATTATGTCGCGTCGGGCATCGTCGAGGCGAAGCAGCGGGAGCACTTGCTCGTCGAGCTCGTCCAAAAAATGAAGGACGAAGGATATCGGATCATCCATACCGGCAGTGCCGGCGACAAGCGGAACGATCCGCGCGCCTATCCCTTCGTCGATATCGACCTCCGCGGCCGGTTTTCGCCGACTGACCTCTTCTCGCTGTTCGCGCACCCCGCCGTGCGCGGCGTCGTGAGCTTCGATGCCTATGTCGTACACGTCGCGTCGCTCCTCAAGAAGGACCTGTACGTGGTCGCGAAGAGTGCGGCGACGAAGGACGCGTTCGGCCGCCGTTTCGTGCCGATGTTCCCGGGCGGGGAGCGCCTGCTGAAGGAATACCTTTAGGGAAGCTGCCGGATCTTCTCGATGATCGAGGTCGTCGATTTGCCGGGAACGAGGTCGACGAGTACGAGTTTCGCGCCCTTACTTTCAAGAAGGGGCGCTTCGACGATCGTCGAGATTGCGCGCGACTTGTCGGCGTTCTTCCAGTCGCCGCCCTTCACGTGGATGTCGGTATGGATTTTCTCGAGCCACGGGCGCGGATCGGGCTCGTCGAAGATGAAGACGTGGCTCACCGATTCGAGCCCCGCGATGATTTCCGCGCGGTCGGCCTCGCCGAGGATCGGACGGGTCGGTCCCTTGTAGTTCCTGACCGATGCGTCGGAATTCACGCCGACGATGAGGAGGTCGCCCATCGCGCGGGCCTCTTCGAGGTTGCGGATATGGCCCACGTGGATGAGGTCGAACGTTCCGTTCGTCGTCACGATTTTTTTGCCGGCGGCGTGCGCCTCGCGCGTGATGCGGGCGATCTCGTCGATGGTTTTGATCTTGTCGCGGGCGGTCATCATAGGATCAGGGTAGCACAGCGCAGGGAAATAAAAAGAGGCGCATCATGACGATGCGCCCCTGCCTATCATCTCTCGTCTAATAGTCGCCGCCCACGCTTGAGAGCGCGCGGTAGATGCCGAGAAGAGGGTTGAGTGCCTGGACGTCGGGGAATCCGAGAACAAGATCGGCCCGCGGGAAGTTCTGCCTGCCGCTGTTCGGGTTTTCGAATCCGATGCAGAACATGCCGGCGTCCGCGACCGCAACGTGCCCCGATTCCGTGTCCTCGATGCCGGCGCACTTATGCGGATCGACATTGAGGCGTTCGGCGGCAAGCTGATAGATTCGCGGGTTCGGTTTGCCCTGAGTCGGACAATCGTCCTCGCATGAAACGACGTCGCGAAAGCAGTGCCTGATGCCCATGTGCTCGAGCTGCCGTTCGACGATCGCCCGGTGCTGCGACGAGGCGACGCCAAGGGTGACGTTGTCTTCGTACAGGCGTTTTACGAGCTGGACCATCGGCTCGATCGGCGGAACGAATTCGTCGTGGAAGGCCGCGAACTCCATTGCCTTCTGCTGGTCGGCAATGACGGCCGGAGCGACGGAAAGGTGGAACGTGTCCACCATGTCCACGCAGTGATCCATCCGTGTCCGGCCGATATGCGCCTGGTACCAGGTGTCGCCCGGTTCGGAAATGCCGTATTCGTTGAAGAGGCGTTTCCAAATTTCGGCTTTCGTGAGTTCCGAATCGCCAATGACGCCGTCGAAGTCGAAGAAGATGGCTTCAAACTGCAGAAGCCAGCCGCGTACAGCCTGCAAATCCATATGTGCTCCTGTCTGCCTTTCCCGGATCTGGAGATCAGGAAAGGATACTGAAATATAGTATAAATTATTTATAGAGATTTGTCAAATGACTTTTTTCGGCATGGCGAAAGGATGATATTGACATTTTTCAATATTTACGGTATTATCTGCAACAGACCATTGCAATTTCGAAGATCCAAAAAAAAGGAGAAGACTGCATGATTACCGAGGTAGCATCTGAAGTTCTTCCGTGGCAGAAGCCGCTCGACCTCAAGGACAAAGATGTGAAAATTCTTGGCTCAAGCCATCACGTGCTGTTTTCCTGCCAGGAGCCGGGAGTCCCGTTCCGGTGGGTGGTGATGGTGGTAAGCACCGGGCAGATCTATGCCGTGAAGGCGCTGCCGATCATCATCCCGAGCACTGCGGTCGTCACGGGAGATTTTCTCGAGACGATCAGGAATGCCGGCCCCCAAAACTGCAAAACGATGTTCGTTCACGAGGTGCGTCCCTATCCGGCGCTCGTGACAGATCATCCCGGCGACACGCTTCGGGAGCTTCCCGGAGGGCTCGTCGAGGGATCGGACATCACGCTTCCTGGCGCCGCGACGCGCGAACTCAAACAGGAGTTCGGCATCGATCCGACGGTCGTCGGCGAGATGTGCCTCCTCAAGGTTCCGACCCCATGTTCGGGCGGTGCGCAGATCGAGGGGTATTCCATCCATGCGCTCATGTTCTTCGACGGGGAGCAACCCGCTCCTCCGAGCGATGAGCCGATCCAGAAGGTCGAGGTCGTGCCGTTGCCCATGGCGTATGGCAGCCTGCTCGCGAAACATGAGAGCATGGAGGCCTGCACCGAGTTCAAGACGCTGACGGCGCTCCTCATGCTCCAGCAGCGCTATCTCGAGCGGTTTGGCGAGCGGATCTTCTGACGTTCTGACAGACAGCAGCAAGGGCGTGCCACGTGGCGCGCCCTCTTTTATTTGGAATGGCAGATGAGGTCGGGCTTGGTCCGGTCCGGTATTGTCGCGGGCCGGGGACGGATGGTACGCTATCCCTATGAGAATCCTCGTCACCGGCGGCACCGGCCTCATCGGCTCGAACATCGTCCGCAAGCTCATGGAGGACGGACACGACGTGCTCATCACCGGGCACGATGCCGAGCAGAAGCTCAAGGGTTTCACCGGCAAATACCTTCAGCCGAGCTTCCTCGGCATCGATTGGGATGCGATCGGGCATATCGACGCAGTGATCCACGAGGCGGCGATCAACGACACGACGAACATGGACCGCGCCGAAATGTTCCGGGCGAACGCCGACTCGTCGAAGGCGCTCTTCGACTATGTCGTGAAGAACGGCTGCAAGCGCATCGTCTATGCGTCGTCGACCGCGATCTATGGCGACCTCACGCCGCCCTATCAAGAAACGATGACGCCGAAACCGCTCAATCCCTATGCCGAATCTAAAGTGGCGCTCGACGCGCTTGCCATGCAGGTCGCGAAGGACCACCCCGACGTGACGGTCGTGGGACTCCGTTATTGCAACGTCTATGGACGGGGCGAGAGCCACAAAGGGAGCCGCGCGACGATGATCTATCAGCTGGCGCACCAGATGAAGCAGCATGCGCCGCGGATCTTCACGGACGGCGAGCAGAAACGCGACTATATTTATGTGAAGGACGTGGTTACGGCGAACATGCTCGCGCTCGCGGCAAAGGAATCATGCATCGTGAACTGCGGTTCAGGCGTTGCGACGACCTTCAACCGCATCATCGAGATCCTGAACGGCGTGCTTGGCACGCAATGGAAGCCCGACTATATCGACAATCCGTACCAGGGGCGCTATCAGGACTACACGCTGTGCGACATGTCGCTTGCCAAGGAAAAGCTGGGGTTCGTGCCGGCGTTTTCGATCGAAAGCGGGATCAGGGACTATTACGAGAGCGGATTCCTCGTCTGAAAGCGGCTCGTCACCTCGCGGAGCAGCGGTTCGCGGAACGTCGCAAGCATGGCGAAATAGGCGGCAACGCAGCAGGCGATCGTCACGAAGACCTCGACGTGCAGGAGCGTGAGCGCTTCGGCGAGGACCGTCATGATCGCCGTCGCGATGAGGACGTTCCTCAGGCGGTTCGCGACCGAAAACGGATTGATGCGGTTCATGATGACCCAGAGGTAGGCGTTGCTCGCCCCCTGGGCGATGAGCGTTGCGAGGGCCGATCCCGCCATCCCGAAGTGCGGGATGAGGGCGAGGTCGAGCGCGACATTCAGGATGCCGGCGGTCGCCGACGTGATGATCAGGCTCTTTTGATGGCCATAAGCGAATACCGCCGTGCCGATGACGGAGCCGGGGAAGTCGATCATCATGGTGAGCATGAGGATCTTGAACGACGGCGCGCCCGGGATGAATGCCGCGCCGAATATGGTGCCGATGAGCTGGGTGCCGACGACGATTCCTCCCGCCGCGAGCGGGATGGCGGCGAGGAAGAGCGTGCTCACGATCCGCTCGAGGGTCCCGCGGAACTTCTCGTTGTCGCTGTTGGCCAGCCGCGCGAGGAGCGGCAGGGTGCTCGTCTGCAGGATGCCGGGAATAAGATAGAGGGCCTGGATGATCCGGATGCCCGCCGCATAGATGCCGACCACCTCCGCGCTGCGGAACCAGCTGATGATGAGGATGTCGGCGTTCGTGAGCAGCAGGCCGAGCGCCCCCGTGATGGCAAAGGGCCACGCAGCCGCGACCATCGGTTTCGCGAGCCGCCGCCTGAACTTCGCGAACGCCGTCCGGATGTAGCTGCGGAGCGCGATCATGACGATCGTCGTGCCGATGACGCTGCCGAGCGCATATCCCCAGATGAGCGATTTCGCGCTCGGGCTGAGGAAAAGCAGCGCGAAGCCGACCGTGACGATCGCGAGGTTCGTCACGAGCGTGATGCCCGCATCCCACTCCATTTGCTCGCGTGCGCGCATGAGCGAGAGGAAGAAGTCCCGCAGCGTGTCGAAGACGGCGATGATCGCCGCGATGGGGAGCAGGATTTTCGCTCCGGGAAGCGTCGAGAACAGGGGTCCGGCGAACAGGATGATCGACGCCCCGATTGCGAGCAGGACGAGCTTGATGCCGAAGGCGGTTCCGAAGATGCTCCGTTGGTCCTCGTCGGACGCGCGCGCGGCATCACGCATGAAGACGAAGTTGATGCCGGGGTCCATGACAAGCGAAATGAATCCGGCAAGGGTTATGGCATAGGTGAACACGCCGTATTCCGCCGCGCCAAGCACGCGCGCGGCATAGATGATGATGACGGCCCTGATCGCCTTGCCTCCGAAGTTCGAGACCGAAAGCCAGAAGGTGTTCTTGGCGATCGTCTGCTTCGCGTTTTTGTTGTTAAAAAGAAATGAAAGGATCCTTGCTTTTTTCGAAACAGGCGGCGGCGGTTCGTGTGTCGGCTGGTCCATGATCAGAGCGAGTCGACGACGGTTTTGATGCCGCGGTCGAGTGCGACGGTTGGCTTCCATCCGAGGCGGCGGCGCGCCAGGCGGGCGTCGAGCGAGATGCGGTACACCTCGCCCGTGCGATAGGGCGCGAAGACCGGCTCCTTGGCGAAACCGGTTGCCCGGGCGATCGCGTCGAAGATCATGCGGTCGGTCGTGCCTGAACCCGTCCCGATGTTCACGGTGAAGTCCGATGCCGCGCGGAGCGCCGCGGCGTTTGCGCGCACGACATCGCTCACGTGCACGTAGTCGCGCGATTTGCTGCCGTCGCCGAAGATGGTCGGCCGTAGTCCCGCTTTCATGAGACGCGTGAAGATCGCGACGACGCCCGCTTCGCCGTTCGGGTTCTGGCGCGGGCCATAGACGTTCGTGTACCGGAGGATGACATGGGAAAACCCATGCAGGCGCGCATAGAACCGGATCGTCTCTTCGGCGAGGTATTTCGAAAGTCCGTAGGGCGAGAGCGGCGCGATCGGCGTCGCTTCGTTCGCGGGAAGCTTTTTCGGTTCGCCATAGATCGCGCCACCGGTCGACGCGAAAACGAATCGGCGGCGGGCGCCGCGGCCGTGCGCCGCGAAGGCGGCAAGCACGTTTGCCGTTCCGAGGACGTTCGCCTCGAATGTCCCGTGCGGGTCGCGCATCGACTTCGTCACTTCGATGAGCGCCGCATGATGGTTCACGGCCTCGGGGCGTTCCTTGGCGAAGACGCGGTCGATGGCGGCGCGGTCCCTGATGTCGGCCTTATGAAACCGGGCTTTGCGGTTGAGGTTGCGGCGAGATCCGGTGGACAGGTTGTCGATGACGGCGACCGAATGGCCCTTCGCGATGCAGTCGTCGACGATGTGCGAGCCGATGAATCCGGCCCCGCCGGTTACGATGATTCTCATATATCCGTCATTATACCTGCAATTTTAGATTCTTTTAATCGACGGGGTGCTAGGCTGCACCCATGCGTTTTTCCATCGCTCGATTTAAATACGACTCGCGCATCCGGACCGGTGCCCTGATCGCGCTTGCGCTCTGCATGCTCGCGGCCGCGCGCCCCGCTCACGCGGCGCTGCTCTTTAATCAGCCGGCCGACCAGGCCGCGTCGAAGGACAGCTGGTATGGCGACAATTGGTACGATCTCGGGCGCGGAACGGCGGGAACCATCAGTTCGATCACGCTCGAAGGCAAGGTCAACGCGCCTGAATATGCCGCGACGCAGGTGACGCTTCAGGAATTTTCAGATGCCGGTTACGCGCAGCTCGTGCGGACGTTCCCGGTTGCCGACGGCGCGGTCTTCACCGACATTTTACAGACGGTCACGTTTTCAAATCTGTCGATCCGCGTGAATCCCGACCATTATTACCGGCTGGTCACGGTGCAGGACTATCAGAACAGCAGCGTCATCCTGCAGGGCGTCAACGGGCAGGGGATCGCGATGACGAACACGTTCCTTCCCGGCATCGGCCGGAGCGAGGGCTATTATCCGTTCTATCCCTTCATCATCGCGAGCGGGACGTTCGACGAGCCGCTCGTCATCGTTCCCGGCGTCATGGGGTCCGCGCTTGTCGGCGCGACGGGCACGGCTGCGGCGGGACGGGAGTTCTGGCCGGCGGCGAGCGAGATGGCGAATTCGCCGAACGACGACTATCTCGACGCGCTTGCGCTCGCGCCTGACGGCACGCAGGTTCCGGGCCGCGAGCTTGCGGCGGGCGACATCATTCGGTCCGTGAGCGGCACGTACGACCGGCTCCTGATTCCCATTCCCTTCGACGAACGGATTTACGGGACGCTCATCGATACGTTCGAAAACGAAGGCTTCGTCGAGGGGCGCGACCTGTTCGTCGCTCCTTATGACTGGCGCATGGGCGTCGCGAGCTCGTCGGCCGTCGTCGGCTCGGTCATCGAACGGGCCGCCGCGCAGTCGCCCGACGGCAAGGTGAACGTCATCGCCCACAGCATGGGCGGCCTCGCCGTGAAGGACTTTCTTGTCCGTTCGGGATCCGCCGGTGCCGCGCTCATTAATTCGCTCATCCTGGTCGGCGTTCCGCAGCTCGGTGCGCCGGCGACGTTCAAGGCGCTGCAGTATGGTGACGACCTTGGGTTCGGCATCGGCCCGGTAAGCCTGCTCAATCCGCGAGAAGTGAAAGCGATCACGCAGAACATGCCGGGCATCTATGATCTGCTGCCCTCACGACGCTTCGTCGGCGTGCATGGTCCCTATGTCGTTCGTGAAGGCGAAGACGATGCCGGCAACGAGACGACGCTCGCCCTCGATTTCGACGAAACGAACGCGCTGCTCACGGCCGATCCGATCGATGCGCGCAACCCCGCCCTTCTCGCGCGCGCCGACGGCGAACACGAGACGATCGATGGCGGCCCGCTGCCATCCGGACCGCGCGTCTATAACCTCGTGGGCTGCCAGGATCCGACCGTCGACCAATACGTCGTTCACGACGACGGCTCGGTCGACGTCGGCCGCGCGAACGGTGACGGGACGGTGCCGGTCCTTTCGGCGATGGACCATGCGGACGGCTACACGAACATTTTCACCCTCTATGGCGAGAACGGCATCGATCACGACGGGCTGATCCGCGATGCGCGGACAATCATGCTTTTCCAGGCGATCGTGGACGGATCTTTTCCCTCGCTTGCGCTCCCGCCGCTCGGCTTGTCGGTTTCAAGCGAGGACTGCCTCGAGGGGCGGGGCGCACCGCGGCCGGTCATGACCGAGGTCACCGTGACGGGCGGCGCGTCGGCCGACCTGTACGACGGGAACGGCAACCACACGGGACCGAACGCCGCGGGCGATATCGAGAACGGCATTCCTGGCAGCTCATATGAGGCGTTCGGCTCGACGACGGTCGTTACGGCGCCGGCGTCGGGGACGCTGCGGGTCGTCATCGGGACGGGGAGCGCCGGATCGTCCACGGCGAAATCCTCCGCGAAGCGGAAGGTTGCGGTGAAGACCTATGACAGCCGCGCGGTCGCGGTCGCGACGAGCACCTGGAGCGACGTGGCGCTCGCGGATCCCACGTCGACCGCCGTCCTTTCGCTGCAGGCCGTGCCCGTCCTCGCGGTCGACGGCGTCACGGTCGAACCCGACGGGACCGGAACCGCTCCTGTGCATATCCCGTCCGGATGCCCGCCATAATGAATGCAATTATCGATAAAATCGCGCGGCGGTGCCGGGCTGGACCGCCGCCGCAGAAGGTGATTTATAATGAAGGCATGTCGAAGGCACGCGCAGGCGCCACCGCGGCCGCGATCATCATTGTGATTGCCGCCGTCTGGTATGCGCTCGCGCATGCGATCCATCTGGGCGGATTCGCCCGATAACAACCATGCACAGCAATAAAGAAGAGGGAAGCGTCAGCAGTGACGGTCGCAAGAAGGTCGTCGTCGCGGTGAGCGGCGGGTTCGATCCGATCCATATCGGGCACGTCCGGATGTTCGAGGCCGCAAAGGCGCTCGGCGACGAGCTGGTCGTCATCCTGAACAACGACAACTGGATCAAGAAGAAGAAGGGCTATGCCTTCATGTCCGAACAGGAGCGCAAAGAGGTCATCGAGGGGCTCCGCGCCGTCGACCGCGTGGTGCTCACGAAGCACGAGTCCGATCCGAAGGACATGAGCGTGGTCCATATGCTCGCTGAGATCAGGCCGACGATCTTCGCGAACGGCGGCGACCGGGACGAGAAGAACGCCGCCGATCCGGCATCGTCGCTCTATAAGGACATCAACGCCTGCCGCGAACTGGGCATCGAGATGATCTTCAACCTCGGCCGCGGCGGCAAGGTGCAGTCAAGCTCCTGGCTTCTCGACAAGGCGCGCAAGAACGGCGCGCAGCTTGCATAGCGCCCGCGCTTGCGTTCGGCTTCGGGCCGCGCGCGGCCCTATTCGGGATTCGAGACGATCGCCTTCAGCGTCTTCAGGATGATCGCCCAATCGAGCACGATCGAGCGGTTCTTCAGGTAATAGATGTCGTATTCGAGCTTCTGCATGACGTCTTCGGCCGTCGCGTCTTTGTGATAGTTGATCTGCGCCCATCCGGTGACGCCCGGCTTGATGAGCAGGCGCACCTCGTAATAGGGGATCTGCCGCTTGAGCTTCTCGACGAACTCGGGGCGCTCGGGGCGAGGGCCCACGAACGAGATGTCGCCCTTCACGATGTTCCAGAGCTGCGGGAGCTCGTCGAAATGAGAGAGCCTCAGGAAATGTCCGATGGGCGTCGCGCGCGGATCGCGCACCGAGGCCCAGACGGCCCCGTCCTTTTCGGCGTCGACGCGCATGGTCCGGAACTTATAGAGCGTGAACGGGCGCTCCTTCTCGCCGACGCGCACCTGCTTATAGATGACGGGCCCGCGCGAGGTGAGCCGGACGAGGAGCGCGATCAGGAGCTCGAGCGGCAGGAGCACGATGCCGAGGACGAGGGCGCCTAGGAATTCCGCCGCCCGCTTCAGCTGGTCATAGAACCGGACTTCCGCGGCGATGTTCTCGATGAGCCACGCCTCCTCGAGGTCCGGGAGCGGCACCTTGCGCATGATGGTCTCGTAGAACGCGACGAGGTCGACGACGGCAAGGCCGCTGCCGAACAGCTCATAGAGCGTGCGGGTGAGCCGGGCGTCGCGCTTCAGCGCGTGCGGCACGACGATCATCGTGACCCGTTCGCGCCGGGCGATGTCCTTCAGCGCCTCGGGCGCGCGATAGGCCTCGCCCTCCCCGAGCTCGGCCCTGATCTCATAGCCGAGCTGCGGGTTCTCGCGGATCGTCCGCGTGACGTCGTCCACCGCCGGGCCGTCGCCGATGACGAGGACGCGGTTCGGGGACTCGCCGAACGTCATGAGCCGGTTCGCCAGGCGCCGCCAGGCGATCTCGACCACGGCGAAGACGGCGATGAAGATCAGCAGGTTGGTTTTCGGCGCGATGCCGAACGCGGGCACGAGATAGAAGAGCAGCACGGCGATCACCGCGTTCACGGCGACCGCGAGGAAGAGCGTCTTTATGAAATCAAGGTTGTTGCGCAGCCGGCGCAGGTCATAAAGGCCCGACACATAGAACAGGACGAGCCAGAGCGCGAAGACGACGGTGAACGGGAGCGCGTGCGCGTCGAGGAACTCGCCATAAAAATCCGCGCCATAGCGGATGAAGAGCGTAAGAAAAAGGCCGAGGTACAGGGCCACGGCATCCCCGACGACGAACAGGAATATCTTGAATCGGTTACCCATGGGGCTGCGGGCCGGCTTCGCGGCCGCACAATCCTTTTATCACATTTCAGGGCGAACTGGAAATCGGCGCGGCGGACTCGCGGGCGCCCGAAAAGAGGTGCGCGAGCGAGACCGTTCCGAAGGCCCCGGCCTTCAGGACGTAATAGGCGACCAGCACGAGGGCCACGAAGAACAGCACGACGATCGAGGTGAAGACGACGGCGATGAGCCGCTCGCGGTTTTTGTTCTCGGGCTGGTATACGGTGCCGTTCTCGAACCGGACCGTCTTCGCGTCCATCGTGAACGGCCGGCGGAAGACCGTCATCCAGAAGTTGTTGAGCGCATAGCGGAAGCCCATGGTGAACGTGCCTTCCTTCGCGAGCCGGCGGCCCGAGGTGAGGATCGGCATGGCGAACGAGAATTTCACGATGCCGATGCGGCTCAGGCGCACGGCAAGGTCGGTATCGTCGCCATAGAAGACGATGCTCACGTCCTGCCCGCCGATCTTCTCGAGCGCCTGGCGGCGGACGGCATAGTTGCCGCCCTGGATGATCGTCGTGCGATGGAAGATCCCGCGCCCGATGAGATAGATGACGTAACCCCAGACATAGAACATCTTGACGAGCGCGCGGATGCCGGGCGAGAGGTCGTAATAGATGAACGGTCCGCTCACGCAGACGACCTTCGGATGGAGCGCGAACTCGCGTTCGACGGTCGCGACCCATCCCGCCGGCATCTTCGTGTCGGCGTCGATGAAGGCGATGATCTCGCCGTGCGAGGACTCGAAGCCGGTCTGCCGGGTGCGGTTCGCGCCGCGCCGCGTCTCCTTGACGACGACGAGGTTCGGGAACTTCGCCTTGCGCTCCTCGGCGACGGCGATCGTGCGGTCGCTCGAATTGTTGTCCGCCACGACGATCTCGACGTCGTCGCGCCCCGAGACCTCCTTGATGATCGTGTCGAGGCAGTCGCCCAGGTAGTGCTCCTCGTTATAGGCGGGAATGACGAAACTCAGTTTGGCGCGCATACCCTTAGTGTAGCAGGTCGCCCCGCCTCGCCGGACGGGGCCGCCTCAGCGGACCGGTTCCCAGGTGTCCGACGGCTTCTTGAAGAGCCAGTACGAGATGCCGTTGTGGATCCATTTGAACAGCGTCATCCAGGCGCCCATGTGGTGAAAGCGCCGCCCTTCGTGATAGACCGCGAGGTCCCATGCCGTCCGCACGTCACCGATTTTCGAGAGCTTGCTGAACAGGTCCACGTCCTCGGCGGTCTTGAGGCGCTCGTCGAACCCGCCGGCCTTCCTGAAGGCATCGGCCTTCACCATGATGAACTTGCCCGACGCGAGGCCGGCGTTGAAATACTTGTTCGAGAACCAGAACCAGAAGTTCATGAGGAACGAGACCGCGCGGTCGCTGCGGGTCGCGAGCTCCCTCACGATCATGATCTTCACCGAGATGCCCACGAGGCGCGGCTCGCGCTCGAAGCGCGCGAGGAGCTTGGCGAAGAACGCGTCGGGATCGGGGACGAACGTGTCCGAATCGATGAAGACGAGATAGCGGCCGTGCGAGACGGCCACGCCGTCATTGCGGGCCGGCGAGACGCCCGGCTTCTTCGAGGCCGGAAGGAGCGCGACCGTGTCGGCACACGACTTCGCGATCTCGACCGTGCGGTCGGTGCTCATGGAATCCGAAACGATCGTCTCGTGCGGCGTCCTCAGCCGCTCGAACTGCCTGACGGTCTTCTCGATGGTCTTCTCCTCGTTGAAGGTCGGGATGATGATCGATATGAGGGGATCCATTGTCGTAGCGAACGATCAGAATCTCGGCGGGGCGCCGAACCGGCGGCGCATCACTTTGCCGAAGCCCCACACGGCGAGGACCGCGACGACGACGAGGCCCGTGATGAAGCCCCAGCGCAGGCTCTTGTCGACCCACGTGTAGAGGTTGCCGAAGAAATAGCCGATCGCGAAGAGGAATCCCGCCCAGATGAATTCGCCGAAGAAGTTGATCGTGATGTATTTCCTGAACGGGACCTTGGTCGCCCCGGCGGCGATGAGCGTCGCGATGGCGAACCCGAATCCGGTCGTGAGCTTGGAGATGAAAAGGATCTTCGTCTGGTGCTCGTTGAAGAACTCCTCGGCGCGCTCGACGTTCTCCTGCGAGATGTTGATCCACTTGCCGTACTTCTCGATGAGCGGCCGTCCGCCATGGCGGCCGACCATGTACCAGATGACGTCGCCTGTGAGGTCGCCGGCGATGAGCGTGAGATAGATCGGCCAGAAGTCGAAGAAGTTGAGCCGGACGAGGAATCCGGACACCATCATGACGATCGGGCCCTCTATGATCGCGAGCGGATAGGCGACGATGTAGCGATAGGCGATGAGCCACGCGAAAATCGATGATGCTTGCGACATCCTTCCATTATACCGCAGGGGGACGGATGCGTTGCATGCGCGGCGGGATTGCGGCACCCGCCCGCGGGCGGTATAATGGGTGTCATGCAGCATGACGATTCGGGCCGCGACGGCGCCATGATCGAAATCGAAGAGGTGCGAACCGAAGTTCCCGCCTCGACATCGGCGCGGAACGACAGGTTCCTGCCGTTCAGCATCCTCATCGCCGCAGCCGTGATCGGCGGCTCGATCGTCTTCTCGACCCTCTACCGTCCTTCCGACGGGGGAGCGGGCGCGCAGAACGGCGGCGGTACCGGTGCCGGCGTCCAGGCCGGGACGCTCACGCCGGCCGACGTCATGAAGCTTGGTCCGCGCGACGCGGTCCTCGGCGACAAGAACGCGCCGGTCACGCTCGTCGAATACGGCGACTACCAGTGCCCATACTGCGGCCTCTTCTATGCGCAGACCGAGCAGCAGATCATCAAGGATTACGTGAACAACGGCAAGGTGCGCATGGTCTTCAGGAACTTCGCGTTCCTCGGTCCCGAATCGACCCTCGCCGCCGAGGCCGCCGAATGTGCGAACGACCAGGGCAAGCTCTGGCCCTATCATGACGCCCTCTATGCCGCGAAGGTCGCCGACGCCCAGGCGGGCGGACGGGAGGACGACGGATTCTTCTCGCAGGCCAAGCTTGTCTCGCTCGCGCAGAAGGTCGGCCTTGACGTTCCGACATTCACGAAGTGCGTTGCGAATGATTCCGAATCGAGCACCGTGACCGCCGAAATGTCCCAGGCAGGCGCCGCCGGCGTGAACTCGACCCCGACGTTCTTCATCAACGGCACGCAGATCCTCGGCGCGGAACCCTATGCGACTTACAAGCAGGCGATCGATGCGGCGCTCACGGCGAAATAACGCGTCCTCTTGGATATCCGCCGCCCGCTTGCGGCTTCGCGGTCGAAGTCGTACCATGACCCTTAGCGAGGTGCATCATGAAACGGTTTCAGACCCCGGAAGACGTCCTCCGTGCCACTGACGAGGAAATTCTTACGGAAGCCAAAGAAGAAGGGATCAATATCGAAGCGGAAGCCCAAGAAGTTCGCCGAGTCCTGCTTGACGCGATTCGCATGTCCGGACCTCGTCGAAGATACTGACGTTATCGGCCCGCCCGCCCGCCTGCCTAGGCGGGCTTTTTCGTCGCGATCGGCCCCCTCTTGACATATAAGGATATGCGAATATAATGATTTATATGGCCGACAACTGCAAGGAAATCGAGCGGTTCGGGAAGGGGATCGGCAACGCCTCCCGCTACCGCCTCATCCAGGCGCTCCTCAAGGGGCGCAAGACCGTGGGCGAGCTCGTCATAATCACGAAGCTCAGCCAGCCGGCGGTTTCGCAGCACCTGAAGACGCTCAAGTCATGCAATCTGGTCGTCGACGAACGGCGGGGCAAGGAGGTCTTCTATGCCATGAACGCCGAATACCTGCTCGAGCTTCTCGCGAAACTGAGCCGGGACGCCCGTCCGGTAAAATCCTCAAAGGTCAAATAATCATTAATAAATAGTTAACAACTCACATGGAACCAATCCGCATCAAGGTAATTTCGGGAACGACCCGCGAAGGCCGCTTCGGCGACAAGCCGGCGCGCTGGATCGCCGACGAGGCAGCCAAGCTGCCTGGCGTCGAGGTGGAACTGCTCGACCTTCGCGACTACAAGCTGCCGTTCTTCAACGAGCCGGTCTCGCCGAGCATGATCAAGGAGCCCTACGCGAATCCCGTCGTCCAGGCCTGGACGAGGAAGATCGCCGACGGCGACGCCTTCATCATCGTGACGGCCGAGTACAGCCACGGCTATCCGGCGGTCCTCAAGAATGCGCTCGACTATGTCTCTCGCGAGTGGAACCGCAAGCCGGTCGCCTTCGTGAGCTACGGCGGCGTCGGGGGTGCCCGTTCGGTCGAACAGCTGCGCACGGTCGTGATCGAGCTGCAGATGGCTCCGATCCGGAATGCCGTGCACATCCAGTGGCCGGTCTATGCCGCGATCGCCGAGGCCGACAAGGTGACGCCAGAGCTCTTCGCGCCTGTCGAAGGCATGAAAAACGGCATGCTCGAGCAGCTCATGTGGTGGGCGAATGCGCTCAAGACGGCCCGCATGGCCGCCGCCGTACCCGCCAAGCCCATGGCCGCCGGCGCCGCTCGTTGACTTCGACCCACGGCGTTCTAAAATGAAGACGTGACCAAGCAGTGGGTAGCACTCCTCATCGGCGTCTGGATCCTTGCCTCGCCCTGGCTCCTCGGGTTCGCGGACATCTCGCTCATGAAATGGAGCAACCTCGCGGCCGGGACGGCCATCATCCTCATGAACGCCTGGGAGATCTTCGGGGAACGGTCGCCTCATCCCTCCCACGGCTCAGAACAATAATTCCAACCAACCAATCCCATGACGACAGCGCATAAAGTGACGATCTATAGCACGCCCTCGTGCGTGTACTGCAAGATGGCGAAGGAATTCTTCGCGAAGAACGGCGTTTCATATGAAGAGCTCAACGTCGCCTCGGACGCGAAGGCGCGCGAGGACATGATCGAGAAGACCCAGCAGCTCGGCGTGCCCGTGATCCAGGTCGACGACAACATCATCATCGGCTTCGACCAGCGGACCCTCGAGCAGGTGCTCGACCTCAAGAAGTAACCGTTCGCAGCCATCCGGCCGGAGCGCCCCCGCTCCGGTTTCCGATCTCAAGCCCATGACCTATGACCTCATCATCATCGGCGGCGGTCCCGGCGGCGTTGCCGCGGGGATTTATGCTGCGCGCAAGAAGATGAAGACGCTGCTCGTGACCGACAGCTTCGGCGGGCAGGCGGTCAACTCGGCGAGCATCGAGAACTGGATCGGCACGAAGGCGATCTCGGGCTTCGATTTCGCGAAGAGCCTCGAGGACCACCTGCGCGCGCAGCCGGCGATCGACATCATCGACGACGACCTCGTCACGAAGATCGAAAAGAAGGACCTCGGCGTTCCGGGCGGCGGGTTCGCCGTGACGGCGAAGTCCGGCAGGATGTTCGAGACGAAATACGTGCTCGTCACCGCCGGGAGCCGGCGCAAGCGGCTCGGCGTTCCGGGCGAGGACGCCTTCGACGGCAAGGGCGTGGTCTTCTGCACGACGTGCGACGCGCCGCTCTTCGAGGGCAAGACCACGGCGGTCGTGGGCGGCGGCAATTCCGCGCTCGAGAGCGTGCTCGACCTCATTCCCTATTCGCCGAAGATCCATCTCATCGTGCGTTCCGACGTGCTGCGCGGCGATCCGGTCTCGCAGGAAAAGGTGAAGTCGCATCCCCAGGTGCAGGTCCTCTGGAACACCGTCGTCGAAGAGGTCCTCGGCGACAAGTTCGTGAACGGCATCCGCGTGAAGAACGCGAAATCGGGCGAGACGCAGCAGATCGCCCTCGACGGCGTCTTCGTCGAGGTCGGCCTCCTGCCGAACTCCGAATTCCTCACGGGCCTCGTCGCGATGGGCGACCACGGCCACATCGTGATCGACCCGAAGACGCAGACGACGTCCTGCCCGGGCATCTGGGCGGCGGGCGACGTTTCGGACGGGCTCTATCAGCAGAACAACATCTCGGTGGGGGACGCCATCAAGGCGGTCCTCAACATCTACGACCAGGTTAAAAAGTCCTAAAACCGGCCTTGACGAACGAGGGTCGGCGGCTATAATTCTTATTGGCACTCTTTTGTCGGGAGTGCCAAACGCATTTTCATTAACAAAAAATGAACTTCAAACCATTATCAAACCACCTGTTCCTCGAGGCGCTCGAGCAGGAGAAGAAGACGGTGAGCGGCATCGTGCTGCCCGATACGGCGGAGCGCGAGAAGCCCGTGAGGGGCAAGGTGATCGCGGTCGGCCCGGGCAAGATGAAGGATGACGGATCGGTGCAGCCCATGTCGGTGAAGGTCGGCGACATGGTCCTGTTCAAGAAGTACGGACCGGACGAGATCGAGCTCGGCGACAAGAAGTATCTGGTCGGCGACGAGGACGACATCCTCGCCGTCATCGAGGAATAACGTCCGCAAATTCCATCCGCACGTTCGTAAAAATTCGTAAATTCGCAAACCTATGGCTAAACAGATCAAGTTCAACGAGGACGCCCGCATGGCGATCAAGAAGGGCATCGACAAGCTCGCCGAGGCCGTGAAGATGACGCTCGGCCCCCGCGGCCGCGCGGTCGTGATCGAGAAGGGATACGGCGCGCCGCAGGTCACCTTCGACGGCGTGACCGTGGCGAAGGAAGTCGAGTTCGAGGACAAGTGGGAGAACGTCGGCGCCGAATTCATCAAGCAGGCGGCCGACAAGACGAACGACGTCGCGGGCGACGGCACGACGACGGCGACGGTGCTCGCCCATGCGATGATCGACGAGGGCGAGGCCGTGATCCGCGAGAAGGGGTTCAACGTGATCCAGCTCGCCGAGGAGCTCAAGAAGGCGAGCCACGCGGTCGTGAAGGCGCTCGAATCGCAGCGCGAGGAGATCAACGACAACAAGCGCGTGAAGGAGGTCGCGACCCTCTCGGCGAAGGACGAGGAGATCGGCGGGCTCATCGCGACGGTGATGGAGAAGATCGGCAAGGAGGGCGTCGTGACCGTCGAGGATTCGAACACGATCGGCAACTCGTTCGAGATCGTCGAGGGCATGCAGTTCGACAAGGGCTACGTGTCCGCCTATATGGTGACGAACCAGGAGCGCATGGAGGCCTCGCTCGAGGATCCCTACGTGCTCGTCACCGACAAGAAGATCTCGTCGATCCAGGAGGTCCTGCCGCTCCTCGAGAAGGTGGTCCAGAGCGGCAAGAAGGAGCTCCTGATCGTCGCGGACGACGTCGAGGGCGAGGCGCTCACGACGTTCATCGTGAACAAGCTCCGCGGCATCTTCAGCGTGCTCGCGGTGAAGGCGCCGGGCTTCGGCGATCGAAAGAAAGAGATGCTGCAGGACATCGCGGTCGTGACGGGCGCGCAGTTTATTTCGGACGAGCTCGGCAAGAAGCTTGACGCGACCGAGCTTGAGGATCTCGGCCGCGCGCACCGCGTCGTCTCGACGAAGGACGCGACGACGATCGTCGGCGGCAAGGGCGAGAAGAAGGACATCGACAACCGCATCGCCCAGATCAAGGTCCAGATCAAGAAGACGGATTCCGATTTCGACAAAGAGAAGCTGCAGGAACGCCTCGGCAAGCTTTCGGGCGGCGTCGCCGTGATCAAGGTGGGCGCCCCGGCCGAATCGGCGCAGAAGGAGCTCAAGCAGCGCGTCGAGGACGCCGTTTCGGCGACCCGCGCCGCGATGGAAGAGGGCATCGTCCCGGGCGGCGGCATCGCGCTCTTCAACGCGTCGTCCGTCGTGGCCGAGATGACGAACCACGGCCTGAAGGCCGGCTCGCACGGCAAGGAGGCGGTCGCAGCCACGCTGCGCAACGGCGCGGCGCAGATCCTGAAGCGCGCCCTCGAGGCCCCGCTCCGCGCGATCGTCGCGAACAGCGGCGAGTCGCCGGACCGCGTGATGAGCGACCTGCAGAAGCGCGGCGACGAGCCGTGGAAGGGATTCAACGCGGTGACGAACGAGATCAGCGACCTCAAGGAGGCCGGCATCATCGATCCGCTCAAGGTGACGAAGATGGCGTTCATGAATGCGATCTCGGTCGCCTCGAACTATCTCACCGTCGGCGCCGCCGTGACGAACGTCCCCGAGAAGAAGGGTGGCGCGGCCGGCATGCCCGGCGGGATGCCCGGAATGGGAGGGGAGGATTATTAAACAGGATCGCACGCCCGTTTGGCGCGAAACCGGCCGCAGTGCGGCCGGTTTTTTTGTCCGTGCTATACTGAATGCATGCTTCATACGAAGACGATCGCAACCTGGTCCGGCTTCGCCTCGTCCCGTTCGGATTCCTGACCGAAGGGGAGGCTTCGAGATTTTCCACCGTCTTTCGAGACCTGCCCTTCCCGGGCAGTTTTTGTTCTTTTACATTCGTATTCACGATCCAATAAAAGGAGGACGCATGAACGTATTCACGCAGTGGAACGCCGCCGCAGCCGTGCGGACGGCGAGCATCATCGGTGCCGCCCACATCCCGCGGGCGGTCGACAGGATCTTCCTCGCCGGGCTCGGACAGGAACTGAAGCAGGAGCCGTTCGAGCGCGTCAACGAGACGATCGGGCCGGTGACGCAGGCGTTCGAACGCCTGATGTTCCCGTCCCGTTCGACGGAGCTGTTCCATCTCTCGATGCTGAAGGCCGCCGTCGAGCGCGTGCTCTCGTCGGTGGCTGGCGAATTCCCGTCGCTTGCCGCATGGACGCCCGACGACATATCGGTGCAGAAGTACGGACCGGACGACGGCATCACGAGCCATCGCGACCATGCGCGCAACCGGCTCATCATCGCGGTCGTCACGGTCTGCGGATCGGGGACGGTCGAAGTGCTGGGCGACGAGCGCATCGGGCAGCCGGTGCTCTCGTGCAACCTCGCGGCGGGCGACCTCATGCTGCTCCGCGCGCCGGGGCTGCTCGGCGGCGCGGGCGACGACGAGAGCCGTCCGTTCCACCGCGTCCACGGCGCGTCGGGGTGCGGACCGCGGATCGCCGCGGGATTCCGGCATCTGGGAGGCCGTCATGGACACGATCTTCATTGAGAACCTGGTGGTGTCGGTCCGCATCGGCGCGGGCGACGAGGAGCGCGCGGTCCCGCAGCGCATCCGCATCGACCTCGAATTCGGCACGGACTTCGGTCCGATGCTGCGCTCGATGGACCTTGCGGACGGCGTCGACTATGCGGACGTGCGCAAGGCGATGATCTGCGTCGCCGAGACGGGCGAGTTCCGGTTCCTCGAGGAGCTCGCCGTCCGTCTGGCGGAGCGGCTGCTCGGCTACGCGAACGTCGAGACCGCGACGGTCGCGGTGGCGAAGATGGACCGCTGGCGCAAGGCGATTCCGGGCGTCCGTGTGACCCGAAACCGCGGCGGGCCTCGTATATGAGGGAGATGGCAACATCTCCCTTTTTTCTTTCGCAGGCGCCCCGCCGCATCTTGCCTGGTCGTGCGGTCGGTTGTATAATAGCGACATGATTACCTGGATCATCTTAGGCGTCATCGCCCTCGTCGTGATCGTGCTCATCGCGATCTATAACGGCCTCGTCACGCTCCGCAACCGCACGCAGGAGGCGTGGTCCGACATCGACGTGCAGCTCAAGCGCCGCTATGACCTGATCCCGAACCTCATCGAGACCGTGAAGGGCTATGCGGCCCACGAGAAGGGCGTCTTCGAGGACGTCACGAAGGCCCGTTCGATGGCGATGCGGGCGAGCGGTCCCGCGAGGGCCGACGCCGAGAACCAGCTTTCGCAGACGCTCAAGTCGCTTTTCGCCGTCGCCGAGAACTATCCCGACCTCAAGGCGAACCAGAATTTTTTGAACTTGCAGAACGAGCTCACCGACACCGAAGACAAGATCCAGGCCGCCCGCCGCTTCTATAACGGCATGGTGCGCGACCTCAACACGAAGATCCAGACGTTCCCGTCCAACCTCGTCGCGAGCGTGTTCAACTTCAAGCCGATGCAGTTCTTCGGCGACGACCTGACCGCGGCGGAGCGGCAGCCGGTCGCGGTGAAGTTCTAGATGGCCTCCACCAACGTCTATTCATTGCAGGGTTCGAATGTCCGCAAGACATGGCTCATGTTCCTCGTGTTTTTCGTCGTCGTCGGGGCGCTCGGCTATGCGATCTCCGCTTATTACGGCGACCCGAGCTTCTTCGTCTTCGCGCTCATCTTCAGCGTCGTCTATTCGTTCATAAGCTATTATTCCTCGGCGAGCATCGCGCTCTCGCTTGCGCGCGCGCAGGAGATCACGCGGGCCGACAATCCGCTTTTGTGGAACACCGTCGAGAACCTCTCGATCGCCGACGGGCTCCCGATGCCCAAGGTGTATATCACGCCCGAAATGCAGATCAACGCGTTCGCGACGGGACGCGACGCCCAGCATGCCGCGGTCGCGGTCACCCAGGGCGCACTCGCGCGGCTCGATAAGACGGAGCTCGAAGGCGTGATCGCGCACGAGATGTCGCACGTGAAGAACCGCGACATCCTCGTTTCGACCGTCGCCGCCGTGCTTGCGGGCGTGATCGCGCTCGTTGCCGACGTCTTCCTGCGCTCGCTTGTGTGGGGCGGGTTCCGGGGCGGCATGGGCGGCCGCGGGCGCAACAGCGAGGCCGGGGGACTGATCTTCCTCTTCGCGATCGCCCTTTCGATCCTCGCCCCGATCGGCACGATGCTCATCCAGCTTGCCATCTCGCGCCGCCGCGAGGCGCTGGCCGACGCGTCGGGCGTGCTCCTCACGCGCTATCCGGCCGGCCTCATCTCGGCGCTCGAGAAGATCGCCGAGGACACCGTTCCCATGAGCACCGCGCGCGACTCGACCGCGCACCTCTGGCTCGATTCGCCGTTCAAGGGCGAGCACGTCTCATGGTGGCACCGCATCTGGATGACGCATCCGCCGATCGAGGACCGCATCGCCGCGCTTGAAAAGCTTGCGATGTAAGGGCAGAATAAGGGAGCTCGCGATGCGGCGCGGCCATGCCGCGGGCCGCGCGGCGCTTTCAAGGAGAGGTGCGTGAGCGGTTGAAACGGCAGTCCTGGAAAGACTGTATGCCGGAAACGGCATCGAGGGTTCGAATCCCTCCCTCTCCGCATGCAAAAAGGAATGTCCGTCTGGACATTCCTTTTTGCATGCGGAGGGATTCGAACCCGAGCAGCACCCCGTGTCGGAAGGTCTGGGAAACCGAGGGTTTCCCAGAGAGGGGGTCGGGGTGCTGCGTAGGGTTCCAGGAGCGAACGAAGCGAGCGACGGAATCCCTCCCTCTCCGCGTCGACCTGGTTGACGGTCCTGGGAGGCCCGTACGACGGGCCCTGCAAATATTGACATTTATATAATTATATGATATTATTCCCCCATCGACATTGCGAATGCTTGTCGGATCGTTAATGAACCGTCTCGGGTTCGTATCGCCGCTTTCGGAAGAGTCCGATCGTGCGATCCATGGTGGTGACGAGAACTCTCACAAGGAGAGAAAAATGAGACAGGAAAATCAGGAGTACATTGTAAATCTCGCGCAACAATTGGTCGGCAAAAACGTCCTCGAAGGCTTGAAAAGCGATCAGAGGCTCACGCCGCACATTCTATACCGGACCCTGCAGCCAGTGCTCAAGTCGAAGTTGGACAGGATGAACGCAGAGACGCTGGGGAGAATTTGCTCCTGCGGGCATACCAAGGATTTCAGTGAGCCACTGGAAGACTGGTGCGGGTTCTTCATCCAAAAAACCGGCATCGAAGAAGTCGTGCCGCCGGAAGAGAGCGTCCGTAATTACGGACAACGGCCCAGGAACGGACTGCAGACCATCAGGGATCTCGCCATCGCTACGCTCGTGAGCGTGGCGTATGACATTATCAGGCAGGCCGCGTACGAAGAGGACGGTAGGGAACGCAAGGAGCGCGAACGTAAATATCAACAAGGACTCGCTGATTATATTCACCGAGGCCCAAGCATTCTCGATTCCCGGAAATTGCATGGGATATAATTCGGAATTTAAGACGCAGCTGTCAAAGCTGCGTCATTTGTTTTATTTGCGGCGGTTCGAACATCGCCCCATGCCGCCCGCCGATACTTTTGAGGTAAGATAGGGGTATGAAGAATGCAATTATCATCCACGGATGCTCCTCATCTCCTCACGAGGAAATCGAATGCGATCCAGCGAAACATTGGATGCCGTGGGTGCGAGATGAATTGATGGCGCGCAACATACCTGCGAAAATTCTTCGTATGCCGGAATCGTGGGCTCCGGATTATGATGCCTGGAGGAAGGTCTTGGAAAAGGAAGCAATAACCGAGCAAAGCATTTTAATTGGACACAGCTGCGGATCGGCATTTTTAGTCCGCTGGCTTGGCGACTCAAAACAAAAGATTGATTCGCTGTTTTTGATAGCTCCTTGGAAGATTGGCACGAGCAGCGAGGCGAAAAAGAAATTTTATGACTATCAAATAGATAAAACGATTAAGTCGCGCGTGAATAGAATTGTCACATTTACCGCCGACAACGAAGAGGAAGCCGGAAAAAGAAGCTTGAAGATATTTCACGATTTTTTGGGCGGCAAGATTATTGAACTGAAAGGGAGGGGGCATTATACCGAAGAAGACATGAAAACCGGAGAATTCCCGGAATTACTTTCAGAGATTGTCGGATCCGTTTCTCAAGGTTGATGGAATTTCTCTATGACATATTTCGTAGTACAATCCAATTATGCCCAAGAATCCTGAATTCGGGCCAAAGCGAGGATCGGAGCTTACTGAAAAAGATCGGATGTTGAACGAGCTCGCCTATAAGTTCAGCGCAGTGACGAACAAGCTGAATGGCGAATCATTCCGTGTTATCAAGATCGTCGACTCAGACGAAACGGCGCGCGAGCCGGGCGAACACGCTGAAGTAAACACGGATTCGCTGGGTAACGTGAAGGAACAATTAGCATTGTTGCATCAATTGGTTATCGAGATCGAAAAAGCCGGAGGTATCATAGACGCCGAACTTAGCCCTAGGCTGTTAGAAGGGAACAAGGGCGGGAGTTGATTTTTCCAGCGGTTCGAATCCGAGCAGCACCCTCGCCCAGCGCCCGCGCCATTCTGCTACAATGAAGTCATGAACATACTATCCATCCTCGTTTCCGCGGTCGCGTGCTTCATCATCGGGTTCCTCTTCCACGGACCCCTGTTCGGAAAGACGTGGATGCGGCTCGCCAACGTGACGATGCCCGAGAATCCCGACTTCAGGATGATGCTGAAGCCGATGTTCTGGAACCTCGTCACCAACATCGTGTGCGCGTCGGTGCTCTCGATGATCATCTGGATCGCCTCGTACTCGGTCATCATGGGCCCGATGACCTGGTACAAGGGGATGATCATCGGCGCGTGGCTCTGGCTGGGATTCGCGGCGACGTGGACGGCGATCGACGTGATCTGGATGAAGAAGCCGTGGAAGCTGTGGCTCTTCGATTCGGTCTCGTTCCTCGTCTCGATCGCGGCCATGGGCGCCATCCTCGGCGCCTGGCGTTAACGCAATCCATGAGAAAGACATTCCTCTTCATGATGGTGAGCCTCGACGGCTACGTCGAAGGCGAACATCACGACCTTTCCTGGCACAACGTCGACGAGGAGTTCAACGAGTTCGCGCACGCCCAGAACAACCATCTCGACACCGTGCTCTTCGGGCGGCGGACCTATGACCTGATGGCGGGCTACTGGCCGACGCCCCAGGGGAACGAGGACCGTCCGACGGCGGACTGGATGACCCGGGTCCGCAAGGTCGTCGTGGGGCGACCGTTCGAGCCGACATGGGAAAACACCGAAGTGGTGAGCGGCAATCTCGTCGAGGCGATTACGAAAATAAAGAACGAGCCCGGCACGGACATCGCGATCCTCGGCAGCAACACGCTCGCGGTGAGCCTGATGGAGGCGGACCTCGTGGATGAGTTCAGGCTCATGTACGCCCCCGTGGCGATAGGAAAGGGCACGCCGCTCTTCGCGGGGCTCAAGAAGCCCGTGGGCCTGCGCCTGCTCGATTCCCGGATGTTCAAAAACGGGAACATCCTGCTTCGGTACGCTCCGCGGCGGTAATACGCGGCGCAGCGCTTGCGTGCGGCAATGAAAAAGCCGCCCGCATGATGCGAGCGGCTGGGATTTCACCTCAAGCCGATGGGGGCTCAGGCTGCGTGTAGCCGAAATAGTTTGTGATGGTTTTATCCTCGATTTTGAACGCCAGGCAGAACCGTGCCGTTGCGTTTCCCTGCGGGACAAGGATGTTTCTCGAGACGAACGTTTCCGGATTCACGACAGCGTCGAATTGCTGCGGACACACGAAACGGCGCCATTCAGCAAGACCGATGCTGAATGTTCCGCCCGCGAGACAGTCCCGCAGCCGGGGAATGTCGTCTTGGCGCTCGCATTCCAGCGTGACCGTGATCAGGATGCCCTCTTCGCGCCGCGCGACTGGAAACGTCTCGTCATGTCGCACCTTAAGGAGGACGGCGCCCGAAAGGTTTGCAGCTTCCGCGAGCGGTTTCCCGACCACATAGCTGAGCGACGGCTGCTGCTCTTTCTGGATCTGCTTGAGCCGCAGAACGGCCCCCCGAAGGATCGCGGTGATTTTCA
This sequence comes from Minisyncoccota bacterium, assembly GCA_035541435.1. Classification (GTDB taxonomy): domain Bacteria; phylum Patescibacteriota; class Minisyncoccia; order UBA6257; family 2-01-FULL-56-20; genus JAKAGE01. The sequence continues at coordinate 41,358 of DATKNL010000009.1, read as the reverse complement.
ATTGCAGAAACGAGCGGGCGCGGTGTCCATCTTCCAGTGAGACCTTTCCCGAATCATGATTCTGCAGGATGGATTCGAGGATCGGAATCATCGTCACGTCTTCAAAACGCATGACAAGATCCAAGGCCCGTTCGGCATCGATCCAGTCGCTCTCGAAATAGCGGTCGGTAAACGATTCCGGATTGATCTTCCGAAGGTGCCTGACGATGAAAGGCTCGATGGAGGGAATCGACCAGTAGCCGATATCGCGAATGCGGCGGAAGACCTTCTTCTGGTCATAGCCGCCTTTTTCGCAGAATGCGATCGCGAATGCGAGGGCGCGGGTTGCGACGTCGTCGTGGGAGTTGAAGAGATACCAGTCGAGGAGCCGCTCGGCAAGGTCGGCGCAGTTCCGGCTGCCGTTGTTCACCTTGAAGAAGAGCTCCGGAATGCGGCTTTCAAGCCAAGGTATGTGCTTGGGCCTGACGTTCGCGCCACGGTCGAAGAGGCTGCCGATGAACGCGTGCCAAGCCTCTTTGATGATCAGCGTCTCGAGATGCTCCAGGGTTCCGTAGTCGGCAATTCTTTTTACCTGTTCGAGCGTGATGATCGGGTTCGGGAAGAAGGTGGTTGCGGCTGCTGCTTCGGGCGATGTTGCCATGATGCTTCCTTTCTGCCCTTGAGGGGCATACGTCGTTGTCAAAGATCGCCGCTTGAGGCGGCAGTTCCATCTAACACCCTCGGTGCGATGCGTGTCAATCGCTCCGTCCGCCTGGCATGCTGGGGTCATTGCCCACGGCGCGTTTTTTTAAAAAAAAGAACGCCTTCGGGGAAAGGCGTTCCAAGGGGAAAGGTGGTCGTTCAGCTCAGGTGTTCGCGCAGCCGCTTGCGGCTCATATGAACCCCGCTCCTTATGGACGAGACAGTTCGGCCGAGCTCTTTGGCGACCGCTGCATAGCTGTGGCCGTGAAGATGGACGAGCATGAAGCAGTCCCGCTGGAACGGGGGCAGCATGCCCAAGGCCTTTATCAAGCTGAGCCGGAACGGGACGTGCTCAAGCATGCTGTCGGTGATGGTCGCGGCGTCGTCGAGCTCCGCCGGTTCCCGGCCGCCCGCACGCTTCAGCATCCTGTCGTCGCGGAGCTTGTTGTTCGCAAGGTTCTTCGCGATCCGGGAAAGCCAGTGCGAGAAGGTTCCCGTTTCGCGATAATTGTTGAAGCCGCGGATGGCGTTGACGAACGTCTCCTGCGTGAGTTCCTCGGCGATGCTCGGGTTAGGGTGGCGCTTGCTGCAAATCCTGAGGACCTGCGAGCGGTGCAGCATGAGAAGCGTCCCCAAGGCGTCGGAATCTCCTTGGATCGCATGGTGAAGCAGGACGTCCGGGTCGGTCGTGCGTTGCAGGTCGTTCATGGATTCGCTCCCTTCGTAGCGGATTAACGTTCTTCTTTCCTTATAGCAGAACGGGCAAGGTTTTACAACGAAAAGCGACCCGCCTACCCCGTCCTGCTATACTGAAAGCGAACCCATCCCGACCATGAACATCGGCTTTTACACCTCCAAGCGCTACATCGAACCGAAGCAGCAGGCCCTCGCGGAGGCCCTGAAGCGCCTGAACATCGAGGCGTCGATCGTGCACGACGAATCGCTCGAGCGGCCGTCGTCGACCGAGCAGGCGTTCGGGTTCGAGGAGCTTTTCAAGCGCGCCGGCGGCTATGCCGAACAGGCGCTCACGCATCCGGCCGTCGACGTCGGCGTTGGCGTCGAGAACTGCCTCACCTATGTCTATAGCGCCGCCGAATGGTATTACGTGATCTGCGTCGCGCTGCACATGAAGGACGGGCAGACCGCCGCGGGCTTCACGTCGAGCATCAACGTTCCCGAATGGATGGTGAAGGAAGTGCAGGATATGCACGTGAAGGTCGATGCGCTCACGCAGCGCCTCGCCGGCGAGGACGATCCCGTCATCTATTTCTCGTCGAAGACGCTCACGCGCAAGGACCTCATGATCCCCGCGTTCCTCCTGGCCTTCTCGAAGCTGAACCTTCCGAAAGGCTGACATGGACGATCCGCGGAAGCCCGCCGCCGTCATCTTCGACATGAACGGCGTGATCGTCGACGACGAGGCGCTGCACGCGCGGGCGTTCGTCGAGGTCATGCGCCGGCACGGGTTCGAGCTCACGCAGGACTATTTCGTCGCGAACTGCATGGGACGCACCGACGAGGAAGGTTTCGCGAATCTCGGCGCCGTGTTCAGCGCGGCGCTCGACGTCCCGCGGCTGATCCGCGAGAAGGCGGCGATCTATGCGTCGCTTGTCGCGGGCGAGGGCCGCCATCACGCCTATCCCGGCGTGATCGATTTCATCAAGCGCTGCGCGGAACATTACAAACTTGCCCTCGTCTCGAGCGCGCTTGCGTCGGAAGTCCGCGAGACCCTCGCCGAATTCGGCGTCGCGGACCGCTTCGCGGTGATCGTCGCGGCCGAGGACGTGGCGCACGGCAAGCCGCATCCCGAGCCCTATCTGCTCGCCGCGCAAAAGCTCGGCGTCGCACCCGCCGCGTGCGTCGTGATCGAGGACACGCCGGCGGGCATCCAGTCCGCGAAATCGGCGGGCATGATGGCGATCGGCGTCGCGAACACCCATCCGAAGGCCGACCTTGCCGCCGCCGATCGCATCGTCACGACGGTTGAAGAGACCGGCCTGCTGGACAATCCGCAGCGAGACGCTTAGGATAAGCGTGCTCGTTGTCATGATTCCCTCAGGAGGAATGCGCGGATGATCAGATTGTATTTGTCGGTCGGCATGATCAAGCCGTCGGGGGACCGGCGGAAGAAGATCCTTGAACGGCTCCGTCAGGATGCCAAATATGAAATTGTCCAGTCGCGTCATGGCGCGACCTATGTCCTGCCCGACAGCATCGTCGTCACGAGGCAGGGTCGTCAGTTCACCATCGTCGCGCTTGACCGGCGCGTCATCGAGGAGGTCCTCGATGATTTCGGCGTTCCCGCGGACAAGGCGGCATTCTGCGATGTTCCGGCCATGCTCGCCGCTCAAGCGGCTGGATGACGTTCGAAAAAAAACAGCGAGGACCCTTCGGGGTCCTCTTTTATATGCAGTCCCGCCCCGGCCTGCTACAATGAAGGCAAGAGCCACGAGAGAATCATGCTGAACGTACAATCGCTTTCGAAGTCATTTGGCGACCTCGATGCCGTGAAGGGCGTCTCGTTCGAGGTGAAGGACGGGGAGGTCTTCTGCCTCATCGGTCCGAACGGCGCGGGAAAGACGACGATCATCAAGTCGATCGCCGGCCTTCTGCGGCCCGACGGCGGCACGGTCACCGTGGGCGGGAAGGATGTCGTGACGTCGCCGCGCGAGACGAAGGCGATGATCGGGTACATCCCCGACGATCCCTCGGCCTGGCCCGGCATGACGGGGGAGCAGTTCCTGCACTTCGTCGGATCGCTGTTCGACGTTCCCGAAGCGGAACGCATGGAGGCCGTGCGCGACCTGCTCGGCACGTTCAGGCTCGAAGGCATCGAGAAGCATTATTTCGAAACCTATTCGCGCGGCAACAAGCAGAAGTTCTCCATCCTCGCCGCACTGCTCCACAAGCCGAAGCTGCTCCTCGTCGACGAGCCGATCGTCGGCCTCGACCCCCTGAGCGCCCGCACGGCGAAGGGGCTGTTCACGAAGTTCGCGGGGGAGGGCGGCCACGCGGCGCTCATCGCGACGCACACCCTTTCCTTCGCGCAGGAGATCGCGACCCGCATCGGCATCATGAGCCGCGGCCGCCTCGCCGCGGTCGGAACGATGGACGAGCTCCGCGCGCAGGCGCACTGCGCGCACGACGCGAGCCTCGAGGACGTCTACGTCGCGATCGCGGAACGTTCCTAAGCGCCGCCCCATGCTTTTGCTCCTCTTCAAATATTCCGGACTCGGGTTCAGGCGCTATATGGGCACCCGGACCGTCGCGAAGGCGATCACGATCGCGCTCTTCATGCTGCTCGTCGTCGCGATCGCGGTCGGGATCTTCTTCTTCGTCCGCGCCGGCTTCACGCTCATGCAGCACGAAGCCTATGGCCGCGAGACGCTCCCGCTCTATACCTACGAGGTCTTCTTCCTCGTGCTCGGTTATCTCATGTTCGTGAGCGCGGTGATCTCTGCGCTCTTCACGCTCTTCCGCGCCGGCGCGAACGAGTGGGTCGCGGCGACGCCGAACTATAAGATTCTCCTCGTCGGTTCGATCCTGCGCATCTTCGAGTCGTCGCTCTGGCCGCTTCTCGTGATCGGCCTGCCGGCCGTCATCGCGCTCGCCGGGGTGTACGGCGGGGGAGCGGCCGCTGTCCTTTCGGCGCTCGTCGGGCTCGTGCTCCTCGCGGCGGGGGCGTCGGGTTCGGCGATCGTCTTCATCATGGCGCTTGCCGCGCTCTTCTATGTCGCGCAGGGAGCGAAGGCAGGCCTCCTTCAGATGAAGTGGCTTGCGCTCGCCGCAGCCGCGCTCGTCGGCGGCGCGACCTATTTCATGGCGCGCAGGATCGCGGACATGGACATCGTCCGGCTCTTCGTCTCGGGCCCGCTCGCCGCGGCGCAGGCGGACGTCTCGGGGATCACGGCGGCGTTCTGGTACGTTCCGACGCACGGCATGGCGCTCATCATGCTCGCGCTCCAGGACCACGCCTGGCTCCTCGCGTGGAGCTATCTTGCCGCCCTTGCGCTCGCCGTCGCGGTCGTCGGCGTCCTCATCTGGCTCCTGTCGTTCGCCTATCTGCCGGTGTGGCAGCGGCTGCAGGAGCAGGACTTCGAGGCGCGGACCGCCCTCGGTGACGACGCGGATGCCGCCGCGCGGACGGCCGCGAACGAGCCGCCCCGGGCGTTCCCGCGCTATTTCAGGTCGCCGATCGGCGCGATTTTCGAAAAGGAGGCGGTCACCACCTTCCGCAGCCTGCGCGACCTTCTGTGGATTCTTTTCATGCTCGGCCTCTGGATCATCCAGAGCGCCCTCAACCTCTTTCTGCACCGCAACTCCGCGGAATACGGCGTGAGCACCGCGACCATCGTCGCCGCCATCCAGTCGCTGCAGGTCGCGACCACGGTGTTCTTCACGAGCACGTTCTCGCTGCGGTTCGCCCTGCCCTCGTTCAGCGTCGACCGGCGGATGCGGTGGATCCTCGGGACGGCGCCGATCTCGCCGCGCGCGGTCTTCTTCTCGAAGCTCGCGTTCTATAGCGCGGTCTTCCTGGTCTTCGGCCTCGGACTCGGCATCGCGAACGCGTCGATCCTCGGCGTGCCGATCGTGCAGGTCGGGCTTTTCCTCGCGACGATCGCGGTGATGGTGCTCGCCATCACGACGTTCGGCCTCGCGCTCGGTGCGCGGTTCCCGAACACCGAGTCGGATGATCCCGAGATCGTGAGCACGTCGCTGCCCGGCCTCGGGTTCACGTTCCTGTCGCTCGGGTATGGCGCGCTCGGGACGTGGATCTTCTATCAGGCGCTGCTCGTCGGCGCGCTCGCGCCTCTCGCCGCCTTCGTCGCGCTCTCGGCGCTTTTCATCATTGCCGCCGCCGCGACGCTCTCGCAGGATCTCGGCACGTTCAATCCGTTCGTCGAGGATATCGGGTAGGGAAGGCATCCCCGCACCTCCACCGCGAAAAGGAATTGTTAAAAAATCCTTAAATCATGATTGACTTCGGTTGTTGCCGAACTCATACTGAATGAGCTTTGGTGGTGACCAGGCCAGCCTCGTTTGGACGAAAGGACCCGGCAACGGGTCCTTTCGATTTTTCACACGCGCGAATCTGGCGTCGCGACGGTTTTGCACCCTATCCACCAAAACCGCTTTCGCATAAGATATGAGGAATGAGCGGTGGCTCGAAACAATTGATCGGCATCGTCGTGATCGCCCTCTGCATCGTCGGGGTCGTTTGGTATGCCGGCAGTACCTCAAAGACGCTTACCCTCACGAGCGGTAAAGCGGTTTCGGATGCCGCGACAACGACCGCGCAGGCCGGCGGCGCGACCGGGACGACGGCCCTAGCGACGGGAACAACGGCCACGACCACCACCACGACGACAACAACAACCGCCCAAACGGGGTCTCACCAGGGGGCGACGCCGACTGGAGCCGGCAAACCGCTCACATTCACGCCGACCAGTTCCGAGATCCTGGCCATGATGGCCGACGGGACGAGCCAGGCGCCCTTCGGCACCGAACCCGCCGGGACCGCGCTCGATACCGCCGCCTATGACGCGAAGATGACCACGATCGCCGATGTTCCGGTGAAGAAGGTGACGGTGACCTCGACCGTGCAGTTCGGAACGTCGACCATCGTCATGACGACGACCACCTATAAGAAGCTCGTGAGCGGCTGGCCGGTGGCGGGCGCCCCCTATCCGCTGCCCGGAGCGCTCCTGCCCTTCAACCGCATCGTCGCCTATTACGGCAACTTCTATTCGACCCAGATGGGCATCTTGGGCGAATTCGCCCCCGACGTCGTCATGGCGAAGCTCGCCTCGACCTCGGCCATGTGGGCCGCCGCCGACCCCTCGACGCCGGTCATTCCCGCCCTCGACTACATCGTGGTCTCGGCGCAGGGGAGTCCCGGCCCCGACGGCAAATACCGGCTGCGCATGCCGCCAGACCAGGTCCAGAAGGCGATCGACATGGCGAACGCCCTGCACGGCATCGTGTTCCTCGACGTGCAGGTCGGCTTGAGCAGCGTCGAAACCGAGGTCCCGCTCCTTGCCCAGTACCTCAAGCTGCCGAACGTGGAGCTCTCGATCGATCCCGAATTCGCCATGCACAACGGCCGGCAGCCGGGGACGGTCATCGGGACGCTCGACGCCTCGAACATCGACTTCGCCGCCCGATACCTCGCGACCATCGTCCACGACAACAACCTGCCCCCGAAGATCCTGGTCGTCCACCGGTTCACCCAGGCCATGGTCACGAACTATAAGGACATCACCCCGCTGCCCGAGGTGCAGGTCGTGATGGACATGGACGGGTTCGGGCCGCCGTCCCAGAAGATCGGCACCTATCAGGACTTCATCGAGCCCGAGCCGGTGCAGTTCACCGGGTTCAAGATCTTCTATAAGAACGACGTGAAGGTCCCCGGGAGCTATCTTCTCGGCCCGGCACAGCTCCTCAAGCTCACGCCGGAGCCGAGCTATATCCAATATCAGTAGCCTTTCCGGCACCCGGCAAGACCTGGAAATTGCCGGTTATTTATGGTAGGGTGGAGGGGTACTTATGGACGAGACCCTTACGAGCCGAATCGCCGATTCGGTTTTGCCCTATCCGGAAGGGCTGACAAGGAAAATCAAGTATTTCCTTTGGAAATACATCATCTCGGATGGTTTCGAATGGGGGAGGGACTTCCTTTTGAAGACCGGTTTCATCCGCCACGGCGTCAGCCGCCAGGAGTTCGTGATCGGCAAGCTCGCACCCGACGTCAAAGTCGCGGATTTCGTGAAATATCTCGAGGGCCAGCAGTTCGGCAACCACTTCGTCGCCTGGATTGACGACGAGCAGATCATCAGCGTCCGCCGCCTCGACGGCTTCGAAAAGCAGTATCACCTCAGGGTTTTCAAGGACCGCGAGGTCCGCGGCCATTACGAATGGACTCCCGAATGCCACCCCAAGTGGCATCTTCAGGAATACCAGATGGAGGACCGGCGCGACGATTTCATGCGTTTCGTGGGCGACTGGGTCGTTCCCATAAAATAGCTTGATTTTCGAGAATTGCCGGATTATACTTGCGGCATGCAAGAATCCGGCAATAGCTCATGGCTGCTCAAGAAGGCCTATGAGATCGCTTATGCGGTTTTCAGGATTTCCGGCGTCATGACCGATGCCGGTTTTGCCGGATATTATAGAGCGGCTGCCGTATCCCTTTTGGGAGCGGTCGCCGGCACCGATTTTGCGGGTGCCCTGAAGAACGTCTCGACACTCGAATATTTCACCCGGTTCGCCTCGGATGTCAGCCTGATGAACCAGGCAAACGGCGACGTCATGCTGGGGGAGATCCAGGCGTTCGGCAGGGCTTTGAGCGTCGTCATGAGCGTTGCCGACGGGGTATCCCATGATCCGGCAATTTTGTCCCGGCCGGAACCCGATTTGGCATCAATCTTTTCATCCGGCAATTTCGACACGGGCGAGAAATCCGGCAATGCCAATCCGGCAATCCGGCAAGAAAAGGAATCCGGCAATATGGTTGAGGAGGCAGCCTCGGAGCCAAAAAATGATCCCATCGAAAAGCAGGGTCAGGAAAGCGAGATCAACGGCATCCTGAAATCGGCAATCCGGCAATCGGCAATTTTGGATCGAATCCGGCAAATGGGAAATTGCCGGATGAAGGACATCCAAGAGATCCTGCCGAATGCGAGCGAGCGCACCCTGCGCTATGACCTGCAGACGCTCGTCGAGCAGGGCCTGATCGATCGGGTGGGGACGGGCGGCCCGGCGGTTTTCTATCGGATCAGGCAGACGCTGCCGGGACCGATGCCGGTTGTGTAAAACCCTTGAAAACAGTGGATAACGGGGGTAACCTTTTCCAAAGAGCCCACGTTATAATCTAACGTAAAGGTACCGTGTGAGGCGGTATCAAAATGCGAAGGGAACGGTCGATCCGCAAGACAATTAAGGATTGGCCTGGGTCTGGAGTATGCATGCATTTTGAGTCTGCCTCATGAGAGAGCGGACTTTTTCTTTTATAAGATACAGATCTCGTTCGTCATCCGATTTCGACGATCCGTCCTAACCTCACTGCGGATGTGATCGCGAATGAAGATGGCGAGCGATCCAGAAATCAATTAAGAAACGGAGCCCAGCCGTGCTTTTGCCGAGTGGCCCTCAGTCACGCTGCAAAAGTACGGCTGGACATACGGAAAAGGTCGACGTCATTCGATTCCGCAAGGGATCGCATGGTCGATAATCAAATCAAATGTCGCAAACAATAAATTAAAATGAGCATTACTAAGAAAGTTTTAGGTGCGGCGCTCACGGCAACGACAGTTTTGTCGATGCTGGGAGTTGCTGCGATGCCGCTCGCAAACGCTCAATCAGCGACTGATCTTCAGGCGATGATTACGCAGTTGCAGCAGCAGATCGCACAGCTGCAGGGTCAGCTCAATGCAGGAGGTTCGAGCTCAGGCTCGATGATGTCCTACAGTTTCACTCACGACCTCACCGTGGGTTCGACTGGCGCGGACGTCACCTCGCTGCAGCAGATGCTGATCGCAAAGGGTTATCTCAAGGTTTCCGCTCCGACGGCCTATTTCGGCGCCCTCACTCAGAAGGCGTTGGCGGCTTTCCAGGCGGCGAACTCGATTTCCCCTGCAGCCGGATACTTTGGTCCTAAGACCAGGGCATTCGTTAACGCCATGGCCAGCACGGGCACGGGCACCGGTACCGGAACAGGTACGGGCACCGGCACGGGCACGGGTGGCGGCGTCGTTGTTGCTCCGGCCACCGGTCTTGCGGTGAGCGTGGCGGCAAACAACCCGGTTTCGGGCTCGCTGATCTCGACCCCCAGCACGTGCACGGGCACTTGCTACGGTGCGGCTCGCGTCCCGGTCCTCTCGGTCAACCTCACGGCCGGCAACTCCGGCGCGGTGACGGTTTCGGAATTGAAGTTCCACAAGACGGGTGTCTTGGCGGATAACTCGATTTCGGGCGCATACCTTACCCAGAACGGTCAGGTCATCGCGCAGTACAATTCCATCAACCAGGGTGTCATCGATTTCGCAGGTCTCAACCTCTCCATCGGAGCCGGTCAGACCGCGAATGTGACGCTCGCGATTGATGTCGCTGGCGGTCTCGCGGCTGGCAACACCACGGCGTTCTCGCTTCAGAGCGCGTCTGATGTTTCGGCGTGGACCGGCAGCAACACGGCGGTGACGGCGACGGGTGTGTTCCCGGTGAACAGCGGCTCCTTCACGGTGACGACTGTTTCGAATCCGAACCTCGCCTCGCTCACGATTACCTCGTCTTCGATCGGCACGCAGGTGACGGCCGGAACGCAGGCAAACCTCGTGGGCGCCTGGCAGTTCAACGCCAACAACAACCCGGTCTGGCTCCAGGGCGTCAACTTCCACGTTATCGGTTCGGCGAACCTCGCCAACCTTCAGAACGTGAAGCTGACGATCAATGGAACCCAGGCGGGTAAGACCTTGTCGTCCATTTCGCAGAACGGCATGGCCTATTTCGACCTTTCGGCTTCGCCGGTGAAGCTCTCGACGGGCAACAACAGCATCCAGGTCTTTGCGGATGTGATGGGGTCGCCTTTCATGAACTTCCAGTTCGAAGTTTTGAACGGTTACGACGTGCTGGCTATTGACAGCCAGTACAACGTGCCGGTTACCGTCGTTAACACGAGCGGTATCGGCACGCAGGTCAGCATTCAGCAGGGTCAGATCACTGTTACGCAGGATGCTAATACTCCGACGGGCAACATTGCGCGGGGAACCTCGCAGGTCACGCTCGCGAAATATGACGTCTATGCGTCCGGTGAGCCTGTCCGTCTTCGCTGGGCTGGCTTCGACCTGGCATTCACAGGATTGAATGTCGCTTCCGACACCTCATTGGGGATGGTCGTGAAGAACATTTCGCTCACGGATGATGCCGGTAACCAGGTCGGTTCCACGATCAACACGCCTCCGTCCGGGAATACCGGCTGTGATGCCACTGTTGGTGGTGGATACACGTCTGGTGGTTCGTGGCCGGCTGCTACGACCACGCTTCAGACGCTGACCTACTACGACTGCTTCGGCACGTCGGGTTCGCAGATCAACTATCAGATCCCTGCGAACACCAACCGCGTCCTCTCGCTCAAGGCAGATATCCAGACGACCGCGAACTTCTCGACGGTCACCGCGAATTTGCTTCCTGAGACCAACGCGCCTCTTCAGGGTGTCATTTCGAGCCAGACGACCAATATCGCTGGCGCGAACGGTGTCGCCCTCTCGATGGCTGCCAACAGCCTTTCGGTGAGCGCGAACAACGCCTTGGGTCAGCAGAACGTCTCGGCTGGTGTCACCAACCAGCGCATCGGTTCGTACGTTTTCCAGGCCTCGTCGGCTGAAGGCGTGAACGTGAACAACGTCCAGGTGTCTCTCCCCAGCGGGGCGAGCAACTACCTGCAGAACCTCCATGTGCTCGTGAACGGCACCCAGTTCGGTTCGACGATCGGTTCGGTGGCCGGCGGTCAGACCTACACCTTCTCGGGTGCGCAATTCAGCGTTCCGGTCGGCGGTACGGCGACTGTCGACGTCTATGCCGACACCTTGTCGAACGCGACGGGTACGGTCTCGAACATCACGTCCCTCGCAGGCTGCACGGGATCCGGCGCTACCTCGTTTAGCTCGGTTTCCTGCAACTCGACGCCTGGTCAGAACCTGGCATTCAACGGAACCCCGTCGATCACCATCAGCGCGGATTCCACGAATCCTCCGGCTGGCCAGATCGTCCAGAACTCGCCTGGCAACACGCTCGCCGTCTTCCGCGTTACGGAAACGTCGAACGTCGAGAACGTGAAGATCACGCAGCTCAATGTCGTTGATTCCGTTGTGAGTACAAGCGTCAAGGCTGCCTTCAGCAACCTGAGCCTCTATAACGGCTCGACGCTTCTCGGCACGGCTGGCAGCCCGACGATCGATGCTTCGGGAACCGGTTACATCTACCAGTTCACGAGCCTGAGCAACCCGTTGGTCGTTCCGGCTGGCGGTTCGCTCTCGGTCTCGCTCAAGGGTGATGCGGGTTCGTTCACGGGCGGTTCGATCACCGACAATTCGACGTCAAGCTTCGGCATCATGACGACGACGGATTCGATCAACAACACGACGGCCCTCGCCGTTGTGGCCCGCGGCGCGACTTCGAACCACACGGCCAACGTGACGCTCCAGAGCGCTTCTGGCAACAACCAGACGGTGCTCCGGACGACCCTTGTCCCGCAGCTCGCGTCGGTCGGCACGCACAACTCGCGCGTGACGAACGACAACATGGCGACGGTGACGTTTAGCGCGAACAGCGCTGGCGCCGCGGCCGTGAAGCAGCTTACGCTTACCTTCACAGGTACGCTTATCGCTACTACGAGCGCGACTTCGACCTTCATGCAGGGCGTCGATCTCATTGACCAGAACGGTCAGTCGATCACGACCGATGGAATCCTTTCCACGAGCTCAACTGCCGGTGTTGCCGGCGGAGCCTCGAAGACATGGGTTTTCGCCACGAGCTCTCCGTTCGCCCAGATCAGCAATGGCGGCAACGTCACCTTCACGGTTCGCGTGAACGACAACGCCGGCACGGCGACCCCGGCCAACGGTATCTCGCCCGGGTTGACGGTCAACCTGCAGAACACGACGGACATGCAGTATGTCGACAGCTTGGATTCGCAGGGCCTGCTCATCACGAGCATCCCGCAGATCCTTCCTGGCAACGTCGCACTTCCGCTCTCTGCGTCGATCGTCTTCCCGTCGGGTTCGTAACGAACCCGACGAAAGGCTTCGCTTCGCGGTACTTGTGACACCGCGATCGGCAAACCAGCCCCGCAAGGGGCTGGTTTTGTTTTCGGCCGGCCGTTCTTGACGCCCGCCCGCCCGGTGCTATCGTTCAAGCATGACCACCTATATCATTGTCGCGCTCGTCGTCGTCATCCTCGCGGGCCTCAGGGTCGTGCAGCAGTACCAGAAGGGCGTCGTCTTCCGCTTCGGACGGATCGTGGCCGAACGCGCGCCGGGGCTCACGTGGGTCATCCCGGTCTTCGAATCGCTCCGCACCGTCGACCTGCGCACGATCACCCTGCCGGTGCCCGCGCAGAAGATCATCACGAAGGACAACGTGTCGGTCGACGTCTCGGCCGTCTCGTACTACCGCATCGTCGACCCCGTGAAGAGCATCGTCGCCATCCAGAACGTCCGTGACGCGATCGACCAGATCGCGCAGACGTCGCTCAGGAACGTGGTCGGCAAGTTCCAGCTCGACGAGATCCTGTCCGAGCGGGACGTCATCAACGCCGAGATCACGAAGATCCTCGACGGCTACACCGAGCAGTGGGGCGTCGTCGTGAGCGCGGTCGAGATCAAGGACATCCAGCTGCCCGACGACATGCAGCGGGCGATCGCCAAACAGGCCGAGGCCGAGCGCGAGAAGCGGGCCAAGATCATCTCGGCGGAAGGGGAATACCTCTCGGCGCAGAAGCTCGCCGACACGGCCGACATCATGATGGCCCACCCGATCGCGCTCCAGCTGCGCAATCTGCAGACGCTCGCCGAGATCGCAACCGAGAAGAACTCGACGATCATCTTCCCGGCGCAGCTCATGGGGACCGTGACCGACATCCAGAACTTTTTGAAAGAGGAGGGGGCTAAGCGGCAGGACGAGAGTTGACATAACCCGCCGGTCGTTTCGGAATCCGCCCCTCTTGCGCAGAAAACCCTTGGTTTTGCTATAATAATGGGGAACCCTAAAGGTCGGAACACCCAACACCTAACCATGAACAAAAAGGGATTAGTGGAAGCGGTCATGAAGGCTGCAGGCATGCAGACCAAGGCCGAATCGGAGCGCGCCGTCGACGCCGTGTTCGACACCATCGTGAAGACGATGAGCCACGGCGAAGAGGTGGCGATCGCGGGATTCGGAACGTTCCGCGTGGCGAAGCGCGCCGCGCGCGAGGGCCGCAACCCGAAGACCGGCGAGAAGATCCAGATCAAGGCGTCGGTCAAGCCGAAGTTCCGCGCAGGCAAGCTTCTCAAGGAAGCCGTCCTCTAGCGATTGGAAAAGGATCCTTTTCTAAGAAACGGAGCCGCCCACCGCTCACGCGAGGGGCGGTTTTCGTTTGTGGTGGTGCGAACGTACGGATTCTTACGAATGTGCGAATGGGAACCGTGCTAAAATAGCCATATGGCGAAGTTCCTCATGCAGTGGGAGGCTCCCGAATTCGAGTACCGCGAGAAGGACGTCTCATGGTACTGGATCCTCGTGATCGCGGCCGCGGCCATCGTCGCGTTCTCGGTCGTCACCCGCAACTTCCTCTTCGGCTTCTTCATCACGGTCGCGGGCATCCTGCTCATCGTCTGGGGCAACCGCACGCCGCGCGAGATCCCGTTCACGCTCGACGACCAGGGGATCATGGTCGACGGCCGCCGCTACCACGAGCTGCGCGAGTTCGAGAGCTGGAGCACCGCGCCCGCGGGCGACCCGTTCGCCGACCTCTATCTGAACTTCCGCTCGCGCGTGCGCCCGGCGCTCAAGGTACTCCTGCCCGGCGACCGCGTCGACGAGCTGCGCGCCGACCTGAAGGGCGTCCTGAAGGAAGTCGAGCACGAGCCGTCGCTCCTCGACGCGATTGAAAAAATCCTGCGGTTCTAGTACGCTTAGAGCGCGGCGATTCGCCCTCGTCGTTCAACGGATAGGACGCAAGATTGCGGATCTTGTAATCGAGGTTCGATTCCTCGCGAGGGCACATCCTCATAAAGGTATGGAAAGGGACGGCGTTCCGGTCTGCTGACCGGCCGCCTAGGCTCTCGGCGCCTTCGCGCCTCCGAGACTCCCTTTCCATACCTTTATGAGGATGCTCTTGGGGGGAGGAATCGAACGAGGGGAGGGGTCGGGAGGGGCAGCCTGCCCCTCCCGTGTCGGAGGCCCTTCGGAACCGAGGGTTCCGAAAGCGCAGCGAGGCGGAGCCGGGCGAGCAGTGAGATTCCTCGCGAGGATGCTCTTCTTTGAGATATAATCGAACGGTCGAGATGCTTGATGAGTCAGCGCAACGCCAATGCTCGCATTATGAAAACATGAAGGCATATCTGGCCATAAAGTTTTACGGGGACTTCGGCAATAGACAACTTATCGAGGACATTTCGAATGCACTTGAAAAGGTTGGCATTGATACCGTAGTCATGGTTCGTGACGTCGAAAGATGGGGCGAGGTGAAATTTACGCCGCGGGAACTGATGCGAAAGAGCTTCTCGGAGATCGACGCATCGGATCTTTTGATTGTGGAATGCTCGGAAAAGGGTGTCGGCTTAGGCATAGAGGCTGGATACGCCCATGCAAAAAACATCCCCATATTCGTGATCGCGAAAACAGGTTCCGAAATATCAGAGACGATCGAGGGGATAGTGAAATCGGTTTTCTTCTATGATGACCCTTCCGAGATCGCTGAAAATTCCGAGTTCATAACGTTAGCGCAAGATCGAGATGCTCCAAGGGGAAATTGAAGGCGGTCCCGGGTCCGCCGTTTTTGTCATCCTTTTGATGAATCGGATGCCCGTGAAAGCCCTTGATCGTCGCCGCGCCGGTTCGGTGGTACCATAGAGGGAACGCAGCACGACGCCATGAAACCGCGCGAATACGCCATCGCCTTCCTTGTCGGGGCCGCCTCGGGCGCGCTCTGGTTCTTCGTGCTGCAGCGGCTTGCCGTGCTTGCCGGATGGGAGCTCGTCGCGCTCGCCGTCGCGATGCCGTTCCTCTTCGTCGCGGGCGCCGTGCTCGCGCGGCTGATCTTCCGCGAGGGGATCGCGGCGCGGCTCATCAAGTTCCTCATGGTAGGGGTGCTGAACACCGGCATCGACTTCTTCATCTTCGACCTCCTGATCGCGGCGACCGGGACCGACCGGGGCTGGTCGATCACCGCGTTCAAGTCGGTCTCGTTCCTGTGCGCGATGGTGAACAGCTATGAGCTCAACCGCCTGTGGGCGTTCGCGGGCGAATCGTCCGCGCGGCGCACCAAGGCCGAATTCGCCCGCTTCTTCGCCGTCACCGTCGTCGGATTCCTGCTGAACGTCGGGACGACGTCCGTCCTGTCGAACGCCGTCCATCCGCTCTTCGGGCTCTCGCAGGTCAGGTGGGACAACGTCGCGGCCGCGGCGGCGACCGTCCTCAACCTCGCCTGGAACTTCGCGGGCTACCGCCTCTTTGTGTTCAACGCCGACAAATCCGCGCCGCGGACAACCTCGACGACCGCATGACCGCCATCACCGCCTTCGTCACCTATGTCGTGAAGACGTTCGGCTATCTCGGCATCGGCGCCATCGTGTTCGCCGAGACGGGGCTGCTGCTCGGGTTCATCCTGCCCGGTGACAGCCTGCTCTTCCTTGCGGGCCTGCTCGCCTCGCAGGGCTATTTCAACATCTGCGCCCTCGTGGCCGTCATCTTCCTCACCGCGGTCCTCGGCGACAACGTCGGCTATCTCATCGGTCGCAAGCTCGGCCGGCGCGTCTTCGAGCGGAACACGCTCGTCTTCAACCAGGACAACCTGCACAAGACCGAGGCCTTCTTCGAGCGGAACGGCAAGTGGACGTTCGTCGTGCAGCGGTTCATCCCGGTGATCCGCATCTTCGCGCCGCTCCTCGGTGGCGTCGCGCGCATGACCTATCGCACGTTCCTGATCTTCGACATCGTCGGATGCGTCCTGTGGAGCGCGGGCATCACCCTGCTCGGCTACTTCCTCGGCGCGGCCGTGCCGAACATCGACACCTACCTGCTGCCGGTCGTCCTGCTCGTCGTCCTGCTGTCGCTCATCCCGACCGCGGTCGCCTATAAGAAGAACAGAAGGCCATGAAGCCGGAGCACCCGAACGCCGGCCGCCGGTCGTATAGGGAACATATGAAGTCCCCGCGAGCGCTGTGGGCCGCCGCCGTGCTGCTCGCCGCCGCCTGTTTCGGCGGGGGATGGGTCGCCCGCAGCGTGACCACGCACGCTCCTTCGGTGCCCCCGCCGCTGCGCCTCACCGACGACCAGTTCAGGTACATCAGCCCGCTCCTCGCGTGCAATTCGGCGAAGGCCTTCCCGCAGGATGCGCCCATCATAAGCGCCGCCCAGACGGCCATCGCGCGACACGTCTCGCAAGGGGACATCGCGAACGCATCGGTCTATTTCGCCGACTTCGCGAGCGGCCAGTGGGCCTCGGTGAACGGCGCCGATACCTATTATCCCTCGAGCCTCGGCAAGGTGCCGATCCTCATCGCCTATGAGGAGCTCGCGGAGCAGTCGAGCACGCTCATGGACCGCAGGGTGACGTTTCCCGCCGGCAGTCCCGACCTCAACGCCGAGCAGGAGATCCGGCCAGAACAGGCGGTCAAGCCGGGCGGGACGTATGCCGTCCGCGAGCTGCTCGACGACATGATCCGCTATTCCGACAACAACGCCGCCGCGCTGCTCTATGACCTCGTCGACCCGGGCGACCTGAACGAGATCTATCGCGACCTGCAGCTGCCGGTGAACGACCACGTGACATCGTCGACGCTCGACTTCATGACGCCGCAGCAGTACGGCATCCTGTTCCGCACGCTCTATAACGCGACCTACCTGCCGCGCGCCGACTCGAACGACGCGCTGGCGCTGCTTGCGACGACCGACTTCACCGAGGGGATCGTGGCCGGCGTGCCGAGCGGCACCGCCGTCGCGCACAAGTTCGGGATCGTGTCGTTCTACGACGGCGTGACCGTGACGAAGCGCGAGCTGCACGACTGCGGCATCGTCTATGCGCCGGGCGACGCCTATCTGCTCTGCGTTATGACCCGCGGCACGGCGAGCCTCGGCAGCCAGGAGCGGTCCATCGCCGACATCTCGTCGGCCGTCTATCAGGCGGTCGAGGGCGGCCGGTAGGGACGAGGAAGTGACAGGGAGTGCGAGTGCATAAGTCCATTTGACACCTGGCCTCCCGGATATACGCTTAAAGTACGAGAGAAGGTTGCCCGGAAGCGATTGAACTGCACGTACGACTGCCTGCAAGCGGTCCGGCCGAACGATAGCAACCAACCGTAAAACTTCATCATGAACGGAACGAACCAAGCGTCGCATCGGCGGGGATTCACGCTCGTCGAACTGCTGCTCGTCGTGGGACTCATCGCGGTGATCATGGTCGTCGTGTTCTCCGTCCTCAATCCCCAGCAGGAGATCGCGCAAAGCCGTGATGCCATCCGCGTCTCGGACCTCAAGACGATTGAAACGTCCCTCAACCTGTATGCCCGCGACAATCAGCAGTGCGTGCTGGGTACGCCCGGCGTCGAGTACCTTTCGCTGATCGACCCGGCGGCGACGTCGAGCGCCGGCGGGGACTGCTCGTCGCTCGGATTCCCGGCGGATGGGACCTATCACTGCGCCGCATCGTCGTCCGTCTATAACGTGGACGGCACCGGTTGGATCCCGGTCAACTTCTCGCAGATGAGCGGCGGAGCGCCGTTCTCGAAGCTGCCCGTCGATCCCGTAAACACCTCTTCGTCCGGGGAATATTACGTCTATGTGACGAACGGGAGCGCCGCGAAGCTCGAGGCCTATCCCGAATCCCAGAAATATGCGCCGCTCGCGACGGGCGACGGCGGGAGCGACCCGGCCGCGATCGAGAGCGGCAGCACCCAGATCGCCTGCGCGAACCGCGTTCCGTTCTCGTACAGCCTGACGTTCTCGACCACGAGGACCGGGGCGGAGTTCGACGCAGCGGGAAACCTGTATCTCGGCTATAACAACACCGTGCAGAAATGGGTCCCGAGCGGCAATTCGTTCGCCTATGGCACGGCGTTCGGCAGCGGCGGGTCCGGCAACGGCCAGTTCAGCAACGTGGGGGCGATGGCCTTCGATGGCAGCGGCAATCTTTTGGTGATAGACCAATTCAACAGCCGCGTCGAAAAGTGGACGCCGAGCGGCACGACGTATGTCTATGCGACGGCGTTCGGAACGTCGGGATCGGGGGTGGGGCAGCTCTATCTGCCGACCGACCTGCTGTTCGACGGCAGCGGCAACCTCTATATCGCCGATCCGCACAACAACCGCGTCGAGAAATGGGTCCCGAACGGCGGAACGTATGTCTATAACGACACTTACAACGATCCGCTGTACGGCCTTCCCGAGTCCATAAAATTCGACGCATCCGGCAATCTTTACATGATGGAGAACGGCAAGGACGAGATCGAAAAGTGGGTGCCGAACGGCAATTCGTTCAGCTATTCGTCCGTCTTCGGTTCGACGGGATCGGGAATCGGGCAGATCAACTTTCCGAACGACATCGCCTTCGATGCCGCCGGCAACCTGTACATCGCCGACAACCAGAACCATCGCGTGGACAAATGGGTCCCGAGCGGCGGCACGTTCGTCTTCGGGGCGTCGTTCGCGAACAACGGGGGAGCGACGCAGTTCTTGCCGGCCCAGCTTTCGTTCGACGCCGCGGGAAATCTCTATGTGTACAATCAGAAGAACGGCACGATGCAGAAATGGGTTCCGAGCGGCTTCTGATCCGTCCGCCGACACCCGCTTTCTTCGGGTTGCTATTTTTGCGGGAATCTATACAATAATCCAATAAAGCGGGTATCGTATAGCGGCTATTATGCGACCTTGCCAAGGTCGAGATACGGGTTCGACTCCCGTTACCCGCTCCAGAAAGGAAACAAAGGGAAGGTTACCGCATCAGGGTTTCACGATCCGTTCGAGGCGCAGCAGCCGAAGATCGTGATTCTTGATTTCGGCGAGGATGTCGTGGATCGCACCCGTGATGCGGGCCTCCATCTGGAAGAGGTCCTGCTTCGTCGCCATCTCCTGCCTGATGGAGGCTATTTCCCCGTGGATTCCAGCGATTTCTTTGTGGATTCCATCAAACTCCTCATGGATTCCAGCGAACTCCTGATGTATGGCGGCGAATTCCTCTTGGCACGCGAGCGCCAGGGAGTCGATGCGGCGGTCCGTCTCGTCGAACCGTTTGTTGAAATCTTCGATGGTCATGCAAACATTTTAGGTTTAGCACAACCGAAGTCAAAGATCGTTTAATCATTTTTTAATGATTCCATTTGAATGCCGGGCGCAGTGTGCAATAATGGCTTCATGAGCGAATCATCGCGTCCGAACATCTGCCTCATCGCGGCCATGGACGAGCACCGGGTCATCGGTTCCAAAGGAGCCGTGCCGTGGCACCTGCCCGCCGACTTCGCCTTCTTCAAGGCAACGACGATGGGGCATCCGATCGTGATGGGCCGCAAGACGTTCGCCTCGATCGGCAAGCCGCTGCCGGGCCGGACCAACATCGCGATCACGCGCGACCCCTCGTTCGCGCCCGAGGGCGTCGTCGTCGCCCATTCGCTGGGCGAGGCGCTCGAGCGGGGCCGTGCTTCCGAAGGCGGCGACACGGTCTTCGTGGTGGGTGGCGGCGAGATCTATGGCGAAGCCCTGCCGCTCGCCGGTACTCTATATATAACGCGCGTGCACGGGACGTTCGACGGCGACGTGCGGTTTCCGGAATGGAACGAAGCCGAATGGCGACTCGCCGATTCGCGGGATCGGGCTAAGGACGAGAAGAACCCCTACGACATGACCTTCCTTACCTACGTGCGGACCGTATAGTACAATTGAGGCATCATATTCCCATGAAACCTTACGCCGAACGGACTCCCGACCCGCAATATCAGAACCTCCTCCGCAAGATCTTCGAGGAAGGGGTCGAAGTGACGCCGATCCACGGCGAGAAGGCGCGCATGCTGGTCGGGCAGCAGCTGCGCTACAAGATGGACAACGGCTTCCCCGTCATCACCGAGCGCGACCTTTCGGGGCCATTCCTCAAGGGAGCGCTCGCAGAGCACATCGCGTTCCTGCACGGCGCCCGCACGCAGGCCGAGCTCGAGGCGTTCGGCTGCAAGTGGTGGAGCAAGTGGGTGACCAAAGAGAAGTGCGCCATCTTCGGCCTGCCCGAAGGCGACCTCGGCGACGGTTCGTATGGGGCGGCGTGGGCGAGCTTCCCGACCAAGGAAGGGGAGCCGTTCAATCAGATCAAGCATCTCGTACAGCAGATAAAGGAGCGTCCCTACCTGCGAACGCACTTCCTGTCGCCGTGGATCCCGCAGTACACGCTGCAGCACGAAGGCCTGACGCGCAAAGTGGTCGTCGCGCCGTGCCACGGATGGATCCACGTGCTGTGCTTCCCCGAGACGAAGGAGCTCGTCATCCACCACTTCCAGCGCAGCGCGGATTTTCCGGTCGGCGTTCCCTTCAACATCATCCAGTATGCGGCGTTCGGCCTCATGCTCGGCCAGGTGATCGGCTATTCGCTTCGCGAAGTCGTCTATACGTTCTCGGACGTGCACATTTATGAAAGCCAGTACGACAAGGTGAAGGAGCTTCTCGAGCGCGAGCCGCGCCGCCTCGGCACCGTGGCGCTCGATCCGTCGGTCAAGGACATCTTCGATTTCCGGCCGGACCATTTCATGCTTACCGATTACGATCCGCACCCGAAGATGCTGATTCCGACTCCGGTCTAGGCCATGAGCGGCTTCGTGAACAGCGAGAATACGGGCGAGCGTCCCGACGGCGGCGCGTACGGCGAGGTGATCAGGGCGATCAGCAAGGACGGGGTCTGCCCGTTCTGCCCCGAAAACCTCGTGCGCTATCACAAAAATCCCATCCTTCGCGAAGGCGCGTTCTGGCTCCTGACCGACAACATGTACCCATACGAAGGGGCGAAGCATCATGCGTTGCTCATCCATAAGAGGCACATCGGCGATCTGCGCGAACTCGAACCCGGCGCATGGGACGAGCTGCATCGGTTCGTCGCCGATCTGGCGGACGAGCGGCACATTCCCGGCGGGACGCTCATCATGCGGTTCGGCGACACGCGCTATACGGGCGCGTCGGTGAGCCATCTGCACGCGAACGTCGTCTCTTCGAGTGGGGACGATGGCCGCAAGCCGATCCTTGCGCGGGTCGGGTGATTGACGTGCCGAGCGGCTTTCCTATTTCACCATCACGATCCTCACGCCGAACATCTTCAGGATGTCCTCGGCATCGAGCAGGGAATATCCCTTTGCGTAAAAGACTTCCTTGATGCCGGCGACGGCGACGGATTTCGCGCAGGCGGGACAGGGGAAGGTCGAGACATAGAGCGACGCGCCGTCGAGCGGGATGCCCTTTTTCGCGGCAATGGCGATGAGCTGCGCCTCGGCGTGGATGAATTTGCCGAGGTCCTTGTACTGCGCCTCGCCCGCATCGAAGTTGCTGCGCGGGTCGCCGAAGATGTTCGGCGTATAGTCCGACGGCAGCGGGCTGTTGTGGGCGATCAGGACCGGCTTGCGGTCGCGCACGAGGACGGCGCCCACCTGCCGCCACCAGTCGGGGCTCTTCTTCGCCTCGTCGAGCGCTCCCGCGATCACGTCGCGGTCGAATGCGTCTTCGGAAACGATGCGGTCGGGCGCCACTTCGAACTCCTTCGTCGAGATCTGCCGGTCCCAGCGCAGGAAGACGGGGACGAACGTCACGCGCGCGCCGGCAAGATGCGCGCCGGCGAAATTGCGGTTCGCCTCGTCGTCGGGCATCACGATTTCGGCGGCTCCGCGCAGTTCGTCAAGGTTCCTTTCATCAAGAATTAATGTTTTTTCAAAAATGCCGAGCGCGCCGACGGCTTCGCGCACCTCGTCGGGCGTAAGCGCGCGGATGTCGCGCTCAAGGCGGGGCACGTCCTTGAGGAACGCGCTGCCGACGACGAAGAGCGAACCGCCGGCGCCGTGACGCTTGAAGAAGTCGACATAGCCCCGGTGGAGGGCGGGGACGTATGAGGCGATGACGGGGCCGTTCATCCGTTGCGAATGCCGTTCAGGAAGTCCTCGGTGAGCTTGTTCACTTCGCGCGCCAGCTTCTCGGCGCCTTCGATCGTGAGGTTGCGGATGCGCGCGGTCGTCGTCGTCGCGGCCTGGGCGGGGAGCACGACGATCTCGCGGCAGAACTTCGTGTAGGTGCCGCGCTCGATGTCATCCTTGAAGTCCGCGGTCGTCTCTGACGTGACGAGCACGTCGGGCTTCAGGAGCCGGATCAGGTCGCCGATGTCGCTGCCCGCCTCGCGCATCGTCACGATGTCGACGTGGCGCAGGTGGATCAGCATCTTCACGCGCTCGTCCTGGGGGACGATCGGGCGGTTCGGTCCCTTGCGCAGCTTCGTGAGCTGGTCCGAGTCGACGCCCACGACGAGGATGTCGCCATAGGATTTCGCCTTCTCAAGATAGAGGGCGTGACCTTCGTGGATGAGGTCATAGACGCCCTGGGTGAGGACGATGCGCCGGCCGTCCTTTTTCAGCCCTTCGACGACGGCGAGGAGCTTGGCGTGATCGGGAATGAATCGGTCCTCAAAATGGGTCTTGTTCTCGAGGATCGACGCCGGTGTTACCGATGCCATGGAAGTAGCTCAAATATACCGCTTTTGACCCGGGCACGCAAAGGGGGTATGATGCGTATAATACGCATAGGAAACACTAAGGCCCAAGGGGGCTTTTTTGATGAGTAACCCAGGCCTATAAACCATCGTTTTATATGATAGATGGCGAGGAAAAGTTAATAAAAGACGCCATCCGGGGCAATTCCTCGGCTTTTGGGGCGCTTTATGACAGCTATCAGCCGATGATCTATCGGTTCGTGCTCGTAAAGACCGGAAGCCGGGAAGAAGCCGAAGACATCACCCACCAGGTCTTTCTCTCGGCCTGGCAGAACGTGAGGACCTATAAGCACCGGGGCCACCCCTTCTCGAGCTGGCTCTATCAGATCGCGCGCAACCAGGTCATCGACTTCTATCGCGCGAAGAAGAGCGACATCGCCCTCGACGCGCTCGACCCCGAATATTTCGCGGTGCCGACGACCGTGAGCGCGGACCTCGCGGCGAAGCTCGAGATCGAGAAAGTGCGGCGCGCCATCGAGCAGCTGAAGCCGGACTATCAGGACGTGATCATCCTGCGCTTCATCGAAGACGTTTCCCTCAAAGAGACGGCGGCCGCCATCGGCAAGACCGAAGGAGCCGTGAAGCTCATGCAGCACCGCGCGATGAAGGAACTCCAGAAGATATTGGGAGTCCACGAAGCAAATGAACCTTTTCGAAACCCTCAGACAATTTAAGCGGATCAGGCCCGACGCATCGTATGCCGACCATTCGAAGCGGGCGATTTTGGCTACCGCGCAGAATCCCGTGCCGATGAGCCCGTTCCGCGGCATCCTGCAGTTCATCGAGACCGGCGCCGCCGTGGCCCTCGCCGGATTCTTCATCCTGCTCATCACGGGCGCGTTTTCGAATTCGGGCTACATCACGCCCGTGCAATATTCCGTGATCGACGCCGCCGGCATCCATGCCGAGGCGCAGGCGATCGACATGCAGATCGAGCTTTCGCACCTGAGCTATCCCGACGGCATCGCGACGTCGCCCGCCGCCTTCGCGTCTCGCAGCACGTCGACTGCGCTCCGTTCGTCGATGGCCGCCGTGAGTCCGCAGGCCGTGGGGCCGGCGGGAACGGCTGGCGCATCGTCGACCGCGGCGACCACGACGGTGTCCGTCGACCAGGCGCTCGGGGCCCTTTCGCAATAAGCAAGCATCGTTTAAGGATTTTTTAATGAACATCCCACGGCGGATCGGAACGGCGTTCGTCATCGGTGCGGCACTCCTTGCGGGTGCCGTGCTTCCTTTCGCCCGCGCACATGCCGCCGATGCGCCCGCGGCGTCGCCTGCCGCGACGGGGACACCGGCCATTTCGTCGTCCACGACGGGCGCAGGCGCCGCCGCCGGATCTTCGACTTCGACCGCGCCGGCAACGCCCACGCCTCCGCCGCAGCCTGTCGACACGTGCGCGCCGAGTGCCGCCGACCTGAAGAAGCTCGCCGCGATTCAGAACGATCCGACATTGAGCTATGCGGACGAGTTGCGCCAGGAACTCGCGCTGCGCAAGCAGCTGCTCGGGCAGACGATCGAGTGCGCGTCGGCCGAGGCTCAGGCGCTGCAGCAGTCGTTGAAGAACGTGACGTCGACCGGCGATGTCGCGGCCGTGCAGTCCGAGCTCTCGGGCCGCCTCGATGACGCGCTCAACTTCTATGCGATCGAGCTCGACAAGCTGAACGACGTCGGCATTTCGGGAAGCCAGGCGGTCGCGAAGGAGGTCCTCGCATGGAGGACCGGTTCCTATGAGCCGCTCGTCGGCGCCGTCAACAACTTCATCCTGTGGTCGAAGAGCCAGGACCTCTTCGCGATGGCGCAGGTGCGCATGGACCAGACGTCGCGGGCCGTGTCGTTCCTCGAGAGCGCCGCGCCGAACGCCGACCTTGAGAACGCCTTCGTCGCCGCACGCGCGTCGCTTGCCGACGCGATGAGCGAGAACCAGTCGGCGCGCCAGGCGCTCGTGCAGTCGCTCCCGCCCGACGAGACGCTCCCGCTCATCCAGCAGTCCCTGTCGTCCCTGTCTGACACCTATCAACAGTTCCTCGCCGTGAGCAACGCCATCAAGGCCCTGCTGCCGCAATAAGGCTGCCGTCCTCGGGCGCAGCCGGAATCCACTTCGTAGTCGCCGCGACCGTGATCGCGGCGATTTCGCGCACGCCGGCGGCGAACAGCGTCCGCGCGGCCTCGCCGAGCGTCGCGCCGGTCGTCACGACGTCGTCGAAGAGGATGACGCGCCGCGGCGGCGCGGCAGCGGCAACACTAAAACTCCCGCGCACCGTTCGTGCCCGTTCCGCGGCGCTTTCGGTCGCGCTGTGCGGCTTGCTGAACCGCGTCCGCGCAAGCGTGCCGCTCGCGACGGTGAGGTTCGTGCGAAGCGCGAACCGGCGAGCGATGAGGTCGGCCTGGTTGAACCCGCGAGCGCGCTCGCGCCGTTTTGCGAGCGGCATCGGGACCAGCGCGGCGGCACCATCTTTAATAAGAGGCCCGAGCGTTTCGGCGGCAAGGTCGCCGAGCGGGATCGCGGCGGCGCGGATCCCGTCGAACTTCAGCGCGCGCACGAGACTGCGGACCGCATGATACTCATAGCGGCAGGCGGCCATGACGGGAACTGCGCGCGGCGGGCCGTGCGGCAGGGGAACGATGAGCGTCGAACGGATGGGGCGGGCGCCGATGCCCGCGCGGCACGCGGGGCAGCAGGCCCACGATTCGGGCGGTTTCGGGGCGCGATACCCGCAGACGAGGCATCGGCGCGGGAACAAAACCTCCAATAAGAGCGAAAAATCCATGCTATCATGATAGGGAAGGGACATTAAAACCCCCTTAAATTTCACGGCATGGCGAAGCCCTATCTCACCGTCGACATCGGAACGACCTCCATCAAAGCGGCTGAAATCCTTCCTGGCGAACGTCCCAAGATCCTGAATTACGGCATCCTCGAATCGAGCGGCTATCTCGCGCGCGCGAACCAGGCGCTGCAGACGAGCAGCCTTAAGATCTTCGAGTCCGACGTCATCACGCTCGTGAAGACGCTCGTGAAGGAGATGGGGACGAACGCGAAGGACGTCTATGCGTCGTTGCCGCTCTTTTCGGTCTTCACGACGGTGCTCGACTTTCCGCAGATGGAGCCGAAAGAGATCGAGAAGGCGCTCATCTATCAGGCGCGGCAGTACGTACCGCTGCCGCTCGACGAGGTCGCGCTCGACTGGCTCAAAGTGAGCCACTATCAGGACGACAAGGGGTACGAACATCAGAAGGTACTTCTCATTTCGGTGCCGCGGTCCGAGATCAGGCGTTATCAGCACATCTTCGCGTCGGCAGGACTCTCGCTCCGCACGCTCGAGATGGAAAGCCTGAGCCTCGTGCGGCTCTTCGAGGACGATCCGACGCCGACGATGATCATCGACATCGGCAGCCGCTCGACGAACATCATCTTCATGGAGAAAGGGAGCCTCACCTGGAACTCCCAGAGCGATTTTGCATCGTTCTCGCTCACGCAGGCGCTCGCCTCGAGCCTGCGGGTGAATCCGCTCCGCGCCGAGGAGCTTAAGAAGGAAAAAGGCATCATGGGAACGGGCGCAAGTTATGAGTTATCCACAATAATGCTGCCTTTTTTGGATGTTATACTGAATGAAGTCAAGAAGTCCCAGTTCGTCTATGGCGAACAGGTCATGGGCGCCGGTAAGCCCGAACGGGCGGTGCTCTCCGGCGGCGGAGCCAACCTTATCGGCATCGACAAGTATTTCGAACACGAGCTTGGGATTCCGGTCGTGCGGATCGCTCCGTTTGCAAAGTTTGACTATGCGGCCGAGATCGAGCCGTTTGTTCCCGAACTGGGGCCGATCATGGGCGTCGCCCTCGGTCTTGGCATGAAGCCCAACCAATAGCATGCCTCTCCCGGAACCCGTCGTTCAGCAGCTCAATAAGGACTCGTCGGTGCGAGCCCCCGGATGGTCCGTGGGCATCATCGCGTTCGCGTTCAGCATCTTCTTCATCGCGGCCTTCCTCTGGGCCGGTCTTTCGTATGGCTATAAGCCCTATCTCGACGCGCAGACCCAGAAGGTCGAGGATCAGATCGAGCAGGAAAACCAGGCGGTTTCCCCGGCCGACCAGGCAAACCTCATCGCGTACTACTCGCAGATCTCGAACCTCAAGCAGCTTCTCAAGACGCACGTGATTCCGACGAACGTCCTTTCCTGGCTCGAGGTCAACACCGAGCCGAACGTCTATTATTCCTCGTTCTCATTCGTCAGCCCGAAGCAGCTCCTCCTCGCCGTGAACGCGAAGACCGAAGCCGACGCGAACCAGCAGATCGCCATTTTTGAAAACTCCCCGCAGGTGAAGTCGCTCACCGTCGGGAACCTTGCGAGCTCCGGACAGGGGGCGACAAGCTATTGGCAGTTCTCCGTCTCGCTCACCCTTGATCCCGCGATCGTCGCAAGCACCACCCTTGTCGCCAAGCCATGAAACAGAGCACCAAACGACTTTATAGCATGGTCTTCGCGCTGTTCTTCGTCGTGATCGCGCTCGTCATCTATTTCGAGCTCGTCGTCCCGGCCTATACGAACCTGCAGGCGGCGAAGGGGAACCTGATCAGCGAACAGAACCTGCTGACGAACGAGCAGCAGATCGTCTCGGAATTCCAGACGCTGCTTACGACCTATAAGAGCCAGGGGACGGACGAGCAGGCGATCAGCGCGGTGCTTCCGGTGAGCCAGCACCTCGCCGACGCGGTCGCGCAGCTCTATGCGATCGCGAGCGCGAACGGCATCTCGCTCCAAGGCATCGGCATCACGACGCAGCTCGCGCCGCCGCCCGGATCGGGAACGGCGCTCACGAACGCGGCCTCGACCGGCCAGGTCGTGAAGCCGATCGGCACGATCACCTTCACGCTCGCGGGGCAGGGGAGCTATGAGAACATCAAGAACCTCCTCACCGCGATCGAGACCAACATGCGGCTCTTCGACGTCACGCAGGTCGCTTTCCTGCCGATGGGCGGCGGCGTTTCGGCGAACGGCAAGCCCACGACCGTCCCCGACTTCTTCGGCGTGAACATGACGCTGCAAACCTATTACCAGTCTCAATAACATGGCCATCGTCATCGAGGAGGAAAAGAAGCATTCGGGCCTCGGCGCCGTCATCGGCTGGCTGATCATCGTCGCCATCCTTGCCGCGGCGATCTATTATGTGTTCTTTGCGGCTCCCGAACTCTCGATCATCCCGCCGAGCGGGACCCTGAGCATCATCGAGCCGATCACCCAGTCGCCGCCCGACATCAACGCGATCCTCAACAATCCGGTGTTCAAGACGCTCGTTCCGCCGCCCACGCAGCCCGTGGCCACGACGACCGGGTCGTCCGGCGGCCGCCCGAACCCGTTCACGCTCCCGCAATAGCGCCGCGCGCCGGCACGCCCGCCCCACGGCGGGCGTTTTGGTTCGTGTGTTAAAATGATCGTAATGACCGGCGAAGAACTTCTCGCGCAGCTGCAGGCGCGCCAGATGGTTACGCCCGAGGTCGCGAACCGCGTGAAGCGGGACTCGATCGTGAGCGGCGATTCCATCGAGGCGGTGCTCTTCAAGGAACGGGCGGTACCCGACGACGCCGTCGCCAAGCTCAAGAGCGAGCTGCTTTCGGTTCCCTATCAGGAATTCGACCCGAAGGCGGTCGACGAGAAGCTGTTCGAGACGATTCCCGAGGAGACGGCGCGCACCTATCAGGCCGTCCCGCTGTCCTTCGACGGGAACCTGCTCATCGTCGGCATGGTGCATCCCGACGACCCGAAGGCGCAGGACGCCCTGAAGTTCATCGCGCGCAAGGGGCGCATGAACCTCGGCGTCTATCTCATCGCGTGGGGCGCCTGGGACGAGGTGATGAAGCGCTATTCGCCCTATCGCACCGAGATCACGAAGGCGGTCGCGTCGCTCAACCTCAAGGAGGGGAGTTCACAGAAGATCAGCGAGATCGAGGGCGACGCGTCGATCGACGACGCGCCGATCGTGAAGATCGTCGCCGACACGTTCCGCGAGGCGGTGTCGGGCAAGGCGTCCGACGTCCACATCGAGCCGCAGGAGCACGGGCTGCGGATCCGGTTCCGCGTCTCGGGCGACCTGCAGCAGGTCGCGATGCTCCCGGCCGAGCTCGGCCAGCCGATCGTCTCGCGCATCAAGGTCATCTCGAGCCTCAAGATCGACGAGACGCGCGTGCCGCAGGACGGCCGCTTCAGGGCCAAGGTGCTCTCGCGCGAGATCGACTTCCGCGTCGCGACGCTGCCCACGCCGCTCGGCGAGAAGATCGTGATCCGCGTGCTCGATCCGAACACGGGCCTCAAGAACTTCGACTCGATGGACATGCCCGACGAGACGAAGGCCGTCATCAGGGCCGGCCTCGAGAAGCCGTTCGGCATGGTGCTCATCACGGGACCGACCGGATCAGGCAAGACGACGACGCTCTATTCCTTCGTGCGCCTGCTGAACGACGAGAGCGTGAACATCGTCTCGCTCGAGGATCCGGTGGAATATTTCGTCTCGGGCATCAACCAGTCCCAGGTGAAGCCTGAAATCGGCTATACGTTCTCGTCGGGACTGCGCCAGATCCTCCGGCAGGACCCCGACGTGATCATGGTCGGCGAGATCCGCGACGGCGAGACCGCGTCGCTCGCCGTCCAGGCGGCGCTCACCGGCCACATCGTGCTCTCGACGCTCCACACGAACAACAGCGCCGGCGTCATCCCGCGCCTCATCGACATGAAGGTGGAGCCGTTCCTGCTGCCGGTCTCGGTGAACCTCATGCTGGCCCAGCGGCTCGTCGGCGTGCTGTGCCCCGACTGCAAGGTGCCCGAAGACGCTTCGGACGCGGTCACCGAGGTGATCCGCCGCGCGATGGCCGACCTGCCCGAGCGGATCACGTCGCAATACCCGGAGCCTTACAAGATCTATCACGCGCAGGGATGCGCGACCTGCAAGGGCAAGGGCATCGTCGACCGCGTCGGCATCTATGAGGTGATGCGCATGACGCCCGAGCTCGAGAAGATCATCCTCGCCGGACCGACCACGCAGAATATCCAGGCCGAAGCGAAGCGGCAGGGGATGATCACGATGCGCCAGGACGGCATCGTCAAGGCGCTCCGCGGACTCGTCTCATTCGAGGAGATCGCGCGCGAGACCGAGGAGTGACGCTGTTCCCGCCTGGGGTTTCAAAGGGATGTGTCGCGCGCTGCTGCGCGCGCT
This sequence comes from Minisyncoccota bacterium, assembly GCA_035541435.1. Taxonomy (GTDB): domain Bacteria; phylum Patescibacteriota; class Minisyncoccia; order UBA6257; family 2-01-FULL-56-20; genus JAKAGE01. Next base: position 11,000 of record DATKNL010000009.1, on the reverse strand, counting down.
CTCGGCGCCTGCGCGCCTCCGAGGCGCCCTTTGAAACCCCAGGCGGGAACAATGGTATCCTGCTGTGAATAGATTAAAAAATTATTAAGGCTTTGTTGACGAAGTGGACGCAAGGACTAGAATGATTGAGAAGACGACATCCGCATGAAGGCGGGTTTCATCGCTTGGTATGCAACGGCCCTTCGTGGGCCTTTTGCATTTTTAACATAAATTTAACGCCCCAAGGCTTATGATGGCGACGCCCGTGGAACGGGTCCGTCGTTCATGGAGTAGGATGTCGTCTTTACCAAGCGACGAACCGGGTGCAAGTCCCGGCGGATCCACGGGCAGGAGGGCGCTTTTTCGAAGGGCAAATGAAAACGGCGCAAGATTGCTCTTGCGCCGCTGATTGACGGTCAATGCCCCAATCCGTTTTTGGAAGGAGCGTTTTCCTGCGCCGTGACGTACGCGATGGCGCTTATCACGATGCCGACGATGATCATGACGACAACGGCCACGATCTGCGGGATTGCCGGGATGCCGATCCCGCTCAGATCCGTGAAGGCGCCGACGAGGGCGAGGATCACGATGACGATCCCAACCCACAGTTTCATATCCGACGTCCTCCTTTTGGTCGGGCTGTCCAGTTTCCGAGGGCTGTAACCGGGATCGACGAGGATGATCCCGCAGCACGCGGCGACGGCGGCGAGGAAGATCCCGAAGATCGTCAGTTCGCCACCGAATATGCAATAACCTGCGGCTCCGAGGATGAAGAGAACCCCGATGGCCCGAATCATGGCTTGACCCTCCCTTCTGATGCGATTTTTCGAGCTGGCTCCATGATCCTCCAAACGGGCCCGCAAGTCAATATGCTACAATGAAGGAAATTACCGCCATGGAGGATTTCAAGCAGAAGCTTATCGACCTTTTGACGATGTGCGCGAAGCAGAACGCGTCCGACCTGCACCTTGCGGTCGGCCGCCGGCCCACGCTCCGCATCGACGGCGTGCTCGTGCCCCTGCAGAAGGAGCCGATCATGACGCCCGAGGGCGCCGAAGGCGTGATCGGGGAGCTCATGACGCAGGAGCAGAAGGCCAAGCTCGTGACCCAGCGCCAGGTGGACTTCGCCTATAGCTTCGAGGACAAGGCCCGCTTCCGCGTGAACGCCTATTATCAGCGCGGCTACCTTGCCGCGGCGCTCCGCCTCGTGCCGAACCGCATCAAGACCCTCGAGGAGCTCAACCTGCCCCCGCTCCTTCACGATTTCACGAAGCTTTCGCAGGGGTTCGTGCTCGTCGTGGGACCGGCCGGCCACGGCAAGTCATCGACGCTCGCCGCGATCCTCGACGAGGTGAACCACGAGCGCTCGGACCACATCATCACGATCGAGGACCCGGTGGAATACCTCTTCACCCAGGACCGCTGCATCGTCTCGCAGCGCGAAGTGGGCAGCGACGCGACGAGCTTCCATGCCGCGCTCCGCACCGTGCTCCGGCAGGACCCCGACGTCATCATGATCGGCGAGATGCGCGACGCGGTCTCGATCGGCACCGCGATGACCGCGGCCGAGACGGGCCACCTCGTGCTCTCGACGCTCCACACGAACTCCGCCGCGCAGACCATCGACCGCATCATCGACTCGTTCCCCGCCGAGCAGCAGGGCCAGGTGACCTCGCAGCTCGCCGCGACGCTCGTCGCGATCGTCTCGGAGCGCCTGCTGCCGCGCATCTCGGGCGGCCGCATCCCGGCGATGGAGATCATGATCGTGAACCCGGCCATCAGGAACCTGATCCGCGAGCGCAAGACCTATCAGATCGACCTCGTGATCGAGACGAGCCTGCAGGAGGGCATGGTGACCCTCAACCGGTCCCTCGCGAACCTTGTGAAGAACAAGGAGATCTCGCTCGACAACGCCGAACTCTATTCGCTGAACCCGGCGGAACTCCGCATCCTGCTTGAGCGGACATGAAATTCAAATACCAGGGCAAAAACAAAGAAGGGGAGCTGCAGGTGGGCTACGTCGAGGCGGATTCGCGCGACAGCGCGGCGACGATCCTCAGCTCGCACGACCTCTTCGTGATGAGCATCGAAGAGGCCGAATCGCCCGGCATCCTCGACGCGGTGAACGAGCTGCTCAGCCGCCCGAAGCGCAAGGACGTCATCATCTTCGCCCGCCAGCTCGCGACGCTCCTCGAGGCGCGGCTGCCGCTCAACAACGCGCTCAAGATTTTGCAGCAACAGACGGTCAACCCGAAGCTCAAGGCGGCGATCCAGGAGGTGACCCAGGACATCGACGCCGGCCTGTCCTTCTCGCAGGCCATGGAGCGGCAGGGCAAGATCTTTCCCAGCTTCTACGTCGAGATGATCCGAGCATCCGAGGTCACGGGCAACCTGAACGAGGTCGCCGGGTTCCTGGCGGACTATACCGAGAAGGAGGGCGAGCTCGTATCGAAGGCGCGTTCCGCCATGATCTATCCGATCATCGTCATCGTGGTCTTCCTGCTTGTCGCGTTCATCCTGCTCGCGTTCGTCTTCCCGCAGCTCGGCGCCGTCTTCCAGCAGAACAACGTGCAGCTTCCGTGGTACACCGAGACCCTGCTGCTCACCGGCCAGTTCCTCGCCACGTGGTGGCCCGCCATCCTTGTCGCGCTCGTCATCCTCGGCATCGTCGGGACGAACTATTTCGCGACGAGGGAAGGCGAGGCCTTGCTCGACGAGATGAAGATACGCGCGCCGGTCGTGAAGAAGGTCTATGTCCCGATCATCATCGCGCGGTTCGCCAACGCGGCGGCGCTGCTCGTCCACGGCGGCATCCCGATCGCGCAGGCGCTCGAGGTCATCAGCCACATGGTGGGGAACACCATCTATCAGGACGCGGTCCACAACATCGCCGAGGACGTGCGGCAGGGCGAGCTCTTCTCGGCCGGCATCATGAAATATCCCGACTATTTCCCGGCGCTCGTTTCCCAGATGGTCTCGGTCGGCGAGACGTCCGGCAAGCTCGAAGAGATGCTGCGGCGCCTTTCGAACGTCTATACGGCCGAAGCCGACGCCATGACCGGCAACCTCGTGGAGCTCATCCAGCCGGCGCTCATCCTCGGCATGGGCATCATGGTAGGGGTGCTGTTTGCCTCGGTCCTGATCCCGATTTACCGGCTTACCGCCAACTTTTCCTAGGGCTTTCCACAGCCCCCACCCTCCCCGTTTGCTACACTGAAAGGTAAGAAAAGGTCGAGAAAAAGGTTTCAACATCCCTACATATGAGAAAAGGTTTCACCCTCATTGAAATCCTGATCGTGGTTGCGATCATCGCCGTCCTGGCTTCGGTCGTCCTCGTCGGTCTCGGACCTACGCAGCAGGCTGGCCGCGACTCGCGCCGCGTTGCTGACTTGCACGAAGTGCAGAGCGGTATCGAGCTCTATTACAACAAGTGCGGATTCTATCCCGGCACCGCTGCCTGCGGACCGACGGTCGCTGAATCCTATGCGACGATGGCCGCTGCCCTTCAGGGCGCCGCTATCGGCGTGAACAGCTACCCGCAGGATCCTGCTGGCGGCACCGTCTCTTACTACTACGGCGAGAACGGTACGGCTACGGCTGGCGGAACGCAGTACATCGTGGGAGCCACCCTCGAGAATGCGAGCGGTACGGCTTTCAAGAGCTATGCTGCCCCGTCGAACTATGCGGCCGCTTGGTTTGCTTCTGGCAACGTCCCGCCGCACGCCTGCGCTGCTCCCGACTTCTGCCTGACGATCTAGTCTCGAGCTTCGTTTTCGCAAAAGTCCCGCCGCGTGCGGGGCTTTTGTTTTTGATGGCTCCCGCGGCCAAAGGGGGATAGAATGGATGCATGCCTTATGTCTTCCTTTTCATCTTCGGCCTCGTCGTCGGGAGTTTCATGAACGTGATCGCCCTGCGCTATGACGGCGAGCGGTTCGTCGCCGATCCGGCCGTGATCGGCGGACGGTCGCACTGCCCGCACTGCGGGACGACGCTCCGGTGGTACGAGCTCGTGCCCGTCGTGAGCTTCGTCGTCCAGGGCCGCCGCTGCCGGCATTGCCAGGCGGCGATCGGCTGGCAATATCCGGCCGTCGAGCTCGTGTCGGCCCTCATCGTGACCTTCGTTCCGGCGTTCCTCTTCTCGATCGCCGACACGACGGCCCCGGTCATCGTGCTTTCGGTGATCTGGGTCGTCATTTTCGAGATCCTGCTGCTCGTGGCCTATATCGACCTCCGGCTCGGCATCATTCCCGACGAGCTCAATCTCGCGCTCGGGGTGCTCGGGGTCTTCCTGCTCATCGAGATCGGCGGGTTCTTCGGCCTCGCGAACCACTCGTTCTTCGGCAGCTTCGCGCCGGCGTTCGGCTATCAGGGGAGCCTGTGGCTGAACCATCTTGCGGCCGCGCTCGGCGCGACGGCGTTCTTCGCGCTGCTCGTCGGCATCACCCGCGGGCGGGGGATGGGCCTCGGCGACGTGAAGCTCGCCGCGCCGCTCGGCCTCATCTTCGGCTGGCCCGACATCGGCATGCTCGTCGTCGTCGCCTTCGTGAGCGGCGCGCTCGTGGGCGTCGGCCTCATCGCCGCACGACGGCGGACCATGAAAGGGTCGATTCCCTTCGGGCCCTTCCTCGTCGGCGCCGCGGCCGTCACCTTCTTCGCGGGATTCCCGATCGTGCGGGCCTATTTCGACCTCGTGGCCCGCTGACCCGCCGCAGCGGCCGCGGGACGGCGTGGTACAATGAAACCGTGAAGAAGGGTTTCAGCCTCATCGAACTCCTTGTCGCGATCGCCATCTCGGCGCTCCTTTCGGCGATCGCGATCGTCTATAGCAACCAGGGACAGAGCCAGATCGCCCTCTCGGTCGAGGCGACCAAGGTGGCCCAGCTCACCCTGCAGGCCCGGCAGCTTGCGATCGCGACCTACAGCGTGGGCGCCCTCGCCTGCGGCTACGGCATGTATTTCAACGTCCCGAGCTCGACCTATTCGCTTTTCGTCTATACGCCGCCGATCGCCCAGTCGACCGGCTATTGCCCGTCGATCGCCTCGACGACCGCCGCCGGGTTCCATCCCGCGACGGACATGGTGCAATATTCGAACGAGACGTGGAACGTGCATACGTCCCAGGGCGTCAGCATGTACAGCAACACGACGAGCACGCCGAGCCTTGTCGCCGTCATCTTCATCCCGCCGAACCCGACCACGCTCATCGCGAACGTCAACAACGCGACGTCGGGCGGATACCTGTTCGGCGCGACGACCTCCTATGTGAACCTCATAACGACCATCGGCGGCGCCACGAAAAACGTCGGAGTGAACCAGATAGGCCAGGCGACCTTCTGATATGAACCGCGCACCGCATGACGAACGACGTGCCTCGCGAAGCGGGCAATCGCTTCTCGAGATGATGGTGGCCCTCGCGATGATCTCGACGGCCTTCATGGGGATCGCGGCGCTCCTTTCGCGCTCGATCTATCTGAACCGCGTCGCGACCGACGAGACGACGGCGTCCTATCTTGCCGCCGAAGGGATCGAGATCATGAAGAACATCGTCGACTTCGACATGTACGGCACGGGCGGGACGGCCTGGGGAACCGACACGCCGGTCGGCCTCTCGAGCCCGATTTACAACACGACGACGACCGTCGGCCTCGGGGTCCACAACGACGCCCTTTATTTCGACTCGTCCGCCGGAACGGCGACAAGCCACCTTTATCAATATTCTGCCGGGACGCGGACGCCGTTTGTGCGCAAGGTGACCGTCACCTGGCCGTCGGCGACCGAGATCGACGTGAGCTCGACCGTCACGTGGACCGTCGGCCCCGGTGCGAGCCAAAGCGTCGTCGACGAAGACCACTTCTATGACTGGTACTGACATTCATCGCCATCGCACGCCCCGCCAGGGCTTCACGCTCGTCGAGACCCTCGTTTCGATCGGCATCTTCGTGACGCTCGTCGCGATCGCGGTCGGCGGCTTCGTGCAGGCCATCCACACGCAGGGGGAGGTGAGCCGGCTCATTTCGGCCCAGGACAACGTGAGCGTGTCGATCGAGGAGATGGCCCGCGAGATCCGCACCGGGTTCCTGTTCTGCCACGACACGAGCAACAACACGATCGCCGCGCGCTGCGGCGGCGTGAACGCCTGCACGGTGAACACCGACGGCAGCTGGACGTGCCCGGTCCTCGACTATTTCACGGCGGGCGGCGACGAAGTGAACTATGTGAACGTGAACGGCGTGCTCACGCGGACCGACAACGGCAGTTCGACGCCGCTCACGTCGCCCGACGTCAAGGTGAGGTACCTGTCCTTCCGGATGTTCGGCAACCAGGAAGGGGACCACTGGCTCCCGCGCATCACGGTGGCGCTCGACGTCAGCCCGAGCTCGTCCGACCCGGCGATCGCCTCGACCACCTTCAATTTCGAAACGACCGTGAGCGCCCGCAGCCGCGACTGCGACCCGACCGGCGGGACCTGCCCGTAGCGCCGATACTGCCGTTCCTGCCGCTTCGGCCCGCGACGCGCCCGATATCCACAGGGCGGAAAGCCGGCTCTGCTATGATAAAGGCATATGCAAGCGGATCGGCAGAAGAACCTGTGGGCCTGGATCGGTCTTGCGATCGTTGCGATCGCGGTCCTTCTCGTGTTCGATTGGCGTCCCGCGTCCCATCCCTCGATGACGGGGAACGCCGCCCCCACCGGGACGCCGACCTTTGCGCCGCAGGGCCAGCTCACGCCGCAGTTCCCGCAGGAGCTCGTGCTCGACAAGGATGCGCAGGTGATCTCGAGCTATTCCGCCACCTATTCGCCGACCGTCCATGAGTATTCGGCGGTTTGGAACACGTCGACATCGCTTGCGACGCTTCGCGCCGACTATAAGAACTATTTCACGAGCAACGGGTGGACGGTTTCGAACGAGATGACGTTTTCCGGCGTCGACGGGTTTCATGCCGAGAACGCGACGGCGGTCGTGGCGTTCTCGATCGTCGACCACCGCACGAGCCGAACCGTGACGATCGGCTATTCGCTCAAATAACATGAAGAAGATATTTCCTATCGCGATCGCAGCGGTGACCGTGTTCATGAGCGCGGGACTCGGGCTTGCGCTCATGCCGATTGGGCAGGCGCAGGCGGCGCTTCTGCCGACGAGCTATTCGACCAATTTCAGCGGCCAGAGCGGGGCCATCTATGTGAACGCTTCGGGACCCTTCACCGAGGACTTCACGTTCCAGCTGTGCGATCAGACCGGCACATGCACGGCCCCGATATGGGCAAGCCAGGCCGGTGCCGCGGGGACGTGGTCCGCGTGGACGTGGCCGGGGAGCAAGGATAAGCTTACGAGCCTGCAGCCGCTGATCAACAATGTCCGAGCCCTTCCGGCCGGCATGGTGATCGGCAACCTGAGGATCGGTTTTTCGCTCGCCGAGGCGAACGGCGGCCCGGGTTCCATCGGGGCCTATCCGAACGGAGCCTATTGCAGCAACGCGTTCACGCCGCTCGGCGGGGGATGGAGCGGGACCATCGCTTCTTATACGCACGGCAACTGCTCGTCGTACTCGACGACTCCCGACGACTATCGCATGTTCGTCGCGGCGTCCGTCGTTCCGCTGAGCAATTATGAGCAGGTCACGATGTCGTCGAACCTGCCGTCGACCATGAGCGCGAACCAGACGATCGCAAGCTCGACGATCACGGTGAACAACACCGGGCAGACCGATCTCGCCTCGAGCAATTGGACGGCCAAGATTCCTGCCGGTTCCGTCGGTTCGGGCAATTGCGAAAAGGATACGGACGGCGACGGCATCAAGGACTCGCCGGATCCGGCCCTGCATCCGAAAGTGGTCATCGCTGGGACTATTTCGACTGATCCGCCGGGCGAGCCGACCGCTCCTCCGGCCGTGAGCTGCACCCTCCCGGTTGTCCTGACGGCCAATGACCTTTTCATCACGCATACCCCGTCGACGTTCGTCACGGCGGCGACGTTGCCCTTCAGCATCGTGACGACCCTTACGAATACCTATCAGCCGGCCTATCAATACACGATCAACTGCAACGTGCTTGGGTTGCTTGCTCCGCGGCAGGCCCTCGCGGCCCCTCCTGGGAATCTCGGAGGTTGCAAGCCCCTCATTCAGACATTCAGGATTCCCGCTTCGAGTTCATCCGTCTATGCGGCAACTCCCGACATAGCAGCGGGGACGAGCGCCGCCTTCACCATCCCGACGTTCACGGCTCCGGCCGCCGCCGGATCCTATACCGAAGTCTGGACGCTGAGCTATCAGGGGTCAGGCGTTCCGGGCGGCGTGCTTTCGGTGCCGATCACGATCACCAATCCGAACAGCGGCACGATCAACGTGGTCTCGGTGAACTCCGTGAGCGGCTATGGCGTGAGCTCGGCGTGGAACTTCGCCGGCAGCGTGACGGGCGCGCCGACCTGCGCCGGAGCGACCTGCACGGGGACGACGGGGACCTATGCGAGCGTTCCCGCGGGCAACGTCTCGGACAGCTATGTCATCAACCCGTCCGCTTCGGCGCCGGCCGGCTATGCCTTCAGCGGGGTTGAGCGCGGCACGGCGCTTGCGAGCGCGAAGGGCAGCACGTTCATCGCCTTCGTGACCCGGTTCCTGTTCGGCGGGACGGCGCGGGCCGAAACGACCTGCGCGTTCGTGAACAGCGGCGCCCCGAGCTGCGCCTCGACCAACCCGACGCTCACGCTCGCGAATGCGGGGGACACGGGCAACTTCACGATCAAGTGGGACCCGATCGGCAAGATCGACGTAAACAGCTCGACGGTCTATCTGACCTTTAGCGGCTCAAGCTATGTCGGGACCTTCACGATCGCCGACCAGACAGGAACCGCAAGCTCGTCGGTTTCGAACCTTGCCGCATCGACAAACTATGGCGGCGGTCCTTCTGGCTGGCTGTCGATCTCGTCGCTTGCGGGCGTCACCCTGAACCAGGGCGCCGCGCCGCAGAGCGTGAGCCTGACCGCGGCGTCGATTCCCGTCGGATGCTCGGCCGGATGCTCGGCGCTCGTTACCCTGACCGGCGTCACCGCGAACGGGCATGCGACGAGTTCCGTGGGCGTGACCGTGAGCCTCCAGCCGGCGCCCGCCCCGACCCTTACGCTTTCGGCGAGTCCGACGAGCGTCACGCTCGGCTCGTCGGCGACGCTCACCTGGGCAGCGACGAACGTCACGACCTGCACCAAGTCCGCGGCGCCCGCCGAGGCTGACTGGACGGGCAGTACGGCGGTCCTCAGCGGCACGGCTTCGGTGAAGCCGCTTGCGGTAGGCAGCGTCGTCTATTCCATGAACTGCACCGGTCCGAACGGCTCCATCGCCACCTCGACGACGGTGACCGCGACGGCCGTCGGAGGCGTCACCGTCACCGGCGTGAGCCTCTCATGCGTGCCGAGTTCGGTCGCAGTCGGCGGCACCGCCCAGTGCGCTGCAACGACGACGAAGAGCGACGGCACGACCGACAACCTTGAAACCTGGTCCGTATCGAGCGGCACGCTCGGATCGATCACGTCGGGCGGCCTGTTCACGGGCATCGCCTCGGGCACGGTGAACATCAAAGCCACGTCGGTCGACGACGCCACGAAGTCGGCGACGACGCCCGAAAGCATCCTTTCGATCCTGTGCTCCATCGGTGCCAATCCGAACGTGGTCATCCTTCCGAATCCCACGAAGATCACCTATAGCTGCGCGCCGGTTCCGGTGACCTATCTCTGCTCGCTCCTCGGCAATTCGTCCCAGCTGCTCAACCTGAACCCGCACACCGCGAACGTGACCGGAACGGTGAGCGAGACGCCGACCTCGACCACGCAATACACGATCCTTTGCGCCGACCCGAGCGGCACGTCCCAGGCGAGCTCGAACGTGACGGTTTCCACCGCGAATCCCGGTCCTGTCGAGTGCAATCCGTTCACCAACCCGTTCGGCTGCCCGCAATAGGCAAGCGCCTCCGCAGGGATTTTGCAAAAAAAAGAAAAACCCCGGCCGATTGGTCGGGGTTTTGCGCAATGGTTTGCGCGATTATTGGTTGTTGACGGCTTCGCATTTGTCCCGCATGCACGAAATGAGCTTCGTGCCGTCGGGCTTTACGGCGAATCCGACCGAAAGGAGGGTCGAGGTCGATGACAGGTTTGTCACCGTCCCGGCAGATGGATCGACCTTCGCATACCGCGTGAGGCGGGCGGCGGGGTCGGCGAACGCTGCGACGACGTCGTTGTGAGTCGCGTCCGCGGCGATCCTCATCGGATTGCCCTGGAGCGACGCGCGTTTCGTTTCGGTCATCGACGCAAGGTCGACGAAGACGAGCGTTTTGCCCGCCTCGTCGAGCAGCGCGGCCGATGAGCCGGTGCCGAGGATGGCGAGTTGGAACTCGTCGTTCACCGCCGTCGAGAGGCCGGTGAGGGTCGCGCACGTCCCGGGCGTCACCGCCTGGGGCGTCACGTCGAACGCGCACAGCTTCGAGGGCGTCCGCGAATAGGCGTATGCCGTCACGTGGCCGTTTGCGGCGGTCATCGCGACGGTGTTCGAGAAGTCCGCGAGCGCCGCATGGACCGAGTTCGTGAAGCCGGCGACGTCGGGCAGGCACACGATCGAGGTGCTCACCATGCAGGGGATGCGGTTTGCGGCCGCGATCCCGTTACCTGAATAGATCACCTCCTGGTTGCTGCCGACGATCGTTCCGCTCGGCGAGTACGCGTCGAGGAACGCTCCCGCCGTGACGACGTCGCCCGTGGCCGGGTCGACCGCCATGGCATGGTCGGCAACGCTTACGCCGAAGCTGCCGTCGGGTGTCATGTCGGGCTTGAACTTGTGGACCACGGCGGCCCCGCGTTCAAGGTTGTAGGTTTCGCCCGAAGCGTCGAGCGCGACCGTGTTCACGTTGCCGATGAAGGCCATCGAGAGCGTGTTCGATTTCGCGGTCGCGTCCGTCACGTCGATCCATCCCGGAACGAAGTCCGGAGCGTTGAAGATCGTCGTGAGGGCGATCGGATCGGCGTTCGACGCGAGCGTGA
>DATKNL010000008.1:0-24681 GCA_035541435.1 Minisyncoccota bacterium | reverse complement strand
ACCCAGGCCGAGAAGGGGAAGGAGGTCGGGCTGCTCGTGAGCGCGCAGACGGCGATCCAGGTGGGCGACATCCTCATCATCAGGAAATAACAGTTCCGCATCCATGAGATTCTTCCGCGCAGACCGCGTGAGCAAGCTGATTCGCGAGGAGCTTTCGATGATCATCATGCGCGAGCTCGACTTCGGCGGCGCGCTCGTCACCGTGACGGGCGTCGACGTGGACAAGAAGCTTGAGCATGCCGCGACGCTCGTGAGCGTGATCCCGTCAGCGGCCGAGGAGCGCGCGATGCGCGAGCTCGAGCGGCACGCCGGACGCCTGCAGCACCTGCTCATGAAGAAGATCAACATCAAGCCGATGCCGCGCGTCTCGTTCGTGCTCGATCACGGCAGCGAGAACGCCGCGAAGATCGAGAAATTGCTTGAGGAGGGACAATAATCTAGAATACGGAGGAGCCGCGCAGTGCAGCAAGGGCCACGTGGTGAAGCAGTAACACAGCGGTCTGCAAAACCGCGATACGCGGGTGCAAATCCCGCCGTGGCCTCACGAAAGGGGTGTGGATTTCTTCGGCTTTCGGATTTCCGCCGGAGCGTCATAATGAAGGTAGTGGAGGTTGGCTTATGCCCCTCGAGATCGATGGCGTCTGGTGTTGCCCGGCAGTCGTCAGCGGGAACGACCAGACCGTGATTCAGGATCTCCCCGCCGGAGATAACTTCGAAGATTACGTCATCCGTCTGGCGACCCGCGAGGAGCTCATACGGTTGGGCACCAAGCATGTTGCCGTCAGGCGGACCACTCTCGATTACACGGATTTGAGGCATCAGCTTCTTTGGGAAGCGTGACCTTGCGCTTTTTTTTCACTCCGTCCGGCATCACCACCCCTTTGCCGGACTTTTTTTTGCCCGCGAAATGGCATACACTCAGGGTGCGCCCGGGTGGCGGAACGGTTTACGCAGAGGACTTAAAATCCTTGACCCGCAAGGGTTTGTGGGTTCGAATCCCACCCCGGGCACACAAGAAGGTCTCTTGAAGGGACGGCGTCGCGCCCTGCTGGGCGCGCGCCCAGGCTCTCGCCGCCTCCGCGGCTCCGAGACTCCCTTCAAGAGACCTTCTTGTGTGCCTGTGCATGGTGGAGGGATTCGAACGCCGGAGGAGAATTTTTCAGCAGAAAAATTCTCCGAGGCGGTGCCCAGGCCTCGCGAGCGCGACGGCGCGAGCGAGAGCCGCGGGCGAATCCCACCCCGGGCCGCATGATATAGTTAGGGCATGCATCAAAAGGGCTTCGCTCTGCTTGAACTCCTGATCGTTGCCATTGTCATAGCTCTCGTTGCGGGTGGAGCGTGGTATGCAAGCCATCTTCAGCTCGCTCGCAATCAGCCGATCAGCAATTCGGTAGTGCCCGTCAATGTATCTTCCGCTTCCGGGCCTTCTTCAACGATTTCGACTTCAGTCCAGATGGCTGAGCCTGCCAACAGCGGAACTTCGACCAATCCGACGAGCACGATAAGTTGGCAAACGTACCATGATCCCGAATTTACCCTGATCATTCCCACCGATTGGACCGCTTCGACAACATCGTCAGTGATATCCCTGGCTTATCCCGAAAATACTTCGACCGTTCCCTATCGTTCGATTACCTTCACCTCTCAAGCATTGAACGGTCCCGTGTTGATTATCACGGCTGTTCCGCACGGATATGATATGGTTGATCAATCCGACGATGCGCCCGCTTGCCTTGCCACGAATGGTCAGCACGATTTTTATTATTCGACTTGGAATGGAAACACTCCTGCGGGTCTGTTGAGCGAAGTACGCCAATCGGTTGCCTCGTTTAAGACGCAAGCTTTCGCGGTTTCTCTTCCGATAACGGCGCTGCCGTGGACATTCGCCGGTACTTCGGGGAGCAACGCCGGCTATCCGAAAAAGATCAGCATCGGCGTTCCTCCGGAGTTCGCCGGTCAGATTGCCGCATATGGCGTCGCCGGAAAGGTTTGGCTTGGCCCGGCGGGTTGGACAGGCTCCGGCAGCGAAGGGCAAGACGGGAGTCTGGAGGTGAATTTATATCCGTCAGGCGAATCCGCAACGTCGGGGCCGCATGTGAGTTATGAGAACATACCAGCTTGCTCGAATTGCATGCTGTACGCAGCTGGCACCTATTTTCCTGCGGCACGGCAGGAGGAGGCAGGCACGTATCCATACGCGACCTCGACCATCCCTCAGGGATTGGTTGTCAGTACGGTGTCCCCGACGCTCGTGACGTATGAACTACCGAATCAAAATGGGCTTCTAACGCGAGGAGTCGCTTATTATGATCCGCATAATGATCCGCTCGGCTTTTATTACCTTGAAGCAACTTATGTTCTCCCGCAATCCCAAGCTGATCTTGCCAATGCTCTCGTGCAGGCCTTCATCGGTCAAGAAGGGTTGAAGTAGATTTTCGGAAGCATGTTGTACTATCCGTCCGGCAACGGTAGTTAAAATTATGTCTTCGCAGCATCCTTTCCGGAATTTCACTATACTATACCCATGGCAAAACGGATCTCCGGAGGCGTGGCGCACACCCTGCCGCCGGACCTGCGAAAAGCGCTGGCATCCGATCCCAGGGCTTTGGCGAAATGGGAAAGCCTTACGCCGCTCGCGCGCAATGAGTGGATTTGCTGGGTCGTCTCTGTCAAAACGGCGGAGGTGCGGCAAGAACACATAGCGCGGGTGCGTTCGGAACTGAAGGAAGGGATGCGACGTCCCTGCTGCTGGTACGGCTGCATCCACCGCAAGGACAAGCCCTTGAGCCCGTCCCAGAAATTCGTCATCGGAAGGCGGGGAAAAAAGAAGATATAAGGAGGGATCTGTGTTCGGGTCGGTCGTCGCCCGCGGCTCTCGCTCGCGCCGCCGCGCTCGCGAGGCCTGGGCACCGGCTCGCAAGAATTTTCTGCTGAAAATTCTTGCTCCGCCGTTCGACTCCCTCCATAAGAAAAACAAGATTCCTCCTCTCCCTTTCAGGGCTTCTCGGAGGCACGTAGGTGCCGAGAGAGAGTGCTCGGCCAGCAGGCCGAGACACGTCCCTGAAAGGGAGAGGAGGAATCTTGTGCTCGGGGAGGGAGTCGAACCCTCATGACCTTGCGATCGGCGGATTTTGAGTCCGCTGCGTCTGCCATTCCGCCACCCGAGCATGAAAACGCCACATCACTATAGGCGAGACGCCGCCTTTTTTCAATCGGCCGGTGGGGATGAAATCGCGGCCTTTTTAGTGTAAAATCAAGGCATATGGCGCGCGTCATCGCAATCTGCAATGCGAAGGGTGGGGTCGGCAAGACGACCACCGCCGTGAACCTTGGCGCCTATCTCGCCATGGCGGGCAAGCGGGTGCTGCTCGTCGACTTCGATCCGCAGGCGAACGCGAGCTCGGCGCTCGGCCACGACGTGCGCGCCACGACGACGAGCATCTATCACGGCATCCTCGACCTTGTCCCGCACGGCGACCTCATCTGGTCCTCGCCGCTCTTCAACTATCATTACATTCCGGGAGCGCCCCACCTGGCCGGCGCCCTCATCGAGCTCGTCGACGCGCCCGAGCGCGAATATTACCTGCGCAAGTTCGTGAACCGCGTGCGGCATACCTATGACTACATCCTGATCGACCTGCCGCCGAGCCTCAGCCTGCTGACCGTGAACGGCCTCATCGCGGCCGACGAAGTGATCATCCCCGTGCAGGCGGAATACTACAGCCTCGAAGGCATCGGGCAGCTTCTCGAGACGATCGAGCTCATCCGCAACAACCTGCAGCATCCGATCCGCGTGTCGGGCGCGCTCATCACGATGTACGACAAGCGCGAGAAGCTGAGCCGCGAGGTCTCGAAGAACATCCGGCAGCACTTCCCGCACCGCGTGTTCGAGGTCGAGATCCCGCGCGCCGTCGCGCTCGCCGAGGCGCCGAGCTTCTCGAAGCCGATCGTGCTCTATCGTCCCGACTCGCCGGGCGCCGTCGCCTATGAGCGCCTGGCCCTCGAGGTGATCAATCAGGAGCGCGATTGGGAAAGCGAGCCGCGTGCGATCGCGCTCGGCGGCGAATTCGGCAATTTCAACATCTGACACTTCCATGCTTGGCAAGGGACTCGAATCGCTCATACCGCAGAAGGGGAACCAGGGTGGGACGCCGCCGGGGAACGGCGCCGGAACGCCCGACGGACGGCAGCCGTCCCAGGGACAGACTTCGAACGCGCCGATCTCCCAGCAGCCCGAGATCCGTCCGCAGGAACATGAGCCGAACAAGGCCGAGCGGCCCGCGGCCCAGCCGCCCGCCGGCGGTGCGCCGATAACCCCCGCAATCGCGCAGAAAAACGCGCCGGTGAACGAGCACGCCGAATCGGATTTCATATTCCATCTCGAACTCGACAAGATCAAGCCGAATCCCGACCAGCCGAGGCGGCACTTCGACGAGTCGGCGCTGAAGGATCTTGCGAATTCGATCCGCGAATTCGGCATCCTGCAGCCTCTCGTCGTTTCGAAAGTCGACCGTGAGACGCCCTCGGGCATCGAGGTCGAATACCAGCTCATCGCCGGCGAGCGCCGCTATCTTGCGGCGAAGCTTCTCGGGCTGCTGTCCGTCCCCGCGATCGTGCGCAACGTGAGCCTCGAGCGCGAGAAGCTCGAGCTTGCGGTCATCGAGAACATCCAGCGCGAGAACCTGAACCCGATCGAGACGGCGCGCGCGTTCGTGCGCCTGCAGGAGGAGTTCCATATGACGCAGCGCGAGATCGCGGCGAAGCTCGGCAAGTCGCGCGAGGTGGTTGCGAATGCGATGCGCCTGCTCGACCTGCCCGACTATGTTCGCGAGGCGGTCGAGAAGGGTGCGCTGTCGGAGAGCCATGCGCGCCTGCTGCTTTCGGTGAACGACCTGAATCTGCAGAAGCAGCTCTTCGACGACATCCTGGCGAACAACCTGACGACCCGCGACGTGAAGGAGCGCGTGCAGCGCACGACGACGACCCGCCGCGGCCGCCCGCCGCTCATCGAGGGGAACATCCCGCCGGAGATGAAGATGCTGCAGGAGGAGCTGAGCTCCTCGCTCGGCGCGCCGGTCGAGATCCGCAAGGGCGGGAACACCGGACGCATCACGATCACGTTCTATTCCGAAGAGGAGCTCGAAAGCATCCTAAAGAAGCTCAAGAGGGAACGCGAGGGGATGTGACCTTGCGGCGCTTGGCCTTGAGCGCGTTCCTGATATGGTCGCGCGCGGCCGCCGTCTTCACGAACCGCAGCCAGTCGGGCGAGGGCTTCTTGCCTTTCTGCGTGAGGATCTCGACGATGTCGCCGGATTTCAGCTCGCGGTCGAGCGGGGCGATCGCGCCGTTGACGCGCGCGCCCGTCGCCTGGTCGCCGATTTCGGAGTGCACGTGATAGGCGAAGTCGATCGGCGTCGCGCCCTGGGGCAGGTCGATCACGTCGCCGTGCGGCGTGACGGCGAAGATGCGGTCGGTGAAGAAGTTCACCTTGATCGCCTCGAGGAACTCGTCGGGGTTCTCCTCCTTGCCGGTGAAGTGCTCCTGCCAGTGCTTGAGCTGCTGCACCCATTCGATCTCCTTCGCGAGCGCCTTGCCCGAGACGCCCTCGCCGCGCCGCCGCCGGTCATAGAGCCAGTGCGCGGCCACGCCGTATTCGTTCTCGTCGTGCATTTCCTTCGTGCGGATCTGGAACTCGATCGTGTGCCCCTCGGGCCCGATCACGGTCGTGTGCAGGCTGCGGTAGCCGTTCGGCTTCGGCATGGCGATATAGTCCTTGATGCGCCGCGGGACCGGCGGCCACAGCTCGTGGATCACGCCGAGCGCGGCATAGCATTCGGGCAGCGTCGCGACCACGATGCGGATCGCGACGAGGTCGTACACGCGGCTCAGGTCCATGTCGCGGCGCACGAGCTTCTTATAGAGGCTCGAATAGCGCTTCGCGCGGATCTCGAGGTCGAGCGGGCTGATGTCGTGCGCCTCGAGGAGCTTCCGGACCTGCGGCCGGATCTTTTCAAGATAGGTCAGCCGTTCCTCGTACTGCTCCTTCGTCGCGCCGAGGAGCCATTTGTAATCCTGCGGATGCAGATAGGGAAAGGCGAGGTCCTGCAGCTCGCCGCTCACGTTGTGCATGCCGAGCCGGTAGGCGAGCGGGGCATAGATCTCGTCGGTCTCGAGCGCGATGCGCTTCTGCTTCGCCGCGGGCAGGTGCTCGAGCGTCTGCATGTTGTGCAGCCGGTCGGCGAGCTTGATGAAGACGACGCGCAGGTCCTCGGACAGCGCGAGGATCATCTTGCGCAGATTCTCGACGCGATGCGCCTCGCCGCGGTACTTGATATGGCCGAGCTTCGTCACGCCGTCGACGAGGAAGGCGATGTCCTTGTTGAACGCCTTCTCGATCGTCGCGAGCGGGACGCCCGTGTCCTCGACCGTGTCGTGGAGCAGGCCCGCCGCGACCGTGTCCTCGTCGAGATGCCACGACTGCAGGATCTCGGCCGTCGCGAGCGAATGGTTGAAATAGGGCTCGCCGCTCTTGCGCGTCTGGTTCTCGTGCGCCCTTTTCGAGAACGAAAACGCGCGGCCGATGAGGCTTTGCGGTTGCTGTGCGGCGATCTCCTTCACGGTCATCCCTCCATCCTACGGGCCGGGGGATGATTAGGCAACTGCGGGCGGCGCTACCGGGCGGCTTTCGCGCGCGCCGGCTTCTTCGGCTTCGGCGGATTCTCCTTCCACGCCTTGTAGGCGGCGTCGAGCTCCTCCTGCGATTCGGGCCGCTTGTTCATCACGAACGTGCAGTCGGGGAACCGCGTGCAGGCATAGAACGGCTTGCCGCGTCCGCGCGACTTCTTCTCGACGACGTCGCCCGGCTTGTCGGCGCGCTCGGGCGTCGCAAGGCAGTTGGGGCACTTGAAGCCGGTCTTGTTCCAGATCTTCGAGACGCCCTTGCAGTTCGGATAGTCGGTGCAGCCCAGAAAGAACCCGAACCGCCCGCGGCGCACCTTCATCGGCTTGCCGCAGATCGGGCAGCGTTCGTCCTTCGTCTTCTCTTCGAGCTCGCGGATCTGCGCGGCCTCCTCGGGCATCGGCAGCGTGACCTTCACGCCCGGTTCGGGACAGGCGAGGAACTTTCCCATGCGGCCGAATTTGATGATCATCGGCTTGCCGCAATGCGGGCACGGGACGGTCGAGACCTCGACCTGCTTTTCGACGGTCGCCTCCTTCTCGTCGAGCTCCTTCTTGAACGGGACGTAGAATTCGCGGCAGATCTCGGTCCAGGCGATCTTGCCTTCGGCGACGTCGTCGAACTCCTCTTCGATGTGCGAAGTGAACTTGAGGTCGACGATCTCGGGGAAGTTCTCGACCAGGAGGTCGTTCACCAGCGTGCCGATCTCGGTCGGACGGTATTTTTTCTCTATTTTCTCGACATAGCCGCGCTCCTGGATGGTCGAGAGTGTCGGGGCGTACGTCGACGGCCGGCCGATGCCTTCGGATTCGAGCGCCTTCACGAGCGTCGCGTCGGTATAGCGCGGCGGCGGCTCGGTGAAGTGCTGCACCGGCTTCAGGTCCTCGAGCGAAAGCTTCATGCCCTGCTCGAGCTTCGGCAGCTGTCCCTCGATCTCGCCGTTCTCGCCCTCGTCACGGCCCTCGGTATAGGCGCGGATGAAGCCGTCGAACTGGACGGTCTGGCCGTTCGCGCGGAACATCTCGCCGCCCGGCGTCGATGCCGCGATGTCGACCGACGTCTGTTCGAGGAGCGCTTCTTTCATCTGCGAGGCGATCGTGCGCTTCCAGATGAGGTCATAGAGGCGCTGGTCGTTGCGTTCCTTCACGCCGAGGTCGCGGCCCGAAACGGCGCCGAGGTTCGTCGGGCGGATCGCCTCATGCGCCTCCTGCGCCCCCTTGCTGCGGGTCGCATAGCGGCGGGGTTCCGCGAGCTGGTATTCGGGGCCGAATTCGCGGCCGATCACCGTGCGCGCCTGGGCGAGCGCGGATTCGGCGAGATGCACGCTGTCGGTGCGCATATAGGTGATGTGGCCGTTCTCATAAAGCTTCTGCGCGACCGCCATCGTCTGCTTCGCCGAGAACCCGAGCTTGCGGGCCGCCTCCTGCTGCAGGGTCGAGGTCGTGAACGGCGCCGACGGGTTGCGGCGCACCTCTTTCGTCGTGATATCGCTCACTTCATATGAGGCGCCTTTCAGCCCTTCCAGAATTTTTTTCGCGTCGGCTTCGTTCGTGACGGCCATCTTGCCGAGCGCCTTGCCGTTCATCGAGTGGAGGTAGGCCGGGAACGCCCCGCCTTTCGCCGCCTTGAAGTCGGCCTCGATGGACCAATACTCCTCTTTATTGAATGCGCCGATTTCGCGCTCGCGCTCGACGACGAGACGGACGGCGACGCTCTGTACCCGTCCGGCCGACAGGCCGTAGCGGATCTTGCGCCACAGGAAGGGGGACAGGCCGTATCCCACGAGCCGGTCCAGGATGCGCCGGGCCTGCTGGGCGTTCACGAGGTTGATGTCGATCGCGCGCGGATGCTCGAGCGCCTGCATGATCGCGCCCTGCGTGATCTCGTGGAACGCGATCCGCTCGAAGCGCTTCGGCGCCGTGATGGTCTTCGCGCGGCCGCGGCCGGTCGTGCCGCCTTCGAGCCCGAGGGCGGCGACGAGGTGCCATGCGATCGCTTCCCCTTCGCGGTCTTCGTCAGTCGCGAGGATGATGCGGTCGGCCTTCGCGGCGAGCTTCTTCAGCCCGTCGACGACCGCCTCGGCCTTCTTGGGGATGACATAGTGGGGTTCGAAATCCTTGTCGACGTCGATGCCGAGCTTCGATTTCGGAAGGTCGCGAATGTGGCCGTAGGACGATTCCACGGTGAAGCCCGATCCGACGAACCGGCCGATCGTTTTGGCTTTGGTTGGGGATTCGACGATGATGAGGTCCATGATGCTGGTCGCGTCCGGTTATCGGTAATTAGTTTCTAGTATATACCCGCCTCCGGTTTCCCTTGCGATATTCTTCACAACGAGGAGGCCGAGGGTGCGGATCGCGATTCGGGGTTCAAGTTTAGTCATCGTGATTATTTTGTCAACCTCGAGCGCACCCGAGGCGCTTTCGAGGGCCTTCATTATCAGCGTTTCTTCACGCGAGCCGCCCGGGCCGCTCCGGGGTGCTGACGGGGCCGGCGCAATGCCAAACGCCTCGAGAATATCGTTCGGTTTCGTGACGAGCGTCGCCCCTTGACGGATAAGCCCGTTCGACCCGCGATAGAGCGGATCGTCGATCGGGCCCGGAACGGCGAACACCTCGCGGCCCTGCTCGAGAGCGAAGTCGGCGGTCGCGAGCGACCCTGACCGTTCGGGCGCTTCGATGACGAGGGTGCCGGAGGCGAACCCGCTTATCAGGCGGTTGCGTTCGATGAAGCGCTGAGGGAGCGGTTCTTCGTCGGGCGGGTATTCCGAAACGATGCAGCCGCCGGTTTCGAGGACCATCTCGGCGAGGCGGGCGTTCGTCGACGGACGGACATGCGAAAGGCCGTTCGCGATGACCGCGATGCAGGGGCCTCGGGCCTCGAGCGCGCCCCGGTGGGCCGCCGCGTCGATGCCGAGCGCAAGCCCGCTCGCGATGACGCAGCCCGCCTCGGCAAGCGCGCGACCGAAGACGGCCGCGGTCCGCAGCCCCCGGGGGCTCCCTCGGCGGGTACCCACGATCGCGACGGTCGGCCGGGCTTCGATGGTTCCGACGGGCAGGACCCCTCTTATATAGAGCGCCAAAGGCGGCTGTGGTATCCCTTTAAGGGCTTCGGGGAAGCCGGGATCGCCGGCGAGGACGAGCCGGATCCCGTGCCGTTCAAGCGGATCCCAGGCCTGTTCGGGCGGCGGCGTGCCGGCTGGCGCGGCGTGGGCATCGCTGGCAAGGGTTTCGTAGGATTCCCTCCATGTCGCGCGCCGGATGCGGCGGATTGCGCGGGTGTCCCCGTGGAGCGCCGTCGCGACGGCATTATAATAGAGCGGTTCGTCTTCCATGCCCTCAAGCATATCCGCGCGATGGCGAAAAGGAAGTTTTGTTTAATGAATAGTTAATGAATGCTAAAATAAAGGGACCATCACCGAGGGATGAAATCCAACTTCAAGAAGAGCATCATCATCAACGTCGCCGTCATCGTCGCCTCGGTCATACTGATCGTCGGCGCCCTCATCTATTTCTCGGGTGATATCAACTTCAAATCCGCAGAAGTGGTGAAGAACCGTTCGAGCCAGGAGCAGGCCGCCGCCGAACTCGCGCATCTCGCGGACCTCGAGCGGAACCAGGCGGTTGCCGCGGGCTATCAGGCAGCCGTGGGCCGTCTCATCCCCAAGCGGTCCCAGCTCATCAACTTCCCTCCGGCAGTGTCGTCCCTTGCGACGGCTGACAATGTCACGGCGAACGTCACCTTCAACAACGACGCGACGCCCCCCGCCTCGGCCGGATCGGCGGGAAACGTCTCTTTCACGATCAATGCCCAAGGATCCTTCGGCGATGTCGTGCGCTTCGTGAACGACCTCGAGACGAAGCTGTCGGGTTTCCTGATGAACATCGCGTCGCTCCAGGTTTCGAACAACGGCACGGGCGGCGCGCAGCTCAATCTCAAGGGAGTCGTCTATTTTCAATGACATGAAAGCCTTCGTACGCAATCATCCCGAAACCGTCCTTGTCGCATGCGCGATCGCGTTCATCGGCGGCATCGCGGCGTGCTATTCGTGGGGGACCAATGACATCATTGCGGCCGTGAATAACGCGTTCAACGGCGCGCCTTCGCAGACGCCCGTGAAATTCGACATCGATACCGCGAGCGGCCTCAACTGGCACGGCGTCTCGACGACCACCCCGGCGGGACCGCAGGCGCCGGCCGCCGCACCCTCTGTGCCGACTTCGACGCCGGCACCGGGAACGGCAGCGACGGGGACGGCAGCAACGGGAACGAAGGGAGCGGCAGCTCCCAAGACGAAGCCCTAGGCCTTGTTAAATGCGAAAATCCGGTTTATCATAAACCACGATTGCGTCCTTAGCTCAGTGGTAGAGCGCTACAATGACACTGTAGAGGTCGGAGGTCCGATCCCTCCAGGACGCACACCGGACCTGCCGCGGGAGCGTCCGAAGCTTGACGAAGGGATGGACGGCAGGAAGACGGTACGGGCGCGTGTAGCTCAGTGGTAGAGCATTTCACTGATAATGAAAAGGTCGTAGGTCCGATTCCTACCACGCGCACAACGGGTACAACCTCATCATGAATCCCGAGCCGCATGTCATTTTTGAGAATGATGATTTTCTCGTCATCGACAAGCCGAGCGGGCTGCAGGTGCACCATGCGCGCGTGGCGGTCGCGCGCGCTGATGGACGCGAGCCCGAAATGACGCTGGCCGATTGGCTCGTCGAGCATCGTCCTGGGGTGAGCGCCGTCGGCGACGATCCTGCGATCCGGCCGGGCATCGTGCACCGGCTCGACAAGGAAACGTCGGGCGTCATGATCGTCGCGAAAAATCAGAAGACGTTCGAAGCGCTGAAGTCGCTTTTTCAGGAGCGTCGCATGACGAAGGCGTATGCGGCGGCGGTCGACGGCATTTTGAAAAACAAGGAAGGCGTGATCGATGCGCCGATCGGCATGAAGAGCGGAACGCTGAAGAGGAGCATCCACGCGGCGACGATGGCGAAGCCCGCCGTGACGGACTATCGCGTGACGGACGAACTCGGCGCGGAACGCTTCGCCCCGAACGGCGCTTCGCTTCTCGAGGTGCATCCGAGGACGGGGCGCACCCATCAGATCAGGGTCCATCTCGCGAGCATCGGGCACCCCGTGCTGGGGGACCGGCTCTATGGTCCGAAACGCGCTTCGCCGGGAATCGCGCGCCTCATGCTGCACGCCCGGGCGCTGTCGTTTTCGCTTGCGGGAACCCAATATGCCTTCGAGGCCGAGCTCCCGCGTGAGTTCGGCGCGCTCTTTCAGATATCCACAGGATAAAAACCGGGCAAATCGGCGGTGTGGTAATCTTAGATTACATATACAAAGGTCGTCTTTTACGTTGAAAATATGAAAACTCGAAAAAACAGGAAGGCGTTCACCCTCATCGAGCTCCTGGTCGTCATCGCGATCATCGCCGTGCTGTCGGTCGTGGTCATCTTGTCGCTCAACCCGGCGGAACTGCTCCGTCAGGCGCGCGACTCGAACCGCGTTTCCGACCTGGCAAACCTGAAGAGCGCCCTTTCGCTCTATCTGGCTGATGTCTCGAGCCCGGTCCTCTATAGCGTGATCAATCTTTGTTCCGCGAGCCTGACGAGCGGCAACGGTGCCACCGTCTGGGTCACCCCGCTCGCGGGCGGAGCGGCCGTTTCGACAAGCACGTGCCTTGCGTGGATGCCGAAAGCGGCAGGCGCCTATATCAGCGCCTCGACGACCGCATCGGGCGGTCGCGCGGTTGACAGCACGGGATGGATCCCGGTCAACTTCAACAACATCAGCTCCGGCGCCCCGATCGGCAGCCTCCCGGTTGATCCGGTCAACGTCTCCGGAACCTCGGCGTCAGCCCCCGGCTATTTCTATAGCTATGAGGCTTCCGGCACCACCTTCAAGTTCGGTGCGAACATCGAAAGCACGAAATACAAGAACGGTGGCGGCAGCGACGTGGTTTCTACGGACGGTGGCGTGAACAACTATATCTACGAGCAGGGGACGGCCCTTTCGCTCTAACGAGATCACGCGAGCCAGACGAAAAGCGCCGAGCAATCGGCGCTTTTTGCGTGCCGTCCGGGGCGAATCGATGTGAAACATGATAAAATGGAGAGACCATGGCGCGTCTTCCCTTGCCGGCCGACGAAATCAAGAGGCTCCTCGTGACCGAGGGTCTGATCGACGCCGCGAAATTCGACGAGTACCTTGAGGAGTCGAAGCGCAAGAACCAGAGCGTCGTCGACGTGCTCGTCGCGAGCAAGGTCGTCGAGGCCAACTACCTGAGCAACCTGATCGCGAACGCCCTCGGCGTGCCGCGGGTCGACTTCAACAACCTCAAGCTCGACCCGGCGCTCATCAAGCTTCTGCCCGAAGATGTCGCCCGACAGCGCCAGGCGGTCGTTTTCAATAAAGAGGAGGACGGGACGTATGACGTCGCGATGACCGATCCGTCGGACCTCGAGAGCCGGCAGTTCATCGAGCAGCGCCTCAAGGGGAAGATCAAGCCCTATCTCGCCGCGGCCGACGACCTCGATCGCGGGTTTTCGGTCTATGGCTACGAGCTCGGCCAGGATTTCAAGAAGCTGATCGAAGAGAACGTGCGCACCTCGCTCATGAGCGACACGAAGGATGTCGCGCAGGCGGCCGCGCAGCTGCCGATCGTCGGCATCGTCGACAACGTCCTCTCGTATGCCGTCGCGTCCCGCGCGTCCGACATCCACATCGAGATCCTCGAGGAGTCGACGTTCATCAGGTACCGCATCGACGGCATCCTGTACGAGATCATGACGGTGACCAAGGCGGTGCATCCGGCGATCGTCGCCCGCATCAAGCTGCTCGCGGGTCTCAAGATCGACGAGCATTTTGCGCCGCAGGACGGCCGTTTCAGGTATCAGATCGGCAATCAGACGATCGACCTCCGCGTTTCGGTGATGCCGACCTTCTATGGCGAGAAGGTCGAGATGCGCCTGCTCGACGCGTCGCAGAAGCCGCTGTCGCTCGAGGAGCTCGGCTTCTCGCCCGAGGACGCGAAGAAGGTGAATGACAACATCAAGAAGGCCTATGGCATGATCATCGCCTCGGGTCCGACCGGATCCGGAAAGACGACGACGCTGTATGCGCTGATGAACATGCTCAACCGGCCCGAAGTCAACGTGACGACGATCGAGGACCCGATCGAATACAACATGCGCTATGTGAACCAGACGCAGATCAACGTACAGGCCGGCATCACGTTCGCCTCGGGGCTCCGGGCGCTGCTCCGGCAGGATCCGAACATCATCATGGTCGGCGAAATCCGCGACGCCGAGACCGCCGAGATCGCCGTGCAGTCGTCGCTTACCGGCCACTTGCTCCTGTCGTCGCTCCACACGAACGACGCGCCGACGGCCGTACCGCGGTTCTTCGATCTGCGCATTCCGCCGTTCCTCGTAAGCTCGGTCCTTAACGTCGTCATCGCGCAGCGCCTGGTCCGCAAGATCTGCCAGTCCTGCACCTATTCCTATGAGGCGGACGAGGGCATCCAGAGCATCGTCGCGGGACAGCTCAGGGAGGCGGGCATCCTGATCGACGACCTGAAGATCCAGAAGATCATGTACCGCGGCAAGGGGTGCGCGGTCTGCGGCATGACGGGCTATCGCGGCCGCATCGGCATCTATGAGGTCATGGAAGTCGACGAGTCGATGCGCAGCATCATCGCGTCGGCGAGCTTCGATCTCGAGGGCCTGCGCGCCGCCGCCCGCAAGGCCGGCATGAAGACCATGTTCGAGGACGGCCTGCGCAAGGTCGAACTCGCGCTCACGACGCTCGAAGAGGTGCTCCGCGTGATCCGCGAATAGCGGCGCGGGAATAAGGTACAATAAAGGTATTCCATGGTCTTTCACTACGTAGCAGCCAACGCGGAAGGGAAGATGGTCGAGGGCGATTTCGAAGGGAATGTCCTCAACGACGCCCTGCAGTATCTTGCCGGCAGGGAGCTGCGTCCGATTTCCGTCAAGGAGGTCAAAAGCGCGAATTCCGGCTGGAAGAACATCGGCGGCAGCATCACGACCGAAGACAAGGTCTTCCTCACGAAATACATCGCGCTCATGCTCCGCGTGGGCACCGACCTGCTTTCGGCGATCAACATCCTGATCGCCGACTTCGACAAGCCCGCCGTCCGGTCGTTCCTCACCCAGGTCCGCGACGACCTCGGCCGCGGCCGCCCTTTCTATGAGACGTTCGAGCGCCACCCCGAGAGCTTTTCGCCGACCTTCGTGAGCCTCGTGAAGGCCGCCGAAGCCTCGGGCAGCCTCGAAAAGACGTTCAACGACCTGAGTGCGATGCTCGAGCAGGAGGCCGAACTGAAGAGTCGCATCCGTTCGGCCATGGTCTATCCGATCGTGCTCGTCTCGGCGGCGTCGGGCATCATCGTATTCCTTTCGACCTTCGCCCTGCCGAAGGTTGCCGGCGTCTTTTCGAACAGTGGCATCAAGCCACCCCTGTTCTCGCAGATCGTCCTCGGTACGGGACTGTTCATCGGCCAGAACATTATTGCGATCGCCGTGACGCTCGCGGTGCTCATCGGCGGCGGCATCTGGGTGGTGCGCAAGACCGACACCGGCCGGCGCGCCTTCAGCAACTTCCTGGCCCACCTTCCGGTCATCAACGGCATCTATCGCGACCTTGCGATCCAACGCATGGCATCGACGATCAGTTCGCTCATGAAGGCCGGCCTTCCGATCATGCAGACGATCAGCGTCGCGTCCGAGACCGTCGGCCTGCGCGAATACAAGGATGCGCTCGTCAGGATTGCGAACGACGGGCTGGCCAAGGGCTTCACCGTCGGCGAGGCGTTCAAGCGGGAACAGGCGTTCCCGAAGATGGTTTCGAACCTGGTCGCGATTTCGGAGAAGGCGGGACACATCGACGAGGTCCTCAACACCCTCGCGCAGTTCTATGCGGCGACCGTCGACGAGCGCGTGAAGTCGGCCGTGGCGCTGCTTGAGCCGGTCCTGCTGCTCCTCATGGGCATGATGGTCGCGCTCATCGCCCTTTCGATCATCGTCCCGATCTATCAGTTGACGAGCTCCTTCTGACGCACCCGAACGAACCATGAAGGATCAGCGCACGGGATTCTCCCTGATCGACGTCCTGATTTCCATCGCGATCTTCGCGGTCGTTTCGGTCGCCTTCGTTTCGATCTATGTGACCGTCGTGCAGGTGCAGTCCTACGACCTCTGCGAGTCCCGCGCGGTCCAGCAGGGACAGTTCGTGCTGCAGCAGCTTGAGTACTACATCGGAAACGCGCGTTCGATCTATGTCGACGGCAACTTCAACGGATGGGATGCGGGAACGTCCAAGCTGAGCCTCGTGCCGGCCGACCAGTCCTTCTACCCGACGACCATCGGCGGCAACGGAACGATCGGCAACTTCACCCTGCAGCAGGGCACATCGTCGGCGTCGTCGCTGATCGATTCGCAGACCCAGGTCGTCGGGGGGATCGGCGGCCAGTACGTCTTCCTTCCGCATTGGAACATCTCGTCGTCATCGGCCTATGGCAGCGAGTCCGTCTCGACGAACTTCACGCTGAACGAATATTCGAGCTCGCAGAACACGTCGACGCCCTGCTATTCGCAGACGTTCCAGGCGTCGATCCCGGTCCTTGCCCCCGTGCCGGCGATCTCCCTCATGCATGCGACAGCGACCTTTGACAACATAAATTTCCCGCAGTCGATCTCCATGATCAACCTGGTGCATAGCAAGGAGCTCGTGCTGGTGCTCGTCGAGACGAACCCGTCGTCGTCCGTGATAACGGTCACTTCGACGCTCGGCGGGACCTATGCGAACATTGCGACGATCAAGTCCAAGGATGACAACACCGTGATGGGCCTGTTCCAGTCATCCCTTTCGCAGACCGGAACGGATACGATCCATGTCTATATGAGCCCCGGCGGATATTACGAGTTCTATGCCTTCGACTACCTCTATACGAGCGGTTTCCCGTCGAGTTCCCCTTCGCTCGTCGCGACGAACACCCTGCTCAACTCGTCGACGAATTGGATTTCGGCCGGGGGTGTCTCGTCGAGTCCTGCCGCTTCGGAACTCGTCTTCGGGGCGGATACCTGCGGCATCTGCGCCTATGCGGTGAGTCCCGGTCCCGGATTCGCCTCGGAGGGCGCTATCACCGATTATGCGGTGATCGCCGAGGACAAGAACGAATATGTGACGGGACCCATCGACGCGCCTTTCTATTACGGGAATTCGACCGTGACCTCGTCGGCGCTCATGGCCGTTTTCAAATAGGCCTGCCCGTGCCTGGGCCGGGTGCGGGCGTGATACAATGAGATGAAGCATGAAGAGTACGCTTTTGTCATTGCTGCGCGTGCAGCTCAGCTCCGCCGGTCTCGAAGTGAGCGACACGTCGCTCAGGATCGCCGCCTTTGACGGCCGGGGGTGGAAGACGTTCGCCGTGAAGCTCGCCCCGGGCATCATCGAGAAGGGGAAGATCAAGGACCGGGCCGCGTTCATCGCCGCCGTGGCGGAACTCAAGAAGCAGATGGACCCGAGGCATCCCGGCCGCCGCGTGAACGTCGCCGTGTGCTTCGGCTCGCTCGACGTCTATACGCAGGTCCTGCAGCTGCCGATCGTTCCCGAAAAGAACATGGAGGAGGCGGTGATGCTGAACCTCAGGATGGCGTCGCCGATCGACGTGCGCGACGCCTATTACAGCTGGCAGGTCGTCGGGCGCAACGAGAACACGATGCAGCTCGAGATCCTTGCGGCGTTCGTCGACCGCAAGACCGTCGACGAGGCCACCGACGCGCTTTTCGAGGCGGGATTCATCGCGACCTCCGTAGAATCGCGGGGCCTCGCCCTCACGCGTCTCGTGCGCGAAAAGGCCGCCGGTGTCGACGTCCCCAAGTCCTATCTCTTCGTCGATATCGACGACTTCGGCATCGACTTCCTCATCATCAGGAACGGCGGCCTCTATTTCGAATATCAGAATTCGTGGAAGGACGTGATGGGCGAAAAGGGCGAGATCACCGAGCAGGCGTTCGTCGACCTGTTCGCCGCGAGCTTCCGCCAGGTGCTCAACTTCTACAACCAGCATTGGCCGGAACCGCTCGGGGCCGTCATCCTCTCGGCCGCGGCGTTTCAGGAAGCGGCCGAGAAGGTGCTCGCCGCAAACGCGCCGTTCCCGGCGATCCGCCTTACGCTCGTCATGGGGCAGCCCGTCTCGTCGGAATGGCTCGTCGTCCTCGGATCGGGCCTTCGCGATCAGACGTCGAAGACGCGCCAGGAGATCAACCTGCTCGGCGCGGAGTCGCTCGGCCGGTTCTTCGAGGAACGCATCATCCATTTCCTGCAGTTCTGGCGGCTGGTTGTCCCCGTCGCGCTCGGCATCCTGCTTGCGACGTTCATCGCGACGGACGTGCTGCTCGGCAACATGATCACGGATTCGCGCATGGCCTCGAATTCCATCGTGAGCGAGGAACAGCGGCGGCAGATCTCCTCGCTCGAGGCGAGCGCGCAATCGTTCAATACGGCGATCGGCACTTTGGCCGCGATCGAGCGGTCGGTGATCCCGCAGGGTCCGCTCCTGCAGAAGCTGAATGCCATCGCGATGACGTCGAACGTCACGATCACGAGCATAAGCTATCAGGGGCAGGGGAGTTCGATTTCGATCGGCGGCTTCGCATCGTCGGAGGACGGCGTCACCGAATTTCAGGAGCACATGACGAACGAGCCGCTGTTCACCGACGTCAACCTGCCGCTTACCGGCATTCAGACGCAGGGAACCCAGGTCTCGTTCACGATGACGTTCAGTTATTCTCCTCCAGTGCGGCGATAAGCTCGTCGATGGCGCCCTGGATCAGGGCGATGTCCGCAGGCGGCATCGGGTTCAGCACGAAATCGCCCGCCTTTTTGCGCCCGCGCTCAGCGGGGTCCCGCACGCCGATGCGCCCGCGGCCGAAGGCGTCGGTATGGATATGGTCGATGACGGACTGGATGCCCTTGTGCCCCGCCGAAGCGCCGCCGTGCGACAGGCGGAACGACCCGAGCGCGAGGTCGCTTTCGTCGTGAAGGACGATCATGCGTCCGGGCTCGACGTTGAACGCCTTGAGGGCCTCGCGGACGGCGAGTCCCGACTCGTTCATGAAGGTGAGCGGGCGCACGAAGATCCTCAGGCTTCCTTTCAGGTATTCGAACAGGTCGCCGTGCCGTCGGAATGCGGCGTCGCCCTCCTCGCGGGAGGCCCAGACGTCGAGCGCCATCCGTCCCGCGTTGTGATAGGTCGATTCGTAGTCGGGGCCGGGATTGCCGAGGCCGACGGCGAGCGCATAGGTCATTTGCTTATTATAGTGCAACCCTTCTATAATGAGTACCATAATGCGAAAGTTCCTGGCATCGCTCCTTGAGGTTTTCGAGATCGCGGTCGTCGCCATCGTCGCAGTCATCATTGTCAGGACCTATCTCGTGCAGCCGTTTCTCGTGAGCGGCACCAGCATGGTGCCGACGTTCGAGAACGCCGACTATGTCCTCACCGACGAGCTCACCTATCACTTTCGGGCGCCGGAGCGCGGCGAGGTTGTCGTGTTCCATGATCCCGAGGATTGGTCGACCTATTTCATCAAGCGCGTGATCGGGTTGCCGGGCGACCGCGTCGTCGTGAAGAACCAGCGCGTGACGGTCTATGACGCCGCGAATCCGAACGGCTTGACGCTCGACGAAGGCTATCTGCCGGCGGGGACCGTCACCACGTGTTCGGGCACCTGCGACTGGACCCTTTCGTCGAGCACCTACTTCATGCTTGGCGACAACCGTCCGTTCAGCTATGATTCCCGCAGCTGGGGCCCGCTGCCCGCGAAGAACATCGTAGGCGTGGTCCGTTTCAGGCTTTGGCCGCCCGACGCCCTCGCGGCGTTCGGCGCCCCGCAGTACTAATGGCAACCACCATGGAAAAAACCAACGAGAAGGAAACCGTACGGACGTTCCAGTCCGTCAAAGGCATGCACGACGTCCTTCCGGCCGACCAGCCGTATTGGGACAGGATCGTCGGGGCCGCGACCGAGATCGCGCGTTCCTACGGGTTCGGACGCATCGAGCCGCCCGTCCTTGAGTTCGCCGACCTCTATAACAAGACCTCGGGCGAGGGGAGCGACGTCGTGCAGAAAGAGATGTACACCCTGCGCACGAAGGGCGGCGACTTCCTCGCGCTTCGCCCCGAATATACCCCGGGTATCGCCCGCGCCTATCTTGAGAACGCCCTTTCGCGCCTCGGCCAGCCGCAGAAGCTTTTCGCAATCGGCCCGATCTTCCGGCACGAGCGTCCGCAGCTCGGCCGCGCCCGCCAGTTCACGCAGATCGACTTCGAGACCCTGGGCGGCGTGAACGATCCGATCTATGATGCCGAAATCATCTCGATCTTCTGGGACCTTCTCGGCGAGCTCAAGATCAAGAACACCGTCCTCAGGATGAATTCGATCGGCTGCCGCATCTGCCGTCCGATCTACAAGAAGCAGCTCATCAACTATTACAAGAACCACGAGAAGGAGCTCTGCGAGGACTGCGTCGAACGGCTCAAGACGAATCCGCTCCGCCTGCTCGATTGCAAGGAAGAGGAATGCGTGCGCCTGAAGGAAAAGGCGCCGAACTTCCTCGACAAGCTCTGCGTGACCTGCAGCGGCCACTTCAAGTCGGTGCTCGAATATCTCGACGAGATCGCGATCCCTTACGAGCTCGACAACCACCTCGTGCGCGGCCTCGACTATTACAGCCGCACCGTCTTCGAGATGTACGCCGAAGGCAAGGAGGCCGACATTGGCGCCCTGCCGGCCGGCGGCCGCTATGACTACCTGATGGAGATGATCGGCGGATCGCTCACGCCCGCCGTGGGCGGCGCCTGCGGCGTCGAGCGGCTCATCGCCGTCCTCAAGGCGAAAGAGATCGAGTTCGCGCCCAAGGCCGGAAGGCGGGTCTTCCTCGCGCATGCCGGCGACCTCGCCAAGAAGAAGGCGTTCGCGCTCCTCAAGGACCTGCGCGCGCGCGGAATCATGGTCTCTGAGGCGCTCGCCCGCGAATCGCTCTCGGCGCAGCTCAAGGTTGCCGACAAGGAGAACATCCAGATCGCGCTCATCCTCGGCCAGAAGGAGATTTACGAAAACAGCGTGATCGTCCGCGACCTGCGGAACGGGGTTCAGGAAGCCGTGCTCGTGGAGCGCCTTCCCGAAGAGATTAAAAAGAGGTTAAAGAACGATTGACATGCAGGCGAATCCCGACTGCCTATTCTGCAAGATCGCCGCACGGCAGATCCCTTCAGAGGTCATTTTCGAGGACGATCACGTCTTCGCCTTTCTCGACGTGCAGCCGCGGACGACCGGACACGCGATGGTGATCCCGAAGTACCATGCGCCCCGGATCACCGAATTGCCCGACGAGGAGGTCGGACCCCTGTTCCTCGCCGTGAAGCATATGGCCGAACTCCTCATGAAGAAGCTCGGCTGCGACGGCATCACGATCGGAGCCAACCAGGGGCGGGCGAGCGGTCAGGAAGTCGACCACCTGCACGTCCATCTCATGCCCCGATGGCACGGTGACGGCGGCGGCCCGATCCAGCGGGTCGTGGCCAACCCGCCCAAGGAATCCCTCGCGGACATAAGAAAGAAGCTGCTCGAGGGTTGACCGGGCGCCCATCCTGCCGTATACTGCTTCCCATGGCTATCGAAGTACGCAAAAAGGACGGCGAGTCGCCGAACGCGCTCCTCTATAGCTTCACCCGCAAGGTGAAGCGCAGCGGCATCCTCAAAGAGGTCCGCAGCCGCAAGTTCCACGACCGGCCGGTGAGCCGGCTCAAGCGCCGCGTTTCCGCGATCCATCGCGAGGCGAAGAAGGCTGAAATCGAACGGCAGAAGAAGCTCGGCCTCCTGCAATAGGCAGCCGAAGCAACGAATAAGGACGGTCGCATGGCACTCTTCCAGCAGATCAACGACGACCTCAAGGCAGCAATGAAATCCGGGGACCGGGCCCGGGTCGACGTGCTGCGTTTTTCGCTTGCGGGCCTGAACGCCGCTCAGAAGGACAAGGGCATGAAGGAACCCGGCGCAACGCTCACCGACGACGAAGTCGTGGCGAACCTCCAGAAAGAGGCCAAGCGCCGCCGCGAATCGATCGAACTTTTCAAACAGGGCAACCGGACCGATCTCGTCGAAAAGGAAGAGGCCGACCTCGCGGTCATCATGGGCTATCTTCCGAAGGAGCTTACGCGCGAGGAAATCGAGCGGACGGTTCTCGACCTCAAGGCGAAGGGGTTCGCCGATTTCAATTCCCTGATGCGCGAATCGATGAAGGTCCTCAAGGGCCGCGCCGACGGCAAACTGGTCGGGGACGTCGTGAAGGCGAATGTCGGCTAAGAAGGAAGTCTGGGACGAGCGGTCGCTCACCCGCCTTGCGGCGGGGTTTTTGAAAAAGCTGCGCGTGAAGGGCGGCTCCGTCGACATCATCCTTTTGCCGCACGCGCGGATCAAGGCCCTCAAGGCGCGCTTCATCGCGAAGCAGACCGAGCCGAACGTCCTGTCGTTCCCCGAGCCGGCCGGATTTCCTCATCCCGACATGAAGCGCGGTAGGCGGTTTCTCGGCGAGATCTATCTCAACCGGACGATCATTGCGAGGAACCCCGAACGGACGCGGCCCCTGCTTCTGCACGGGATCCTGCACCTTCTTGGCTATGACCACGCGGGCGACAGGGATGCGGTCAGGATGGAAGCCCTCGAACGCCGGATCCTCGGCCGGAAATAGCCAATCCACAGCTACTTTCGCCGGTTTTTCGTGATAAAATGAGCCTATGAAGCTCAAGGGATTTTCGGGCGGGACCGAATTCGTGACCGGTCTCGATATCGGCACCTCCTCGATCAAGGTTGCCGTCGCCGAACGGCATGGCCGTCGCCCGACGATCGTCCACGTGCACAAGGAGCCGTGCTTCGGGATGCGCAAAGGCGCGATCATCGACCTCTCCGAAGCCTCGCAGTCGATCAACCGCGCGCTTTCCGAAGTGAAGAAGATATCCAAGTCGGCGGCACGCAACATCTATATCAGCATCGGGACGCCGCAGGTGAAGATGCAGGCGTCGCGCGGCATCGTCGCCGTCTCGCGGGCTGATGCCGAGATCTATCAGGATGACATCGACCGGGCCGTGCGGGCGAGCCAGGCCGTCAATCTTCCGCAGAACCGCACGATCATCCATACGCTCACCAAGGAATATGTCGTGGACGGCGTGGGCGACATCGCCGACCCGCTCGGCCTTTCGGGCAGCCGCCTCGAGGTGCAGAGCCTGATCATCGACGCGTTCTCGCCGCACATCAAGTCGCTCATGCGCGCCGTCGAGCTCGCCGGCGGCGAGATCGGCGGATTGGTCTTCGGCCCGCTCGTCGCCGCCCGCGCAGCGCTCTCGAAGCGGCAGAAGGACCTCGGGACCGCGATCATCGACGTCGGGTTCGGCACGACCGGCATGGCCGTCTATGAGGAGAACCGGCTGGCGGGCACGGGCAAGTTCCCCGTCGGCGCGAGCAACATCTCGAACGACCTCGCGGTCGGTCTCAAGATCTCGGTCGACGCGGCCGAAGAGGTGAAGCTCCATTACGGCTATGCGCTTTCGAAGGAGGTCGGCGCGAAGGAGTCGGTCGACCTCAAGAAGTTTTCGGACGACGCGAAGAACGCGGCGTCGCGCCGGTTCATCGCCGAGATCGTCGAGTCTCGCCTCGAGGAGATCCTCGACCTTGCGAACGCCGAACTGAAGCTCCTGCAGAAGTTCGGCGAGCTGCCGGGCGGCGTCGTGCTCGTGGGCGGCGGCGCCAAGCTGCCGGGTCTCACCGACCTCGTGCGCCAGGAGATGCGCCTCTCGGCCCAGATCGGCTGCACGCTTGCCGAATCGTGGGAAGGCGAGGGAGGGGCCTTCAAGGAATACCTTGAGGATCCCGAGTACGTGAACGCGTTTGGCCTTGTTTTATGGGGCATGAGCGGCGAGGGCGGGGGCGATATCCCCGAATCCAAGGAGTCCGGGATCAGGAATTTCTTCAGATATTTCACTCCCTAGGGAGGTGTGATACAATACGCTTAATCGATCCATGCCCAACGCGAAACGTGAAAAATTCTCGCCGCTCTCGGCGAACGTCAAGGTGATCGGCATCGGCGGCGGCGGGGGCAATGCCGTCGCGCGCATGGCGAAGGATTTTCACCGCGGCGTCGATTTCGTCGCGATCAACACCGATCATCAGGACCTCGACCACT
Organism: Minisyncoccota bacterium; assembly: GCA_035541435.1. Taxonomy (GTDB): domain Bacteria; phylum Patescibacteriota; class Minisyncoccia; order UBA6257; family 2-01-FULL-56-20; genus JAKAGE01. Next base: position 725 of record DATKNL010000008.1, on the reverse strand, counting down.
GCGAGGTGCGGCATAAGCTGTACATAGGGAAGGGCCTCACGAAGGGATTGGGGACCGGCATGAATCCCGACCTCGGACGGCAGGCCGCCGAAGAGAACCGTTCCGAGATCAGCGAGACGGTGAAGGGCGCCGACCTCGTGTTCCTCGCCGCCGGCCTCGGCGGCGGAACGGGAACCGGCGCGACCCCGGTCGTCGCCGAGGCGGCGAAGCAGGCGGGCGCGCTCACCATCGCCGTCGTCACGAAGCCGTTCAGCTTCGAGGGCAGCCAGCGCGAACGCGTCGCAGCCGAAGGCCTCGTGAAGCTCAAGGACAAAGTCGATGCGCTCATCGTCGTGCCGAACGACCGCATCTTCACCATCATCAGCAAGGACACGCCGATCGTGAAGGCGTTCGAGTCGATCGACGACATCCTGCGCAACGCCCTGAAGGGCCTCGTCGAGATCATCGCGACGCCGGGTATCATCAACGTGGATTTCGCCGACGTGAAGAACATCATGCAGGACGCGGGGATCGCGATCGTGGGCGTCGGCCTCGCAACCGGTGCGGACCGCGCCGTGAAGGCCGTGCAGTCGGCGCTTCATTCGCCGCTCCTTGAAACGAGCCCCGAAGGCGCGAAGGCGGTCCTGCTCGGCATCACGGGCGGCCGCGACCTCAAGATGAACGAGGTGAACGACGCGGCGAAGATCGTCGCCCAGACGGCCGATCCGTCGGCGCGGATCATCTTT
>DATKNL010000007.1:0-17654 GCA_035541435.1 Minisyncoccota bacterium | reverse complement strand
ATCAGCTTGCTCACGCGGTCTGCGCGGAAGAATCTCATGGATGCGGAACTGTTATTTCCTGATGATGAGGATGTCGCCCACCTGGATCGCCGTCTGCGCGCTCACGAGCAGCCCGACCTCCTTCCCCTTCTCGGCCTGGGTAATGTCGGTCTTCTTCTCGCGGAGCTCCAAGATGCGGCCCGTTCCCACCGACGCCGGCGCACCCGCCTGCGCGGTTCCGGCGCGGCGCACGATCTCGAACGGCGCCTTCGCGCGGACGAGGCCGCTCGTCACGCAGCCGCCGACGAGCTGCTTCTCGAGCTTCTCCTTGTTGAACAGCGCGAGCACCTCGAGCTCGCCGAGCGCCGCCGGCCCGCGCGCGCCGGTCAGGTATTCCTCGACCGCCTTCGAAAGGTCATAGACGATGTTCGACGTGATGATCGTAACCGTCTGGGCTTCGGCCAGGATGCGCGCGCCCTTCTCTATCTTGTTCTTGAACCCGATGATCGTCGCCCCGGTCGCGGCGGCATGCTTCACGTCACCGTCCGTGATGTCGCCCACCGCCTGCTCGATGATGTTCACCCGCTTCGCATTCGCTCCGGTTTGGGAAGGATCGACTCCCTTCAAGACGACGGCGAGCGCCTCGAGCGAGCCGCTGTCTGACGATTTCAAAATGAGATTGAGCAGGGAACCGCCCTCCTGCGAACCGGCCGGCGAAGCGGCGGCTTTCGCTGCCTGCCGGAACGAGCTCGATGCAGCCGCCGGGCCGCCCGCAACGGGCGTGCTGTCGCCCACGGCGAACTCCTCTCCCACGGCGGGAAGGGTCTCGAATCCGATGATGACCGCGGGCGCGGACGGCTCAAGTTCGAGGACCGGCTTGCCGAGGAAGTTCTCGAGGATCTTCACCTTGCCCGCGGCCTGCGTGGTATGGATCGGATCGCCGCGGCGGAGCGTTCCGTTCTTCACGATGACGGTCGCCTCGATGCCGCGCCGCGGATCGCGCCGCGCCTCGAGCACATAGCCCATCGCCGGCGCCGCGGCGTCATATTTCAGATCCTCGACATCGGCGGCGAGAAGGACGAGATCCAGAAGGTCGTTCACGCCGTCGCCGGTCTTCGCCGAGACGCCGTGATAGCTCACCTGGCCGCCGAACCCCTCAAGCAGGACGCCGGCCGCCATGAGATCGTTGCGGGCCTTCTCGATCGAGCCGTTCGTCTTGTCGGTCTTGTTGAACGCGACGATGAACGGCGTCTTCGCCTCTTCGATGATCCTGATCGCCTCCTTCGTCTGCGGCTTCACGCCTTCGTCGGCTGCGACGACGAGGATGGCGAGGTCGGCCGCCTGGGCGCCCCGCGAACGCATCGACGTGAACGCCTCGTGGCCGGGCGTGTCGATGAACGTGATGCGGCGCCCTTCATGGACGATCTCATAAGCGCCGACCGCCTGCGTGATGCCGCCGGCCTCGCGGGCGGCGATGTTCGCCTTGCGAATGTAATCGAGCAAGGTCGTCTTGCCGTGGTCGACGTGCCCCATCACGACAACGATGGGAGGACGCGCCTTCACGCTGGCACTGAGGGATGATTTCTTGGTGGTTGTCTGAGCCATAGGGGTTCCAAATACCACCATATTTTATCATGAAAAATAGATTAACGCAACGGAACGCGCCGTTTTATCTCCTTTTAATGAATCCCAAGCCCGCGTTCAGGCGCCCGTTCCCACGGCCTCGCTCACGTGATGAAAGCCGTCCCTCTCGAGCAGGCGCACGAGGCCCTTCTTGATGCGCTTCACGGCAAGCGGCCCGCCATAGATGAGCCCGGTCACGACCTGCACAAGCGAGGCGCCGGCCCTGATCTTTTCATAAGCGTCTTCGGCCGTGAACACGCCGCCCAGCCCGATGATCGTATAGCGGCCCTTCGTCCTCTTATAAATGTGCCTCACGAGGCCCGTCGAGAGCTCGCGGACCGGCTGGCCCGAGATGCCTCCGGCCGGAATCCGCTCAAGCTCGACCGGCGACGACTTCAAATCGAGGTCGTGGCGCCTCTTCGAGAGGTTGCCGACGATGAAGCCGTCGATAAAGCCATAGTTGTCCACCACGTCGAGGATACCGTCGACTTCCGCCGTCGAAAGATGCGACGAGATCTTGATGAAGACCGGGGCGACCTTGCGTTCGCGCGCGAGGGCCGCAAGCAAACCCTCGAGCATCGCGGGCTCCTGGAACAGGCATCCGTCCTGGGCGTTCGGACATGAGACGTTAAGCGTCACATAGGAGAAGTGCGGCGCGAGCATGCGATAGGTCTCGGCATAATCCTCGACCGATTTCGGACCCCTGATGTCGTCGCGGTTCGTCTTCGCGATGTTCAGCCCGACCGGAATGGCGAACTTCATATGTCGCACTTTCGCCTGGACGGCGTCGGCGCCGATGCTCTTCAGGCCGTAATAGACGATGAGCGACCGGTCCTTCGGCAGGCGCGCAAGCCGCAAGCCGTCGTTCCCAGCATACGGATGCCTCGTCACGGCCCCGACCTCCATGAAGCCGAACCCGACGGACGGCATGATCGACGTAAGCTCGACGTCCTTGTCGAACCCGGCGCCGAGACCGATCGGGTTCGCGAACTTCACGCCGCGGACCTCGGTCCGAAGCGCGGGATGGTCATAGCGGCAGGCGAGCGAGACGATCCAGCGGCCCCAATGGAAGTTGCCGAGCATGTGCCCGACCTCGACGAAGAAGTCGTGCACGCGCTCAGGGTCGAACCGGAACAGGATCGGCTTGAGCAGGCGTTCGTACATGTCAGAATTCGATGCCGCGTTTCGCGTGCGCGCGCCGGCCCGTCAACACGTCCGCATGATAGGGATGCCAGATGTCCTCGTAATGCGTGATGAGGTCAGCTCGCGCGAGGATCTCGGAATGCGCGTGCCGGCCGGTGAAGATGACATCGACGGACGGAGGGACGGCGTCGAGGAACCCGAGGACCGACGCGAGGTCGATAAGCTTGAGGTCGAGCGCCACGTTGACCTCATCAAGGATCACGAGGTCGTACCCCCCCGAGAGCGCCGCCTCCCGCGCCTTGCGCAGGGCCTCCCTGGCCGCAACCCGGTGCTTGGCGAGCGGCCGCATGTCGCCCAGGATGCCCACGAAGCCGAGCCCCGCCTTCTCGAAATGCAGCCGGGGTTCGAACGCGTTCAGCACACAGTCCTCGCCGCTCGCGTAGTCCTTTCCCTTGATGAACTGGATCATGAAGACCCGCTTGCCCGCACCCATGGCGCGAATAGCCTGGCCGATGGCGGCCGTGGTCTTCCCCTTCCCGTTTCCGGTAAAAACGATGAGCATCTGACCTATATCCCCATTCTGCGCCCGATTGCGGAATGTGCAAACGAATCCGTCACGGGTGCGAAGCGCGAAAATGCTTATGCGATAAGGCTTATGTGCGAGGCCCCGCGGAGCGCGGCGCCTTCGCAGAGAAACGGCGTCAGCATTGTTGTCGTTTCGCGCGTAAGGCCGGCGCAGTTTCATGCGGATTTCCCGCTCGGGCGGCGGGGCGCCCGAAAAGGTCCTGCTATCCACATCGATCCGTTTCTGACCGCGAGGGCGCGATGAAATACTGAAGGAACCCAAAGCCGAACAAATTAAAACTTTTTTAATAACATGCCACATCGCTTCACCAACGTTAAAAAACGGGATGGCAGGATCGTCCCCTTCGACCAGTCAAAAATCACGAACGCCGTCGCCAAGGCCATGGCCGTCACCGGCGAGGCCGCGACCAAGGACGACGCCGAAAAGGTTTCGCTCGAAGTCGTCGCCGCCCTCGAGCGGAAGCTGCCGAAGACCCACATCCCGACGATCGAGGAGATCCAGGACGCCGTCGAGACCGAGCTCATCCTGATGGATTACGCGAAGACCGCGAAGGCCTATATCCTCTATCGAAACGAGCGGGCGAAGGTGCGGGAGCGCAAGCAGGAGGTCCCCGAACGGGTGAAGGCGCTCGCCGAGGAGAGCCGCCGGTATTTCAGGAATCCGCTTGCCGAATTCGTCTATTACCGCTCCTATTCCAACTGGATCCCCGATGAGGGCCGGCGCGAAACCTGGATCGAGACCGTCGACCGCTACATGGCGTTCATGAAGGAGAACCTGGGGACCAGGCTCACGGCGGCCGAATACGCCGAGGTGCGCGAGGCGATCCTGAAGCAGGAGGCGATGCCCTCGATGCGGCTCCTGCAGTTCGCCGGCAAGGCCGCCCGCACGACGAACGTCTGCGCCTACAACTGCTCGTTCACGGCGCCGCAGCGGCTCGAGGACTTCGCCGAGATCATGTACATCTCGATGTGCGGCACGGGTGCCGGATTCTCGGTCGAAAGCCAGAACGTGCAGCGCCTGCCCCAGATCAGGAAGCAGACCGGCGCCAGGCTCCCGACCCACGTCATCGCGGACAGCAAGGAAGGCTGGTGCGAGGCGCTCACGCTCGGCCTCAAGGCCTGGTTCGGGGGCAGCGACGTCGATTTCGACTTCTCGCTGCTCCGCCCCGCCGGCGCGCGCCTGAAGACGATGGGCGGCAAGAGCTCGGGACCGGAACCGCTGCGCGCGCTGCTCTCGTTCGCCCGCGCGAAGATCCTCGCCAAGCAGGGCCGCCGCCTTTCGAACATCGACGTGCACGACATCTGCTGCAAGATCGGCGACATCGTGGTCGCGGGCGGCGTGCGCCGGAGCGCGATGATCTCGCTCTCCGACCTCGACGACCCCGAGATGCGCGACGCGAAAGCCGGCCAGTTCTATTTCACCGAACCGCAGCGCTCGATGGCGAACAATTCCGCCGTCTATGTGCGCAAGCCGTCATCGACCGAGTTCCTCAGCGAATGGATGTCGCTCGCGAAAAGCGGGACCGGCGAGCGCGGCATCTTCAACCGCGGCGGCATGACGAAACAGCTCCCCAAGCGCCGGCTCGACAGCCTGACGGACGACGAGCTCGCCTCGATCGGCACGAACCCGTGCGGAGAGATCCTGCTGCAGCCGAAGGAGTTCTGCAACCTTTCCGAAGTCGTCGCGCGCGCCGAAGACACCGAAGCGACGCTCCTCCGCAAGATCAGGATCGCGACGATCCTCGGCACCTATCAGTCGACGCTCACCCACTTCCCGTTCCTGTCCGAAGGATGGAAGGAGAACTGCGAGCGCGAGCGCCTGCTCGGAGTCTCGATCACGGGACAGTGGGACTGCCCGGCCGTGCGCAACGCCCAGGTCCTCCGCACGCTCAAGGCGCGCGCCGTCGCCGTGAATGCGGAATACGCCAAGCGGTTCGGCATCTCGTCGTCGAAGGCGGTCACCTGCGTGAAGCCGTCGGGGACGGTCTCGCAGACCGTTGACGCGTCGTCGGGGCTCCATCCGCGGCACGCGCACTATTACATCAGGCGCATCCGCATTTCGGCGACCGACGCGCTCTTCCATATGCTGAAGGACCAGAAGGTCCCCTATTTCCCCGAAGTCGGCCAATCGCTCACGTCGGCGTCGACCTATGTGTTCGAATTCCCCGTGAAGGCGCCCGAGGGCGGCATCACGAAGGACGACCTTTCGGCGATCGACCAGCTTGAGTATTGGAAGATGGTGAAGGAGAACTATACCGAGCACAATCCGTCCGTCACGATCTCGGTCGGCGCGGACGAATGGGTCGCGGTCGCGAACTGGGTCTATGAGAACTGGGACATGGTGGGCGGCCTCTCGTTCCTGCCGCGCGAAGAGCACGCCTATCTGCTCGCGCCCTACGAAGAGATCACGAAGGAACGCTACGAGGACATAGCGGCCAAGATGCCCCAGATCGACTTCTCGCAGATCCTCTTGTATGAGCACGAGGACCAGACGGACGTGAAGAAGGAACTTGCCTGCGTCGGCGGTGTGTGCGAAATCGAGGACCTCACCCCCGCATCGGCAGAGGCGGCCTCATCGGCCCACGCCGGCATCTGACCTAGCGGATCTCCCGCTCGATCTCGAGCAGCCGGTTGTATTTCGCAATGCGCTCGCCGCGCGCCGGCGCGCCAAGCTTGATGCCGTCGGCGCCCACGCCGACCGCAAAATCCGCGATGAACGTGTCGTTCGTCTCGCCGCTCCGGTGCGACGCGACGACCCGCCAGCCATACCGCCGCGCGGCGCGCACGGCGTCGAGCGCCTCGGACACGCTGCCGATCTGGTTCGGCTTCACGATCACGGCGTTCACGCTGCCTTCGGCATGCGCGCGCTCCATGCGGCGCACGTTCGTCGTCGTAAGGTCGTCGCCCGCGATCCACACGCCGGCATCGGCGGTGCTGCCATAACGGGACGTGATCGCGGCGAAATCGGTGAACTGCTCCTCGCCGAACGGATCCTCGAGATACAGCGGACGAAACTGCTTGATGAAATTCTTATAAAAATCGCCGAGGGCCGGTTCCGCGAGCTTCGCGTCGGTTGCCGCGGCATCCATGCCGAAATCGATCGACCGCTCGTAATGCAGGGATTCGATCACGTGCCTCAGGATCCTGAACGGCTCGGCATCGTCCTTGAAGTCGGGCGCATAGCCGCCTTCGTCGCCGATGTTCAGCGCGGCCTTTCCCTTCGATCGGGCAAGCGCCTGGCCGAGCTCATGATAGACGTGGGTGCCGAGCATCACGGCTTCGTGGAGCGACGAGGTTTTCGGGATCACGAGGTATTCCTGAAAATGCAGGTTGTTGCCGGCATGCAATCCGCCGTTTACCACGTTCATGAACAGCCGCGGCAATGGGTGCGCTTTCTTTCTCGACCCACGCTTCGCATCCGTCGTATCGCCGAAACCGGCCTCAAAAACCTCTTTTATATGGCGCCAGAGCGGCATCCCTTTTGCTTCCGCGCACGCCCGGAGGAACGCGATCGAAAGCCCCAGCACGGCGTTCGCGCCGAGCCGCTTCTTGTTCGCCGTCCCATCAAGCCCGTTCAGGAACGCGTCGAACGCGGCCTGGTCCGCAAAACTCCTGCCGCGGACCTTGGGCGCGATCGTCTTCTCGATGCCCCGGACCGCCTGCTCGGCCGGAAGCGCCGCCGCCTCCGACGATCCCGTGCTCTTTCCCTGCGGGACCGACGCCACGGCCGAAGCCCCGTCGGCAAGTTTCACCTCGGCCTCGACCGTCCACATTCCGCGCGAATCGAGGATCTCGCGCGCGTGTAATGACTTGATCTTCATCGTTATGTTCATTATATCCCGTCCCGCGCGCCGCGATATGCACATTGACCGGCGGGGGGCGTGCTATCGTAATGCCATGATCACATTCATCGATTTCCTTTCGTCGGCCGCGATCGTCATCTTCATCGTGTCGGCCCTCCCCCAGGTCGTGAAGCTCGTACGGCAGAAGACCGCGCGCGACATCAGCCTCGGCATGTCGGTCCTCATCGCCGTCGGCAATTCCCTCGGCCTTGCAAGAGCCATCGCGATCGGCGACACCTTCTTCACGGTGAACTATTCCTTTCAGCTCGCCTTGTGGCTCGTCATCGTGGCCCTGATCGTGAAATATAAGGGTCGTTAAGGAATCGTTAAAAAACGCCCCGGTTGCGCGGGGCGTTTTTCATCATTTTTTCATCTTCTTTTCCTCGGCCGCGATCGCGACGGTCGTCCGCACGACCGTATCGGGATTGAGCGAGATGCTCTCAATCCCCTTCGAGACGAGGAACTGCGCGAAGTCCGGATAGTCCGAGGGCCCCTGGCCGCAGATGCCGATGTACTTCTTGCGCTTGCGGCACTTCGCGATGATCTCGGCGATCAGCCGCTCGACGGCCGGGTTCTTCTCGTTCGCGATCCGCGTGACGATGCCCGAGTCGCGGTCAAGGCCGAGCGTGAGCTGGGTGAGGTCGTTCGAGCCGATCGACATGCCGTCGAAGATGTCGAGGAAGTCGTCGGCAAGCAGGACGTTCGACGGGATCTCGCACATGACATAGATCGGCGTCGTCGGCCCGCGGCGGAAGCGCTTCGCCTTCGCGACGTGGTTCGTTATGAGCCCGGCCTCGGCCATCGCCTCCTGCACCTTCATGCCCTCCTCGACGGTCCGGCAGAACGGCACCATCGGGATCACGTTCGTGAGCCCCATCTCCTCGCGCACCTTCCTGATCGCCGCCGCTTCCATGAGGAACGCCGGCTTGAACTTCGGATCGTAATAGCGCGACGCGCCGCGCCAGCCGATCATCGGGTTCTCCTCGCGCGGCTCATAGGCCTCGCCGCCGAGCAGCGTGCGGTATTCGTTCGTCTTGAAATCCGAGAAGCGCACGATCACGTGGTTCGGATAGAACGCGGCGCCGATCTTCGCGATGCCGAACGCCAGGTTGTCTATGTAATACTGCTTCGGATCGGTCCAGCCGCGCATCTTGTCCTCGATCGCCCTGCGCACCGACGGCGCGAGCGCCTTCATGTTGAGGAGCGCCATCGGGTGCAGCCCCATCTTCGACGCGATGATGAACTCCTCGCGCGCAAGCCCGACGCCCGCGTTCGGCAGGAACGAGATCGCGAACGCGCTGTCGGGGATCGCGACGTTCACCATCACCTTCGTCTTCGGCTTCGGGATCTTCTTCAAATCGTGCTCGATCACCTTGAATTTCAGCGTCCCCTTATAGACGTTGCCGGCGCTCCCCGTCGTGTCGACGGTGATCGGCTCGCCGGTCGTGAGGACCTTGGTCGCCTTCTCGGTGCCGACGATCGCCGGGATGCCGAGCTCGCGGCTCACGATCGCCGCATGCGACGTGCGGCCGCCCTTGTCGGTCACGATGGCGGAGGCCATCTTCATGATCGGCTCCCAGTCGGGATCGGTCATCGTGGTCACGAGGACCTCGCCCTTCCTGAACTCGCGGATGTGCTTCGTATCGAGGATGACGTGCGCCTTGCCGGTCGCGATCCGCGATCCGACGGACGCGCCCGAGACGAGCGCCGCCGGCTTCGCGCCCGCGGCAAGCTCGAATTCCTTCACTTTCGAGAAATCCTGGTTCGCATGGACGGTCTCAGGCCGGGCCTGCACGATGAACAGCTCGCCCGTCTCGCCGTCCTTCGCCCACTCCATGTCCATCGGCGTCCACTTCTTGTAGTGCTTCGAATAGTGCTCCTCGATGATCGCGCCCCAGCGCGCGAGCTTCTCGACCTCCTTGTCGGTCAGCACGAACGAGTCGCGCTCCTTCTCGGACGTCGGCACGACCTTCGTCTGCTCGATCGCCGCGCCATGGTGATAGACCATCTTGCGCAGCTTCACGCCGAGCTTCTTGTCGATCACCGGGTGCCGCACGCCCTGCGCGAGCCCCTCCTTCCAGACGAAGAACTCGTCGGGCGTCACCTCGCCCTTCACGATCATCTCGCCGAGGCCCCACGAGCCGTTGATGATGATCACGTTGCGGAACCCCGATTCGGTGTCGAGCGAGAACATGACGCCCGAGCACGCCTTGTCGGAGCGGACCATCTTCTGCACGCCGGCCGAGAGCGCGATCTTGAAATGGTCGAAGCCGCGGTCGGCGCGATACGAGATCGCGCGGTCGGTGAAGAGCGACGCCATCGTCGCGCGCACGGCGCGGAGCACCTCCCGGTCGCCGCGGATGCCGAGATAGCTTTCCTGCTCGCCCGCGAAGCTCGCTCCGGGAAGGTCCTCGGCGGTCGCCGACGAGCGGACGGCGACATCGGCGTTGCGGCCATAGCGCCGCTCAAGCTCGTGATAGGCCTTCACGATCTCCTCGGTAAGGTCCTTCGGGAACTCCTTCTGCATGATCGCCTCGCGGATCGCCTTGCCGCGCTTCGCAAGCTCCTGCAGGTCCTTCGTGTTGAGTCCGGCGAGCGTCTTCGTGATGAACGCGTCGAGGCCCGTCTCTTTCATGAAATGGAAATAGGCCGCGGCCGTCACGACGAACCCGGACGGCACCGGGACGTCCTTTGCCTTGAGCGTCCGGATCATCTCGCCGAGCGACGCGTTCTTGCCGCCGACCATGCCCACGTCCGCAATGCCGACCTCTTCGTACTTCAGGATATGCCGCTGTTCGTTCATATATATGGTGGTTTTTATTCTTTGAGCGCGATCACGAGATCCGACACGTTCGAGCCCGTGTCTCCCGTCATGACATAGTTGCCGATCTTTTCAAAAAACGGATAGGTGTCGTTCGCGTGGAGCGCCTCGTCGATCCCCGCTCCCGCCGCTTCCGCGGCTTTTTTTGTCATTGTATCACAGATCGCCCCCGCAAAAGCGCCGTGGTCGCGGCCGTCCGACGCGAGCGGCAGGATCTCGACGCCGTCCGGGACGCCCCGGAGCGCCGAAAGGCTCGCCTGCAGGTTGCGGCCGCCCTTTCCCCCGCCGATCACAGTCACCGTGGTTTCGCCGCCCCAGAGGAGCACGGTCCGCGCCGGCGCCGCGCCGATCTCCTGAAGCACGCGCGTCCCGACGTCGTTCGCCTCGCCGACCAGCCGGGTGTCGCGGATCTCGGCAGCGAACCCGAGCCCCTCCGCAGCCTGCTTCATCGCCTCGAGCGCCCGGATGTTCGAAACCGCGAGCACGTTCGTCATGCGCACGAAATACTTCTCGTCCTTCGGCGTCTCGATGAGCCCGCACCGCTCCGTCTCGCACACGCGCAGCACGTCATATTTCGTGAGGATCCGCTCGGCGTCCCCGATCGTCGTCGGGTCCTTCACCGTCGGCCCCGACGCGATGAACGCGATGTCGTTCGCGGGGACGTCGCTCATGATGAGCGAGACCGCACGGGCCGGATAGGCGTACTGCGCGAGGAACCCTCCGCGCACGAGCGACATGTGCTTGCGCACGGTATTGATCTCCTGGATCGTCGCGCCGGCCTCGGTGAGCGCCGAGAACACCTTGAGCTCGGACCGGTCGGTCTCGTCCTGCGGCAGGAAGAGCAGCGTCGAACCGCCGCCCGAGACGACGAAGATCGCGAGGTCCTGCTCCGAAAGCCCTTCGAGCGCCGCGCGGATCGCCTTAGCCGCCTCGAGGTTCACCGTCGACGCGAGCGGATGCGTCCCGCAGAACGTCTTCATGTGCCTCATGACGGGACACGTCTTCACGTCGACGACGACGCCGCCCGTGATCCGGTCGCCCAGGATGTCCTGCAGCACGTACCCCGCCTCGGACGCGCACTTGCCGACCGCGATAACGACGATCCGTCCGACGACGCCCAGGTCGATCTCGCTGTTCGCGAGCGTGAGCTTCGTCCCCTGAAGCTGCACGAGCCCCCGCATGACGACGCCCGTATCGATGGCCCGAAGCCCCGCCTCGGCGATCGAAAGGAGCGCTTTGCGGCCGGGGGTCGTAGCAAGCGCTTCGAAATTCTGGATCTTCATGCAGCTGGTGTCTGAGGCTTGTTCGCACCCACGATCGAAAGGATCAGGATGGCCAGGTAACAGGCGAACCCATAGACGCAGGTCGAAAGGGCGAGCGGCCCTCCGACGGCCGCATTCGCCGCGATCTCCTGCACGATGAACGAACCCGAAAAGATCAGGCCGACGAACGCCACGAATACGTCCGTCAGGAGGGCGGCCCGCATGCGGCCGGCGCCGGTGAGCGCCTGAAGCGTCATGGCGAACATGAGGAAATACATGGCGAACCCGTACCAGCATGCCGGATAACCGAGGAATGTCGGGCACTGCTCGCCGAAGGCGCACGAGCCGCTCGTGAGCTTCACGATGCTCAGATATCCCGAAAAGGCCAGGCCGGCCGTGATGAAAATGAAGGTGATGGCAAGAAAACGCTTCATAGGTCAATTATAGCGGAACGGCTTCGATGGTGCATCGAGCCGCTCGGCTTGCCTCTCGCTCCTATTTTTTATATGCACAGTACGCCAGAAGAGAGAAAAGGTTCAGTTCGTTGCAGTCGTGGACAATCGGTACCTGAGAGGCAAGCCTCTATAATCTTCACACGTAGGGGCATTTCTCATAGGTTAAAATTTCATTAAAGGAATCTTGACTTGAAAACCCTTGTTTTACGGGCGTCCCGGACCGGGGTAAACGGCGATATTCCTGACGTCGTTTTTGGAAAATTCGTGGTATCATACGCATATCGCCATGCATTTACGGAGCGTCATCGAACAGCTCGGCTATTCCCCGCACGAAGTCACCGTCTATCTCGCCGCCCTCGAGCTCGGCGGGAGCACGACGACCGAAATCGCCACGAAAGCCCGCCTGCCGCGCACGACGACGAACCTCGTCATCGAGTCGCTGCACCGCAAGGGGCTCATGAACGCGTTCATCAAGCGCCGGCGGCGGATCTGGGCGGCCGAAAACCCCGAACGGCTCCTCATCGCGCTCCGCGAGCGCGAGGCGGCCCTCAAGCTCGTCCTGCCGGAGCTCCAGTCCCTGCGCCGCGACACCGGCGCGAAGCCGACGGTCCGCGCCTATGGGGGCGCCGACGAGATCAAGCAGATCATGAACGACATCATCGAGACGAAGCACCATGTGCTCGCCATCATCTCGTGGGACGAGTGGATCAACGTGCTCGGCAAGCAGTTTGTCGAGGACTTCATCGAGACCCGCGCGCGCCACTACCTGCGCATCAGGCTCCTGGTGCCGAAGACGAAGGCCGCGATCGCCCTCAAGGAGCGCGACGCCAAGGAGCTGCGCGTGACACAGTTCCTGCACGACTCGACGACGATCACGAACACCAACTTCATCTATGGCAACAAGGTCGCCATCATCTCGCTGAACACCAAGCGGCCGGTCGGGATATTGATCGAGGACCAGGACATCCATCATACGATGGAGGTGCTCTTCGAAAGCCTCTGGCGGCAGAGCGGCGGATCGTAAGCGGCCGCAGCGGTGCGGTATAATGGGGCATGGTCATGATCTTCGGGGTCTTCGACGGCGTGCACGACGGGCACCGCTCGCTCTTTAGGGAAGCCCGCAGCCACGGTGCGCCGCTCATGGCGGTCGTCACCCGCGATGACGTCGCGCTCCGCCTCAAAGGCCGCATGCCGAAGCGGGCCCTCACCCTGCGCATCGCGGACCTCATGCGCGAACCCGAGATCGATGCCGCGATCGAAGGCGACGCCGAGCTCGGCTCGTGGGGCGTCGTGCGCCGGCACAAGCCGTCGCACATCGTCGTGGGCTACGATCAGGAAAAGCTGCGCGCCGACCTCGAACGGCACCTCGGCGAGTTCGATTGGCAGCCGGTGATCGTCACTGCCGCCCCGCACAAGCCGGACACGCATCACAGCAGCCTGATGGGGTAGGGGGAGCGATCACGCCGGATTCTTCTCGAGAATCTCCAGCGTTTCCTTCCGTATTTTCATTCGCATCATAATCTTATCTTGACGCGAAACTGCGGACGCGTCTGGATGACGTCCCTGGGATATCCATAATCTTCAACCAACTGCTTGGAAAAAACCTGGACGGCTTCTATCTCCTCTTGAGTTGCCTTCACCGCAAGACCCGAAACGAAGTCCTCTATATATCCGTCGGCAAGCGTCAGTGGACTCCTGTCGTAGGTTTTCCGATCGGCATCCTTTAGAAAAATAGGGCTCGATTCAATCGCATACCCCTTGTTCCGCGTGAGAACTGGCATGGATCCATCATTCCATGACCATCTTTCTATGACAAATTCGCTAGGCGGTGGGGGTGAGATTCGAACTCACGATACGGTTTCCCGTATGACAGTTTTCAAGACTGTTGCCTTAAACCACTCGGCCACCCCACCGTTTTCTCGCCCTATTACACTACGGAATCGCCTTTCTTTAATCAATAGTTAATCGCCGGCATGCTACCCTGCCCGCATGAGAATCGCGATCATCGCCATCGCCATCCTTTTCGCTCTCGCCGCCATCGTGGTGCTGCTCGGTCCGCCGCAAAATCACGGCAGCCGCCCTGAACCCGTCCTCCCCCGGTCAGCCTGCATGTCGGCCTGCTCGCTCGTCATAGAGCCGGACGACGGCATCGGACCGTTTCTTTCGCTCGTCGACAACGCCTCGCGCTCGGTCGAGCTCGTCATGTACGAGCTCGAGGACGCGGCCGTCGAACAGGCGCTCGCCCGCGCCGTTGCGCGCCGCATCGCCGTACGCGTGATCCTGAGCGCCGGCTACCGGGGACAGCCGTCGGCGGCGAACGAACCTGCATTCGAATGGCTCGAGGGTCACGGCGTCCCGGTGCGCTGGTCCTCAGATAATTTCGCGCTCACTCATGAAAAGTCGCTCCTCGTCGACGGACGCACCCTCTTCGTCATGAGCTTCAACCTCGTGCCGCGATTCTATCCGACCGGACGCGACTTCGGTATCGAGGACCGGGACGCTCGCGATGCCGCGGCGGCAGCAGCCGCGTTCGATGCCGACTGGAGCGCAGGCGGCGCGCGCGACGCCGCAACGCCGGGCGACAGCCTCGTCTGGAGTCCCGGTTCGCGCGACGCGCTCACCGCGCTCATCGGATCGGCCACGCGGTCCCTGCTCGTCTATAACGAAGAGATGGCCGACCCGGGCATCGTTGGCAGTCTCGCCGCGGCGGCGGAACGCGGCGTCACCGTGCGCATCGTGATGACGTGGTCACCCGAATGGAAGTCCGCGTTCGAAACCCTGACCGCGGCCGGCGCGGGCGTCAGGATCGTCGCGGCGCACGACGTCCCCTATATCCACGCCAAGATGATCCTCGCCGACGGCGCGCGCGCCTTCGTCGGATCGGAAAACTTCTCGGCGACCTCCCTCGACGAGAACCGCGAACTCGGCATCGTGGTCGCGAACCCCGGCATCACGCAGCCGCTCGCCGCGACGTTCGAGGCCGACTGGGTCGCAGCGAAGCCGTTCAAACCCTAGGTGCAAACCGCGAGACGACTATAAGAAAAGCCGCCCGGGCGCGAAGGCGCGGGCGGCGATGAACGATGATGGTTGATTCCAGATGAACGTCGGCGTTACTCGCGCAGGGCGAGCGTCGCGGGAAACTGCTCGAGGGCTTCCTCTTCGGAAAAGTACACGGGAATGATGCGGTGCATCTCCGTAAGGCGCACCAGCCGGTCCACGGACGAGCGCGGGCGCACGATCATCCCGCAGGCACTCCCGGTCTTCACGGAGATTCCCCCGGCTTTGGCAAGCTTTCCGATGCCAAAGGCGTCGATGGCGGTCGTGCGAGCGAGGTTGATCAGCACCTTGCGCCTGGGCTCGTCGACGATCCGGTGAAGGACCGCTCCGAAACGGTTGGCGGGCCGGTCCCAGACGATCCTGCCGACATGATCGACGACAACCACGTCGCCTACGGTTCGCGTCGCGACTTTCGAATCCATTACGTCTCCTTTTGCTGTGATGGTACCGAGGGACAGCATAGCACGGATCGCCCCGCCGTTCCAGCGTCCGCATAGGCGGCGCGTGAAATAATCCGCAGCCGCTGCTGTATAATAGTTAAGTATTGACTTAATTATCATGCCGGCCTATCATGGACATATGGACACCTTCGCCATCCTCGCGGAACCGACGCGGCGGTCGATCGTGGGACTCGTCGCGCGGCGCGGGACGCTCACGGCAACCGAGATCGGCGGCCGCTTCCCCTCGAGCCTCCCGGCGATCTCGCAGCACCTGAAGGTCCTCCGCGACGCGGAAATCCTGACCGTCGAGCAGCGCGGCCGCGAGCGCCTCTATTCCCTCAATATCGGCGCGATCGACAGGATCGACCGGTGGGTCAAGGAGACAAAAGAGCTGTGGGACGCCCGCCTGGACCGACTGGACAAGCTCCTCGCGACGGCCGAGCGGCAATCGAAATCATTAAAAAAGTCTCATACGTCAAAAAGGTCAAAATTAAAAAATCATTAAAACCATGGACGATAAGAAACAAGTGAAATTCTCGCGAACGCTGAACGCCCCGCGTGAAAAAGTTTGGAAGGCCTGGACCGATCCGGCGCAGGTCGCGAAGTGGTGGGGCCCGAACGACGTGGGCATCCCGGAATGCGAGATGGACCTGCGCGTCGGCGGCAGGATCCGCATCGTGATGGAAGCCGGCGAGGCGATGGGACCCTACAAGGGCACGCGCTGGCCGATGGAGGGAACGTTCACGGCCGTCGAGCCGAACACGAAGCTCGCCTATGAGGTCAAGGCCTGGACGGAGGGCGCCGGTGAGGCGACCGAGATCGACCAGCTGCACGAGCTCACGCTGGCAGACGAGGGCGGCAAGACGAAGATGGAGCTCACGGTCACGGTGAGGAAGGTCGGCCCCGGCGCCAAGATGGCGATCCAAGGCATGCAGATGGGCTTCAGCCAGCAGTTCGACAAGCTGGAACGGTTCCTCGCCTAGCCTTCATCCTCCGCGGCAGCCGACAAAAAGGGACGAGCATACGCCGTCCCCTTTAGACGAGCGAACGGAATTTCGTTTACTATAGAGGAGGCAGGGCACGAACCCTGCAACCCATATCATGAACGAACAGCCAGCCAAGGAAACCAGCGAAGTCGTCAAAGCCCCCGCGGAAACGGCACCGCAGCCCATCGAAAACGAACCGGCAGCCGATGGTTCGGACGAGGCTAAGGAGCAGAGCGCTTCTGAGCGTTTCGAAGCCCGGGAGCGCGAACGGCAGCAGGCGCTCGAGGCCATCAAGGCCTCGATGTTCGGGAAGGGCGGAGCGGCACCGACCGGAGCGGCAGCCCGCACCGAAGGCGCTCCGTCACCTGCGAATCATGTGGCCGCTGAAAATGGCACGCGTGCCGCAGGCGGCGATTCCAAACTGCTGAAAGGGATCGGAACGGGATTCAAAATCATCGGGGGCGCGATCCAGCTCGGATTCATGCTCGCCCTTTTCGGCGTCGCCCGCATGCTTGAGCGTCCATCGAAAGCCAAAGCGGAAAAAGGAGGCGGCCATGCGAAGAAATCGGGACACGAGAAAAAGAACGGCAAGGGCCATGCGGCGGCGCACGGTGGCGGCGGCCACGCGACAAAGGATCACGGGCACGGCGGAGGAGGCGGGCATCATTAAAGAGGAGGCGGAAGCGAGTTTCTTGCAAATAAAAGGCCCGTCCTTGCGACAGGCATGGCGCTAATTACGTGTAATCTAAATGCAAATTACTTGCAAATAAATTGACCGCGGCGCCCATTGACGCTACCGTGAAGCTGATGCAGACCATTCTTTACTATGCGTTGTGGAGCGCGGGCATCGTCACCATCTGGGATAAGATCCGCCATGATTTCCCCGCGCTCGAGAACGCCATCAGGACAAAGCTGCCCTGGCTCATCGGGAAGCCGCTCATCTGCGGCCTGTGCATGAGCTATTGGGTCAGCCTTTTTCTCATCCTTGGTACGGCACCGCAGACGCCGCTCTCGTCCGTGAACGGCAATGCGATCCTCGGTCTCTGGTTCATGTGGTTCGCGACCGGGTTCATCGCATGGGCGTTCTTCGCCGTCGTGCTTGCACTGCACCACCTGATCCATTTCCTCGACGAAAAGATCTCGCATCATCATTCCTGATGCCGGTCGGACGATCGTTCTCTGGAGCAAGCGCGGCGCGGCGCGTTTGCTCCAGGCCATGATCGTGGTCCTGGGCAGACGTTCTTCCAAAACTGAATAGTGAAAAAAGGAGGGTTGATCATGAGGGTTGCGATAGGGGGAAGAAAGTCCCTGGTCGTGAATCAGTTGACAGGCGCCGTGCTTATCGTGGACGACGCGTGGTGGGACCAATTGGGACTTGGATGGATCGAAAAACCGATCGCGCCCGAGACGCTTCCTGATTGCCCCTGTCATTACGGCGACGTGCTCGCGATGCGGCCGGAC
>DATKNL010000006.1:0-36845 GCA_035541435.1 Minisyncoccota bacterium | reverse complement strand
GAGCGTGACGGAGGGCAGCGGGGCGAGGTCCAGCGTATCGCCGGCCTGGCAGCCCGTGCATCCGACATGCCAGAAGAGCACGCTGCCGTCCGCATCGAGCGCGAGCACCTGCGGGGTGATCGACGTGATGGCGGTTGCCGGCTGCGTGACTGCGATCGAGAACGCGTTCGAGGTCACGCCACCCGAGGACGCCGTGACGGTTGCGGTTCCGGCCGAGCCCGGGGCCGTGAAGAGGCCCGCGGCGCTTACCGATCCGAAGCCGTTCGGCGACACGGCATAGCTTGCGCTCGCCGTGAGGTCCTTCGTGCTGCCGTCGCTATAGTCGCCGGTCGCCGTGAGCTGCACCGTTCCGCCTTCGGTCGCGCTTGACTGCGCGCCGGCGAGGAGGATCGATGAGAGCGTGGGCGGCGGGGCGTTCACGGTGACGGCCGCGGTGCCGGACTTCGTCGTGTCTTCGGTCGAGGTCGCCTTGACGGTCGCCGCTCCGGCCTTGACGCCGGTCACGGTGCCCGTCGCATCGACGGTTGCCGTCGACGCGTTGTCGACGGACCAGGTTACGAGGGTGTCGGTCGTGCCGTCGCTTTTCGAGACGGTCGCCGTGCACTTCACGGTCGCGCCGGCCGTTACCGATGCTGGGCACGAGGCCGTGACGCCGGTTACGGTCACCTTGGGCGGCGGGGGAGGATTCCCCACACTGCCACCGCCGCCGCCACAGGAACTCAATCCTGCGACGACGACCAGGGAGAGAACGAAGCAAATCGTCGCTTTCATACTGTTATTCCTTTCGGATTGGAAATATGCAGGATTGAGACCTGCAGAGCTGCCTCATTTATACTATAAAAGCGGCTTCTTGACAAGGCGTCGTCTTTTCGGCCCCGTTTTCATTGGTTTTCGGCGCGACAGCCGCCGGTGCGGCGTTGTATAATAGAGAGGATGAACCGCAGCGGCCAATCGATGCTCATTTCGGTGCTCGCCCTCGGCGGCGCCATGCTCACCGCGACCACGATCGCGGGCATCCTCACGCTGTACCAGTTGCGGGCCTCGACCAATTCGGTGAACTCCTCGAAGGCGATCTTCGCGGCGGATACGGGGATCGAATGGGGGCTCTTCGACTATTTCTGCTCGGTCCACGGACAGACCTGCCCGACCGGCAGCGGTCCGACCCTCGCGAACGGCTCGAAGGTGACCGTGACCTGCTATGACGCGACGTTCGCGACGACGACCTGCGGCAACACGACGACCGTCGCCTATGCGCTCGCACGCGGCGCGATGCTTTCGACCGACCGCGCCTTCTATCTCGAGATGAACAGCGCCACGGGATCGACCCCGTAGCACGCGCCCATGAACAAGGCGGCCGCCAAGGAGCGGATCGCGAAGCTCCGCAAGGAGATCGACCGGTACCGCGCCTCGCGCATCACGTTCAACAAGGAGCTCATCTCCCCGGAAGCCGAGGACGCCCTGAAGAAGGAGCTCTTCGATCTCGAGCAGCAGTTCCCGGACCTCGTGACGCCCGACTCGCCGACGCAGCGGGTCGCCGGAACGCCGCTCAAGGAGTTCGCCAAGGTGCATCACGAGACGCGCATGACGTCGCTGAACGACGCGTTCAGCGAGGACGACATGCGTTCGTGGCTTTCGCGCACCGAGGACGTCCTCGGCGAGCATCCACTGCGGCCGCGTTCGCCGCGCGCGGCGCTCTTTTATTGCGAGCTCAAGATCGACGGCCTGGCGATCGAGCTCGAATATGAGGGCGGCGTTTTCGTGCGCGGCTCGACCCGAGGCGACGGGCTCATCGGCGAGGACGTGACGCAGAACCTGAGGACCGTCGAGGCGATCCCGCTCGCGCTGCGTTCCGAGGACGATGCGCGCGCCGCGATGAGGAAGGCCGGCCTCGATCCCCGCGCCTATCGCCTCGACCGCATCTGGAGTCCGCGCGGGCGCTTCGTCGTTCGCGGCGAAGTGTTCCTCACGGCGCGCGAATTCGCGAAGATCAACCGCGAGCAGGAGCGTCTCGGCCTCAAGCCCTATGCGAACCCGCGCAACGTCGCCGCCGGCTCGATCCGCCAGCTCAATCCGGCGGTGACCGCCTCGCGCCGGCTCGACTCGTTCCAATATGATATCGTGACCGACATCGGGCAGGCGGCGCACGACGAGGAGCACGCGCTGCTTGCGGCGCTCGGCTTCAGGACGAACGAGAACAACCGGCCGGCGCGGTCGCTCGACGAGGTCTTCGCCTTCCGCAACCATTGGGCCGAACACCGCGAGAAGCTGCCCTATGAGATCGACGGGACCGTCGTCATTTTGAACGACAACGCGGCCTTTGAGCGGGCCGGGATCATCGGCAAGGCGCCGCGCGCGGCGATCGCCTATAAGTTCTCGCCGCGCGAGGCGACGACCGTCGTGCTCGACATCAAGGTGCAGGTGGGCCGCACGGGCGCGCTCACGCCGGTGGCCGTCATGGATCCGGTGAACGTGGGAGGCGTGACGATCACCCATGCGTCGCTCCACAACGCCGACGAGATCGGGCGCCTCGGCCTGAAGATCGGGGACACGGTGATCGTCTCGCGCGCGGGCGACGTCATCCCCCAGATCACGAAGGTCCTGCCCGAGCTGCGCACCGGCCGCGAGCGGGCGTTCAGGATGCCCGCACGGTGCCCGGTCGACGGATCGCCGGTCGTCCGCGAAGGCGCCATCCACCGGTGCTCCTCGAAACAGTGCGCCGCGCAGCACCGCGAACAGCTCTATCATTTCGTCTCGCGCGGGGCCTTCAACATCGAGGGGCTGGGACCAAAGATCATCGACACGTTCCTTGACGAAGGGCTGATCTCGGACGCCGCCGACATCTTCACGCTGCGCGCGGGCGACATCGCCGCGCTCGAGCGGTTCGGCGAGAAGTCGGCCGAGAACATCGTGAACGAGGCTGCGGCCAAGCGGCGCGTCACGCTGCCGCGGTTCCTCTATGCCCTCGGCATCCTGCACGTGGGCGAGGAGACCGCCTCGCTGCTCGCCAAGCAGTTCGCCTTCCCGCGGGCGAACGGGAATCATGAAATTCCCATTAACGGAATCTTGACAACGTTCGAGAAGCTGTCGGTCGACGACTTGCAGCAGGTGCCCGACATCGGTCCGGTCGTCGCGAAGAGCATCCACGGTTGGCTCCGCGAGGCGCGCAACCGCCGGCTGCTCGAGCGGCTGCGCGCCGCGGGCGTGACCGTCGAGGCGTCGCCGACCCGCCCGACGGGCGCCGCGGCCAATCCCGCCGTCGCCGGCAAGACGTTCGTGCTCACGGGCTCGCTCGAGTCGATGAGCCGCGAGGACGCGAAAGAGAAGATCAGGGAGCTTGGCGGCGAGGCGTCGGAGTCGGTTTCGAAAAAGACCGACTATGTCGTCGTGGGCGCCGACCCCGGATCGAAACTCGAGAAGGCGAAAAAGCTCGGGGTGCGCACGCTCGACGAGCGGGAATTCCTCAAGCTGCTCAAGGGATGATTGCCCGCGCGGTCCGCTTTACAAATCCGTTCGGTGCGATAGTATTGTCAGGTTGATGCGGGCGTAGGGGAGTCTGGCCGTCCCCGGATCCCTGTCACGGATCAGATCGCCGGTTCGAATCCGGTCGCCCGCGCAATGAAAACGGCACACCGCAAGGTGTGCCGTTTTCATTTGTGTTTGCGGATCGGATTCGAACGAGGGGTGGGGTCGGGAGGGGCGGCCCGCCCCTCCCGTATCGGAGAGGGCTCGAGAACCGAGGGTTCTCGAAGCGCAGCGAGGCGAAGCCGAGCGAGCAGTTCGAATCCGGTCGCGTTTGCTATACTGAACCTATGGAACCCATGACCAAGATGAACCCGGTCGGAACCCTCTGGACCGACGCCTGGAAGCTGTACGGCGACTTTTTCACCCCGATGACGCAGCTCTTCGCCATCCCGCTCGTCCTCATCGGGATCGGCGACATCTTCAGGGCGATCGGCGGAACCCCGATGACCATCGTCTCGGCGCTCGCGTCGGTTGTGGGCGAAGTGCTCCTCTTTATAATGACCGCCGCGGCCATCTATGCCTATGACAAGAAATGCGACGCGAGCGAGGCTTATAAGAACGGCATCCGCTTCTTCTGGCCGATGGTCTGGGTCTCGATTCTCACCATGCTCGCCCTGTTGGGCGGGTTCGTGCTGGCCGTCATCCCCGGCATCTGGCTTGCCATCGCGTTCACGTTCATGAATTACACGCTTATCCTCGAAGGCAAGAAGGGAATGACCGCCCTCGCGGCGAGCCATGAATACGTAAGGGGATACTGGTGGGCCGTGACCGGACGGTTCCTGCTGCTCGTGCTGCTCGCGTTCGTCGGCGGCATCGTGGTGGGCGTTCCTTTCGCCATCATCGGCGGCCCGATCGGCGGCGCGGTTGCGACCGCCGTCATCCAGCTGTTCATCGTCCCGTTCTCGCTCGCGTATTCCTATCTCATGTATCGCAACCTCGCCTCGTTGAAGCCCGATGTCGCCGCGAAGTCGGCGATCGCGGAAACGACCTTCGTCCGGGTCGCGCAGGTGATCGGCCTGGTCTTCGTCGCCCTCATCATCGCTGCCGCCGCGATATTCCTCGGTGCGGCAGGGAGTGCCCATTATGAAAGCCATATGGATTGGGGGCCGAGCGCGCTCCGCTAGGGCTTCTGTAGGCCTGTGTATTTCTCGGCTCGTTGCATCCCCGGAGGGATGATATAATGAGGATAACAGCAAACGACCATGGTTCAGGCACAGCTCGTTGAATACATCTCGTCGCAGATGAAGCTCGGGACCTCG
The DNA here is from genome assembly GCA_035541435.1 of Minisyncoccota bacterium. Taxonomy (GTDB): domain Bacteria; phylum Patescibacteriota; class Minisyncoccia; order UBA6257; family 2-01-FULL-56-20; genus JAKAGE01. The sequence goes on along the minus strand of DATKNL010000006.1, from coordinate 32,064 downwards.
AAAGAGGCGATCCGGACGACCCTTGCGGGCGTCGGGTGGACAGCCGTCGACATCGATGACAGCTTCAAGAAGTCCGAGGGCGTTCCGCCGCTTTCGACCGGCATGCCCACGGCGGTTCAGCCCCTTGCCCAGCAGCAGATGCAGGCCCATGCGATGCCGCAGCAGATGCCCGCGACGGCCGCAGCGCAGCCGGCGGCGCAACCCGTGCACATGGGAGGCGTGATGCCGGCGCAACCGGCACAGCCCGCGATGGCCAAGCCGGCGGCGATGCCCGCAATGGCCGGAACGGCGCCCGCGGGGGCTGCCGGTCCGCAGGTGCTCCGCATGAGCGACCTTGTTTCGATGTCCTCGTCGCCGACGGCTCAGGCGCGTCCTGCCGCGATGCCTTCATCATCAGCCGCTTCGATGCCGGGTGCCATGCCGAACCGGAAGGTGAGCGACGTCACGATGCAGGCGAGCGCCGGCGCATCGGCCATGCCGTCCGCCTCCGGAGCGGGATCGCGCTCGAAACCGGGTCTCATCATCTATATTGTCGGGGGCGTGCTGATCCTCGGTCTCGGCGGCCTGTCAGGATACCTTTATATGCAGAATGCCGCGCTGGGCGGCAAGATCGGTTCGGTGACCGGCCAGAGCCAGAGCGTCGCTTCGCAGATCGCCTCGCTCACGAGCCAGGTGAACGCGCTCACCGCATCAAGCACGGCGCTCGCGGCGAGCACGACCGCCCTCGGCGCGATGAATCAGGAGCTCATGGCCGAACTTTCGTTCTACGCCGTCCCACCGGGCACGACGGCGACGTCGACCTCCATCACCGTGAACGGCACCCTTGGCGTCAACGCGACCAAGAATTATTTCCTGACCGGGACCTATGGCGGCAAGGTGCTCGTGCTCAACTCGAAGGATCCCAAAGTGATTGCGGTCCTGCAGCCGCTCGTCGGCAGCTCGACCAAGCTTGCGGGAACGCTCGTCCCCGGCACCGGCGACATGACCGTCGTCGAGGTTGACGGCAAGACATTCTAAAAGACGCGTCTCAACGCGCGCGAGGCGGCAGGTGCGGACACTCCTTGTCCGCTTCTTTTATTTTTCGTAAAGCCTGCCGATGCCGAGGATGTCGGCTTCGCGCCACTTGCGGCCGATGAGCTGGAACCCGACAGGCAACTCGTCGGGAGCGAGTTCGGCGGCGGGCTTCGTCGGGATCGAGATGGCGGGAAAGCCGCCGAGCTTCGCGGGGATGGCGAGCACGTCGGCGAGGTACATCGAAAGGGGATCGTCCGCCCGCGCGCCGATCTTGAATGCGCGCATCGGCGCGACCGGCGTGAGCATCACGTCCACGCCCTTGAACGCGTCCTCGAATTCGCGCCTGATGAGCGCGCGCACCCGCTGGGCCTTTTCATAATAGGCGTCATAATAGCCCGACGAGAGCACGAACGTGCCGAGGATGATGCGCCGCTTCGCTTCGGCGCCGAACCCCGCGCCGCGGTTCTTGAAATAGAGGTCGGTCAGGTTGTCGGCGTGGACGGCTTTTGCGGGAGCGGCATAGCGGATGCCGTCGAACCGCGCCAGGTTCGAGCTCACCTCGGCGGGGACGATGATGTAATAGACGGACAGCGCGTACTTGGTGTGGGGGAGCGAGATCTCCTTGAACGAGAACCCGAGCGCCTTGAGCCTCTCGACGCTCTTCGCGACCTCGAGCCGGACTTCGGGCTCCATGCCATCGGTGAAATATTCCTTCGGCAGGCCGATGACGAGCTGCTTGGTCTTTTTGAAATCGGGCGACAGGAGTTCGCGTTCGTCATAGGCCGTCGCCGCGCTTGTCGCGTCGAGCGGATCGTGGCCCCGGATCGCGTTGAACAGGACGGCGGCGTCCTCGACGGTCTTCGTGATCGGTCCCACCTGGTCAAGGCTCGATGCCATCGCGATGACGCCCGAGCGCGAGACCGCGCCATAGGTCGGGCTCATGCCGACGGTTCCGCAGAAGCTCGAAGGGAGACGGATCGATCCGCCCGTATCGGTGCCGAGCGCGGCGACCGCAAGATGCGCGGCGACCGCCGCAACCGACCCGCCCGACGACCCGCCCGCGACCCGCGTGAGGTCGCGCGGATTCTTCGTCGGCCCGAACGCCGAATTCTCGGTCGATCCGCCCATGGCGAACTCGTCGAGGTTCGTCTTGCCGAGAAAGACGGCCTGCTCGTCCTTGAGCCTGCCGATCACGCCCGCGTCATAGCTCGCGACGTACTCCTCGAGGATCTTCGACGCCGCCGTCGCGGGAAGGCCCTTGACGAGGATGCAATCCTTGATGGCGAGCGGCGCGCCGGCGAGCGGGCCCACGGCTTCGTCGCGCGCGACCGCGACGTCGACGGCCTCGGCCTGCCGTTCCGCCTCGTTGCGGGCGACGCTCAGATAGGCGTTGATCTCGGGATTGTGCGCCTCGATGCGGTCGAAATGCGCCTGCGTCATTTCGAGCGCCGAGAACCGTTTGGCAAGCAGCCCCTCATGGAACGAGGCCAGCGTGAGATTATGGAGCGGTTCCTTCGTCATCATTATTGTTCAAAGACGGGCGGGATCTTCAGATAGCCGTTTTCCTTCTTGGGGAAGGCCTCCGTTCCAGCGCCGCGGTTCGTGTTCTCGCGCTCGGCATCGTCCCGGAAGACGTTCGAAAGGTCGGTTCCGCCGGACATCGGTTCTACCTTCGCGGTGTCGAGCGACTGCAGCTCCTTGAAATGATCGAGGATGGCCCCGAGGTCCTTCACGAATTTTTCCTCCTCGTGCGGGGTGAGCGAAAGGCGGGCGAGCTTGGCCAGCCGCTCGAGCTCCTGCTTGTTGATTTCCGAAGACATTATGGGAATTCTAGCGGGTTTCCGCGGCGATTTCAAATGGCCATTTTGCAATCATTAAAAATTCATTAAAGGAAGTTTGACCCCGGATGGTGAGCGCCTAGAATTGAATGATGGATCATGAAATTTCGCAGCAGTTTGTGGAATTCGGCGCGCGATTCGACCGGATGGAGGCGCGGCTTGACCGGGTCGAAATACGACTCGATCAAGTCGAGGCGCGGCTTGACCGGATGGAGGCCCGGCTGGATCGGGTCGAGGCTCGGCTGGATCAGATGGATGCCCGCATCGACACTCTCGCTTTGGCCTGTCAAAACGAATTTACGGCAATCAGGCAGGAGATGCGCACTTTCGAAGAGCGAATGGCGGCGAAGATCGACCTCATCATGGACATCCTGCAGGAAGTCGTTCTCGAGCTGCGCGATCACAAGGCCCGCATCGAGGTGCTCGAGAAGGCGATCATCACAAGGCCGTAAACAGCCTGCGGAATTGGTCGCCTCGGTCGTACTCGTTCCTGAAAATTCCGAAGCTCGTGGCGGCGGGGGAGAGGAGCACGATGTCGCCGGGTTTGGCTGCCGCGCAAGCCTTCTTGAAGGCATCATCCATCGACGAAACGATTTCGGGAGCGAGGGTCTTCGGAAGAAGCGGGAGCAGCTTGTCGGTTGCCGATCCTTTGAAAAGGATCAGGTGCTGCACCTCGTGTTCGATCCGGGGCGCGAGCGCCGTGAAGTCGAGCTGCTTGTCGCTGCCACCACCGATGAGGATGATGGGCCGGCGTTTCGGCGCAAGGGCCTCAAGCGCGGCGATGCAGGCCTCGGGCGTCGTCGAATTCGAATCGTTATAAAAGAGGATGCCATCTTTTTCGCCAAGAAGTTCGAGGCGTCCGGGAAGCGCCTTGAAGTTTTGCAAGGTTTCTTTAATGATCTTTTCACAAACGCCGAGAGATCGCGCCGCCGCGGCTGCGAAAGCGGTGTTCATGCGGTTATGCGCTCCTTCAAGGCCGATCGGCCAATCGTCGGGAATGGCTGGATCGGTGATCGACGAGCCGAGAAGGGGGCCAAACTTCGCCTCGACCTCCTCTTTTATATGTCGTGACGTTATGAAGGTGTCGCCTGGTTTCTGAAAGCGGGCGATGGCGGCCTTATCGCGAAAATAGCGTTCGACGTCGCCGTGATAATAGTTCATGTGGTCAGGCATGAAGGTGGTCCAGACGGCGATGCGAGGGCTAATGGACGCCTCTTCGAATCCCTGAAGCTGCCAGGAATCGAGCTCAAGGACGGCGATGTCGCTTGCGGAAAGCGTGTCCGCGAGGGGGAGGGTCGCCATATCCCGCACGTTTCCGCCAAGATGAGCGGAACGGCCGCCGGCGCGGAGCATCGCGTGAACAAGGTGGGTCACGGTCGATTTGCCGCGGGTGCCCGTGACGCCGACGATGCTTGCCGCCGTGAACCGCGCAAAAAGGGACGCGTCCATGCCGATCGGAACGCCGCGTTCGCGGGCGTGGGCGAGAAACGGGGAGTCGATCGGGGCATTTGGCGCGCGGACGATGAAATCGCGGTTCTCGAAGTCCTCCAGCCGGTGGCCGCCGAGATGGAAGACGATAGTGCCGAAGCCTTTCAGCCGCTCGAGCGCGGGTGCGAGGTCGGTTTCGGATTTGAGGTCGGTCACGATGAGATCGGCCCCGGCGCGCGCGAGAAACTCGGCATCGCCGATGCCCCGGCCGAGCAGCCCGAGCCCCATGAGCGTGACCTTCTTTCCCTTGAAGAATTCCGACGCCGTCATCGCGGTCAGCCGAGGTCCTTATAGAGGATCTCCTCGACCGGACGGAAATCCCATGCGTGCACGCGGGGCGAGCGCCGCTTGCTGCTGTTGCTCACCGCTTTGCCGTTGCCGAGGGCGAAGCCGATGTGCCGGTGCGTCTCGCCGCTCGTGCGGAATTTTTTCGGCGCCCAGACGATGACCGCGCCGCGAACCGGTTTTGCAACCGGCTTCCATCCACGCCGTTTCAGGTTTTCACGCGTCGCCTTCACGGTCGTATGGATCGCGTCGATGAGGCCGAACATCGCGAGCACGCCGCTCACGAAGAACGCGCAGCTCAGGTCGCCGTCGCGCAGCACGTCGATCGTTTTGCCGTCGATGCGATAGAACAGCTTCCTGAACGCCGGCGTTCCGGCGCTCCGTTCGGCGAAAAGCAGGTAGTCGTTCCGCAGGTCCAGGATCGGTCTTCGTGCGGATCGTCTTTTCGATGCGCTCATAATCTGAATGATCGCACCATTCGGCGGCTTTGACAATTCATGAACGGAACGGATATAATTCCTTGGCAGTGATGGGAAAAACGAAATCGATCGCGGGAGGGCAGGGAAAGGTTTTCCGGGGAGCCCCATAAGCTCCCAAAGCGGGTTCGAGTCCCGCCCCCGCAACAGCAAAAAAAAACATCCTTCAAGAGGATGTTTTGTTTTTGCAGGATGCGGGACATTCGGAGAGCGGAGGACTGAAAGCAACCCCAATCGAGCTCGACCTGGTTTCCTGATAACGAACGGAACAGGAGTACGTATCATTACCCCAGAACTTCAAATAGCACTCCGATCCTAGCGGCTGCGGCTGCAAGAGATTCGAGGGAATGAGAGCGACGACATGAAGGCGACAGAAGAACCACGCGAAGGATTTTTCGAGTGGGTGGAGCGGATAACCGCGCGTGTGCTCAGCGGACTGTATCCCGAGCAGCCCGCAGAAACAGAAAAGACGATCGTCACGAAAATGCGATTCGTCCTGGGATCGGATCGTCGGCGAAGCGACCGGCGCATGGGCGATCGATATGATCGGCGCAGGCGCTGATGCCTTGGGGAAACGCAACACGAAACAGCACCTTCTTCGGAGGGTGTTTTTTTGCGTTTCCGCGAAAAGGCAATCATCCGGGCCTCGCCGGGTCGGCAGCGGCTTTTTGAAAATCGAAACCCGGCAACGATGAAATCACGGGCGGAAAATAAAATTGTTTAGCAGAATGTTTGTCACGGGGCGCGAATTTATCCCCATTTTTCCTTGCGTATAGCGCCGACTACCCCAGAATTAATGATATATGCATCGCCGCGGGCTCACCCTCCCGTATACCCTGATCGCCGGAGCGCTGACCTTCTTTGCCGCGCTCGCGGGTTCGGTTGCCGTGCCCTGGCACCATGACGCGCATCGCGCGGGCCATGTGCTCGGTGCGACGGCATCGTCGCCGTCAAGCTCGCCGACGACGTTTTCGTTTTCGGGAACGGTCGGCGCGGCGAATCCCGCAGGCCAGATTTTGAACGTCACGCCGAACAACTCCTATTTCACGGTGAGCGCGTCATCGTCCGGGTGGCTGCCGACACCGGGAATTTCCGGAACGGTCTACGGAGGTCCCGCGCCGACGTACAACTATCTTTTATATTCGGAGCAGTTCGACAGCGCCGCATGGGTCAAGCAGGCAGGGATCACCGTCACCGCGAATGCCGCGGCGAATCCGAGCGGACAGCTGACGGCCGACCGCCTGCAGATCACGGGCGTCGGTCTTGCGAACCGCCTCTATCAGACGGTCACGGGACTCGCGGGAAGCAATGTCTATTTCGGCGTCTCGATCAAGTCGAACACGACGACGACGCAGACGGTCTATCTGCAGGTCGTCGACAACGCGTCGGGGGCGGTCTATGGACAGGCGGCATGCGCCGTCAGCCAGACGGCGTACGTCCACTGCCTCACGCCCGCATCGATCTCGAGCACGTCGACGGGCGTCAACCTTTCGATCACGAACCTCGGTCCGCAGAATCCGCTCGACGTGCTCGTCTGGGGCGCGCAGCTCGACATGACGAACGGGACGTACCACGTTTCGACATCGACGCCGGCGACGGGGACGGTCATCGTTCCGGGATTCAGCGTCGCGCCGACGACGACGGCGATCGGCGCAGGAACGTTCAGCGGATCGATCATCATCTCGCCCGCGAGCGGATCGGCATTCACCGCATACGCGCTGCCGGTGACGCTCACGATGAAGGCGCTTCCGGTCGTCACGGCGAACGGCGCATCGGTCGCATCGATGTCGTTCGGCGGAACATCGGGCGGCGCGACGCAGGTGCAGACGATCACGGTCTCGTCATCGCAGCTCTATTATTCGTTAACGCCGTCATCCACGCCTTCGTGGCTTTCCGTGGCGTCGGCGTGCGGCGCGTCCTCGAGCTATTACGGCGGCCTGAGCGCGCCGCTGTGCACGTGGACCGTTGCCGCCAATCCTACGGGACTCGCCTCGGGCACCTATGGCGGGTCGCTGACCATTGCGGCAGCGAACGGCTCGAGCTTCTCGTCGATCGTGATACCGGTGACGTTCGGCGTCGCGGGCCCCATCGTCCCGCCGCCTGCCGTTTCGACGACGTCGATCTCGTTCGCGGCCACCTATAACGGGCCGCTCACGGCCGCGCAGCAGCTCACGGTGAGTTCGAGCCAGGCGTTCTATGCGACGAATATCGCGAATATCTCATGGCTGTCGGCGACCTCGACCTGTCCGGCCTCGTCGACGTACGGCGGCCCGTCGGAGCCGCAGTGCACCTGGACGCTGCAGGGGAATCCGGCGGGCCTTGGGACTTCGACCTATGCGGCAACCATCCAGGTCAGCCAGGCCGGGGGATCGAGCTTCACCGCGATCCCGGTCGCGGTTTCCATGACCGTGACGAGCACGCCGGTCCCGCAGCCATCCATCGCGCCCGGGTCGCTCTCGTTCTCGGGCATCGCCGGCGGGACGTCGTCCTCGCAGACGCTCACGGTCTCGTCCTCGCAGTCCTTCTATTCGATCAGGACTTCCGCAACCTCCACGTGGCTTTCGATAGCGACCTCCACGTGCGCCTCGTCGTCGAGCTATGGCGGCGCAGGCGCGCCGAACTGCGGTTTCACGATCGTCGCGAATCCGTTCGGCCTCCCGCTCACGACGACGACCTATACCGGCTCGGTCACGGTCGCGCCCGCGAACGGATCGGCCTTCGCGACGACGACGGTGGCGGCGACCTTCGCCGTGACCGCGCCGCCGCCCCTCGCGGTTTCGACGTCCTCTATTATATTCACGGGAACGGCGGCAAGCGGCATCGTGCCGGCGCCGAAGACGTTCGTCATCACCCCGAATAGCCAGACCTATTATGTGAATTACGTGGGCACTTGGTTCGGCCTCAGCATCTCGACCGGCGCGAATATGGGCGGACCGGGCTCGCAGCCGCTCACGGTCACGACGACGGTCATCGGTGCGAACATCGCGACCCTCGCGTCGGGGACCTACGGCGGCTCGATCACGGTCTATCCCGGAACGGGAGCGACCTTCGCGACGACGACGATCCCGGTGTCGCTCGTCCTCAGCGCCCCGTCGTCGAGCATCGCGCCGACCGTCTCGACCACGTCGCTCGCCTTCGCGATGACGAGCGGGGGAGCGACGTCGACCCAGAACGTGACGATCACGCCGAACGGCGCCTATTACGCGCTCGCGGCGACATCGACAAACGGCTGGATGTATCCGGTAGTGAATCCCGGCACTTATGGCGGCCCGAGCTCGTCGCCCCAGACGTTCGCCGTCACGCAGAATCCTGTCGCGAAGACGTTCACGCCGGGAACGTATGGCGGCTCGATCACGGTCGCGCCCGCGAACGGATCGACCTTCGCGACGACGACGGTGCCGGCGACGCTCACCGTGACGGGTTCGTCGCTCAGCGTCTCGACGACCTCGATCTCGTTCACGACGCCTGCAGGCTCGTCATATGCGCCCGCCGCGCAGACGGTCACGGTCTCGCCGAACAACTACTACTATAAGGTGGCCTATGCCAACAGCCCGTCGGCCGCGTTCTTCTCGATCTCGGCGTCGACGGGAACTGTCTATGGCGGCAGCCTCGCGACGTCGTCCTTCTCTATATATCCGCTCGCGAACCAGACGGCTCCGGCGGGAACGTATACCGGATCGGTCACGATCTATCCCGCGAACGGATCGATCTTCGCGACGACGACGATCCCGGTCGTGACGACCGTGACGCCGGTGTCGCCGACCGTGACGCCGACGTCGTCGCTGCAGTTCGTCGGCTATGTCGGCGCAGGAACGACGACGCCGGCGCAATCGTTCGGCGTCGCATCGAACAACATGTTCTATACCGTCCTCACGACCTCGACGTGGGTTTCGGCGACGTCGACGTGTCCGGCGTCATCGACCTATGGCGGTCCGAATCAGCAGTCCTGTTCATGGCTCGCATGGTCCGTGATTTCCGCGTCGGCAACGGTCGGCACCTATAACGGCTTTGTCACCGTCGCCCCCGCAAACGGGTCGGTCTTCGCGACGACGACCGTGCCGCTCGTCCTCACGGTGAACCCCGCGCCGACCTATGCGCCCACCGTGCCGATCACGATCTCCGGATCGTCGTTCGACATCACGGCGGGAACGTCGTCGGTCGCCTTTGGCAGCGCCTCGAATACGGTTCAGTTCAGCGCGCCGGCCGGAACGGTCGGCTATTCCTCGACGAACGGCTATCCGACGATGTATATCCAGAGTCTCGATGCCACCTATTCCGTGACGGCAACGTCGACCGGCGGATGGCTGTCCGCCCTGCTCGCGAGCGCACCGCCCTGCAACGGCGCGCGCGGAACGTCCACCTATATGGAGTGCACATGGTTCGCATTCCCGAGCGCGATCGCGGGACTTGCTGCCGGCACCTATGGCGGCTCGATCGTGATCAGCCCGACGGGAACGTCGACGTTCGCGACAGTGACGATCCCCGCATCGCTCACGATAACGAATTCTCCTGCGCCGGCGGTTTCGACGACGACGATCGCGCTCGCGACCTCGTCGCCCTTCGCCTATTTCACCGTGACGACGACGAACGCCTATTATGACGTGACGCTTTCGTCGGCTGCCGCGTCATGGCTTACGCTTGAGCCGGGCTACTGTGCCATCGGCGTCCAGTCGGGGAATGCCTATGGCCCGTATGGTCCGTGCCAGTGGGTCGTGCAGGCGAACCCGAGCGCGGTCAGCGCCCCGGGCCAGTATAACGGCTCGATCATCGTTTCGGCTGTGAACGGTTCGGCATTCGCGCCGATCACCATCCCGATCGGCTTGAACGCCCCGGTGAACCTGAGCCGCCCCGGCCGGCCGTCCCGACCTTCGGGCCCGACGCCGCCGACCCTTTCCAACTTCTCGGCGATCCAGCCCATCGCGCTCACGGCGCAGCTCGGCAATCCCGCCGTGGTCGTCACGACGACGTTCATCAGCTCGAACAACGTGACGTTTGAAATCGATGCGACCTCGACCGGCGGCTGGCTTGTGGCGAATCCGGGCGGTCCGAACTGCAACGGGGGATCGGGCGGATCGCTCTGCGAGTGGACGTTCTCCGTCGGCGACATCTCGAGCCTCGCGCCCGGATCCTATGCCGGCTCGGTGGCGATCATGCCGACCGGGTCGTCGACCTTCATCGGCTATTCCGTCCCGGCGACGCTCACCGTGCTCCCGCCGCCGCCCGTCGCCTTCGTGCAGTCGAACTGGAACGGCGCGGCCGGCGTCACGGGAACGACGACGTGCCGGGTCGGTTTGCAGAATATCGCTTCGGGCGACTTCCTGATCGCCGGAGCCCTGATGGGAAGCGTGACGAACACCGTCGCTTCGATTTCAGACACCGCTGCCGACCGATGGGTCACGATCCCGCAGTTCACCGACAACGTCCACGCGGTCTCGGAACTCGTCTCGTACGTGACGAGCACGGCGGGCGGCGCGGTCACGACGACGATCACGGTTAAGAACACGCCGTCGCGCTGGGGCTGCATCGTCGCCGAGTACGCGAACGTGAATTCCGCGAACCCGATCGATGCGACGACGAGCAAGTTCATGAGTTCGACGACCTTCGACAGCGGTGCCGTGATTGCGCCGCTCGCGGGCGACATGGTCGTCGGTTTCGGCCACCGCTTCAATAGCGGCTCCGTAGAGCTCACGCCGGGATCGGGATTCGCGATGCGGACGGCGACATCGGCCTATTACTTCCTCGAGGACGCACCCGTGACTTCGTCGGGGTCGTATCATGCGACCGCGACGCAGGCAACGTCGTCGAACAACATCACGGCGGCGATCGTCCTTGAGCGGCGCCCGCCGGCGGCGTCGGGAACCGTGAACCAGCCGATCGCGTCCGCGCCGTGGATTTCGGTCGCGCTGCCGCCCGGCGGATCGACGACGACACCGCTCGGCGTTCTGCCGAACGGCAGCTATTTCTCGATGCCCGTCGGCGTGCAGAACGGGGGAGCGGGCTGGCTCGCACTGAACGGCCTTCCGCCTTCGTGGCCGTCGCCGGTCTATGGCGGTCCGAGCGTGACGTCGACGACGGCCACCGTGACGCTGAATGCCGCGGGACTGGCGACCGGGACCTATTACGCGCTGATCGGCATCGCTCCGGCGAAGGGATCGGCCTTCATGCCGCCTGCGGCAATCCCCGTTACCCTTACGGTCGGCTCGCCCGCGGTCCCGACGGCCTCGTCGCTCGCGTTCACCGGCGTTTCCGGCGGAGCGTCCTTGAGTCAGACCGTCGTCGTGAACAACCGGGGCGACCTCTATGCCGTGAACCCCGTTTCGGATTACGGATGGCTCACGGCGACGCCGACGTGCAGCGGCCAGGCGCCGTTCTCTGCGCCATGCACCTTCACGGTGTCGGCCGACCCGTCGGGCCTTGTCCCCGGAACCTATTCCGGATCAGTCATCATTCCGTCAGGACTCAATGATGCGGCGACGTTCGCCCCGGCGACGATCCCCGTGAGCTTCACGGTGACCTCGTCGACCGATCCTGCGGTTTCGACGACGTCCATCTCGCTCAATGCGAACTACGGCGGCACGTTCGCGGACCAGACGATCACGGTGAATCCGAACAACCGCTACTTCCAACTGGTTCCTTATCCCTACAATGCCGACGATGGTCATTGGCTCTCAATCGCGTCGAGTTCCGCGTCCGGACCCGTGTATGGCGGCCTGAACGCCGGCCCCGTCACGTTCACCTTGCATGCCAATGCCGCTGGGCTCGCGGTGGGCAAGCCGCATCCCGGCGAGTACCTGATCTATTCGAGCCTCGACCCGTCGTTCAGTACCTTCGACGAGATTCACGTGCCGGTGCTCGCATCGGTCAACCCGGGGGCCTCGTCGTCCGCGCCCATCGTCTCAAGCTCCTCGCTGTGGTTCTCTGACGCGGATTTCATCTGGCCTCTTGGGACGCCGTCCGCGCTCGCGTCGAACTGCCTGACCATTTCGAACTATGGCTCGGGCGTCCTCAACTACACCGCGACCGCCGTCGGCAATCCCTCATGGTTTACGCTTCAGTCGGGATCGAGCGACTCCGGAGGATGGTCCTTCGCGGGACGGATCGCCGCAGCCGGCAGCGACAACCTGTGCCTCTTCGCCAACATCTCGGGGCTGCCCGTCGGCACGACGAAGGGGACCGTGCAGATCTCGGGCAGCTTCCCCGGCAGCCCGATCTCGATCCCGGTGACGGTCACGGTCGCGACGGCGCATCCGGTCACGGGATCGGTCTCGGCGACGGTCACGCCGACCGGCAACGTCGTGAAGAGGATTCCGGACGAGCCGGTGTACGACCTCAAGGTCACCTCGGCCGGCGCGGCATATCGCTATCACCTTTATCAGGACCGCAACCATGACGCGCTGTGGGGCGTCTTATTCTCGACCGTCAAACCCGGGGTGGTCGCCTCGTCGACCGGAACCGCCCGTCTCAGCGACGAGATCACGACGACGGTCTATCCCTATGTCCATCCGGGAACCTATCCCGCGTCGGTGGTCGTCTATCCCGCGAACGGCAGCTATTTCCCGACGGTCGTCCTCCCGCTCTCGGCAACGATCGCGGAAGGCTCGACGGTTGACGCGCACCAGGCCGGGACGGTCGTCCTCGGCACGGACGGCATCTATTATTGGCTGAATGCGCCGGGCAGGAACGTCGTGCCGCCGGGAGGATTCCCGCCGCCGTCGCTCTCGAGCGTGATTGCGCCGACCGAAAAGGATCCCTTCCCCGGCATCGGCAATTATCTTTCGTACCAAATCAGCGAGGGCAGCGTTCCGCTCGCGTCCGCGGCCGACATGGCGCTCCCGACCGGCAGCCCGGTCCCGCCGGCGAACGGCACGCTCGTGAACGAGAGCGGCACGACCTATATCGCGATCGGCGGCACGAAGCGGGCCTTCACGACGATCGATTCGGCCTATAAAGCAGGCTTCAACTTCAACCAGATTTATGTGAACGCGAAAGTCTCATCGATGACGACGGGTGCCGCGATCGCGAACGACGACGGCGAGGCGGCGGCGCTCAACTATGGCGTGACGCGTCGGCTCGCCAACTTCCGTGTCGTCCCGGTCGCAAGTTCGAGCAAGGCGATGGCGCTGTGGGGGACGAAAGCGAACCCGCAGACGGCACTTTTCGACGAGAATGGGATCGTGAACAATGTGACGACCACGCGGCCCGATTGCGTGCCGTCGGAATACGTGGAGGGATCGGTCAATACGAGTACGCGGCTGCAGTCCGAAGTCCTCACCCTGCACTGCACCGACGACAACGGGAACGGTGCGCTTGTTTCAAAGACGAACATCTATGACTACACGGGTTCCGCGAGCGGAAGTCTTGCCCTTCAGATGACGACGCGGGCCCCGGTGATCTTCTCGAAGGCGCCAGCCCATTTCAACTCAACCTCGACCGCCGTGGCGTTTGGCAAATCGCTGCCGCCGAGCCCGATCGCCATGCTTAGGGGCCGCCTGCAGGGCGAGCTTGCACTCAACTTCATTCACGGGATGCTGAACCCTTATGCTTCGCCGCTTGCGCAGACCACCCCCGTTCCTGCGCCAAGCACGCCGGTTCCGCCTTCGTCGCCGACGCTCTATTGGATAAACAGCGGGACCATGAACGTGTATGACACCACGAATGTGCCTTTTTTCAGGTGGAATTTCACCAATCTCAACGATGCCTATGTCGCATCGGCCAACGCCGGCCATGCGGCGGCTTCAGCGGTCTATGCACAGACGGGGGATATGTCCGCCGCTGGTGACGCCTTCGTCAAAGCCGTAGGCAGCTATTGGGCCGGTTTGCAATCGCAGCAGTCCAGCTATGACTCGGGGGTCGTTTTCCAGAAAATAACCGGAGAGAGTGGAAATAGCTACGAGGTAGTGGATGTCGAGGGTACCCTTGAAAAGGGTGGAGGCATCGTTTGCATAGAGTGTTCGATTGGGGCATCGACCGTCGTCCAGCGGGAGGGTGCCGTATGGGGCATCACGGATGCGAGTGAGGTCCTTGGCTACAGCATGCGTCCCGTTACGGATCAGGTGACGGCCGGCGGCGGGCATGTCATCATGCAATATACGAAAGCGGACGGTTCGGTTGCCTATTATGACGTACGCAATGACGGATACCTCGTTCCCTCGGGCGAAGACGACCTCCTGGTCTATCGGAACCCGGATGGAACGCTCGCAAAGGCGACGTTCCGCATCGACCAAAAGGCTGACGTAGTCGATACGGAATTCGACCCTTCCGCCAGCGCCTCCGACATGGGTGGGGCGGTTCGTCAATTCGTCCTTGAGAGCGACAAGGCCGAGCAGGAGGAGGCGTGGAATAATTTCTTGGACATCGGAGGCAGCGTCGCCGAAGAAAAGGGGGTTCCGGTTTCGGGATCGGCAGCTCCTGGAGAGACGCCGGCGGTAGAGGTGAATGTCGCCGACCCTGCGAGCCCCGGCGTCGCGGCCCTCGAAAGCCAGGCTTCCCCGGAGGTCGTCTTCCCCGAACTTGCCGCGCAGAACCACGCCGCCATGGAGAGCCTCGGGGATGGCATCGCCGGCCCCCTTACCACCTTCAATGCCGCCCTTACGGAATTGCCGGTCATCATGGCCGCAGCCGACGTCGGTAACCAGTCGCAGGCGAATGTCGCCGAAGCGAAAATCCTCGATTGCCTTCAGATCATTCCGGATTGTGCAAAGGGCCTTGATTACCTGACGGGTCCCGAGGCGTTTACGAGCGTTGTCAAAATGGCCGGGACGTCGGTAAACGATCCGGCTCCGACGCAGGGCGGGTTCGTGAGCGCCGCCAACAACATTCTGAGCGCGATGGGGGTGGTCGCGGACGGGCTCATGAGCGGAACGATGAAAACCCAGCTTGAGACCGACGGCATCAACGAAACCGTGACGATGGATCCGGCGAGCGAAAAGAGGCTCGATATGTATCTGGATCAGGCGAAAGCGGATATGGCGAGCGGCGCTTCGGACATCGGCTCGGCCGCAAAAAGCGAGGTCGGTGGTGTCATGGTCCTGCTCTCAGCGAACGGACTGACCTTCTATGACGCGAACGGCAATCCCGTGATCAGCACCCCCGATGCCCAGGCGGCGGTCCAGAATGCCGTCATGCAGGTCGCTACGGGCAACCTTTCGCCGACGCCTACCGCGCCACCGGTAGCCGTCTATTCGTTCGAGAAGCCGCAGACTATCGTGTATCCGGACGTCCATGTGACGCAGGAATTCCTGCCGGGCGGCGAAGCCATTAACAAAGACGGAAACGGGAACATCGTTGGCGGGAGCATTCCGATCGGCGTGATCAAAGGCGATACGATCACCCTGATGACGCCGACGGCGCCTGACATAGCGGGCTTGTCCGCCGATCAGGTAATCTATGACAATTGGAACCATGGAAGCCCGGAAGCTATTCGAACGGGATCTGGCAAGAGCGTGGAGGTAACGATGCCGAGCGGCGCTGTCCTCTCCCTTGGATTTGACGCAAATGGCAATGTAGGGTTGGTTGGTAACCAGCAGACGATAAGTGTTTCCGGGGGTGCGGGAGGCAAGGTCCAGACGATTCCCGCCGTCATTCCATATGAGGAGATTCCGGTGACGAATGATACGGTGCAGGCCGCCGTTAGCAGCCCTGAATCGCCGACAGGACCGGTCCTGTCTCCGCTTACGTGCGACACGGGGAACGGAATTACGTGCTCTGTCGATGATCCCAACGGCGGCATGGATACCATTTCATTTTCCGCCGACGGAACCCTGAACGATATTTTCGGATGGAATCCGGCAAGTGGGAATTTCGGAGGACTGATCTCGACCGAAAACTTCGATTCCACCACCAACGCCTACGACCTCCAGCCGACCGGCGGCACCGATCCGACCTATGTCGACACCTATGTTCCTGGCTTCACCGATCCGTCGAGCGGCCAGCCCGCGCCGTGGGCAGGGGACGGCAGCTGGCAGTTCGGGCCATAACATCACACGTCCAATATGATTTTCCTCATCGGCGTATCGACGTTGACAGTCCTGTTTGTCCTCAGCCTGCGGTTCAGAAAACAGGTCGCAGCGTTCCTCATGAGGTCGGGACTTCCGCGATGGGTTTTATATTTCCTGTCGTCGATCCCGCTCATCATCGTGGAGGAGCAAATTGATTGCCAAAAGACGTGGTGCTATCAGGTCTTGATCCCGCCCACGCTGCTCCCTCTTCTGATTTTCATGCTGCTGCTTTTCATCGGCGCAAAAGCGTTCCACGCGAAATCGGTCGTAAAGCCGATCGTCATCTTCAGCGTCCTGGGTATCGCCTTCGAAAGATTCTTCGGGGGTCTTGTGGGCGTTCCGCTTAGTCCGATTATCGTCCTATTCCTGATCCCTTATGTCGGCATGGGCTATGCCTTCATCTCGCTGATTCCGCTGACCGTTCTTCTGGAGTGACGTTTTCGGCGGCTCGGCCAGCAAGGCGAGACACGTCCCCGGAAAGGAGGAGAGGGAGCTGATTGTGCCGACGGGAGGAGTCTCTCTGCTCGGCCGATAAGATCGGCCTGCGCTTTCGGAACCCTCGGTTCCGAACTGTTCGCGTAGGAACGCGAACCCTCCTACACGGGGAACCGGGTGGTTCCCCGACCCCCTCCTCCGTTCGACTCCTCCCGTAACAACAAAAAGATCCCCCTCCTCCTTTCCAGGGCTTCTCGGAGGCGCGAAGGCGCCGAGAGAGAGTGCTCGGCTAGCAAGCCGAGACACGTCCCTGGAAAGGAGGAGGGGGATCTACTGGTGCCGACGGGAGGAGTCGAACCTCCGACCTAGCGCTTATGAAACGCCCGCTCTAACCCCTGAGCTACGTCGGCTTCGTTGAGGCACGTTTACTATACGGCAGGGGAGCCGTTTTTTCAATAAGAAAGCCCGCACGGACGATGTCCTATGCGGGCTGAAGCAATGCGGCGGGGAAGCGCGTGATCCATTTGCAGTCGAGCGGCATCGTGATCCGCGCGAACCTCCCATCCTTGAAGGCAAGGGCTTCTACGAAGAGATGGTCGTTGATGCCTTTGAGGATGGTTCCCCAGAAGAAGACCATCGCCAGCTTCCACTCCTCGGGTACGAGGTCCTGGTGTTTGAGGAGCGCGTCCAGGATGCAGGCGTTCAGCACTCGATAGCTTGCGAACGCCCGACGCACCTCGTGGCCGGTCAGGGATTTGCCGGCGTCATTCGGGTTGAAGACGTAAAGGTTTATTTCCCCGTCGTTCGCATAGAGCTTTCCATCGGCCCGTTTCTCAAGCTCTACGTATCCCATGGGCCGATGTTCCGTTCCCGAACCCCAGAGGCGCATGCGGTCGGGGATCTCGGGTTCGCGATCGGTGTCGATATAGATCAGATGCACGGCATTCCTCCCTTGCGGTGATTGTCCGGCAATGCCGGATGGCTGATTATTCAATATCATTTTTATATACAGTTGTCAACGACGCGCCCGCACGCATGGCTCCGCCCTTGCGCGTGCGCGCCGTCATCCCTTACCATCTATCTATATATATGTCGCCCATGACCACCGACCACGGCCGCGAATACGTCGTTCCCCGCGACGAAGAGAAAAAAATTCTGGCGAAGCTCGAAGGACGGCATGACGCCGAGGCGGAACGCATCCGCCGCTATCTCGCGATGCCCGACCTGTCGCGCACGCCCGGCAGCCCGCTCCATGAGATCGTGGAAAGCGTGCGATCGCTCCCGGCGCTCAGGGGCTTCGACAACATCGTGATCCCCGAGATCGTCCCCGCCGACGTGAGCTTCGACCTCTTCGACTTCCCGCCGGACCACCCCGCGCGCAGCGCGTCCGACACCTATTACGTGGACGACAAGAACATCATGCGCACGCACGATACGGTGATGTGGTACTACTACACGCAGCTTCCCGAGGTGAAGGAGCGCATCGCGCGCCGCGAGCATCTCGGCGTCGTCTGCTTCGGCAAGGTCTATCGCAAGGACGAGATCGACCGCAAGCACATGAACATCTTCCACCAGTTCGGCGGATGGGGTCTTGCGCCCGCGGACAAGACGGCGTATACGCTTGACGACCTGAAGGACGTGCTGAGCCAGATCGTGAAGGGGCTCTTCGGTCCGAAGGTGGAGTATCGCTTTCTGGACGACGCCTTTCCGTACACCGACCCCTCGCTCCAGGTCGAGGTGATGATCAACGGCCAGTGGCTCGAGATCCTGGGCGGCGGCATGACGAAGCAGAGCGTGTTCAGGAAGTTCGGCGTCGAGGGCTATAACGCATGGGCGTTCGGCTTCGGCCTCGAGCGGCTCGCCCTGATCAGTATGGAGCTGCCCGACATCCGGCTGCTCTGGTCAACCGACGAGCGCGTGAAGCGCCAGCTCCACATGGGGCAGAAGTTTGTCGAGGTGAGCAAGTATCCGCCCGTGATCCGCGACATCTCGTTCATCGTCCCGAAGGCCTTCAGCCCGAACGACTATTTCGACCTCGTGCGCGACATCGCGGGCGACCTCGTGGAGCAGGTCGAGCTCATCGACTCCTATGAGAACGACGCGAAGTTCGGCGCGGACCGGAAGAGCTTCGCCTATCGCGTGACCTACCGGTCGAACGACCGCACGCTCACGAACGACGAAGTGGACGTGCTGCACAAGAAGCTCGAGGCGGCGACCGCGAAGGAATTCGGCGCGACCGTCCGCTAGCGGCGTCAATCCTGCAAACCCTGTTATTATTGAGGAAATGACGAAGTCCACCGTTCCGCACGAGGTGTCAGAGATCGCACGGCGTCTGGCCGAGGCGGGCTTCGAGGCATACCTCGTGGGCGGCTGCGTGCGCGACATGCTGCTTGAACGCGAGCCGAAGGACTGGGACATCGCGACGAACGCGACGCCCGACGAGGTGCTGAAGGTGTTCCCTGAGAGCGTCTATGAGAACGCGTTCGGCACGGTCGGCGTGAAGACCGCGGCCGCGCTCGGGCTGAACGACGAGGACGCCGCACACCTCGACGAGAAGCTGCGCGTGATCGAGGTGACGACCTATCGCATCGAAGGGAAGTATACCGACCGGCGCCATCCCGACGAGGTGACGTTCGCGCGCACGATCGAAGAGGACCTCTCGCGCCGCGACTTCACGGTGAACGCGATGGCGATGTCGATGGCCGGCGCCATCGTCGACCCGTACGGCGGCCGCAAGGACCTCGACCGGCGCGTGATCCGCACGGTGGGTGATCCCGAGGCGCGGCTCCGCGAGGACGCGCTGCGCCTCATGCGCGCGGTGCGGTTCGCCGCCGAACTCGATGCGTCGCTCGAGGCGGCGACGAAGCGCGCGGTCGCGGACTGCGCGCGCGAGCTCGACCTGATCGCGAAGGAGCGCGTGCGCGACGAGCTCTCGAAGATGCTCATGACGCCTCGGGCGGCGCAGGCCGTGATCATGCTCGAGGAGCTCGGGCTTTTGCGCTACGTGCTGCCGGAACTCCGCGAAGGCATCGGCGTCGGCCAGAACCTGCACCACATCTATACGGTCTTCGAGCACAACGTCCGCGCGCTCGACTATGCGGCGCGCGAAGGGTACTCGCTCGAGGTGCGCATGGCGGCGCTGCTCCACGACGTCGGCAAGCCCCGTTCGAAGGCGGGTGAGGGCGCGACGTCCACGTTCTATAACCACGAATACATCGGCGCAAAAATGGCGGCCCGCGCGCTCGACCGGCTCCGCTACCCGCGCGAGTTCGTCGAGGCCGTGGCGCACCTCGTGCGCAACCACATGTTCTATTACAACGTGGACGAGGTGAGCGCGCACGGCGTGCGGCGCTTCCTGGCGCGCGTAGGCCCCGAGACGGTTCCCGACATCCTCAAGGTGCGCGAGGCGGACCGCATCGGATCGGGCGTGAAGAAGGCCGTTCCTTATAAGCTGCGACACCTGCTCTTCATGATCGAGAAGGTGAAGAACGACCCTGTGTCGCCGAAGATGCTCAAGGTGAACGGCGACGACGTGATGAAGCTGCTCGGCCTTCCCGAGGGACGCCGCGTCGGCTGGATCATCGTCGCGCTTCTCGAGGAGGTGCTCGAGGATCCCGCGAGGAACACGCGCGACCACCTCGAGGCCCGCATGCGCGCGCTGAACGAGATGAGCGACGACGAGCTTGAGAAGCTCGCGGCCCGTGCGCGCGAGACGAAGGACGAGTTCGCCGAGGAGGCCGAGGCCGAGATCAAGAAGAAATTCCACGTGCAATGAGGATCCGCATCAAGCGCATCGACGCAAGCCTGCCGCTGCCGTCTTATCAGACCGAAGGGGCGGCCGCGTTCGACCTCGCCGCGCGCGAAGGCGCGGTCATCGCGCCGGGGACGGTGGGATATGTTCCCGTGAACATCGCGCTCGAGACGCCGCCCGACCACTTCCTGCTCGTCGCCGCCCGCAGCAGCACGCACAAGAAGGGGCTCATGATGGCGAACGGCATCGGCGTGGTCGATTCGGACTTCCGCGGCGACGGCGACGAGATCAGGGTCGCCTGCTACAACTTCACGCAGGCACCGGTCACGATCGAGAAAGGGGAGCGGATCGCCCAGGGGACCTTCGTGCGCATCTCGAAAGCGGAATGGGACGAGACCGACCGGCTGGGGAACAAGGCCCGCGGGGGGTTCGGCACGACCGGCGAGCGGTAGGGTCCGGTTTTCCACATGGCCCATATGGTTTAATTAAGGAAAAGGGCTTTCCGGTTGAAAAGCCTTAACATTAATTAACATCTTTTATGAACAGCAAAAAACTGCCGGTTTTGGCGGCGATTGCGACGGTGGGGCTCATGATGCTCGCGCCGGCCGCGACCTTCGCGCAGACGGCGACGCCGATCGACGTCATCGCGACGGCTCCGGTTCCGTCCGGAACGCCGGGAACGTCGACCCTCGGCACGATGAGCATCGCCGACCTTCAGGCGTTCGTCCAAAAGCTTCTCGCACAGATCAAGGCGCTCGAGGCGCAGCGCGACGCCATGATGCAGCATCCGTCGGACGCGTCCTCGACGGCGGCCATGCCGCGGGTGACCACGTCATCGACGCCCTGCCCGGTCTTTGCGAGGAACCTGACGCTCGGATCGACGGGGCCCGACGTCACGAACCTGCAGACCGCGCTTCAGAACGACGGCCTCAACGTTCCCGTGACCGGGACGTTCGACGCGAGCACGAGCGCCGCGGTGTCGGGTTTCCAGCGCCAGTTCTCGGCTGACATTCTCGCCCCGGCAGGCCTCACGACGGGCACCGGATTCTTCGGCGCCGCGACGCGCGCGAAGATCAATGCGCTCGGCTTGTGCCATCGGCTTCCGCCGCCCTTCCCGTTCCCGATGACGACGACCACCGCGCCGGGAGCGCCCGGCACCATGCCAGTCGTGCCGCCGATCAACGTCACGGTCCCGGGCATGACGGAGGTGAGCGGCACGTTGCCCGCGCCGCCGACCGGTTCGATCGTGCCGATTCCGCCGCCGCCGTTCCATCCGACTTCGACGACGACGGGCGAACCTGTCCCGCCGCCCCTCCCGCCGGTGATCGCGCCGGGATCCGGACAGAACGTTCCGCCTCCGGCGACCCTGCCGCCCGTGCCGACGCCCGGTCCTTCGGCGACCAACGGCGCTCCCGCCGCCGCGCTCAAGTTCACGGTGAACGGCGCCGCGGGAACGGTCACGCTCCGCTCGGGCTATCCGATCACGCTCGTATGGGCATCGACCGGAACGACGGGCTGCTCGATCTCGTACTATCCCGCCGCGAATCCCGGCCTTGCAGGAACGACCTCGGTTGATCCGAACGGCACCGCGACCATGACGGCGCCGACCGTCTCGGGCCAGGCGTCCTATGTCTATGCCTTCGCATGCGGCGCGAACGGCACGAAGCTCCGCGCAGCCGTGACGGCCACGGTGCTGCCGCCCTCGACGGCCCCGCAGGCAACGACCTCGACCTCGGTCGTGAATTAGGCTGTCCAGGGCCGCGCGAATTCAGACGGCTCTCAGGGCCCTGCGAAAACGGGGCCCTTTTCTGTGGATAACCCGCGGATGGCCTTGGACTCGGATCGTCTGCGATAATGAGGTCAGCAAAGCAGCACAATTTCACGAGCGAGAGAGGTGAGTATGGATCAACGACATGCGCAGGAGATCCTGCAACGGGGGAGGACGGTGATCCTCATCCCTTTCAGTACGAACCTTGCCCAAGAGATTGCGGGCCATTTTCAACGGTTCCTGAAGGAGGTTTCCGAAGATGAGCGCGCGCGGTGGAGCTTCAACGGCGAAGGCAACGAGGATCCTGACGGATCGCCCGACGACGGATACATTCCGCGCAAAGGCGAGATGAAAGGGGACGGTGACCGGTATGACGAAAAGGACATTTTTCACTTCCGTCCGCGGCTTCTCGATTTCCTGAAGCAGAACGATGTGAACTATGAGCCTTGGCGCCCGTGGCTCAATAAGTGCCTGACGCTGTATCGGCTCTGTTTCGGCAAGGAGGCCGAGCTGCTTCTTGACATCGACAGGCTGAAACCGGGCTATGACTGCCTGCGGCAGTTCGTCGATCTTGAAGCCGATCAGTTGCACGTCTTACGGATCGTCCAATATGTCCCGCACGGGTCCGTCGACGACAATACCGTCGGCAAGAAGCATTTGGACCGCAACTTCCTCACCTTCCAGATCGCCGAATCCCGCCCCGGGTTGCGGTATTTCCCGGACGGGAGCGACGATCCTGTCGTCTACAAGGCCCAGCATGACCATGTGCTCGCGTTCCCCGGCAGGAAGTTCGCAAAGAACACTGGCGGGGAAGTCCCTGCGCTTGCACATGATATCGTGAACGTCGGCGAATGCGATCCGACGACTGGTCGATGGTCGGTCATCTTCTTCGGCCATATCGTCGAGCCGCTCGAAGAGACTGCGCACGTCGCGGCCGCAGCATCCGCAGCGGTTGCGGCGGCGGGACAATTCTGAACAAATCGCATCGTGGCCTGTCCGAACCCCAACGGACAGGCCGCTTTATTTTTCATGTCGGCCGACTCTCATCCTTACCCCGCGCTTGAAAAGGCGGCTATGGTGCGTTGGGTGCATGGCTGCGCATTGACACCTGTCCCGGGTTGTATATCCTTGAGGACAGAACTTCCCGGCATGAATAATTTTGCCACCCCCTCCCGGGTGCAACCGATAACCCACCATGTCGATGGATAAGGAGGATTTTTGTGCCAACCATAGCGTCCAGAGGAACCCTCTGGCTCAAACTTCGTACCGTCGGTACTCCGCCGCCGTCCAGCATTAAGGCGCTGTTCCTTCGGCCGTTGAAACGGTTCGTCACCGAGCACAAACTTGGCAACATCCATGTCGTGACCAATGACATGCTGGATCCGGGCAACAGCGTCGAATTCTCGGTATACTCGCCGACCGACGACTTTGGCGATCTCCAATTCTCCGGCTATGTCGCCTTTCGGGTCGATGGTACTGCCATCGTCACCGATCTCGACGACAAGGTGTTGTTGCGAGGGAGCTGGGTCGAGGCGGGGCAGTGGACAAACGACTTCTTCGCTGCAATCGCCCGAGGACATGCCTCGGCGACGAAGCAATTGTCTCTGCTAGAGAAGGCCGCCCGACTCCTGAGCTAGCAGCATTCCTGCCGTGTGACGAAACGTCACGCGGCAGATTTTTATTGACGTCGCCCGTCGAAGGGGATTGCTCGAACGTTGGAAACATTGTTTAAGTATTTCTCTAGTGCTCAATCTGGACATGCATCGTAATGCGATATATAACATAGCCAGTCCTTCCTAATCAATATTCTTCAAATAAATCCTGGTAAATCCTGGTCATAGCCACAAGGTCCTCGCCGTGGGAGCCTTTTGGCTATGACCACAAAGGGCTCGTAGCTCCTCCTCGGATCAGAGGCATTTCAACCTGTGCAACGAAGCGCAAGGAGAGTCATATGAGCAAAGAATTTGCATCCGCAGATCTGACCATGGGACAGATGAACGCCATCGTGAAGAAGATTGGCGGCCGTGATGCCGCCCTGCGTCTCCTCCGCGGCGAACTCGTCGTTTTCCGAACGATCGAAACGTGGAAGAGCGTGTTGATTGGAGCAAGCAAGTCCGTGGACGACCTCTCAAAGACCCTCGAAAACAAGGGCTTCAAGATTAGCGATTGGACCTCGGACCTCCTGAAGCGGACGCCGCTCGCTAAGACGTTAACGGAAATCGAGCTCGTACTTGTCTCTGTTGCCGATCTCGGCTTCACCGAGAGAACCGATCTGTATGCGTTCTATAACCGTGCGAAGGAATTCGGCCTCGACCTTGTTCCCGCGGAAGTAGGGCCGCAACTCCGCCTTGTTTACTCGAACCAGCCGATGGGTGAACATCTCTTTATAGGCATGGAACCCATCGCTGATTCCAATGCCGACCTCAGCGTGTTCCTGCTGGCACACCTTGAGAACGGTAAATTACTCAGCACGCGGAGTAGCTGGAATCCCAAAATATTGCTTACTGAAACTCTTTGGGTTTTTGCCCGCCGCAAGTAGGAGGGAAGAATAGCTCGCACTCATCCCTTTAAAGATTTTCATCTTTGAAGGGATTTTCTTTTTCAGAAAAGTTCGATATTTGGGGGCTCCCTAAGTAGCGGTTCGATTGTGTCGTATCACGGAGGTCTCTTCTTGAAGCGGAAAACAGGAAAATGTCTTGGCATTTGCTACGTTCGAAGCGTGGGCTGATGGGCTTATGGATGACGAGGCGTTGATGCGGCGGCTTGCTGAGGCCTATCCCGCCGGAGAAGCCTGTGGAGTATGCGCAGACAACCTGAAGTATTATCAGGCTCAACAACGCGGCGGAACCACAACGATAGTTATTCGATCGGTGCACTTCCCCCCAGCCCTCGATCACTACCTGGCGCAACGAGCGCAGCAAGAACGCAAAAGCATGCGGCAACTCATGGCCGAGATATTGGCAAAGGAATTGTGTCCTTTATCGAGTGTCCGCCAGGCCTAAATCGAAAAGATCCCCGAAAGAAGCTTTGGGGATTCTTAGGAAAGACCATCCTTCAAGGATGGTCTTTTATTGTCAGGCTTCGTGAAATTCGGGGTTCGGCCGATCGCTTGGACCGACCACGGCAATCGTCATCGGCCCATAGGGGTGGCGTGGCTCCTCGTCTTCGGTGTTCTTGGCCGCCTCGTGCATCAGCTCGGTGAACATGAAGTCGATTGCCCGCTTGAGTTTGGCGAGCGATTCGAAATCGAACGCTATGCTGAATATCTCCTTCTTGGGAACGTGGGTGTTCTCCCGTTCCTTGTCGACGTTCTTGTCGGCGGGGTCGAGTTCCAGCTTGCAATACCCATCCTCCATGCTGAGCGTGAGCCAGACAAAATCACCGCTCCGCATTTTGCTTTTCATGCGCTCTGCCCAATCGTCGAGGTCCCTGGGGAAGAAGAATGGTCCGAAATAGCCTTCAGCTTGAGCCTGTTGTTCCATGGCTTCCCACTCGTTCCTCGCGATGTGCTCAGGTTCCTCGAGTGGAGATAGTGGAATCTGTATTTCCGCGTTGAGGATCTGCCCGCTCGCGGGAAGACCCTGCTTGAGTTTGAGAGTGTTTGACCAACCCATATCTCCTCCGTTTTCGATTGAAATAGGTGCTGCGGATTGATACGGATGGCGGTGATGATTCGCTAGCTTGGACTGGTCCTTCGCATTTAATTTTGCATGAGAGTCGCCCGTCGAAGGGTTGATCGAATGCTTGAAATATGGCTCAAACATCTCCCTTTTGCCTCCTTTGACACCCGTCGTATTGCGACATAAGATTCGGCTAGTTCTCTCCAAACTAAGAAACCAACAAATCCTGGTCATAGCCCCAAGGTCCTCCTTGTGGGGAGCTTTGCGGCT
Source organism: Minisyncoccota bacterium (assembly GCA_035541435.1). GTDB lineage: Bacteria > Patescibacteriota > Minisyncoccia > UBA6257 > 2-01-FULL-56-20 > JAKAGE01. Next base: position 6,122 of record DATKNL010000006.1, on the reverse strand, counting down.
ATGACTGCGGATAGTAGTCCTCTGACAGAAACAGGAGGCACTGTCATGTCGACGGCATCATCTGCTGTCCCGGACGGAACCAGAATGACCGATGAGCAACTTGGCCAGTTCACCCGCCGGTGCAACGAATTGAAGCGGCGTATCAGTGAGGGAACCCTCGAATACGCCTGGGTCATGAACGGCCTTCAGCGATTGATCGAAGGTGTGAACCCTTTCCGAACCTGGAAGACCATCAAGCTTGGCGGCAACACGCAGAGCGGCATGGACGGCACCGGATCAGGCGATCGTCTTCTGAGCATCCTGAACTTTTGCGACATTGACGTCAGCGACCTCGCGGAGGACATCGTAAGAAAGATGCCGCTTGCGCGAGCCGAAGCAATGATTCCTTTGGTGCTTGTGAGCGGGCATGAGCTGGGGTTCAACGCTCCCGCAACCCAAGAAGAAATCTATGCTCGAGCGAGAGCATGCGGTCTCGACGTCGTCCCCGCGGAAGTCGGCCCGCAGCTTCGTTTGCAATACAAGCAGCGGGAGACGGGTTGGGTGGCGATCGGGATGCAGCCCGTTGAGTCAGAAGGCTATATGCGCATTCTGATAGTGGGCGTCGCCGAAGGACGCGTGACGTTCCTGACTGCGGTGGAGAGCCTGAATGATTGGAGCCCCGAGGTTCGCTGGGTATTCACGAACGCCAAGTAGAATAGGCATGTCCCTCCTCGGATTTCGATCTGCGGAGGGATTTTTGTTTTGGGTCATCTAATTGAAATGAACCTGATTGATCCCTGTGTTCCGAACCTTGAAGACGCTCACATCGAACCGCATGATCACCGCAAAGAGACTCGATATCGCTTTCGCAATCCCGTTCAACGAACTCGCAAACCGAGGAACTCCTTCTAATGGTCGCCCGTCGAAGGGGATGGATCGAACCCTGGAGAAGATCCTCGCTGCGCTTACCCGCGACGCACAGGTTCTGCCAATGGCGATTTGCTAGGATTAAGGAAAGTCCAAGTTAAATCGTATACCACCGAAGTGGATCAATCCCAAACGAGTGAGTCCTCGAATTCCTCTATAGCCCTTTCTTCGCGTGAAGTTCCAGTAGTCTCCAATTGGGCTTTTGTTCAAACGATGTGGTCTATACCCGGGTTGCTCCTGTCGTCAGCATTCTATCTCTTGATCATCTTTGTCCTTCTTTTTGCGGCAAACATTGTGAATCCGCAGAAGCTGTCGTTCTCGATGGCGGTCATTGCTTGGGTCATTGTCGTCATAATCCACTTCTTCCTTACCCTTTGGGCAAACCGGGCCAGGCAGCGCAATTTTTATTTTCAGTGCGACGATCAAAAGTTAGAAATCCATACCGGATTGTCGGGCAAGAAGATTATTGAGATACCCTACGGCGAAATTGCAAAAATCTGGGCCAATAGACCGCAAATTGGGGCGGCGAGAGCGCCAGCCCAAGGCGTCGGCTTTTCTCTTGGGTATTTTTCCATCTTCGTGCAAAAGGAACACCAGTGGCCCCGAACCTATGGGGGATTCACGCAAGATGACGCTCAGAAGATTGTGGATTTTGTTCAGCAGCGGATTGGTCGTTAAAGTCCTGGTAGCGATTACGGAATACATGGGTTTGCTATTTGCATCGAATAATCGTACAATGAAAGCAAGTAACGCCCTCTGGTCCGGGGCGAAAATCACAACAAAATAAGCATGTTTCGCAGGGTAGCTGTCAGCCTGATCTGCGCTATTTTCGTTGGACTCCCCGTCGGATTAGCGGTTATTAATCTCGCCGATTTTCCCTTCTCGGCGAGTTTGGTTTTCGTCCTCGCTTTTACGATTCTTGGCGGAACCGGCGGATATTTCTTAGCGAAGAAATTGGAAGCATCAATTTCAAAAGAGAGCGAGAAAGTCTTAGGCGATACTGGGCTCCAGGCAGAGCGGGAACGCAGGTTGGAGATGGCGGTAAGGATCATCTATTCCCTAATCATCATAGCGGTTGCCTACCATTTTGCTTTCGCCTTTTACTCGACACCCTCTCTCTTGAGCGTTATTTTTCTTTCCATATTGGCGGTTGTATTTCTCATCCGCTTTATTACATATGACACGAAAAAATCATTATGGACGAAGAGGATGTATCTCGCGTTGTTCGCTGCCTTTGCCGTCTATCTCGCTGCGGGAGCAATTAGTTTCTTGATTGTAAGCAGGGTTTATCCGTCGGCGGGACCAAGCGCCCTCCTCGATCTTCCAAACCAAGCTGCTGTCTATTCGACGCCGAGTGTTTCGACGACCACGAGGAGCGCAACTCTTTCCGTGGGCGCGAATAAATCACTAACGTTCACGGCGACATTGCCTCCGGGATATGAAATGACATATGACGCCAGTAACACTTGGATACAAATCGACGACGCATCAAGCACCGCGGGGATCTTCATTAATGCGCTTGCGGCCGGCAATTTTAGCGATGCATTGAACGAGGATCGGCAGGATATCTTAGCTGTGGCCCAGGGAGGAACCACCTCACAAGGACAGCCAGTGGGAGGCGATGTTCCGCTAAAGGATACGTCTACGACCTTTTTGACATACCCAGCACACATCCTCACCGCGACCACATTACCCCAAAACGAGTACGTTGTTTTCCAGGTCGGGAGTTCGGCGATTCATGTCGGGGTGGATTTTTCTACTTCAACCGGGGCCAATCAGAGATTGGAGCAAGTGCTCAATTCTCTACGGATTTCCCAATAAAGCTGCGCACGGATGGATCGAACCCTAGAGAAGATCATTGCTGCGCTTACCCGCGACACACAGGTTGCGGCAATGCCGATTTGCTAGGCTTAAGGTAATGGGAAGCCGAGGCTCTGTGCTGCCTATAGCCCTAATCGCAATAGGGCTATTGGTGGTGGGCGGGATCTGGTACTACTATGCCATGAACCCTCAGAAGCAATCCGCCGCCATCGAACCGACCGCAAGCACCGGCGGTCCCCAAAATGCGGCAACGGCAACCTCGACCACCGTCCATGCGGTCGGGCCGTTAACTGTCGTACCGACCATCATCCCCGTCAACGCCTCAACCGCGGTCGCGGTGTCGGTGGCGATAACGGATCCGGCGGTCGATCCCGCAAGCGTCAGCCTTCTTCAGCCGGGCGCAACCGGAACGCAGCCGACCGTCCTGGGACAGTTGCGCGCGGACGGAAACGGGTTGTACGGTACTCAAATCACGCTGAACCCAAGGACGACGGGACAGGTGCGGCTGGAAGTCTCGGCGGCTTTCGAGGGCCAATCGGAACGAGCCATGTCTCCCATCGCGCAGGTCGGCGTCTGGAACTCCTTTTCGGACCGCAATACGGGGTTGTCTTTCTGGTTCCCGCCCCTGTCCACGACGACGACGATCTTCTCGGCGCCGGGCACCGCGACGAGCGCGGCCACCCTTGATGTCAGCGAGTTTGATCCGGCCATAAGCGATTTCGTCGCGGTGTTGGGGATGACAGCCGAACCGAACCCCGCGAGGCTAACCCTGCAGCAGTGGTTTGAGCAAAATGTCGATGACGCAAGCGGCACCCTGCTCGACTCGGGAGCTTTCGTGGAGAAGACGCTTGCGCACGGGGCCACGGCGCTTGTCTCGAACAATCCCATCCCCGACCAATACCAGGGCGGACCCGTGTCCGAGGCGTACATCATGTCTCCTTCGGCGGATCGGATCCTCATGATCGATGTGCCGCAAAACAGCGCCTTGGGGGATTTCGTCACGTCGCCGTACCAAACCATTGGACCTGCGGAAGAGCAAATCTTCCAGTCGATGACGTTTAAGTAGCGTTACTCCAAGATGCGTATCCACTCGGTGAGGGTGGAATTGAAAGCGGCACACGAACGGTAGCGAGGAATATCGGAAAAGATCGCCGCCGGGAATCTCACTGCTCGCTCGGCCTCCGGCCTCGCTGCGCTTTCGGAACCCTCGGTTCCGAACTGTTCGCATCAGAATGCGAACCCTCCGACACGGGGAACCGGCCGCGGTTCCCCGACCCCCTCCGCTCGTTCGATTCCCGGCAGGCGAACAAACAAAATGCCATCCCAATCAAGGATGGCATTTTGTTTGAGAGTCGGGCCGCCGGGAATCGAACCCGGTCTCTACGCACCCGAAGCGCATGTACTACCGGTATACTACGGCCCGAAGATGTCCAAAGTATTTAACCCTTTTTCGCCCGAAAAAACAATAGGCGGCCGGCTTGCGTTTTGCGGTTTTTGTGAGATAATGCCTGGGAGCCACGAGGCTCGCTTGAAACTTGAAAATTCAATGTGGGAGGTTCGCTATGCCCGTGGCTGAGAGAAAGGACATTGCGGTCCGGACGTTTCTGGACTGCGTCCAAAAAGTCTTTCCCGAAGCCGCCCGCGGCACGCGATACGATCTGAAGATCGTGTGCGGCGGGAAATGCAACGCACCCATTGCCATTACCAAGGTAAGGGTCCTCATCTGCGGCGAGTTCCGCTGCCTCGACTGCTTCGCGGCGATCGTCCGCAGTCAGCCTTCTGCTTTCGGCCTGGCAAGGGACCAAAAGCACGTGGTTGACGAGGATGTCATGAAGCTGCTCGTGCCCTATGACGGCATTCCGGGATCCACCAACCTCTACGAACCGAGGGTAACGCCTCGGTTCGTAGCCATGATCAGCCGTTACGATTAGCCGCCCGTCGCAAGCCATTGCATAATGTCTTCGCCGGGCGGATTTTGTTTTCACAACGGCTATTGACACGGTTTCGGGGCCGAGTATAATGACTCCTAAGATACGAATGTTCAGGAACTCAAATCTTTTCGCAGCAAGCGGCTGACCCGCCTTTTTTTTCGAGGCAACGGCGGCCGCCCTGCGCGGCTGATTTTATTCTTGGGCACCGTGTCGAACGCAATTTGCCATAATTCGTTCGATAATGAGCGGACTTCCGAATTGTAGAGTCGGAAGCTTCATACGTGGAGCTCTGCAGCCACCTTATCCGGCGCCGCACATCGCGGTCCGGACGGGCCTTCGTAGACGCATTTCTAGGCCCGCAATTTCTATGGCTCGTGCAGAGCGCAATCGTTTATTGAGACTGAGAGAAGGACGTATCCGTGATCCTTCTCCAGGTGGGGATGTCGTCTAGTGGGCTAGGGCACCATGACGGTTTGGGTTCGTTCCCGCCAGGGACAGAAGCCAAACCCAATCATGGAAACGCGGGTTCGAAGCCCGTCGTCCCCACCAATCGCAATTCCTTCCTTATTTTCTTCGGGAAGACCGCAGGCCTTCCCGTCTTTCTCTCAGTCTCAATAACGAAGCAAGTCAGCATTGGGATGGTTGGCATTAAGGGCGAATGGTGGATGCCTAGACTAGAAAAGGCGATGAAGGACGCGGCGTAGCGGCGATACGTCTCGGGGAGGTGCGTAGCAACCTGTGATCCGGGAATTTCCGAATGGGGAAACCTCGTTGAGTGAACCTCAATGGCGCGGAGCAATCCGCGAGCGTACCCGGCGAAGTAAAACATTTCAGTAGCCGGAGGAAAGAAGAACAAGCAGTTTATTCCCTGAGTATCGGCGAGAGAAAAGGGAAGAGCCCAGACTAAGGTTCTGATCTCACGATCGGACCTTGGAGTTATAAGTGTTGAACGCTCTCCTTAGCGAATTGCAAAGGGCATGGCAACGTGCCCTCTGTAATTTGCTTTGCGAGGTGGAGGAGTCAAAAAATCATTGGCTAGCCGAAACCGGTTGGAAAGCCGGTGCCAGAGAGGGTGATAGCCCCCTAGGCGAAAGCTTGTGGTCTCCTTAGTTTATCTACTTGAGTACTTCGGGGTAAAACAGTCCCGAAGGAATTTGCCTGTACTATCAGGTAAGGCTAAATACTTTTCTAGATCGATAGTGAACAAGTACCGTGAGGGAAAGGTGAAAAGCAGGCCGGTGAGGCCGTTGAAATAGAACCTGAAACCGTTTGTCTACAAGGAATTGAACCACGAACGGTGCTTCGCACCGAATTTTGCAGTTTTCAATTTTACAATTTTGCATTTAATTTGACATTGGTCATTGGCCAATTGAAAATTATTTGAAAATGGTAAAATTGCCAAAATTGGAAATTTCGGTGCGGAGCACCGAGTGGAACAATGTGCCTATTGAAGAATGATCCAAC
>DATKNL010000005.1:0-13273 GCA_035541435.1 Minisyncoccota bacterium | reverse complement strand
CGAGGTTCGCGGTCCGAAATCCGCTCGATGGAAAAGCCTTCGAAATCTGCGTTCCAAGAAAATTAAAAAATCCTAAAACGAGGATGATGACGATGATGATGCCGAGGCGGCGGAGCATGCGGAACATACTACGAGGAAATGCTATCCAAGGCAACCGGAGAACACGGCCTTTTCGAAAAACCTTATCTGTCGCACAAGATATATTTTACGACACTATAACGATTGAAAACGGCCCTCCTTTATATTGAACTCCTGAGCCAGACCCAGCTTCCTTCTCTTTAATGGATCAAACTAGCGACCCATTGAACGAACTGGCTGATGAGCGCAAGTCCCCACGTGATGATGTTCAGGAGGTCCTTCAGGATCTGCGCGACGTTGCCGCCGGACAATCCGCCGAACCATTGATCGAGCTCGTGCGGGATGTCCTGCCAGTCGACATTCGAGGCCTTGAACGCCGGTACCGGCGGTGCGGGCGTCGGTCCGGCTGACGAACCGGGCCCCACGATCGGCCCGCTACCGATCGAATTCGACATGCTGTTCAGAAATCGCGTGAATGGCGATAAGAGATTTTCGAGCGATCCGTCAACCGAGCCGCCGGTCGGCGGCAGGGCCATCGGCGGCGCGGCCTGCCCTTCGGGATACGCATAAGCGGTCCGCAAAGCGCCGAGCGAGGCGGCGATTGCGACAAGAAGGATTACGACGGCGGCACGGGAATGCTTCACCCTTTCAGTATATCACTCCAATCCCCTCCCGTTTTTTTAAAAAAGATAGCCGTACGGATCGAGGTCGCCGCCGACGGGCAGCGGTCCGCAATATTTGGAATTTTCGACGCTGAACGTCGACTGCGCGAAAACCGTGAAGTGAAGGTGCGGTCCGGTGGCATAGCCGGTCTCGCCGGAATAGCCGATGATCTGTCCGCGCTTCACCGTGTCCCCTATCTTTACGAGTTGGCGCGAGAGATGGCCATAGAGGGTCGTGAGTCCGTTGAAATGGTTGATCGTGATGAACTTGCCATACGCGCCCTTCGGGCAGTAAAGGTCCTCGTTGGCCACGCCCGATATGACGCCGTCGTCGGCGGCAAGGATCGGCGTGCCGATCGGCGTCGCGAGGTCAAGCCCGTTGTGCCACTTGCCCTTATAGCCGTTCTTTGCGAAGCTCGTCGCCCCGTACCCCTGCGAGATGTTGGCGGTCGTCGCTCCCTGGATCGGGATAAGCAGGATTCCGGCCTGCGGCTGCGGGATCGCGCTCGTATTCACTTTCGCCCGCTGGATCGCGTCGAGCGCCTCGATGTCGTTCGCGATCTGCTGCTGCTGCGCCTGCAGGCTCGCGATCTGCTTCTGATAGGTGCTCTCCTGGCCTTTCGTGCTTGCGAGGAGCGCCTGCTTCTGCGCCTGCTGGTCCTGCAGGATGGCCTGCTGGTTCTGCATGTTCTGCTGCTCGATGGCGATCTGCGCCTGCTTGGACTGGCTCGCCTGAATGTTGTCGTTGTATTGGCCGTGCAGGTCCGTCAGCGTCCCGATATCCTCGCTGAGCTGCCCCTGAAGCGTCACCAGGCTCTGCGCCTCGAAGACGCCGTCGGCAAGGCTCTTTCCCTTCAGAAACACGAGCAGCAGGTTGCCGTTCGTCGTATCGTCCTTCTGCAGCTGCTTCAGGATGCTTTCGACGGCGGTTTCCTTGACGGCGATCGACGACTGGATGTCCGACATGTCCCCCTGCAGTCCCTGGATCTCGAGCTGCAGCTGGTCGCTCATGATCTGGTCCGCCTTGATGTTCAGCGTGAGCGTCGAGATGTTGCCGTTGAGCTTGGCGAGCTGCCCCTGAAGCGTCTGCTTCTGAGCCTGCGTCGAATTGAGGCTCGCCTGGGTCGACTGGATCTGCGCGTTGATCGCATTGAGCTGCTGCTGCTTGGCGGCGATCTGCGACGCGATATCGGTGGATGCCGCGTCGCTGCCGGCGGTCGTCGTCGCATTTGAAACCTGCGCCACGACCTGTGGGCCATAGCTCACGCATGCCACGCCGAAAGCCGCGGCAAGGAGGAATGCGATGGCAATTTTCTTGAATCGTTGATCCATAAAATGAGCTGACGTGAACGCTTAGAGCAGCTTGGCTTTCGCGATGCCGGCGTCGATGCGCCTCAGCGATTCGCTCTTGCCGAGCACGTCCATGATGTCGATCGGGTCCGGCGAGGCGGCCTGTCCCGACAGTGCCACGCGAAGGGGCCACAGGACCGTGCCGCGGTTCGGATAGCGGGCCGTGACCTGGGTGACGGCTTCGCTCAGGCGATCCTTGACGAAGTCACCTTCGGCGACGGCCTCGAGGGCCGTGCGGGCGTCGGCAAGCGGCGCTTCGACGTCCTTAGGGGTAACGTTCTTCCATATGAGGAGTTTCGGCTCATAATCCGGCAGGTGAAAGAAGAACTGTCCCCCGTCGATCACGTCGTTCAGCGTGCTTGCGCGCTCGCGTTCCACGGCGACGATCTTCGCAAGCAGCGCCCGCGGCGGCTCGGCCTGGGACCGCTCGCGGATCAGCGGCATGAGCAGTTCGACGATCTCATCGTCATCGAGCTGTTTCAGGTGTTCGCGGTTGATCCAGGCAAGTTTCTCCTCGTTGAAGACGGCTCCGGAGGGCTGCACGCGCCCGATGTCGAACGCGGAACGCAGTTCCTGGATTGAGAAGATTTCGCGGTCATCCGAAGGATGCCATCCGAGCAGCGCCATGAAGTTCACCATGCCCTGGGGCAGGTATCCCTTCTTTCGGTACTCGAGGAGCGCCGTGTCGGCGAAGCGTTTGGACATCTTGCTGCGGTCGGGATTCAGGATGAGCGGGATGTGCGCATAGACGGGCTCGGCGAATCCGAGGGCGCGCTGAACAAGGATTTGTTTCGGCGTGTTCGAAAGGTGGTCCTCACCCCGGATCACGTGGCTGATCTGCATGAGCTCGTCGTCGACGACCACGGCGAAATTATAGAGCGGGGTGTCGAGGTCCTTCGCAATCACCTGGTCGCCGAGCAGCGACGCGTCGAACGATACCGTGCCGCGGATCAGGTCATGGAACTTCACGGTCGTCTCGGGAACCTTGAAGCGGATCACCTCCGGCCGCCGACCCTCCGGCGCGGCCGTCAACGTCCGGCAGTGCCCGTTGTATTTTGGCGGAAGCCCGGCGGCGAGCATCGACTGCCGCTGCGCCTCGAGGTCCTCTTTCGTGCAATAGCAATAATAGGCGTGCCCGTCCTCAAGGAGCTTCGCCAAATACTTCTTATAGATTTCCGTCCGCTCGCTTTGGCGATAGGGACCGAAGCCGCCGCGGGATCCCTCCCCTGCCGGATCGGGACCTTCGTCCCAGTCGAGGCCGAGCCACGCGAACCCTTCGAGCAGCTCGCGCTCGTAGCGCTTTTCGGAACGTTCCTTGTCCGTGTCCTCGATGCGCACGACGAACATCCCGCCGTTCTTTCGGGCGAACAGCCAGTTGAACAGGGCCGTCCGCGCGGTGCCAAAATGCAGCAGGCCGGTCGGGCTCGGCGCAATGCGCACGCGGATGGGGCGTGTTGGCGTCGAAGGCATGATTCCCTTCATCTTACGCCAAAACGGCCCGTTTTTCCAGCAAAACCTAGCGGCCGGACGCCATGGCGACGATTCCGTCGGCGATCGTCTTCGCTGCGCCGTGGATGAAGAAACGCGCCGAAGCTACGCCCATCGTCTTGCGAAGCTCGGCATTCCCGATCAGGCGCTTGAGTTCCGCCATGAAGATGCCGGGCAGCAGGTTCACCTCTTCGATCACGACACCGGCGCCCGCGTTGGCGAACTCATAGGCGTTCACCCGCTGGTGGTCGTTCGCCGATTCGGCGATCGGGATGAGGATCGCGGGGTCGCCGAACGAGGCGACTTCGAAGATGGTTCCGCCGGGACGCATGATGACGAGGTCGGCGGCGGCCAAGGCGACTTTGAGATCGTCCGCCCCCGAGGGATCCGTTGCCGCGAAATAGCTGATCGGCTTATACCGCACCACTTCGCGCGCCGGACGCGCGGCGAGCGCGGCGTCCGAGAGGCGCTTCGCGTCGGCGAAGTTCGCGATGCCCGTCTGGTGCATGACCTGGGTGAGCTGCAGGATGCCCGGTAGGTTCGCGATGATGAATTCGTTGATGCGCACGGACCCCTGCGAACCGCCGATCACGAGCGTGAGCGGCTCGTCGGGCTTCATGCCCAGGGTTTCCTTCGCTGATTCCTTCGACGGACGGACGTCGAGAAGCTCGGGACGGATCGGGGCGCCGCTCACGACCGTGCGGGCGAAATCGAAAAACTGCGCGGCCCTCGTGAAGCTCGTGAAGATCTTCGACGCGAACCTCGCCGATGCGACGTTCGTGAGCCCCGGCTGCGCGTCCGACTCGTGGATCGCGATCGGGATGCGATAGAACCATGCGGCGAGCACGACGGGAAAGGCTCCCGTGCCGCCTTTCGAAAAAACGGCGTCGGGCATGATCCAGTAAAGGTGCCAGAGCGCCTGCACGAAGCCGATGAAGAATTTCGGGATGTCGATCAGGTTTTCGAACGAGACGTATCGCCGGATCTTCCCGGCGGCAATCGCCCGAACCGCGACGCCGCGGCTTTCAAAAAGCTTGCTATAGGCGTCGCGCGGCCCGATATAGGTAAGGGCCGTCTCGCCGCCGAGCTCCGCGACTTTTTTCTCGATCGCGTCGGCGACGGCAATGAGCGGATAGACGTGTCCCCCGCTCCCGCCGCCCGTCAGCACCATGATGAACGTCGTGCGTGCCATGCTTATATTCTAACGGTATTTGGTGACATTGGCCGAAATCCCCATCATGGTGAGAAAGATCGCGAGCGCCGTGCCGCCATAGCTCACGAAGGGCAGCGGGACGCCGGTGAGCGGGACGAGTCCCGAGATCGAGGCCATGTTGACGAAGGCCTGCAGGGAGATGACCGACCCGAACCCGACGAGGAGCAGCCGGCCGAACTGGTCCCCCATCCGCTTCGCAAGCCAGAACATGCGGACGGACAGGATCGCGAAGAGCATCGCAAGAAGCGAGGCCCCGATGAAGCCGAGCTCCTCGGCCGTCACGGCGAAGATGGAATCGTCGATCGGCGTGGGCAGATAGCTCGCCTTGGTCGCGGACTGGCCGTATCCGACGCCCTTCAGGCCGCCCGAACCGATCGCGATGAGCGCCTGGTTCACCTGATAGTTGAGGCCCTGCGTGTCGGCGGTCTTGTCGAGATAGCCCATGATGCGCGCGCGGCGGTAGGGCGTCACATAGATGACGGCGGCGATCACCACGAGCCCGATCGCGAGCGTGCCGACGATATAGCGGTACGGCGCGCCGCTCACGTAATAGATGGCCAGCCCCGAAATGGCAAGAATAAGAACCGTGCTCGTCGCCGGCTGCAGCAGGAGCAGCGCCATGACGAGTCCGATCACGAGCAGGAACGGCACGAAGCCCGCCTGAAAATCGGTCGCGCGCTTGAATTTGGTATTCGAAAACCACGCCGCGAGATAGACCACGAAGAGCAGCTTCATGAGCTCCGCCGGCTGAAAGCTGAAGGGGCCGAGCTTGAGCCATCGGCTCGCTCCGCCTGCGGACGTCCCGAGCGGCGTGAATACGGCGAGAAGCGCGAATACGCCGATGAGCAGGAAGACGAACGCGGGCTTCTTCCAGGTATAGAACGGGACGAAATAGGTCACCAGGAACCCGACGACGCCGAGCGACAGGCCGTAAAGGATCTGGTGCTTCAGATAATAATAGGTGTCGTTGAACTGGGACTTGCCGAGGTCGGACGAGGCCGACGCGAGCATCGCGAGCCCGAAGACGATGAGCAGGAAGACGACCGCAAGGAGCAGATAGTCGGGATTGCGGGCAACCCGCCGCGGCGCGCGCGTGGCCATCAGCGTGATTTCGGCAGGGAGCGGCGGCGCAGCGCCTTTCCGCGAAGCGCACCTTTGTGTCCGTCCCGCTCGGCGGCCACGCCGCCGTTTACGACGGTGAACTTCACGTCGCCGTCCTTGAAGCACGCGAGGTCCGCGAAATAGCCCTCCTGAATGACGCCGCGCCCCGCGAGGCCGAACATCGCCGCCGGCTCGGCCGTGATCTTGCGCACGGCGTCCTCGATCGGCATGATGCCCGTCCGTTCGACGAGGCCGAGAAACGACGTGAACGTGGACGTCGCATGCTCGGGCTTCAGCCGCCGGTCCTTGGCGAACGCGAAGCTCGGCGCGTTCGAGCCGATGAAGCTGCGCCAATGTTCCATGGCCTTGAGGAGCAGCGGCTCGCGGATGTTCTTATAGAGCGCCGCGCCGCGCATGTCGAGGGCCTTCATGAGCATGAGCAGCGCCGTGCGCCCGTCGGGCACCCCATAGACCTGCTTCAGCTCGCGGAGCGTCTTGCCGATCCAGAACTCGTGACCGGGCGCCTGCGCGACCATGAAGTCGTCCTCGCTGATCGGCGGCATGTCCCGCTCGATCTTGCGGAGCATCCATTCGTCGTTCAGCTCCTCGCGCATCTTCTTGAAACCGTCGGCCTGCGCCCACGACGGCAAAAAGGTATAGATCGGGGCCATCGTGTAGAGCGACGGATGCAGGTCGAACCGGAGCGCCACGTCGGGAGGCAGCGCCTCGATCATCTCGAACGCCTTCTCATAGGGCTGCTCGAAGCCGGCAAGCGGAACGAAATGGCTGATGAGCGTAGGGACGCCCGTCTCGCGCGCAAGCTTCACGGCCTCGTCGACGGCCTCGTCGATCATCGCCTTCGTGTCCCGCACGTGGGTCGCATGCACGCCGTCGTAGCGCTTCACGACCTCGAGCAGCGCCTTGAGCTCGCCATAGGACGCCGGGCGCGCGTGAATGTACTCAAGCCCGGTCGACAGACCGAATCCGCCCTCCCGGAGCGCCGCCTCGAGGGTGTTCTTGAACACGGCGAGTTCGTTCTTCGTGAGGTCGCGCACGGCGTCGCCCGTGATCGCCCGTCGGATCGTTCCGTGCCCGACCATGGTGCCGAAGTTGACGCCGAGCGGGCGGCGGTCGATCGAAGCGAGGAACTCCGCCATCGAGTGCCAGTCCACATTCACGCGGTCGGTGCTCCCCCACTTCCTGAAGGACTCCAGCCCGCCATAGATGAGCGGCGCGAGCGATGCGCCGCACATGCCGCCGAAGACGGTCGTCACCCCCTGGCGCAGGAAATCCTCCTGTCCGGGATATTCAAGCAGGGTGAGATAATGGTCGGACGACGCATTCACGTCGATGAAGCCGGGACTCAGGTATGCGCCCAGGCCGTCCAGCACGCGATCGGCCGGCTTGTTGGGGAAATGGCCGATGGCCGAGATCTTTTCGCCGCTTACGAAGACGTCGCACGGCTCCGGAAACGGCCGCGAGCCGCCAACAATGCGCACATTCTTGATAAGAAGCGTCATTACCTTCCATTATAACATCCGCATCGCGCAGGATTGCGGATCGGCGCGCGTGCGGCGCTATTTCACCACGTTGATCGGCGATCCCTGAAGATAGGCAACGATGTTGTCGATCGTCGTATCAAGGATGCGGACGAACGCCTCGTTCGTGTTGAAGGCGTTGTGCGGCGTCACGATGACGTTCGGCATCGCAAGGAATTCCTCGAGTGCCCCCAGGTTGCCCTTCTTCATGTCCTCTTCGCCCTCGATCACGTCGAGGCCTGCACCGGCGAGCTGGCCGCTCTTCAGGGCGCCAAGCAGCGCAGGCGTCTCGACGACAGCACCGCGGGCGGTGTTCACGAGATAGGCTCCTTTCTTCACGAGGCCTATGTTGTTCGCATTGATAAGGTGGTGGGTGGATGGCATGTAGGGACAGTGAATCGTGATCACGTCGCTTTTCGCAAGAAGCTCCTCGAGTGACACATAGCTCATTCCCGTCTGCGCCGCGAACGCGTCGTCGTGGATCACGTCGAATGCGATCACGTTCATGCCGAACCCCCGGCCCATCGTGACCGCATGCTTGCCGATGCGGCCCGCGCCGACGACGCCGAGCGTCTTGCCGGCAAGGTCGAACCCCGTGAGCCCGTCGGTCGTGAACTTTTTCTCAACGCGCACCCGGTCGCGCGATGCGGGGATCTTGCGCGAAAGCGCGAGGATCAGCGCGAATGCGAACTCGGCGACCGTGACCTCGCCATAGGCGGGAACGGACGAGACGGGGATGCCCTTCGCGGCCGCGGCCTGCAGGTCGATGTGGTCGAACCCGGTCGAAAGCGTCGTGATGAACTTGAGGTCCGGCAGGCCGTCGATCACGGCGGCGCTGACCGGCGAGTCCATGAACACGCCCGCGATCTCAAACCCGCGGTCGGGCGGCATCGTCTCGGCCGAAAGGATCTCGTCGAAAAACAACGGCTCGACGTCGGCACCCTTCAGCTTCTCGCTCGCGAGCAGATGGTTCTTGCCCGCCTCTCCCCAGCGGGCCATCCTGAAAAATGCGGCTTTGTGTGACATGCAATCATTGTATCACAGCATCGGGGCGGAGCTCGGGATATCTCGCGCGAACCGTCCTCAGCACGTTCGGCTGCGCGTGCGAGGCGATGACGGTTTCTTTTCCGTTGGCGTTCGCATAAAGCACGATCTGCCCGTCCCGCACGTCGGCGCTCGAGGCGAACTCCCGGTCGGGCGCGAGCACCGCGGCCGCTTCATGACCGTTGATCAGGATGCGGTCCCCTGCTCCAAGCGTTATCAGGGGAATGCCTTTTGCTGCCACCGCCTGCATCAACGCCTTCCATGCCGGCACGTCGGTCCCGAGCGCGTTCCGTCCGTCATAGGCGATCGCTCCTATCGAATATTCCTCGAGGACGCTTGCAAGGCCGCCGAAGCGCGCGATCTCGGGATCGGAAATGACTACGAGGTCGATGTGGTGCGTTTCGGCCGCCGGCGTTTTCGCGAGGTCGTCGATGATCGACCTATCCTTTCCGCCGTCGACGAGGATGCCGACACGGAACGGAAGCATGACGAACACCGCGTCGCCGTGGCTCCCGTTCCAGACGAACGGTTTCCTCGGCGCGCCCGTTGCGGCTGTTTTCACGATCGGAACCCACGCGCTTGCGTCGACGATCAGGAATGCGGCGATGACGAACAGGCTGAGCGGCTTGAGCGGCCAAACGATGTTGGCGTTATGCGATGTCTGCGGCATGGTGCCAAGCGAATGCCCCAAGGGCAAGATAATAGAGGGCCGAAACCGCGAACCAGCCGAACGGCAGAACGACGGCGAGCGGCATCGCGGCGCACAGGCGAATCAGCGCGATCTCGAACTGCATGAGCGGCGAGGCGATCCGCGCGATGAGAAATGCCGCGCCGGACCATGCTTCGACGGCGAACGACAAGACGCCGCCTAAGGCCATCGTTAGGGGCATGCAGATAAAGAGGATTGTATTCGACAGCAGTGCCGAAAGCGGGAACGATCCGTCGCTTGCAACCGACAGCGGGACGATCGGCGCAAGGACCGCGATCGTCGATGCGAGCGCATCCCGCCACGCGAGGAACCCCGACTCGGCGTATCCCCACGCGCGCCTCACGGGCGCGTCAAGATAGGCCATGCCGACGACCGACAGGAATGAGAACCTGAACGCCGCGTCGAAGACAAGGAGGGTCGGGTTCCAGACGAGCATGCCCGCGGCTGCGAGCGTGATGGCATTCCTCCGCTCGAGGCGGCGGCCCGAAAGGGTGGCGACAAGCGCGACCGTGACCGCGATCGCCGCCCGAACCACGGCCGGCTCGATCCCCGACGCAAGAACCATGAGGGTTAGTGCGAGCCCCGAGACGGCCGCGAGCGCAAACCGCGGGACGCGGCCCTTCACGATTGCCGCGATCGTCGATATGACGGCCGTCATCTTGAACCCGTACATCGCGAGCACATAGGACGACCCCGACGTCGCCATGGCGGCCGCGAGATCGGTGCTCAGGCCGGCGCTTCCCCCGAAGGTCACGCCGAACAGCAGCGCCGCTTCGTCGTCGGGAAGCGCCGTCTTGAACCGCACCGCAAGGTCGTGCTTGGCATCGAGCAGCCGCTGCCTGAGCCACGATCCCCTCCCGTGCGCGATGAGGGAGATCTGCGCCGTCACGATAGCCGGGTCACCGCCCGGATGGTCGGGCGGCCGGATGATGCCGCGCACCGCGATTGCGTCGCCATAGCGAAAACCGGCGAGCGGCGGCGCCAGAATTTCGATTGCATGCTGCCTGGGCACGTCGATCACGAACGCCTCGTGCTTTGCCGATTCGGTCGGCTCGGTCGCGATGATGCCAGAAAGCGATGCTTCGCGATTCAACGGCTTCTGCAACGAGGCTCCGTCACGGATCGCATACCACAAAAAATAGCCGGCACCCGCGAAGAACGCGGCCAGCGTAAAAACGACGACGGCTTTCAAATTTGCAAAACGCCAAGCGATTCCCAGGATGGCAACGACCGCCAGAGCGCTTAACGGAACGGCAAGCGAAAAGCTCGCGGCGAGAATGCCGAGCATGAATGCCGCACCGACGACGAATGCAAAATCAGCGGGAGACGGGGCGTGCTCCATGCAAAGAGCATACGCCGCGCATCATTAAGGAAATATTAAAAATCCGAGCGCTGGCCCTTTTCGGCACGCCAATCGGCAATCTTCTTGTGATCGCCCGAGAGGAGCACCGAAGGCACCTTCCAGGCGGTCCCCTTCCTTTTAGGATGGTAGCTTTCTGGCCGGGTATAGGTCGGGAACGACCCGTTGACCTCTTCAAGCGATTCTTCCTTTCCCAAAAAGCCCGGAATCTGGCGGCTCACGGCCTCCATAAGTACGAGTGCCGGCAGCTCACCGCCGGACAAAACGTAATCCCCGATCGAGACCTCCTCGTCGGCGACGTGCTGCGCCACGCGCTCGTCGACGCCCTCATAGCGGCCGCAGATCAAAATGAGGTCGTCATAGCGCGCAAGACGCCGTGCGGCCGCACCATCAAGCCGCCGGCCGCGCGTCGAAAACAGGATGGTCCGCACGCGCGGCGCGCGGCGCTTTGCCCCGCCCGTCGCCTTGCGCCGTGCGATGAGCTTCTTCACGTGTCCCACCGCCGCGTGGACCGGCTGCACCTTCATGACCATGCCGGGACCACCGCCGAAAGGCCGGTCATCGACTTTGCGGTGCCGGTCATCGGTGAAATCCCGCATGTCATAGGTCGTGACATCGACGAGCCCCGACGCGCGGGCACGACGAAACAGCGATTCGTCGAGGTACGAACGGAACATGCCGGGAAAGATGGTGAGCGCGTGGAAGCGCAGGCGCCGGCTAGCGGCCGCGGTGGGAGCCGTCCTTTTCATAATCGTCATCGTCGTCCTGGTTCGCCTGCTCGAGGTCGGCGTTGAGCGATGCCTTGATTGCGTCGCGGAGCGCCGCGATGTCAACTTCCTGCCGCGGAGCATGCTTGTTCTTCGGCTGCCTCTCGCGCTGCTTCGTGAGCTCGATGAGCGAGATCGTCTGCGCCGGCGTCTTTCCGCCTTCCGGCTCGTCGACCGGCTGAAGGACGGGCGTCCGTTCGCGGCGCGGCGGCGGCGCGGGCTGCCCGGGCTCTTTTGCGATCGGCCGCGGCTGAATGGCCGCCGCATCGCGCGGCTGGGGGGCCGGCAGCGGCTGAACCGGCTGCGGCTTGGCGAGCTGCGGGGCCTGCTGCTGGCCCGCGCCTCCTTCGAATTCGATGCCGAGGGAGCTCAGGGCGGCGTTCGCGGAGCGGTCCTGCGATTTCGCCGGAGCCTTGGCGCGGGAAAACCGGATCGGCTTCAGCTCCCCCGATTCGATCTTCTTCATGCAGTCGCGGCAATAGACGGGACGTCCGGGCGCGGGCTCGAAGGGCAGCGTCGTCGCGTTGCCGCACGAGGAGCAGACGGCCTGATAGCGCACGCCCGTCCCGCCCGTCCCTGGCGAGGCCAGCGACCGGGTCGAAGGGCTACCGACGGCCGGCAGGGCCTGCTGGCCCGCTCCGGGCTCGTCGATCCCCATGATGCCGCTCCACCGGTTGATCTCCGCCTCAATCGCCTGGCGCGGGCGGGCGTAATGCCGCTGCGACATGCGGATGATATCCTCGCGCGCGATCGGCGAGCTGCGCAGCTTGAACGTCGGCAGGGTGCACGCCGAGAACGGCCGCGCGGTGACGCCGTCGACCATGAGCTTGATATAGATGTGGTAGTTCGGCAGGTTTACGATGTCCGGAATCATGAATTCGGGACTGAACTCGTTCTCGAGGAATTCCGCGTCGGCCGCGCCGACCCTGAAGACGATCATCGTGCCCACGTTGCCGAAGATCGCGTCGCGGACGCGCGTCGACGTGTCGGTCACGAGCTGCCCGATGTACTGGTGCGCGAGGATGAGGTTCAGCCGGTACTTGCGGGCTTCGGACAGGATGCCGGCGAACGAGTCGGTGGCGAAGTTCTGGAACTCGTCGACATAGAGATAGAAGTCGACGCGGTCCTCTTCGGGAATGCGGACGCGCTCCATCGAGGCAAGCTGGATCTTCGTGATGAGCATCGCCCCGAGCAGCGCGGAGTTGTCCTCGCCGATGCGGCCCTTCGACACGTTCACGAGGAAGATCTTCCCCTGGTTCATGATCTCGAAGATGTCGATCGTGCTCTTCGACTGGCCGACGATGTTGCGCACGAGGGCAGTCGACAGAAACTGGCCCACCTTGTTCTGGATCGGCGCGATGGCTTCGTTCCTGAACCGGTCCTGCCAGCTTTCGAACTCGTGGATCCAGAACGCCTTCACGACCGGGTCCTTCACGTTCGCGATGATCTTCTGACGGTAGTCCTTGTCGGTCAGGAGCCGCGGGATGCCGAGAAGCGTCGATCCGGGCGTGTCGAGGAGCGCGAGCACGCAGTTGTTCAGAATGTATTCCATGCGCGGCGACCAGACGCCGGACCAGATCTTCGTGAAGATGCCCATGAGGCCCGATGCCACGAGGTGCTTGTACTTCGGGTCGGGCAGCTCGAGGATGTTGAAGCCGATGTGATAGTCGATGTCGGCGGGATTGAAATAGACGACGTCCTTCATCCGCTCCTCGGGGATCTTGTCGAGGATGCCCTCGACGAGTTCGCCGTGCGGATCGACGACGCAGACGCCCTCCCCGTTCGCGATATCCTGGACGATCATGTTGTTGAGCAGGGAGCTTTTGCCCGTGCCGGTCTTTCCGACGACGTACGCGTGCTGGCGGCGGTCGCTCCGCTTTATGCCAAAAAGCCGATTCCCATTGCGGAAATCGGTGCGGGCGAAATAGACGACGTTGTTTTCAACGGTGGTCTGCATCCTGCC
>DATKNL010000004.1:0-55711 GCA_035541435.1 Minisyncoccota bacterium | reverse complement strand
GCCGTCGATGTTGTAGACGCTCGACGACGCGGCGCAGTGGTACCCGCCGCCGCCCAGGCCGAAATAGGTGCAGTCCGTGCCGGCGCTCGAGGTCGCGGTCGGGTCGATGAGCGAGAGGTAGATGAGGGTCGTCGAGCCGAGGTCGATCCTCGAATCCTGGGCCCTCACGAGCCCGACGCCGCCATAGATCGACCTGAGGTCGTCGATGCGCACGCCGTCCTGGGATTGGTTGATGGCTTCGCGGGGATTGAGCAGAAGGACGGCCACGACGGCAAGCACCGCAAGTACGGCGATCGTTATGAGGATCTGCGCCAATGAGAAACCCTGTTGTGATGTTCGCATGAACAATTGCCGCGATTATGCGGATTTTTCGACCCGAACCGGGAAGGCCGGGGAGCCCTTCCACCCTTCTCTGTATTGCATTAATGGTAGCAAACGGCCGGTCGGGGCGATTGGGGATAATTTGACACCGTTTTATTTTGTATGATTGATATATCCCTATGCACACCGCCGCAAAAAACCGGGGGTTCACCCTGATCGAGGTGCTTGTCGTCATCGCGATCATCGCCGTGCTTGCCGTCGTCGCGATTCTCGACCTCAACCCGGCCGAGCTCCTCAAGCAGTCACGCGATTCGAACAGGCTTTCGGACATGGCGACGATCAAGAATGCGCTCAGCATGTATCTCGACGATGCCGAGATGCCGGTCCTTGGCAGTCCTGCGACATGCTACGAGGACCTTCAGTCGACGAGCGACTGCCCGTGGTCCGCGACGGCGAGCGATACGCCCCTTGGCAACGCTTCGAGCTCGATCGACGGTTCCGGGTGGATCCCCGTGGACTTCGACGAACTGAGCGCGGGAGCGCCCTTCGGCTCACTGCCGCAGGATCCGATCAACAGCACGTCCGGAAATTACTTCTATTCGTACATCGTGAACGGCACGGACTTCAAGGTGACCGCGACGATGGAAAGCAAGGTTTATGGCGAAGGCGGCGACAGGGACGCCGTCTCAACCGATGGCGGCATCGATTCGAGCACGTACGAGACAGGGACGAACCTCAACCTGTAGCCGCTGCCGGTTTTTCCGAAGGCATGCTGCCCTGGTTCTGGGCGGCGGGTTTTTGCAGGAGGGCGAGCGGCAGGAAATAGACGAACGCATAGCTGAACGCGGTCCAGATCAGGATGAACAGGAAAATGAGGAAGTTCGATCCGAGGAGCGCCTGCAGCGCCTTGCTTGCGGAGCCGAATATGAATTCGAAAAGGAAGCCCATGATGCTGAGGTCGATCGTGCGCCACAGGAGGGACTTCACGCGGAAGACATAAAGGATGAAAAAGAAGATGAGCTCAAGGATGACGAGAATCGGGATCGTGGGCGGGAAGAAGACCGGCGCGCATCCATAGGCGCCGCAGTTCACGTGTTCTTCGGGGATCATCAAGACGACCGACGTGAGGAGTGCGAGCACGAGGTTCGGCAGGCGGATTTTCCTGATCGCGCGCACGATCGCGTCGCGGTATTTGACCATGAAGATGAACGGGATGACAAGGACGGGGACGGCAAGGAATAGCGGCATGTCAAGGGTTGTTTTAGTTTTATTTAATCATAGCAAATCGGCGTTCCGCGCGTGATACACTGGACGTATGCGCCGTCGAACAGCGTCAGGATGGGATCGGTTCTGGTATGTCTGGGCCCTGGGTCTCGTGGCTGTCGGGATCGCAAGCATCGCGGTCATTCTCTGGCGTCCCGCTCCGGACGAGGGGGCGGTTGCGTCACCGACCGACGTCGGTACCCTGCTGCAGCAGGCGATCGGGAGCGAATTGCGCAACCCGATCGGCGGATGGGACGCGGGCGGCGCGAAGCCGCTCGCCACGAGCTCGCTCCCGGTCGTGTGCGCCTCAGAGGGCGAGCGGGAGGATTTTTCCTGCTACGAGGCGTTCTATAAGGACCTCGTCCTTGCGAAGGGCGTCGATGCGGCCTTCGCCGACCTCAAGGCGCGTTTCACCGTGAACGATTACGTGAGCCGTGACTGTCATCCCATCACGCACATCATCGGTCAGGCCGCCGTCAGCCTGTATCCGTCCGTTGCCGAGGCCTACCGGCACGGCGACGCCTTCTGCGCATCGGGCTATTATCACGGCGTCCTCGAGGGGCTTGCCTTCAGGATGGGCAAGGACAAGCTTCTCGAGAATCTGAACACGATCTGCGACGGATTGGGCTCGAGTCCGGCTTCGACGGATTATTTCAGCTGCCTGCATGGCCTGGGACACGGGCTCATGGAGATCACGGATGACGACCTCTTTGCGTCGCTCAACGACTGCGACCGCCTGACCGGCATGTGGCAGCAGACGTCGTGCTATGGTGGCGTCTTCATGGAGAACGTGATCGTGGGCGACATCCATCAGCAGGCGATCGACGCCGATCACGTGACGAAATACCTGAGGCCCGACGAGCCGTTCTATCCCTGCACGGCGGTCGGCGAACAGTACAAGGCCGCGTGCTACCTGATCCAGCCGTCATATGCGCTCGACCACCTGGGCGATCCCTCGAAGGTGTTCGCCCTATGCGACCAGGCCGAAGAGGCCTATCGCGGCCTGTGCTATCAGAGCATCGGTCGCGACGCCGACGGCCGCGACGTGTACGACGCATCGACGACGGTCGCCGTGTGCGGCCTCGGGACGGACTTCTATGAGCGGTCGAGCTGCATCGAGGGGGCGGTTCAGGATTTCATCTATCAATATGATTCGAAATTCCAGGCCCGGGAACTGTGCGGGGCGATCGGCGACGCGGACCTCCGCCGGTTCTGCGAGGGGCTCGCGACCTGACGGCGGCCGCACGGGCGGGAACATATTGACTTAGATTTTTTTAATGATATAATTATCCCAGATCATTTCATTCTTGGAGAACGACACGTGGTTACACATTATTATGATTCCTCCGACCCGGAGCGAATCGAGAAGGCTGAAACGCTTCACGAGCTGGTTGGGATAGCCGTCGACGTCCTGCGGCGCATGCCGCCGCAGATCTGCACCGTGGTCGGTCCCTTCACGTCCGGAACAAGGACGCTCGAAGAGAACGGTGAACGGATCAGGCAGATGATCGCATGGCTCAAGAAGAAGCACGTCCCGACGTTCAACTATCTGCCGCTCAGGAAGCGCGCCGTAATGATCCTTCTTGGCGGGCGCGACGGCGGCAGCCTCTCGCACGACGAGGAACGCGAGCTGCAAGGGAAGCTGTTCGACGGGCTCTATGCCCCGATCCTTCGGTCGGGTCTCATCCGGGAACTGCGCCTCATGCCCGGTTCCGATGCTTCCGTGAATGCGCGACGGATGCGGCAGTACGCTCAGGCCGGGAGCATCGCCCTTCGGCTCATTCCCGAAGAGGCAGTCCCGAATACGCAAGGGGTGTTCTATGGCTGAGCGGTTCTCCTAGTGAGCGGCGGCATCGCGTGATGCCGCCTTTTTTATTTTTTCGCATGGACGGACAAAAGACAGGCGCTTGTCGCGCCTGTCTTTGCTTGCCGGTTCCTTGCGGGTGGGCGGGTTAGTCGTCGAAGCCCGACCCTTCATGCTCGTTCGGGCCGTCGTCGCTTTCGCGATGCTGCCGAACGTTGCTCACGGTGACGGTTTCGCTTGCCGAAGCGATGACCGTCCCACTCGCGTTAAGTCCCTTTACCTGGATCGTATGCGTCCCGCTCGCGGTCCATCCCGTGTACCAATAGAACCGGTACGGCGCGTGGGTCAGGGTCGCTTTGAGGTTGCCATCGATGAGCAGCTGGACTTTGGTGATCCCGGAACCCGCCGTCGTGGTCGCCCTGATCATCGTCCAGCGCGCGACGGTCGTGCTCGCAGCCGGGGAGACGATGGCGATGCCAGCCGATGTCGATGTCGGAGTCGACGTTGGCGTCGGGGTCGGAGTAGGTGTCGGCGTCGGTGTTGGCGTGGGCGTCGGCGTGACGGTGAGTGTCGTCACGGATTTCGCTGACGACGTCGCCGTTGCGGGCGTCGGAGTCGAGCTGTCGGTCGCCTTCACGATATAGGTATAGGTCGTGCCGGGCGAGAGTCCTGTGTCAGTGAAGGCGTTCGACGTGTTGGTCGTCGAGCCGATCGAGTTCCCGTTGCGGAGGACGGTGTACGTGACCGGGGCCGTTGCGCCCGTCGACGCGCTCCACGAGATCGTGACCGTCGAGGTGGTCGCCGTCGCGTTCGTGATCACGGGCGCCGTGATCGTCGGGGCCGGCGTGCCTACCGTGCCGATGAGATAGGTCGGCAGCATGTTCATCGCCGTCTGATCGTGGATCGACAGGAAGACGCTCGTTGCATCCTGGCCGCAATAGGCGACGATGGCGTTGCCGCCCGGATGGATCGGGATGAAGCTCGTCACGTTATACACGCTGCCGCTGATGATCAGCCAGCAGTCGCTTGCCGTGTTGTGCGTGGCGACCTGGGCTGTCGTATAGACCGTCGCTGCCTGCGTTCCGCGGGGAAAGGCACCGAAAACCATGCCGGCGATCGCCGTGAAGGCGATTGCCGAAAAAGCAAATGTCTTTTTCATTCGTTTTAATCTTTTGTTTGTTCGACGCGTTGGTTGTTTTGCAAGAAAGGGCAATAAAAATCACCGCGCATACATCGACCTGCGCGATGGAGCTACTGATTAATACAGGATCGAAGATCCTTTTGTTACAGATCTGAATTCCGGATCACTGCAGATCGAAGAACGATCCGAGATATTGGTTGATCTGGTCCTGGCTGAGGTTGAAGAAATATTCGCCGTTCCCGTGCAGGTAGGTCGCAAGGGCAACGCCGACAAAGCGCCAGTGCCACGGCTCGTACTGATAATAGACGTTGCCCGGCGGATAGGAGATCACATAGCCGTAGCGGTAGGCGTTCGCGACGAGCCACTGATAGGCCGATGACGACGCGAACTGCGTGACGAGGTTCTTGGCGTTCGGCGTGCCGAAGTCGATCGCGGTGCCGAGCTGGTGTTCGGAGTATCCCTGGTCGGCCGAGAACTGGTTGGCCGCCGTCGTGCCATAGCTCGTCTTATAGTCGAGTTTGAGCGAAGCCTGCTGATAGAACGAGCGATAGGCGGACACGACCTGCAGCGCAACGCCGTCGCGCGCCGCCGCGGCAAGCATACCGTCGAGGAACGGCAGGGTTCCCGAAAGGACGAGTTCGGTATGCGAGGGGTTGTAGAGGTATTGCGTGTCGACGGGGGAAAGCGACGCGGGGGCGTAATTCTCGTTGAGGAAATAGACCTTGGAATATTTCTCGAGCAGATGCGGATCGGTGGAGGCGACTTTCTGCAGCTGTCCGACCGTCCCCGAAAGCTCGTTGATCTGACCCTCGAACGTGCCGTTGATTTTCTGTTCGTTCTGCAGCGCGAGCGTCGTCGAAGCAAGCGTGATCTGCAGCGTCGCGACTTCGCTGTTCGTCGAGCTCACCGCATTCTCGAGCGTGGCGACTTCCACGGCCTTCGCGTCGTTTTCGGAGCGCAGGATGGCGTTCTGTTCAGCCAAATACCAGAAGGCGGCTCCCGCTGCGACGACGGCGAGGGCGATCGCTGCGAAGAGGGCGTACCGTTTCATTTTCATATGATCATTGTATCAAAAAGGCCGCGTCACGGATGACGCGGCTTCTTTGGTTGTGGTCGCGGGCTTTCAATGGAGCAGCGGCGCGAGCAGGTGATAGCCGCCGTATGCCGCTCCGATTGCCGCGGTGATGCCTATCACGACGAAGACTTTCTTCATGATGCTGTCGCGCCGCGCTGCATTGGGGTCTTGATGGAAGATCGTTTCCATGGAGCCCTCCTTCTATTTGAGGATATATCAGAGCCCGGGACGGATGTAAAGCGGGTTATGATTTATAATAAAGAGCAATGAGGCCTTATCGCGTTTTCGCCCTGGTCGGATTCGTCGCCTGCGCGGCGTTCGTCGCGGCGGCGCCCGCCCGCGCGGCCGTCTCTTTCGTGCAGGGCGCGAGCGGAACGTCGGGTGCCGCGACCTCGATCAGCAAGGCGCTCGATGCGCCGGTCGCCGCAGGCGATACGCTCGCCGTGGCGGTCGACGTAGGATCGAATGCGGTTTCGGTGACGGGCGTTTCGGCGACGTGCGCGAGCGGCGGCCTGTCCCTCGTCGGCGTGACGAGCACGCCCTATTATGGTTTCGCGATGGCGTATGGCGGGGTAACGGCCGCCGGCTCGTGCACCGTGACGGCGACGCTTTCGGGCAGCGCAACGAGCAAGATCGCCGTGACCGAGATCGCCGGCGTGAACGCTTCAGGGGCCCTTGACACGTGGAGCGAGAAGTTTGCCGGCTTCACGAGCGCGCCGGTCACGAGCGGCACGAGCACGGCCGCCTTCGCCGGCGACTTCGTTTTCGGCGCGACCGCGAACTCGGCGGGAAGCGTGACCTCGACGCCGGGCGTCGGATTCTCGATGCGCGTCGCGATCGGCGGTTTCAACGACGAAGACGGCACCGCGCCCGCGGCGGGACCGGTCGCCGCATGGTTTGCGCCGAACGGCGGAAGCTATTGGCTCACCGGCATGATGGCCTTCAGGTCGGCATCGAGTCCGCCAAGCGTCACGTTCTCGTCGTCGGCGACCTCCACGCTCTTCTGGAACGTGTCGGGTGCGTCGTCGATCGCCATCGCCCCCGGATCGTTCTCGACGACGACCGCCGTCGGCTCGCTGGTCGTCAGTCCGTCATCGACGACGGTCTATACGCTCACGGCGACGAATGCCTATGGCGCGACGACGGCGCAGGCGACGGTGGTCGCGAACGTCCAGCCGCCATCGGTCCCGACCGACCTCCGCGCGTTCGCCATCTCGCCCTCGCAGGTCAACCTGATGTGGGCCGTCTCGTCGGGAACCTTCGGCGTCGCGGGGTATCACGTGCGCCGCAACGGCGCGGTGATCGCGACGGCAAACAGCGTCGTGAATGGCACGGCATGGTTCGACGACACCGCGGTTCCCGGACCGGGAACCTATGCCTATAGCGTCGACGCCTACGATCCTTCCGGCAGGAGCTCGGCGGCGTCACCAACGCAGACGGTGACGGTCGGCGGCGCCGGCGCGGACGGCGTGATCGAGGCCAGCCGCCGCATCGACTGGAGCCAGGCCGGCATTCCCGGCGGCATCCCGAACCGGACCGCGGTCTGCGCGACCATCAAGGCATCGAGCTATGGGAACGGCGCAAGCGACGCGTCAGCCGACATCCAGGCGGCGCTCAACGCCTGTCCGGCGAACGGCGTCGTCGCGCTCACGGCGGGGACATTCCTCGTCAGAAGCTCGATCGCCATTCCGGGCAACGTCACGCTTCGCGGCGCGGGCGCCGACAAGACGGTCCTGAACTCGATGGTGACGACGGGTGCGCCGATCCTGCTCGGAACCTTGAGCGGTGGCCCGCGGTTCACGCCGGCATCGCAGCTCATCCCCGTCATGGGCAACGCGAACAAGGACGCGACGAGCATCACGGTCGCGAACGCCGCCGGCATCTCGGTCGGGGAATATCTCGTGATCAGCCGGCTGAATACGGGCGACGTGACGATCGGCGGCGACGAGGGGCCGTGCACGTGGTGCGACACGGGCCAGTCGACGGACGGCTCGCGCTCCGAAGGGCAGATCCTCGAGGTGCGCAGCGTGAACGGCACGACGATCGGCGTGAGCCCGCTCTTCACCGACTATGACATCCGCCTGTCCGACTGGCAGCCGAACAAGGCCTATGGGCTTGCGACCTATGTCAATCCGTCGGCGCAGCCGGCGCACTATTATGAGCAGACCTACAACAACGCGTCGTTCCCGTACACCTGCACGAGCGGCGCGACGGCGCCGGCATTCCCGACGGACGGCTCGTCGGTTGCCGACGGCACCTGCGTCTGGCACGACATGGGCCTCGGCACGTCGACGCAGCCGCTCGTCACCGCGTTCACGATGACGCACGGGGCCGGGGTCGAGGACCTGCAGGTTTATGCCAATAACACGCACACGGGCGGCGACTATTCCAATTTTAAAATGAACGCGTGCGCGTACTGCTGGATCGAGGGCGTCGAAGGGAACTATGCCGACGGCGACCACGTGAACGTGAGCTGGACGTTCGGCGGCATGATCGCCGACAGCTATTTCTCGAACGCGTTCCGGC
Source organism: Minisyncoccota bacterium (assembly GCA_035541435.1). GTDB lineage: Bacteria > Patescibacteriota > Minisyncoccia > UBA6257 > 2-01-FULL-56-20 > JAKAGE01. Next base: position 47,581 of record DATKNL010000004.1, on the reverse strand, counting down.
ACACGTCGGGCCAGTACGATTCCGACGTGAACCTCGCGGACAAGGTGACGGGCATGGTCGTCGAGAACGACATCTTCGACCGACTGCATGTGGCGAACGTCATGCTCGAATGGGGCGCGGCCGGCAACGTCGTCGCCTATAACTATTCGACCGGAGCCTATGACACGACCTGGTATGACGCGAACATGGCGCTCGATTCGGGTCACGGCGCCGAGCCGCAGTACAACCTCATCGAAGGGAACGTGTTCAACATGATCGGCGACAACGACGACATCCACGGATCGGCGAACCACGCCACCTATTTCAGGAACTGGGCCGTCGGCTTCACGAAGACCTGCGAGCCCGCCATAGGCGGCGTGCGCGGCGCGACGGTCACCTGCGCGCCGCTCGGCGGTCCGACGAATATCCAGACGGTGAACACGACCGTGAACAGCTGGTACCCGCTCAACCTGAGCGGCGCCGTGCAGGAGGCGGCGCTCACGAACAACGACACGTTCGTGGGGAACGTTGCCGGCTCGGCGGGGATGGCGGCGCTCACGCTGTATAACGGCGCGCCGAAACCGCAGGTCGCCTTCGAAACGTGGCCGACGCCCTTTTCCTATCAGCAGCAGTCCTACGGATACCTGTTCGGCTATTACAATGCCGAAAGCGGAAGCAGCGTGAACGGCAGCCTTCTGCCCTATCAGTCCGCCGCGTTGCACGGCGAATATAACGCGGTCGACGGCTCGACGACGTGGCTTCCCGCCGTTTCACATGCGCTCCCGGCGTCGCTCTATCTCGCCGGACGGCCCGCGTGGTGGCCCGCCTCGATCCCGTTCCCGGCCGTTGGACCGGACGTCACGGGCGGCATCGGTCCCGGCGGGCATGCCTATATGAACCCTGCCGAGTCCGTCTATATGAACAGCATGGGCGGCGCGGAAGGCGGCCCGGGCAGCCCGCTCGCGTTCAATGCGCAGGCTTACTATTACGGCAACGGCACCGTCACGCCGGGCGCCGGCCCCGACACGACGCCGCCCGTCATCACGTTCACGGCGCCGGCAAACGGAGCGGCGGTTTCGGGCGTCGTCACGGTTGCCGGAACCGCATCGGACAACGTGGGCGTCGCGTCGGTCGCCGTCTCGGTCGACGGCGGTGTCTACGTTCCGGTTTCGGGATCGACCTCGTGGACCTATTCGCTCAACACGGCCGGACTTGGGAACGGCAGCCACACGATCACCGCAAAGGCGCTCGATGCGGCCGGCAATTCCGCGATCACGAACATCGTGACGGTCACGGTTTCGAACGCCGTGGGCGGAGGAGTCACGCCGGGCGGCACCGGAGGCGGTTCGGGTTCGGGCGGCTCCGGCGGAACGGGCGGCGGCACGTCGGGAGCATCGTCGGGCTCGGGCAGTCCCTCCCCGCAGCCTTCGGGAACGGGTACGGGCTCGCAGTCGACCTCGACGCTCGCCGCGCTGCTGCAGTCGCTCATCGCGCAGTTCAACGCGCTCCTTGCGCGCCTCGATGCGCAGCTCGTCGCGAACTTCACCCGCACGCTCACCGTCGGCAGCTCCGGCGACGACGTGAAGGACCTGCAGGTCTTCCTGAACATGAACGGCTACCCCGTCGCTTCGTCCGGGCCGGGTTCGCCGGGCAGCGAGATCATGCGCTTCGGCGCGAAGACCGGACAGGCGCTTGCGAAATGGCAGGCTGCGAACGGCGTCGTTCCGGCGTCGGGGATCCTTGGTCCGAAGACGCGGGCGCTCATGCGCTCGAAATGGCCGGCGCCTTAGGGGCCGGTTCGGCCGCGTAACGCTTCAGGCCTGAATCCGTATCATGGTTCGATAGGGGACGAAAGGTCGAAAGCATGCTTCCCTATGCAGGCAGTTCCTTCCTATATATAAGAGCAAAAACATAACCCCAACAATCATGAAAACAAAGATAGCCATCATTGGCAGCATCGCCACGGCCATCGTGGCAGGTTCGATCATGGCGGCGAGCGCGCAGACGAGCGGCCTTACGGTCGCCTGTTCGGGCGTCGTCTCGAGCAGCCAGATCACATGGAGCGCGACCACGACGGGCGGCGTAGCCCCGGTCACGCTGCTTTGGTCGGGCGATTCAAGCGTGAGCGGCCAGACGAGCTCGCTCTTCGTGAAGTCGTATGCCGCGACGGGAACCATCCAGGCGACCGTTCAGGCGACCGATGCCTCGTCGACCATGGCGACCTCGACGTGCTCGGCGACGATCCTTCCGCCGCCTCCCGCCCCGACGCCCGCGCCGACATCCACGCCGCACCTTCCGCGCGTGAATCCGCCGTCGCTCTCGATCACGCCGGGCGGCGCGTTCCTCGCGCGCGGCATGACCGTGACGAGCGTCGCGTCGGGATCGTTCCAGGCGCAGGTCTGGGGCATCACCTATACGGTGAACTGGTCGGGCAGCTTCCCGCGCTTCTACCTTCGCGGCGGGAACGGCGCGACCTCGACGACGAATCCCGCTGACCAGCTTTCGGTCGGCGACGAGGTCGGCGTCTCGGGACGCATCACGTCCTCGAGCCCGTTCGTCGTGACGGCTGACGTCGTCCGCGATTACAACCTCGTCATGGTCCGCCCGGCACGCCACGGCGGCGGCGATGGCGACAAGGACGACAAGGGGAACGGGATCGGCTTCGGCGAGATCAGGAACGCCACCGATGCCGTCGTGACGTCGGCCACCGACATCAGCCGGCACGTCGGCGATCTCATGAACCAGCTGAAGGGCCTTCAGGACCTCTTCAAGAACCGCTTCGGCGGCGGGGGTAATGGAAAAGGGAACGGCGGCAGCCATTAAGCGCTGATCCCGGTCCGCGAACGACGATGGCGCATGGCGTGAGGCCGTGCGCCATTTTGGTTGACGTCATGGTGCAATTCGCCTAAGCTGAAGGGCAGAAGTTTTTTGGAGGTCGACATGATGCAGCATTCGGAGCGGCTTACGGCCGACGAAGTTGCCCGGGCTCAGAAGACGGGACTCACATTCGCGCCGCGCACCCACGGACTGGTCTGCAACCAGATTCCGCGGCTCGGCGTGATCACGGCGCGGCAGGCTGAAACGCTGCGGAGCCAGGTATGGCCGCGCAACGTCGCCGCCAAGGCAAAACGCCAGCGCCGTCCCGCGGTCGTCATGACCGTGCATCTCCGCAGTTACTGCGTGACGACGTGCCCCTATTGCCACAAGCCGAACTTCAACGTCGAAGTCGGCGAGTGGGCGTGCGACGCGTGCGGCGTCATCTTCGCGGTGAAGGCCGCGAGCGATGGCTGCCCTAGTTATTATCGGTGACGGAACAGTCAGGTTCGGGACTCGTGTCGAGTCCCGATTTTTTTCACGCCGCCAAATGGACAAAGACGGAAATTTATGATATCCTGACGCCGGAAGTTTCAGCCGGGATTCGTCCCGCGGAAAGGGTTCTTTGAAAATGGCATCGGCAACGTTCGAAGCGCCAGCGGCCCCGCCTGCGGGGGTCTTCAGCGAACGCAACATGCGGTGGTACCTCGGCGGCCAGCTCGTTTCCCTGACGGGATCGCTGCTGCAGTCCGCGGTGCTCTCGCTGCTCATCATAAAGATCGTCGGCAGGGACGGTGCGGCGTTGTGGGTGGGGACCGTCGGAGCGCTCAATCTCGCTCCCGGCGCGATCCTCGGCCCGTTCGCCGGCCTCCTTCTCGACGGCTACAGCAAGAAGGGCATCCTGATCATGACAGGAATCCTGGGCGCGGCCCAATCGGCCACGCTCGCGCTCCTCGTGTTCGAGAACCGCATCACGATTGGCGAGATCATCGCGCTCGCCGCCCTCATGGGGTTCGTGAACGCGATCGACGGTCCCGGTCGCAATGCGATCGTGAAGGATGCGGTGCTCGACCCGCGCAACGTGCGGGCGGCATCGAAGTGGTTCACGTCCCTCTATAATATCGCGATGCTCGCGGGACCCGGCTGCGCCGGCTATCTCGTGCTCACCGTGGGATATGGCGGGACCTTCGTCCTGAACTGTTTGTCGTTCGTCGTCCTCGTCGTCGCATTGCTCAAGATGCGGATGGTCGCGTGCCATGGCAACGGCCTTGCCGTCGCGCGGTGGGTTTCCACCGCGAACCGCGGCATGGGCTATGTGCTCGGGAACCCGGGCATCAGGCTGTGCGTGCTGCTCTCGTCCGTCGTCACCGGATGCGGCTTCTCGTATTACGCGCTTCTCGCGGTCATCGCGAGGGACATGTTCGGGGGAGGGCCGATCGTCTATAGCCGGCTTGCGGCGTCATCGGGCGCCGGAACGCTGCTCGGATCGTTCATCGTCATCGTGTTCGACAGGCACTGCTCGCATCGGACGTTCCTAGCGGCGGGAACCGGCATCCTCGGTGGTTCGCTTCTCGCGCTGTCGCGGACAGGAAGCGTGCCGGTCGCCCTCGTGCTGATATTCGTCATCGGGGCAAGCGTGATGGTGAGCTTCTCGACCCTGCGGTCGTCGATCACCCATCTGAGCGATCCGAAGCTGATGGGCATCGTGATGGGCGTGGCGTTCTCGTTTTTCTATGGGAGCATGACGGTCGGCTATTTCGGCGGCGGCTATGTCGCCAACCGATGGGGCTGCCCGTTCGAGATCGCCCTCTGCGGCACGATCCTCATCGTCACCGCGGCCGCGATCCCGTTCCTGCCGGGAGTCGGGGCGCTCGATGCCAAGCATTGAATTTCGGCCTATGGCGGCCATCCTTCGGGATGCCGCCTTTTTTGTAATCGGACGGGCGGTCGCGCCGCTGCCGGCACCGACCCGCCGGGCCGTTATGCTATGCTGAATGAAAAGGTCGAGTGCATATCGAAATCCATGGAAAACTCACCTAGCAACGGCATCACCCCGCACGCAGGATGGTCGTGGGGCGCGTTCATGATGAACGCATCGTTCATCATCGCGATCAAGCGGTACCAGCTTCTCTGGTGGTACCTTTTGATGCTCATCCCGTTCGTGAACTGGATCTTCTTCATCGTCTTCATGATCTATCTCGGCTCGAAGGGTCATGAGTTCGCCGCGGCGAGCAGCCAGTTCGGCAACCAGAGCGAATACGACGGATTCATGAAGGCGGTCGATCACGCGGGGCGCATCATGTTCTATGTCGCGCTCGCGTTCGTCGTCGTCGGCATCCTTTTCGCGATCGTCGGTCTTTCGTTCGCTCCCTGGGGCCACTTCCCGGGCGCGATGTCGAATTACAACTATCAATAGGAAGCGCCGGTCGACAGCAGTCCAAAAAGGATCCGCCCACAAGCGGATCCTTTTTCTGGTGAGCGGTCACGACCGGTCGTCCCCGAGCCGCAGGGCGGGCCGGTTTGACAATCACGGCGCGGATCACGAAAATGAAGGTAGCAAGTTCATTCTTGAAAGGATTGTGGGGTGCATATGTTTGAGGACGATAATCGGGTACAGCAAGGGATGCGGTATCTCAGTGAACGATATGGCGGTCGCGAATGGGTGGAACGCATCGACGTTCAGCGGCTCAATATCGCTTGTACCGAAAACTGCGTCATCGGACAGCTCGAAGGCGACTACAACGAGGCGCGAGGGAGGTTCAACTTTGGCGATTCCAAGATGTGCGATTTGGGCCTCCTCGTCTTGGGTGAACAGCGTTCGCCTCAGGTGCTCGCCGCCTATGACATCCTGACCATCGATTGGAGACGGGCGATCTTCAGGCAGCGCATGGAGCTGATGCAGGAGCGGGCGGCGAACCGGGCGATGCCGGTCGCCGTCCGGGAGGAGGAGTCCGTCGAAGACCTCGTGTGCGTGTGAAGTCGGCGCGGTCGAGGGCATTCATAAAGGCGCTTTCCGTCACGGAAGCGCCTTTTGCTTTTCCGCAGGCCGCCCGCGTTCAGAACGTTCCCGTCTTGATGTCGCCCGAACGCACATAGGTCGCGACGATGACGCCGTGCGGGGAGGTTTTCGATTCGCGCAGGGTGAACGCCGCCGGGATCGTGCCTTCGGCGAACAGCCGCTTGCCGGTTCCGAGCGCGACCGGGAAGATTTTGAGCCACAGTTCGTCGACGAGGTCGTTTTTGAGGAGCGTCTGGATGAAGTTCGCGCTGCCATGCACCTGCAGGTCCGGACCGTCCCCGGCCTTCAGCCGGCGCACGGCTTCGGCGGCATCGCCCGGGAGCAGCTCCGAATTTTCCCAGGAGAGCGCGATCGGCGACCGCGAGGCGACGTGCTTCTTCGCGCGGTTCAGCGGTCCGGCCGCCGGATTGGCTGTCTCGTCCTGCTTTGGCCAGTACGACGCGAAGATGTCATAGGTCTTGCGGCCGAGCAGCAGGTCGAACGGCCCGCCCATCTGCTCACCCATCACGCCGCCCATGAATTCGTCGAAATAGGGGACCGTCCATCCGCCGAAGACGAAATCGCCCGACGCGTCTTCGCGGGGTCCGCCCGGGGCCTGCATCACCCCGTCCAGCGAAACGAAACTGAGCACGATGATTTTTCTCATAGGATCATTATACAACGAGCATCGCGTCCCCGAACGAATAGAACCTGAAGCGCTCGGCGATCGCGATGTTATAGAGGTCGACGACGGACCGTTTTGCTCCTTTATGAAGGAGGAACGCCTGCACGAGCATCATGAGGGACGTCCCCGGAAGGTGAAAATTCGTGATCAGCGCATCGGCGATCCTGAAGCGATAGGGCGGGCGGATGAAGATGTCGGTCGTGCCGGCGATCGGTCCGCGGCGGGCCGCCTGCGCGATGCGCGGGGCCTGCGATTCCAGCGTGCGGACGACCGTCGTGCCGACCGCGACGACCGGCGAGCCGGACGTCTTCGCGTCACGGATCGCGCGCGCCGTTGCCGCAGGGATATCGAAGAATTCCTTATGCAAGGTTCCTTTAATGACATTTTCATCTTTGACCGGGGCGAACGTCCCCAGTCCGACGTCGAGCGTGACGAAGGTCCGCCTGATGCCCCGGGCGCGCAGCGCGGCGAGCAGCCGTTCGGTGAAATGGAGCGAAGCCGTGGGCGCCGCGACCGATGCCGAGCGGGCCGCGAACACGCTTTGATACTTCTTGCGCAGTTCCGATTCCCGCATGCCGCCGGCGCCGATATATTTCGGGATCGGCGTGATACCGCTGCGCTGCAACATGTCGATGAGTTCGCCGGCGGGGAAGAGCGGCTTCAGATAGAAGATATTCTCCTTCTGAGCCGTCACGAGAAATTTTTTGTCGGGGCCGAGGTGCAAACTTCTTCCAACCTCGGCCCTGCGGTCGACGATGACGGGAACGGGGCCGCCGCGCCACTCATTCACGAGGAACAGCGCCTCGACCTTGCCGCCCGTTTCCTTGCGAAGGATCGCGCGCGCGGGAACGACGCGCGTCTCGTTGAAGACGAGGAGCGAGCGGGGAGGCAGGCGCGCGCCGAGGTTCGAGAACCGGTCGAAGGCGATCGCATCCCGCGCGGTGTCATAGACGAAGAGCCGCGACGAATCGCGCGGGCTTGCCGGCCGGCGGGCGATGAGCGTTTCGGGAAGGTCATAGGAATAGGCCGAAGGGGGCTGGCGCATGCCCTGCATTATAGCATGTGCTATATTGTTTTTAGCGTTTGTCACCTTGGAAAAAAGGAGGCGATAGGATGCATCTCATGTACCTGGTCGCAGCGGGCGTCGTTGCCGTGGCGACCGTGTCCTATGCCGTCATGCGGTTCCTGCTGCGACAGCCGTTGGGGTCGATCGGACCGGTCGTGGCGGCGATCGTCGGCTTCCTCATGCAGATCATCGGCATCACGGTCAGCATCGTGATCGTGGCCGACCGGCTGCATTGGGCCGGAAACATCTTCCTGCTCGCGACGTTCTATGTCCTGCTGGTCATGAATCTGAGGTTCCTCGAGGAGCAGAATGCAGGACATCCGACGTAACAGGGAAATTCGCACGGGCATTCCGCAAGGGATGCCCGTATTTTTTTAAAAAAAGCCGCCGGCGCACGTCAATTGACTAAACCCGAGCGCGGGCATATAAGGAAGGCAGCAGTACCGTCCCGTCACAGTGCGGGGCATAACTTGAAAGGAGGGCTCAATGCCCGCAAATATCGAAGAAAAGCAGGAAGTGCCGATCCACGACCTTTTCACCCGGGAAATCCGTCCGCTGCATAACTGGAACGAATGGCTCGAACGCTGGCAGGCGGCAGTCACCATCGAAGAGATGCTTGGGCTGCTGCACGTAGGGTTTGAGGTTCCGATGGGAACCCGCCATTGGGAAGAGAAGAAATATGACCACATCGACCGCGTCCTCTTTTATATGAAGATGGCGGACGGCTGGTCCAACGGTTCGTTGTTGAAAAAGGCCGGCGATCCCGATAAGGAATATGAGTTCGGACAGGACAAGCGTGGCTATGTCACAAAGAGGAAGCCCCATGGCATGCGGCAGATACTTGCCAAGAAGGCGTTCGACCTGCTTTGCCAGAACTTTTTCGGCAGCTTCGAATTGGAAGGCTCCGGGAAACACGGCGATGAATGGAATCGTCATTGGGAGCTGGACGTCGTCACTCCGCGGTTCTTCCCATCCCTTGTGAAATTTTTCCGGACAGAAAAGGGATGGCTTGATGAAGAATCGATCCGCATTCCCAACCTGAACGTTCCCGAATGGCAAGACGCCTCTCATTACGAAGCAAAGGCAAGGGATTTCGTGGTGAAGCTGTCGACGTTCATGTGGGGATGGAAGGAGCCTGACTATTTCTGCGGCGAAGAAGAGGATCGGGCGGCTGCGGTCGGCGAGAACGAAAAACTGCGTTCCCGCATCGAGACAGCAAAGCCATGGATACTTGAAGTCTTGATCGGCCTCAACGAATGGACGCTTATCAGGGAACGCCTGCTTTCGCTTGATAGGGCGTGCCTCGACAAGCTGAAGGAGATTGCGTTTCGCACCAAGTTGAGCCGGCACCTTCATCCGGTGATCGAGGATCGCAAGGTGGCTTCGCTCGACGAGGCGTATTTCGCGGGATCAAGGGCGGCCATGCTCCTCTCGCAACGTGAATTGCTTCTTCGCGAGGGAAGGCGGCTGCAAGAGATCCGCAAGGCGCACGAGATGAAGCAAAAGGCCGAACTCGTCATCAAAGGGCACTCGAACAGCAAGAAAAATCGACCGTCCCTTTGACAACCGGGCCGCCAGGCGTTACATTCTTCATCAGCGAGAACATCGCAGCGGTAACCCAGGCGGCTGGCTTGCGTAGGAGGTCGGGCCCAAAGGCAACCTCGAAGGGGCTGACGTCTCGGCGTGCATAAAGGCCAAGGAGCACTCTTCGACGGGCGCAGTACGCGCCCGAAGAACTGCCGTCTGGGCGGTTGCAGGACCCGCGTCTTCACGGATGCGGGTTTTTTAATAAAAAAACGGGGAATCACACACGTGATCCCCCAACCCTCTTCCAGTTCCTATGTGAATGCAAGACCAGCTCGTGCCGGAAACGCTTCTACAGATAAGTATACACCATCAGAGCCGTTCCCAGTGAAAATACGACGGGTCGGATTTCCCGAAATCCCGCTGCCTGCGGGCATCCTCGTCGCAGAAGTAGTGGTCGCCCGCGAACTGCGTGCGGCGTGCCCATGCCGCGGGTTTGCCGCATTCGCATCCGTCGGCGTCGCTTAGGATCCTGCGCGCCGCCTCGATAAGTTCTGCGGAAAGCCTGAACCGGACGTCGGTCGGCGAGAGCACATAGGACGTGGTCGACGAGATTGTGACTTCGTCGCTCTCGTGCGGGTTCCAGCTCGGGTTGTTTTTCAGGATCGCCGCAAGCGCGTGCGCTCCCAGGGATTGGTCGGTGAGGTTCTTTGTCAACACGGATGGCTCCTCTGCGGGGACTATACCGCGAGCCGTGCGGATTTTCAACGAGGAACGGTCATGCGCGCCGTGCTTGCCAACCCGCTGGACGGCTGCTATGAAGAAGGTAGTCCTGCGGGCGCGGGCCCGTCAAAACTCAACATTGGCAAGGAATTCAGGGGGTCCGTATGTCTACAATCCGGGTTGTCCGCGGGGTGGTCGCTGTGGCCGCACTCGCATTGCTCGCGTCCTGCGGAGGTGGGGGAGGGGGCTCCTCGACGCAGCGGCAGACGCCGCCACCACCGCCAACGCCAACCATCACGTCGGTTGCCGTGTCGTGCAATCCCGCGACGCTCCAGCTCGCCGCTTCAGGAACGCAGCCGACCGCGCTGTGTTCGGCGAACGTTCAGGGAACCGGGAGCTTCAGCGCCGCCGTCCAGTGGACGTCGACCGCGGGAACCGTTTCGGCAAGCGGCGTCCTTACGCCGCCGTCCGCGGCGGCGCAGACCGTCGCGACCGTCACGGCGACCAGCGTCGGCGATCCGACGAAGTCGGGTTCGGCGACGGTGACGGTGAATCCGCCGCCGGTCAGCCAGCCCGTCCTCGGTTCGATCCCGTCGGTGACGCTCGCCGGGCTCGGGCAGAAGGCAGCGCCGACCGACCTGTCGCAGTACGTGACGGGCGGCACGGCGCCATTCACCTATTCGCTCGTCGGGCAGACCGATCCGTCCGTCGCGAACTGCGGCGTGAGCGGAACGGCCTTCTCGTGCGACTATGATTATCACCCGGGAACGAACACGGCGACCGTGAAGGTCGTCGACGCGAACGGCCTCGCCGCGCAGGCGACGATCACCGTCACGGCAACCGTCCCCGCGGTCGCGTACAAGGTGATGTTCGACGTCAGTCCCTACGAGGCGGGGCAGGACCCGAATACCGGTGCGGACGTGAGCGAGGACCAGCTCGTTCAGCGCTTCGGCATGGCGGTACCCTATGCTTCGGCGTTTCGAAGCTTCGGGTGCACGCACGGTCAGGACAAAGTCGCCGAAGTCGCCGCGCGGTTCGGCGTCCCGCTCTACCTCGGCGTCTGGATCGGCAAGGATGCCGGTGCCAATGCGACCGAGATCGCGAACTGCATCGCGGCCGCTCAGGCGAACCCGGTGCAGGCCGTGATCGTCGGGAGCGAGGTGACGCTGCGGGGCGACGTAACGCCGACGCAGCTCGTCGGCTATATGAACCAGGTCCGGACGGCCCTCCCCGGCGTCCCCGTCGCGACGGCGGACGTCTGGGGCGAGCTGCTCAACAACCCCGACATCGTGAACGCGTCCGACTTCGTCTTCGTCAACTACTATCCCTATTGGGAGAAGGTCGACGCGGCGAACGCGATCGCGGTCATGAACGGCGAGGACATCCAGCTCGCCAAGGCCTATCCCGGCAAGGAGATCATCGTTTCCGAAACGGGATGGCCGAGCTGCGGCAATCCCCAGGGGAGCGCCGTGCCTTCGCCCGATAACGCCGCAGCCTATTTCGAGACGATCGCGTCATGGGCCCAGGCCGGGCATCGCAAGGTATTCTATTTCGAATTCTTCGATGAGGCATGGAAGGCCGCCTATGAGGGACCGCAAGGCAGGTGCTGGGGCGTGTTCGACGAGAACGGACTCATCAAGGCGGGCATGCAGGACACGTTCGACGGGAAGACCGTCCCCGACACGTGGACCTGCGCTTCTCCGCCGGGAGGGTCCGGGACGCCGACGCTCACGTTCACGTCGGTCCCCGCGATGGGCTCCAGTGCGCCGCTCCTTGAACAGGTGATGCACGTGGTTCCGAAGGACTACTACATCGCCGTCTATATCCACCTCTCGGGATTCGGCTGGTGGGTCAAGCCCTATGCCAACCAGCCCGAAACCCTGATTGCCTGCGACGGTACCGCGAGCACCGCCGTCGTGACGGGCGGCATCGACGGACAGGCGGACGAGATCACGGCGTTCCTTCTGCCGAACTCGTACGCTCCGCCGATCCTGCTTGGATCACAGTCCTTGCCGGCGGACCTAACCGCGAATGCCGTTGCGACGGCGGACGCAAAACGGCCCTAGCCGGAACGAAAAGCCCGCAGTGACTTCACTGCGGGCCTTTTTTATGCCGATATGCGGAGCGTCAGTAGCCTGCCTGTTGGTTTCTCAAGGCCCGGAAGACGCCCCAGGTCGTCCTCGCCGCATAATACAGGGCAAGCAGGAAGATGAGCGCGAGCACCTGGCTCACGGTGAAATAGGCGTAATGGGCCGACGCATAGGCGTTCACGGCGTTATATTCGAAAATGGTCACGTTGAGCGCCGCGACGGCGAGGTCGAAAGTCGTTGACCAGCGGTTCTCACGCGATGTGAAGGCTGCTCCGAGCGCGAGAAGGATGATGGCGAAGATCGAAAGCCAGAGCGGATAGATGTCGATGCCCTGAAAGAAGGGGACCGTGACCATGATGATGACGGCGCCCGTGAGGAAGAGCTTTCGCACGACCGGTCCATGATAGTGCCTGACGAGGGGTTCCATGCATTCAGTATAGCAGACGGGGCGGGTGGGTTTGTGGAACGTGCTCAGAACGGGATAAGCGCGCGTTGTCGGGAAAATCAATCGGTTCGGTTGACGGCATGCGGCGGCCGTTATATAAGATGAACAGTTGCTTCGAGGTGACTTATGCTCAAGATCGATGTGCGCCGCGGCGGCAATGACAACACCATTGCCATCGTGGACCTGTCCGGCAGGATTACGCTGGGAGAAGGATCAATTGCCTTTCGGGACAAGGTCCGCCAGCTGCTCGACAGCGGAGAGCGGAAGATCCTGTTGAACCTTGCCGACGTTCCTTATATCGATGCGCCCGGCATCGACGAAATGGTCGACGCCCATACCACGGTGCGGAATCGTGCCGGCCGCATTGTGATCGTGTGCCTTTGCAGGAAGATACGCGACCTCCTCCTGATAACGAAGCTTTATACCTGCTTCGAAATCTGGGACACCGAAGAAGAGGGGCTGCGTCAGATCAACGCATGATCATCGTTTTTAAAAAATCCGGCTCGCATTGCGCGAGCCGTTTTTATTTCAGAAATTTCCAACCCTATGAGCGCCCCTTTCCGCTTCCGCGTTTCCCATGCGCCCTTGTGGAAAGGAGAACGATCGGTTCGGTGACTTTGACATCGGTTTTCTTCGCCCAAAAACCGAGTTCGCTGCCTGCTTGGTGGAGCACGTTCATGACTTCCTGAACCGCAAGCCGCTTCGCTTCGTCAGCGGACGTCACGCCCGGGAATTCCAGGTCGACGCTCTTTTCGCCGCTGATCTGACATCGGAATCCGTCGAACCACGGCCAGAGGATGGGGCGTCGGCGCCCATCCCAGATCGAAACCTCGATGAGGCCCGATACAAGATCAAGGGTCCATAGGTCGTCGTCCGCCTCGAAGCGCCATTGCGGCTTTCGTATCTGCCTCCTGGCGAGCGCGCCAGGAAGGGCGAGGGTTTTCCGTTGCGCCATGCGCACCTCCAAAAAGATTTAGGATGTTGCACTGCCTGCGGATGTTATAGCAGGGCGCATCATGAAGGGTCAAGCAGCGGCAGGTTACAGCCCCTTCACGAAATCCCTCAGCACGGGAGCATGCGAGTGCTCGATGTCCTTGACGGCCGTCACGAAGGTGATGGACGGTCCGAGCGCGGCGAAAATCTTTTTCAGTTCCTTGGCATGGGCGCGCAGCTCCGCGCGATATTTTTTCTGAAACTCGGCCCGGCGTTTTCCGGGGTTTTCGTGAAACCACGCCCTCAGTCCGTTCGACGGAGCCGCCTCTTTGGCCCACGCCGCAAGGCGTGCGCGGTCCTTCGAGATACCGCGTGGCCAGAGGCGGTCCACGAGCACGCGGGCGCCGTCCTGTTTCGCAGCGGGATCATAAATGCGCTTAATGGTGATGTTCATGGCTTCCATTCGTACGCGCCGATGTCCCAGGCGGAACCCTGCGGGCGGGCGACGCCGGCGAAATCGGCGACGCCGCCCGGCAGAAGCGCGCTCGCGTCGATGCCGGCGTTGACGGTGGGGGACGTCGAGCTCGCGGGGGCGAACAGGCTCCCGACGGCGTAGCCTTCGGCTGCCGCCTGGGCCGGTGTTTCGGTGAGGTTGTTCGCGATCGTGCAGCCGTTCGCCACGCTTCCGGCGGCGCATCCGCCGATCGGCTGCGAATAGCCGGGAACGTCGACGAAATGGTTGTTCTCGATGACGGCGTCGGTCCATTCGGTTCCCGGGCGAATCGCGATCGAGACCAGCGTCGAGTTGCCGGTCGAATAGAAGGTGTTGTTGACCACATAGACCCTGCCGAGCGCGGTGGTGGTGTTGCAGTCCGACGAATCGGGCGATACCGCGGCATAGCCGAGCGGCGAATAATAGATGTTGTCGTCGATGACCGCGGTCCCCGAAACCTTGTCCCAGCACGGGTGAGGGAATGTGATCACGGCGTCGTCGATGTCGTGGAAGAGGTTGTGATGGATGCGCTGGTTCGATCCGCCGCCCCAGATCACGTTCTCGTGGGTGAGCGGCGGGTTGGTCACGCCGACCTGGCGGTCCATCGCGTTGTACGGGACGCCGATGTTATAGAACTCATTCCATCCGACTTCGGCGCCGTCGTTCATCGCCGTCGGCATGTCGTGCACCTTGTTGTGCAGGAACGCCGCCCCGCCATAGACGGCCATGCCGTTCGTCTGATATCCGGCAGTGTACGGGCCGTTCTGTTCGGCGTTCGAGAACTCGCTGTATTCGATGGTGACGTTCGACGAGTTGGCCGCGACGTTGATCGCCGCGTTCCCGCCCGCCGCCATCCCGACCGGCTTCCAGACCGCCGTTCCGTCCGTCATGCTCGTGCAGGTCGTGCACCACGCGGGCGACGACGAGCCGGAGGTTCCCGGCGTGACGAGCGACCATGCGTACGAGGTCGTGTGCACGTTCTGTCCGGGCTCGAGCACCGCGACGCGTCCGGCATAGGCGGTGTTCGGTTTCCACGCCGGCGCCTGCCCCGTGAGGGCGGGGAAGACGGTCGACGTCTCGTATTTCCAATCGTGAAGATAGTCGTGCACGAACGTGACGTTCGCCGATCCGACCACCGATATCATCTCGTTGAACGACGTGTTGGCGAGCGACCAGAACAGCTGCCGCTTCACCTCGATGTTGTCGAAGACGATGTTGTTCGACGTGGCGATGCAGGCGACCGGCCCCCGCGTGCAGCCGACGACCGCCGACAGGTTCGGATCGCCGTACCAGTCATGGAATTCGCCGTCGATCACGGGCCGCCCCCAGGCGGCGCCGGCATAGAAGGTCGGGTCGGCGCCGTAATAGTCGGGCGCCGCCGCCGTTCCGCTCATCTTGTTGATGATGAGTTCGCCCGTCTGTCCGATCGGCCATACGTCGTTGCCGCGCAGGATGTGGCAGTCGCCGGCCGCATGCGAATATTTCGCACCGACGCCCGATTTCGTCATGAACGGAATGGTCTTCCAGGGTGTCGCTGGATTATGCGCCTGCGCCGCGGTCCGTGCGTCGTCGCCGATGGACCAGCTGTAATAATAGGTGTTCGCCGCGGTGCAGCTTGCCGGTTTCGCGAAAGCGGATGGCGTCTGGATCGGCGGGATCGGCGTCGGCGTGGGCGTTGGCGTCGGCAGCGGCGAGGGGGATGGGGTGGGTGTGGGCGCCGGCGTCGGGTTGCTGCCGCCCGAGCCCGTACTGCCTGGCGTCGGGGTGGGCGCGGGCGTCGGCGTCGGCACCGGCACCGAGGATGTCGGCCCGGGACTCGCCTGCGCGAGCAGCGCGGCCAGCTTCGCCTGAAGGGCCTGCAGCTCCGCCTCGAGAACCTGGATGAGTGCGATCATCTGATCACGGGTGCCGAGGGCGGCGTTGATCGAACCGCGGGTGCGAGGTCCCACGAACCCATAACCAGGGTCGCCGTTGCAGGCGATCCCTTTCGCGCATTGATACGCCGTTACCGCCCGGAGCGTGGCATAGTCGAAGGTTCCGGGAGCATAAAGCGTCGTCGATGCGAGATAGCCCTGCGAGACCAGGAAGAGCTGCAGGCGGTAGGTATCGGACGGATGCGATGGGCCGTTGAAGGAAAGATAGGCCGTGAGGGATGCCGAAGGGATAGGCGCCGTCGACGAGATTGCGGGAAGGGCGATTGCGAGCGTTCCCGCGGTGAGCACCAGGAAAATCACTCCGCGTCTCATCCCATTATTATAGAGCAAATAAAAAGGACCGCGTTGCCATCGTCCCGATTGATAGGCCTAACTTTGCGGCTTCTCCTTGTGCTCCAGCTTCGCGAGCATCGGTTCAAGCTGGTTGCGCACCTCGCCCAAGAACAGCTGCTGCCGGCGCACGAGATCGGGGCTCGCCGCCTGGCTGAGTTGCGTGTCGCGCATATCCTTCTCGAGTACGGAAAGGATGTCTTTGAGGACGCCCGCGCGGAGCCCCTCCCCGATCTGCCGGTTCAGGTAGCGGGCAAGGACGTCGTTCACGAGCCGGTCCGCCTGATCCTTTATTTCGGCCGGGGTCTTGTCGACCATATGGTCAAGGTAGTCCATGGTGAGGTTGCCCTCGAAGGCCGCACGGCTGAAGCTCGCGTGCTGTTCGATGAGGTCCGCCGCGCGGTCGGCGGCATAGCCCGTGGCTTCGCGGTCCGCTGCCGGATTCGCGAGTTCCTGGGGAGGGATGGGTTTCGGCCCCTCTTCGCTGGTTGGCATGGTTTCGAAGCTCATGCGGTAAGTATGCCAGGGATTGGCGCGGGTTTCAATCTTCCGGGACGAACCGATGACGTATAATGAATGCATGAACAAAACCAAGCCTTCGTTCGGCTGCGACATGCCGAACTGCAAGCCGGACGATGCAAAAATCAACGTACTCGTGCTGAACGCGTCGCTGAAGCACGCAAACGATGACGTCTCGAACACCGGGGAGGTCGCGCAGCTCGTAATCGACCGCATGAACGAGATCGAGCCGGGGAAGGTCGAGGCTGAGATGGTCCGTCTTGCCGACAAGAACATTCCGGTCGGCCTGAAGTTCAAAGAGAACGACGCCGACGAATGGCCCGAGATCGCGGGCAAGCTTCGGAAAGCTGACATCGTCATCTTCGCCACGCCCATCTGGTGGGGCGGCCGGTCAAGCCTGATGCAGCGGGTGATCGAGCGCCTCGATGCGTTCGACGAGGAATACATCGCCGAGGGCCGGAGCGCGTTTTATAACAAAGTTGCCGGCGTCGTGATCACGGGAAGCGAGGATGGCGCGCTGTCGACGATGGGAACGATCATGATGGTTCTCACCTGGATGGGATTCACCCTGCCGCCGGAGTGCGCGGCGTATTGGGTCGGGGAGGTCGGCCAGCCGCCGGCGACCGATCGCGAGCGGCGCCTGAAGAACCAGGCCACGCCGCACATGGCGCAGAATCTCGCCCGCAACCTGCTCTATTACGCCCACCTCCTGAAGCAGCATCCGCTTGCGCCGAAACGCTAAGCCGTTAGGATTTGCCGTTCAGGTATTTTCCGGCAACGCTCAAGGCGAACGAGGGCAAGATGATGAAGACGGTCGCGAAGAGAAGCCTGATCAGGGTTGCGTTGGGTTCCGAAGCGTCCGAACTGTTCGGTCCGAAGCCGGAACCGGACACGAGCAGGATCCCGATGATGCCGAACGCGATCGAAGCGCAGATGAAGATGCGGGTGGCTATCCTTTGCATGGCCTCATTATAGCACGAGCGGCCAGCCTAATCGAAGTGGGTGACTTTGACGACCTTCCCTTTCTTGTCATAGGTCGTCCAGGCGCCGACCTGCTTTCCCTTTTTGAAATGGCCCGAACGCATCAGGCTTCCGTCTTTGCGAAACCATTTGAAGAAACCGTCGGGTTTGCCTTGGATCATCCTGCCGCCCTTGGCCCAGAGCGTCCCATCGGCGTGATATTTGACGTATGCCTTTGCCATAAAGAAATGATACGCAGGGATCGGACCTAACGCTCCTGATCCATCTCATTCATAAGCGCTTCAGCTTCGTTGAAAAGATCCTCGGCATTTTCGTTGTGGGCAGCGGTTCTTGCCGCCTCCAGGCTGGCCCAAGCTTCTTCGTGAAATCCGGATGCCTGATAGATCCTTGCTTTCTTGAGATCGAGCTCGATGCCCGCTCGGGACGTGTTGATCTCGGCGACCTTCGCTTCTTCTTCGTCGCACCATTCGAGAAGCATCCGTCGCGTTTCCGGATCCGCCGGTCCCTTTTCCCGGAGGTTCGCGATGAGGGCTTGTTCCGCCTCTGAAAATTCAGATCGCGGCAGTCGTTCGGTCATAAGGCAAGCATACCACGGTGGGTTGTCTTTTATCAGCTCCATCCACGCAATCGGTCTAAAGATAAACAACGCCCCATCTTTCAATGGGGCTTTCGGGGAGTTATGGGTTCTGTTTCGATGGGGGAGCACTCCGGGCAGCTGCTTTCGGGAACGATCAACGGCCCCTTGCCGCCTCTTTCGTGAAATAGTCGAAGCGCTTCAAGAAGCAAATCGTCATTTGCTTCGATGGCGCCTGAGTGCCTGCCTGATTCGCATTGCCAGCGGTTTTCCTTCTTCATGTCAAATCCCCCTGCCTGATCCTGCGGTAGAGTATGCGTCTCGCGCTGCGAAAAGACAAGGAGCTCAAATGGCGGCGGGCTATAATGAAGAGATGAAAAAGCGGCTTGGCCTTGCGCTCGGAGGCGGATCGGCGCTCGGAAACGCGCATCTCGGCGTCCTGCAGTGCTTTCATGACCGCGCGATCCCCATCGACTGCATCGCGGGCACGAGCGCGGGCGCGGTCGTGGCTGCCTGCTATGCGTTCGGCGTCTCGATCGAAACGATGCGGACGACCGCCGAGAAACTGAGCTGGCGGTCGATCTCGAAGTTCTCGCCCTCGAAGCTCGGGATCATTTCGAACGAAGCCCTCGCCGGCGTCGTGAAGGGCCTGATCGGCGGCGACCACCGCATCGAAGACGCCAGGATGCCGCTCGCGATCGTCGCTGCCGACATCAGCACCGGGGAGAAGGTCGTGTACCGGAGCGGCAGCGTCCTGCAGGCGGTCCGGGCGAGCGCCGCGATCCCCATCGTCTTCACGCCGGTCGTGATCGGGAACGACTTGCTTGTGGACGGGGGACTGCTCGAGAACGTCCCGATGTCGCCGCTTGTCTCGATGGGTGCGGACGTGCGCGTCGGCGTCAACCTGTCGCGATGGATGCCGAAGAAGATCCCGGGCAACATTCTCGACATCATGGACCGGTCGATCAGCATCATGTCGCGTTACACCATACCGCCGCTCGAGAACGAGGTGATGATAGAGCCCCACCTCGAGGAATACGCGTCGTCCGATTTCCAGAAGGGGCAGGAGCTCGCCGACCACGGCTATCGCGCCGCCGCGCACAAGATCGCGGAGATCGAAAAACTGCTCGGCGAGAAACGCGGAACCGTGCTCCAGCGCCTGGAGCGCTGGCTTAGGGAGTGAAAAACCCGCCAGGGATCGGCGGGTTTTTTTAATGAGCGCATCCTGCTGCCTGGGTGATCGCGTGGAACGTGCTCCGACGGGTGAGGGTGCCGCTAGACAACGGCAACCTGCCATATTAGGATGTTCCCAGCTCACGGAAGGAGAATCGGACATATGATGAACCAGACTGCGAAACTGCCACCGGACACCATAACCGTGAAGGGCGGCAGGGTGGTCAAGTTTGAACATTGGGTGCTGTGGGATGGGGAGCCCTTTCCCACGATCACCATCGAGCGCACGGGAGAAAGATCCTTTCGCTCGTTCATCGGCGATCCCGAACATGGCGGCGCCGCCGCAAACGGCAAGACGCTTCGCGACGTCGTTGCAGGGCTTCATCAAAAATTTCAGGACCAATACGACCTCCTCTTCGATCTCAGGCAGCCGAGCCTTGAGGCGATCAGGGCGTTGGGGTTCCAGCGGGAAGAAGTCGAGTTTCAACCGTGCTGAGGAGCGGACTGCTCCTTGCCGAGCTGCCTGATGAAGGCAGCTTTTTCTTTTGGTTTCGGCAGGTTGCTGCCGACGGGAAGCTCAATATTCTCACCTCAAGCAGCCGCCATCAAAAGATTCCCGGTATGAGGCGCCAGCGCGTCTTCGTGGCATACTCCGCATAACCCGGAAGGTTCTTTCGCAGGAATTTTTCCTCATCAAGCAGCCGCAGGATGAGCACCGGAATGAAAAGAGGAACGAAAATCAGTCCCCACCAGGAACCGAGGGCGATCGGTGTCATGATGAAAATGGGCAGGGCGCCTGCGTACATGGGGTGGCGAACCACGGCATAGGGTCCCGTCGAAATGACTTTCTGCTCCGAGTCGACCTGAATGGTCGAGGCGGCATAGCTGTTGGCTCGCAGGACGAGGAATATCATTATAAAAGAGAAGGCGACGCACGCGTCGCCGATGATCGAAAGATATGACGGCACCGCGGGCGACCATGAGAAGCGATGGTCGAGGACGGGGATGACGACCGAGGCGACGAAGGCGGCCATGGCGAAGGTCATGATGACCTTCTGGGCGGGTGTTTTTTCTGCTCCTGGTCCGGCGTGCAGGCGGCGTTCGAGCAATTTTTTGTCATAGACCGCCATGTACAGCGTGAGCAGCGTGGCGGACGCGCCGAACGTGGCGAAGAATGCCCAGCCCTGCCAATAGGCGAACGTCCATGCCGGAATGAAAAGGATGCCCAGGAATACCAGCATTCCGGAGATCGACGCGCGGATGGTCTGAACGTAGAGGTTGTCCATCGCTTGAATGAGAGGCTTGGAGGGGCAATTAATTTACCGTCTCGGCGCTATACCGGGCGATCAATCCGCTGCGGATAGCTTTCTTATAGACCGTCATCAGCATGAAATAGGCGAGGACGATATAGAGAAGCGCCAAAACGATGCCGAGTAATAATTCTGTTCCCGGGAATGCTCCGCCGCTCACGATGGTGCGAACTCCCGCGAAAACGTAAGATGGAGGGAGCAGATGGCCGATAAATTGCATCCATGCCGGCAAGACGGTGAGGGGATAGAGTACGCCGACGAACGGCGAGAGCAGGGCGGGGATCGGCCAGATGAACCATTCCGCCGCCGGACCCAGGCGCAGCACGATGCTCACGGCGACGATGCCGAGCGCGACGCCCGAGAGAAAGAGAACAAGAAGGAACAACGAGATGGCGGCTCCATAGATGAGGGCTGAAAATCCGAACATCGCCGAAGCGAGAACGAGCATGACCGCCAGTGCGATGATGCCGCGGAGGATGCTCGCGAGCGTGAACCCTGCCACATATTCGGAAATCCTGATCGGCGAGGCGAAGATGTTCAGGAAGTTGCGCGACCAGACGTCTTCGAAGAACGACATGGTGATGCCCTGCATGATCTGAATGAGGAAATCCCAAAGCAGGATCGCCCCCAGGAACACCGATATGAAATTGAATCCCGATCCGGATATGCCGCCAAGGTATCTGCTCAGGAATCCCCACATCACGATGTCGACGGTTATCCAGATGAACATCTGAACGAAGCGCGTGGCGTTGCCGCGGATGAGATACCACTGACGGAGGAATATCGCGTAAACTCGTTGGGCGTTCATGATCGCTTAGAGGGATTCGTGAAGGAGGGGTTCGCGGGCGATCGAGATGAAAAGCTCTTCAAGGTCTTTTTTGCCGTGCTCGTGCGGCAGCGTCCGGGGGTCGCCCTCGAGGAGGATCCTGCCGTGCGAAAGGAACAGGATGCGGTTGCAGACGTCCGCGACCTCCTGCATGTTGTGCGATGTCCAAAGGACGCCGCCGATGCCCTTCGCCGCATACCCCTTGATCTTCTGACGGATGGTCTGTGCGGTTGAAGGGTCGAGCGATGCCGTTGGCTCGTCAAGGAGGAGCAGATGAGGACTGTTTATCGTCGCTTTGGCGAGGCTGACCCGCGTTTGCTCGCCCGACGAGAGCACGCCGCACCGCGTATTCCTGAACGGTTCAAGGTCGAACTCCCTGATGACTTCGTCGATGCGCCGCTCGCGGTTCGGCACGCCATAGAGGAGTCCGAAGATGTTGAGGTTCTCATGAACCGTGTGGTTGCCCGGAAGCTGGGCGTATACGGCGGCGAAATTCGTCACGGCAAGAGCCTCGCTCTTCTTGCGGGCGACGTCGTTGCCCTCGATGGTTATCGTTCCGCTGGTCGGTTCGAGGACGCCGAGGATCATGTCGATGGTGGTTGTCTTTCCGGCTCCGTTCGGACCGAGAAGCCCCACGATCTCGTTCCGCGCAACCGAAAAGGAGATTCCCTTGACGGCGGGGTTTGTGCCATATGTCTTCGTCAGATCCTTTACTTCGAGGACGGACATATGAGCATTATATCTTATATTCGGTTCAGGATGTCGGAGTCTCGTTGAAAAAAAGAAGCCCGCCTAAGCGGCGGGTTCCCGATCACGTTTTCGAACATTCACCTCTACGAAACCGTCGCGGTCCCGGACGATATCGACAAGGCCGAGCTCCTTGATGAGGTTTTTGTATTGAGGGTGCTTCTTGAGCGCAGCGAAGGCCTCGTCTTCGATCAAAACGAAATCCGCTCGAGAAGGATTTTCATTTTCCTCCTCTGAGAGTGGTTCGTGTAGGTATTTGCGACGCGCAATCCTGAGGATATCTTGGTACGCACGCGCAACGTCAAACATTTTGCGGTACAGGAGGTTGCCTTCGCCGCGCGAAGGGCCAATACGCCTGCCGTTTTCATAGGATTTCCAGCTGATCCAAACAACTTGGCTGCCATAGAGATAGATGGTACCTTCAAGGCCATCGATGACGGAATCTCTGCCATTGTAAGCATCCGTAAATCTTACGCAGGCGAAGAAACGCAGGTCAATTTCCCTTGGTTTCCTTGTCAAACCTTGTGGATTTGGCATGGGCAGGATATCAACCAAGCGATGGGCGAAGTTGAAGTTGGTGTGACGCGCGATTTTCACGGCGAACCTCCATTCAAGAATCAAGTGGCCGCAGAAATTGTAATTTATTTGTCGGATGGAAGTCAATTGTCAGCTCTGGCGAGTGGAAGATGCTAAGACCTTTCTGAAACAAAAAGCCCGCAAGATGTTGCCTTGCGGGCACTGGTGGCACGAGCTATGGTTCCAATTTCAATTCAAGCGCCGTGCCTTCGTGGCGGGCCGTGACGTGTCGTTCGGCGCTTTCAACTACATCGCGCCACGCCCGGATGCCGTTGATACCTCCTCGCCCATAGACCTCGCTGAATGTGGCTATGAATTCAGGCCGATGTCTGGGGTCGGTGAGGGTCGAGGCCAAGCAGCCGTCAGTCCCGAGAAGGATTGCTTCGGGGCACGGTTCGGCGTCGATCGTCTCGACGGTCCAGAGGTTTCGCACGTTCGGATCGCCGTTCAGCGTGGCAAATCCGCCCGTCCCCTTGTTCTTGTTGGCGGTGCTGATCCTCTTGAGCCGGTAGCGTTCCCAGAAGAGGTCGAACGCCACGGCTTTGCTGCCGGCAGCTCGTTCGAGGCACTCGGCAAAGAATCGGTTGTTGCGATCCTCGACTTCATAGGCGGCTTCGTCGAAGTTGGTGATGAAATGGAAGCGTCCGTTGAGTTTGTAAAAAGCGAAACAGTCCGCCCCCACGACGAAGGTGATCCGTTCCTTGCCGAGACGGCATACGGCGAACGCTCCTCCGCCGACGTCGTCTCCGAGGAGGGGATCCTTGTGGTGTTGCCGGTGGCGCGCCAAGATTTCCTCGTTTGCCTCCAGCAGGAACCGTTCGACGTCGACGGACGGCAGCTGGCTGCTTCCGCGGGTGCGGAACACGTTTGCGGCCATCTGCCCGCCCGTCAACTCTCCGAAGTACCAGCTGAACGGATGGGCGGGGCTGTACGCTTCCGAAACGCCGTCGAAAACGCCAAACAGCCTTGCGGGTTCGTTTGAGAAATGCGCATCTTCAATCGGCGCTTCCCTGTTGGACGATGCCCGATATGAGGGCAGGACGTCGGTTAGCTTCACGAATGCCTCCTTTGCCGAGAGTAGCTAGTAAGGTTATAGCGTATTTGAAAAGAATACGTCAATTTCGCTCCGGCGCGTGGGGATGTGAGAACCTGCATTTGAAATGAAAAAGCCGCCTAACACGAGGCGGCAGAGAATTCGAGGTGTCCGTGTTCAGAACTTCATTACCCAGCGATTAGTCTCGCTTCTTTGAAATCCAAGGCCCTCATAGAGTGCGTTGGCTGCTTTTCGAGCGGGTCTGCAGGTGAGTTCCAGGCGGTTCACGCTGACGCTTTGTGCGTGTTCAATCAGTTTCGAAACGAGCGTCCTTCCTACCTGGTGTCCCCGCGCCGACTCGTCAACGACCACGTCGTCGAGCAAGCCGACCTTTCCGGTGGGAATGTATCGGATGGTCAGCGTGTTCATGCCGACAATTCGTCCCTCGACGTTCCGCGCCACGCAGAGCGTGGATTTTTCGCAGACCTCTCGGAGCTGCCATTCTACGATGGGAACCGGGTTGTCGGTGAGTTGGCGAAGCAGGTGATTGATTGCATCCACGTCTCCGGCGCGGATTGTTGTTGGCGCAAGAAACTCGTAGTTGACCGTGTTCACTTCCATCATTGCCTCCCGGCCTGTCGAAGAACGCGGATGATCATCGAGCGGCGAATGTTCTGAATGTTCCATTGGCGCTTCCCAGCGCGAGCTATCGATAGCATAGGAGCAAAGCCGGCAGAGGTCAATTGGTGACAAATCCCAAACTGAAATTTGGCTTCCCCTGTTGGACGCGTTCAGAACCGTGGAGTGGGGGAGGGTAGCGGCAGAGATGCGGCAATTTGGATATGCATAAAAAGAAAACCCGCCTTTGCGACGAGTTTTCGTCGAGGCGGGGTGACCTTATCTTACTGGGTGCTGGGGAAAGAGCTCGCGATGGTTACTGCTGCCGAAGTAGAACTCGCTGCAGAACTTGTCTCGCAGTTCATCGCCCCAGGGTATGTGGTAGCTGACCTTCTTACCTTGGCGTTCGCCCACTCGCTTCATCATCGGGACGAACGATACTTCAGGGGTCCGGAGCGCAGAGTCGCCCATCCCGAGAGCCGTGATGAGGATAACGCCATTTCTCACAGCGGCCTGGCAGAAGGACATTCCACTCTGCAGCTGGAACTTGAGTAACAAGCCGTTCCCGTATCGGGTCCAGTTGAAGAAGACGCCTCCACTCACAAGCGGCCCGAGCCTCTCGTTCAGCTGGGGATCAACTTCAGGGAAATGCTGGTTGGCGCATTCGACCCACGATTCGGTGAACAAGACTCGCACGTGTCCGATAGCTTTCTCGCGGGTAATGGTGATTTCCTTTACGCGCCAGCGATCCGTCTGATTCTCGTTCCACATGCTGGTGAGGTTGCCAGCGTTTTCGCACGGGTTTCCATCGAATCGCCATGTGACCCACGGTTCCATCCGTTGCTTTTTCATATTAGCCTCTCCACTTTAACCTGCCGTTCCGGTCAGGCGATTGGTATTTTTGCCAATACTTATAGTGAAATAGCTGGCTATATTATAGCATTAATATACTTTACCAGTCAAGTGCTCCCACGAATAGACAAGTTCAGAACTGTGGAATGGGAAAGGGTAGTGGCAGAATTATACAGTTTGCGGCTCCTAAAAATAGAAAACCGCCTCGCCTGAAGACGAAACGGTCTTCGTTGGCGAAGCGGTATTAGGTGAGGAAGCAGAGCTCGTCGTCGGCCTTGTCCGCGCTCTTCTCCCAGGCGGCGTGAGCCATGGCAACCAGCATGTCGGCAACCATGCCCGAGATCATTTTGTCGAGCCAGGGTTTCACGCCAGAGCACGAGACAACGATGCCGCGCCGTTTGACCCCGCCCCAGAACGGAGTGTCCCCGGGGAAGAGCAAATGCGGGATGATCTCAGTCCGGTCATCGTTGCGGTCGTGCCAGAGCTGGAGCGCTTTGCACTTTGCGATGTCGTTGAACGGGTAGGGGAACTCCTCGGGATCGCCGAGTGTGTACTCGTAGAGTGCCACGGGTCGGAGGTCATAATTCGGCCACGCCGGATAATCCGGACGGTCGTCCATCATGCCGGGCACGAGGACGACTACGTACAGCTGTTTGCGATGCGGTTGGAGGGCATCCTTTAGCTTGCCCTCATACAGACAGTTGAGAGTGGCCTCGATCGCAGTCTTGGCCATTTCAGCCGTCAAGAACTTCGGCGTGATCATTCTGGGCATGGAGCCCTCCTTTCGATCTTGTGCTTGTAAATTGTAGAAATGAAAATTTACGCTGCGCGTATTATATAATTGATTATTATAAAAGTCAAGTGCTCCGCAGCCAGGACTCGAACCTGGAACCATCGCCTTAACAGGGCGCCGCTCTACCATTGAGCTACTGCGGAATGACAAAAGCCAACGAGTACTAGTGTAGCAGACGCCGGAATTCTTTCAATAGCCGGCCGCGGCCCGATGGTGTATAGTGCAAAGAGGAGGTCTCGCATGCCGGACCCGCAGCGATTTGCAAGCGACGAAGAAGCGTTTCTCGAAGTGGATCGCCTGATGGTCGAGGAGGGATGGTCGTTCGTCGGCAACATCTTCAAGGCCGACCAGCGGTTCCACATCGTCCTCGAACGCGACGGCGTGCGCATGACCGCCGCCATCACGCTCAAGGCGCATCCGAAGGTATTTTCACCCAAACACAAGCACGTCCTCGCAATGCGAGGAGGATGAGGTTCGCCCGAACATCGCGGCGGACCTCTTTTATTTTGGGACGGCGCGGGGCGCGGCCATGTTCGCCGCCGCCACCGCCGCTACCGTCGCGCCGTTATCCGTTCTGCTGCGGGAGCGAGATGCTCACGCCGCCGTCCGTCGTCGTCGCGACGCGGAAGAAGATGTTCGACGTCCCGCCCGTCGTGAAGAAAAGGCTCGCGAGGGTCGGGTTGATGTTGAACGTCACCTTCTGGTCGGTATAGGTCGCGCCGGGCGCGCCCTCGCACGATCCCGATTCGGGGAACGTGAACTGCTGGGTCGCGGGCGAGATGAGGTCGCCCTGCTCGTCGGCGAGCATGCGCAGGTTCATCGGGACGCATTGCGCCGCGTCGCCCATCGCGACGGCGAGCTGGAAGGTGAGCGCGTTGCCCTGCAGCACGGCGCCCACGATCGAAAGGCTCGCGCCGCCTTCGGTCCAGGTGAGGGGATAGGGCGGGGCGAACTCGCTGCCATAGACCGATCCCGCAGGGTTGCCGACCGGCGTCGAGGTGCTTTCGGGCGTGGTCGAGCTCGCTTCGGGCGACGACGATGCGGTCGACGACGCCGTCGAGCTCGGAATGAGGTTGGTCGACGATGCGGTCGACGACGAGAGCGCGAGGCTCGTCGTGGGGAGCGGCGAGGTCGCGACCTCATAGGTCCCCGGGGTGTTATAGAAGACGACGAAATACGCGATCGTCGCGAGGACGAGGTCGAAGACGACGATGGTGAGCAGGATGCGCCTGAGGGTCATCGAATACTCATTCTACCACTCCCGCGCGAAAAAGGCCGCCCGTCCGGCGGCGCAGCGGAACCGTGCCGCGCGCCTATTGCTCCTTTTTCTTCTTGTCGACCGCGTGCGAGTCGACTTCATAGCTCGTGTTCTGCGCTTCGAAGAAGTTGACGAGCTCGAAGACGTCGGTCGCGCCCGCCATCCACTTCGCGGGGTTCTTCGCGCCGTAGTGCGCCTTCATGCCGAGCTCCTCGAGCCGGCGGTCGGCGACGTACTGCACGTACTGGTTCACATAGTCGGCGTTGAGGCCGAGGATGCCGCGCGGGAAGAGGTCCTTGTTGTAGGCCGTCTCGAGGTCGACGCCTTCGGTCACGATGCCCTTGATCTCGGCGGCGAACTCCTTGGTGAGCAGCTCGGAGTTCTCCTCGAGGATGTTCTGGATGAGGTTCATCCCGAACTTGAGGTGGAGCGACTCGTCGCGGATCACCCAGTTGATCATCGACGCGAAGTTGCGCAGCTGGTTGCGCTGACGGAACGAGAGCACCACCATGAAGCCGCTATAGAACCAGATGCCCTCCATGACGAGGTTCGTCGCGACGAGGTTGCGGATGAAGTCCTTCTTGCCCTCGGTGGTCGTGACGTCGAGCGAGTCCTCGGTCATGCGCTTCAGGTAGCGGTTGATATACGCCTCCTTCGCGCGCATCGACGGGGTCTCGAGGTGCAGGTTGAAGACGTTCGTGCGGTCGAGCGGGAACGTCTCGAGCACGTACTCGAAGGCGACGCAGTGGTTCGCCTCCTCCCACATCTGCTTCGCGAGATAGAGGTGGCATTCGGGCGACTTGAGATAGGGATAGATGCCGAGCGCGATCGAGCGGTTGACGATGAGCTCCGCGGGATTGAAGAACGACATGAGGAACTTGATCGCGTGGCGCTCGTCGTCGGTCATCTTCTCCCAGTCGTACAGGTCCTCTTTGAGCGCGATCTCGTGCGGGAACCACGTGTTGCGGACCGCCTGCTGATAGAGGTCGTAGGCCCACTGGTATTGGATGGGGTGGAGGTTCATGTCCTCGGGGGACGCCTTGCCGATAAGCATGATGGTGGTGAGGTTGGTTTGTTGGTAGAAAAAGTATACTGCGAAGGCGCGGGCGCAACAATATTGACAAGAGGTGTGGATAATAGGGCGCGTGAATAAAAAGGGGCCAATCCTATTGGACCGGCCCTTTAAAGAGACCTCCTCGTAGGGCCGCCCTTTAACGTCCCTACTTGATCAGCGTACCACGTATCTGTTTATATTGAAGTAGGGAGGGCTTTGTCATGGTGAAGGGGCTTTTGACGGCGGTGGCGATAGCGATAGCGTCGATGGCGGTTTCGGCGGCTGCCCAGCAATGGCGGCCGGAGCCGATGACCGACAACGGGACGGCGATCGAGATCTTTACGAACGATGGGTGCCAGGTGATCGTGCGGCCGAACCAGGGGGTTGACCTGTGGACGAGCAAGACCACGGCAGCCGACGGCCGCATGACCAAGATGAGCCACAGCGTGAAGGTCAGGATGGGCCTCGACGGGCGGCGTTCCATGGAATCCCAATGGACCGTTACCCAGGACGGATTCCTGGTCGATCCCGACGCCTTCTTTTTTGGGCATAAAAAACCGGACCTGATTGCCGAGCTCTGCGGCCCACGGCTGAAAGCCCTGCCCGTGCGCGCCCAGAAGCTCTTTTTCGGAGCCTATGGCCTTGCCGGCAATCCGCCGGTGAAGACCTTGGCGGCCCGTCGCGAATGACGGGCCTTTTCATTCGTTAAACATTGATTAAAACCGGCTCATGGGCCGGTTTTAATGTTGCTTTATGGCGCTATTGGCAGCTGTCGCAGATGTTGTCTTCTGACGGGTCGCTCGGCGGCAGGATGGTGTATTTCTTTTTCGCCGCCGGCTGCTGCGTTTCAGGCTGCATGGTCTTATGTTCGTGCCGATGCTCGTTCACGATGGTTTCGCGGGATTGAGCGGTAGCGAATCCCATCGGGACCTCGCGCGCGGCGGCGGGCTTCGCCGTCACGGGCTTTGCGGGGGCGACATCTTCGAGTGACGCGAAGGGACCGCGGGCGACAGGGGCAACGGACGGCATGACGGGCGCTTCGACGACGGGATCGTCCGCCATCGCGGGCTGTTCCTCTTCCATCACGGGCTCGGCGGCGAACGATGCGACGGCCGGCGTCGCGACCGGCTGCGAGATGATCGACTCGACGGTCTGCGGCTCGTCATCGTCGAGGGCTACGGCGGCGAATCCGCGCTTGCCCATCTTCTCGGCCTTGTTCACGCGCACCGTGCTCTGCTCGGCGGTGTGCCGCGGCTTCATGTGCAGGTAATAGGTGGACTTCACGCCCTTGCGCCACGCGGTGAGATAGATGTTCATCGTCTCGCCGATGTCGCGGGTCTCAAGGTACATGTTGCGCGAAAGGGACTGGTCGACCCATTTCTGCGCCCGCGCGGCGACTTCGATGAAGGCATAGGGCGACGTGCTGAACGAGGTCTTATAGATGTCCTTGATGTGCTGCGGGATCCCGTCAATCATCGCGATGTCGCCCTGCTCGGCGATGATCTTCTCGCGGACATCCTCCCAGATGCCCATGTTCTTCAGGTCGTTCACGAGATTGTGGTTGAGGTCGAGGTACTTGCCCGAGATCTTGTTGCGCGAGAAGACCTGCGCGAAGCGGGGATCGATGCCCGGCGTCGTGCCGGCGAGGAGCCCGATGTTCGCGTTCGGCGCGGTCGCCATGAGCGTCGCGTTGCGCATGCCCTTGCGGACCTTCTCGCGGAGCGCGTCCCAGTTGAGGCCGCGGTACTTGCTGCCCTTCGAGAGGTCGAGCTCGGAGCCGCGGTCGGCCTCGAGGAGCCTCACCGTGTCCATCGGG
Source organism: Minisyncoccota bacterium (assembly GCA_035541435.1). Classification (GTDB taxonomy): domain Bacteria; phylum Patescibacteriota; class Minisyncoccia; order UBA6257; family 2-01-FULL-56-20; genus JAKAGE01. The sequence continues at coordinate 17,437 of DATKNL010000004.1, read as the reverse complement.
ACCATCCCTTTCGACCAGCCGGAACCCTTGAAATGCATATAGCTGCCGCGTTCCGCCGCGAGATCGGCGCTCTCGTCGATCGCGACATAGCTCACGAACTCGAAGACCTTGTCGGCGAAATCCCAGGCGTGCTGGCTGTCATAGGACATGCCGAGCTGCTCGAGCATGTCCGCGAAGCCCATGACGCCGAGGCCGATGGCCCGGTTTTCCTTGTCGGAACGCTCCGCTTCGGGGATCGGGAGCCGGTTGATGTCGATCAGGTTGTCGAGCTGCCGGATCGCCAAGCGCACGCTGTCCTCGAGCTTCTCCCAGTTGATCTGCTTGTGGTTCACGTGGACCGCGAGGTTGAGGGACGCCAGGTTGCAGACGGCGATGTTTTCGCGGTCCTGGGGAAGGCAGATCTCGGTGCAGAGGTTCGACATGTGGATCGTCCCCGTGTTGTTGTTGAGCGCCCGCAGGTTGATGTTGTCCTTCCAGACGAGCCAGGGATGCGAGGTCGCCTGCAGGGCGACGAGGATCTGGCGGTACTGCTCCTCGGCCGGGACCTTCTTGAAGACGCGCAGCTTGCCGGCCTCGGCCATCTCGATATATTCGGCGTAGCGCGCGCTGAACTTCCTGCCGTACAGCTCGATGAGGTCGGGCGTGTCCTTCGGATCGAACATGTACCACATGTCGCCGTCCTCGACGCGCTTCATGAACTCGTCCGAGAGGAAGACCGCGGTGTCGGCCGTGCGCATGCGCATGTAGTCGTCGCCGGCGTTGTGCTTCCAGTCGATGTATTCGGGGAAGTCGATGTGCCAGTTCTCCATATAGAAGCAGAGCGCGCCCTTCTTCTTGCCGCCGCGCTGGATCGCGCGGATCGACGTGTCGATGATCTTCGCGAACGGCGTCGGCCCCGACGACGGGGTGTTGTTCGACGAGAGCGGGGAGCCGGTGGCGCGCAGCTTCGTGACCGACGCGCCGATGCCGCCCGACGCCTTCGAAAGCTTGATCACGTCCGCGACCGACTTCGCGATGTGGTCGATGTCATCCTCGATCTGCAGAAGGAAGCAGTTCGAAAGGCTCGGGCGCGACGTTCCGGCGGCGAGGTTGGTCGATCCGCCCGGAATGTATTCGTGCCGCGACATCTTCTCATAGAACTTCTTCGCCCACGCGGTCGGGTTGGTCTCGTTATAGGAAAGGCCCATGGCGAGGCGCATGAAGAAATATTGCGGCGTCTCGGCCGGCTTGTTCTGTTTGTCCTTGATCGCATAGCGGTCGAGGAGCGTCGAGAGGCCCGCATAGACGAACAGTTCGTCGCGCGAAACGTCGAGGACGCCCGAAAGCTCCTTCAGGTTGTACTTTTCGACCATGCGCGCGTCGAACATGCCGTTTTCGACGTGCGCCTTGATCCAATCGGGGAAGTGGTCGCGGTGCTTTTTGCGCAAAACCGCGAAATCGTCGTCATATTCGCCGACGACCCGGCGGTAGATGGTTTTCAGGAGCAGCCGGGTGGCCACTTTGTCATACTCGATGTCCTCTTTGATGTTCTGAACGGCGGCATTGATCGTCGCCTGGTCCATCTCCTCGGTCGTGATGCCGTCATAAAGGGTGAGCCGCGTCTCGGTCGCGATCTGGGTGACCATGCTGATCGGGTCTTCAAGGCCCGCGCATGCCCGCTCGATCGACCGGTTGATCTTATCGGCATTGAACGGTTCGCGGGTGCCGTCCCGCTTGGTGATGGTGAGGTCCATGAGGTTTGGGATGGTTAAGGTAAAACTATTCTACACCATGGCGACCGGAATTCCCGAGGGCCTGTGGAAAATTTTCGGGGGAATTTTGCGATTTCGGGGGATTGTGTCGGAATAGAAATTTTCCTCAGGAAAAACGCCCGTCTTCTGTCGTAAAATTCAGCTCTCGCGCACGGCTTCCGCCCCGTTCCGGCTTGACACGTTTTTTAAGATCCTCTTAATCTTCGCCGTGATAGGGTTGGGCCATGCACACCGATGACAACCGGCGGAAGGTTCCTCGTTCAATGGCGGTCTCTGCGGCAGTCGTTGCCGCGTTTTGCATCCTTCTTCTTATGGTTGCGGGCCGGCTTGGCTTTGGAGGGTCGATCGCGTCCCAGGGCGGTGCCATGATCGGGCAACTGTGGCAGAACCTCGCGGGCGGCGGCGGTTTTTCGCCGCCTGACGACGATGATGATGGCTTTACGGCTTCGGATACGGCATTCGATGAGGAAACTTCGACCGAACATTCGTTTTTGGATGTCGCTCCCGACCTGCCGCCACCGAAACCTGCCGCGAAAGGCAGTCCGGGCAGTGCGAAATCGGTTGCGAAAGCGGCGACGACGGTTCAAACCGGCGAAAAACCCTTTCAGCCGCCGGCGACAGCCCCCGTGACGCCAAATAATTCACCGCAAGGGCCACCGCCGCCAACTCCGCCGTCTTCGACGCAACCCGTCACACCATTGCCTGGCGGCAATTCATCGAATCCGTCATCGAGTCCTGTCCCGGCGGCGTCGGCTGGCGTCGTGCCGACGGCTGCCGCGCCAACCACCGATTCGAGTACGCTCGCCACGACAACCCAGACAACGAGCGTATCGACGTCGACGGCCGCGGATCAGGTTTCGACGTCGTCCGCGACTTCTTCGGTTCCGGCAACGACATCATCGTCGACGGCCTCGACCTTCTGCGCGGCAACCCACGTCGTGATCGCCGCCGTGCAGATCGCGGGCCCGGCGACATCGAACGATTTCGTAAGGCTTTTCAATCCGACATCCGCGACGGTCGACCTCGGCGGCTGGCGGCTGCGCAAGAAATCGTCCGGCGGCACCGATGCGTCGCTCAAGGTGCTCGGCAGCGGCGCTTCGATCGCGGCGGGCGGATCGTTCGTCTGGGCGAATTCGGCGAACGGATTCGCGGCGTCGGTCGGCGCCGATGTCTCGAGCACCGAAACGATCGCGGCCGACAACAGCGTCGCGCTCCTCAACGCATCGGGAACGATCGTCGACGAGGTCGCATGGGGGAACGGCACGAACCAATACGTCGAGGGATCGCCGTTCCCGACGAATCCTGCCGCAAACCAAATCCTTTCACGTACGCTGAGCGGCGGGATCCCCGGCGATTCCGATAACAATGCTGCTGATTTTACGCTACACTGAGGGGCATGACCATTGCGGCCGTCCTCCATAATATAAGGAGCGTCCACAACGTGGGATCGATCTTCAGGACCGCCGATGCGGCTGGGGTTGCCAAGATCGTCTGCTGCGGCATAACGCCAACTCCGTTCGACCGGTTCGGGGCCGTGCGGGCCGATTTCGCCAAGGTGGCTCTCGGGGCCGAGAACAGCGTCGCCTGGAGCCATGAGCCCGAAACCGCCGCCGCCATCGAAGCCCTGAAGCGCGAGGGATGGATGGTCGCGGCGATCGAGCAGTCCGACCGCGCCGTGCCGTTTCAGTCCCTGCGGGGCGCCGGATCAGAGAAAATCGCCCTGGTTTTGGGGAACGAGGTCGACGGCTTGCCGCCCGACATCATCGGCCTTGCCGACGTCGTTGCAGACATCCCCATGCGGGGCATGAAGGAATCGCTCAACGTGGCGGTCGCCTTCGGGATCGTTGCGTTCGGCATCCAATATTAGCGCCGCCTTCGGGCTGATTCACAGATGATCCCGGCCGCACGTATAATGGAATGAAATGTTCTCGAACAAAATGACGCTTCTCGTTGCCGGCCTGATCCTTGTCGCGCTCGCCATTGCGGGCGGTACGTGGTGGCATGTGGTGATGAGTCGGGCGAACCCTCCGCTGCCCGAAGACCAGGTGACGGTCGGACGCGCGACGTTCACCGTCGAGATCGCGTCGACGACCCTCGAGCAGATGACGGGGCTTTCCTATCGCACGAGCCTTGCGGACGGGCACGGCATGTTCTTCGTCTTCGGCGCGCCCGCCGTCCAGCATTTCTGGATGAAGGACATGAATTTCGCGATCGACATCATCTGGATCGCCAACGATGCCGTCGCCGGATTCGCAGAGAACGCCCAGCCGCAGCCGGGCGATGCTTTGTGGAAGCTCAGGATCTATTCCTCGCCGGGCGGCACCGACCGGGTGCTTGAAGTCCCTGCGGGCACCGTGGCGCGGGACGGCATCAAGGTGGGGGATCCGGTTTCCGTTATCCACAGGGACGCGGGGTGAATAGGCCCTCTATAATAAAGGAATGGAAAAAGCACGGATCGCCATCAACGGCTTCGGCCGCGTCGGTCGCCTATTCTTCAAGGGCGCGTTCGAGAACCCGAAATTCGAAATCGTCGCGCTGAACGACCTGGGCGACGTCGAGAACCTCGCCTATCTTCTTAAGTATGATTCGGTGTACGGCCGCTATGCGAAAGAGGTGAGGCCCGACCTTCCGAACGGCAAGCTCTATGTCGACAACCGGGAGATCGCCTTCCTGCAGGTGAAGGATCCGAGCCGGCTTCCCTGGAAGGACATGAACATCGACATCGTCGTCGAGTCGACGGGCTTGTTCGACGAATACGAAAAGGCGAAGGTGCACCTCACCCAGGGAGCCAAGCGGGTCATCATCACGGCTCCGGCGAAGGACGACGACGGCGAGAACGGTCAGACCGTGCTCGTGGGCGTGAACGAGGACAAGCTGCGCACGTGCTCGATCACGTCGAACGGATCGTGCACGACGAACTCGGCGTCGCCCGTGATCCAGATCCTTTCGGAAAATCCGGGCATCGTGAAGGCGTCGCTTTCGACCGTCCACGCCTATACGGCGACCCAGGCGCTCGTCGACGGACCGATCCGCGGCGGCCACGATTTCAGGAAGGGCCGCGCGGCGGCGCACAACACCGTTCCCGAAACGACCGGCGCGGCGATCTCGGTGACCCGGGCCATTCCCGACCTCAAGGGCAAGTTTGACGGGCTGTCGTTCAGGGTGCCGAACATCACGGGTTCCATCTCGGACATCACCTTCCTCGCGAAGCGCGGAACGAGCGTCGACGAGATCAGGCAGATCCTGACCGATGCCGCGAATTCTGACCGCTGGCGCGGCATCCTCAAGGTGACGAACGACCAGATCGTCTCGTCGGACATCGTGGGCGAGCCGTACGGCGCGATCGTCCCGCTCGACCTCGTCAAGGTGATCGACGGCGACCTGGTGAAGGTGCTCAGCTGGTATGACAACGAAGCCGGGTACGTGAGCACGCTCGTGAAGCACGCGGAGAAGGTCGTCGAGATCCTCTAGCAGCCGGGCTGCGGCGCACTCAATGAAAATCGGCCGTCCACCCTGTGAGGTGAACGGCCGTTTTTTTTGAAACTAGCGCTCGACGTGTCCGAAGAGGCGGTTGACGAACTGGGTTGGGAACCAGGCAATGCCGAAGACGGCGCTCAGGGAATCCTTGCCATAGACGGCGCCGCTCGCTTCGAGGTTCTTTTTGAGGACGAAGCGGCCGCCGAACCGGGGCGCGATGTCCCAGCGGTAGTCCATGCCGAGATCCGAGACGGGTTGGGGCGGAACGACAAACGTGTCTTCCGCGTTCTCGCCGGAAATCACGACCGCTTCGCTTTTCCCGACGAAATGATGGAAGACGCTCGTGCGTCCCGCGCCGATTCCCACGAATGGATGGAACCGGTGCGTGCGCCAGAGGTCGAATTCGACCGCGACCATCCTGCTCGTCGGCGCGAGGCCGAACGTGCCATGGGCGTTGCCGTCGGACTGAGCGAAGAGTCCTCGGCCCGACATGGTGTTCCGGGCGTATTCGAACTTCACGCGCATGCCCGGGTGGAATTCGCATCCGGCCGCCGCCGCTCGGGTGAACCCATAGGCGTTCGGGACGGCGACAACGGACGAATCGCCAAGCTTGGTCAGCAGTTCGGGCAGGGCCGCATAGCCGAAGTCGGCTTCGACGAACGACCGCTCAAGGCAGGTGAATCCGGACTTGGGCGGGGAAAGGGTGGGCAACTGCTGGGTCACGCCGATGAGCGGGACGGCCAGCAACAAAGCGGTGACGAGGACTCGCATGACTCGCACGTCAAACCTCCCGGATGAGATATCGAACTCCCACCATCGAACCATTTCGCCGGATTTTTGGCAAGCCCATTCCGTACCGCCTGCTATAATGAGGGAATGACCATCTATCTCGGAGCCGATCATCGCGGGTTCGCGTTGCGTGACGCGATCCGGAAGGCACTTGAGGCTGACGGCCGCACGGTCGTCGACTTGGGCAATCATGTCGTGGATCATGACGACGACTATGCCGATTTCGCGAAGGCGGTCGCGCTCAAGGTGGGGGAGCACCCGTCCGACGACCGCGGGATCGTGATCTGCGGGTCGGGCATCGGCGTCGACGTCGTCGCGAACAAGTTCAAGGGCATCCGCTCGGCGCTTGCGATGTCGCCCGAGCACGTCGCCGCGGGCCGGCGCGACGACGACGTGAACGTGCTCGCGCTCGCCGCCGATTTCACGGACGAGCCGACGGCGCTTGCGACCGCCAAGGCCTTCCTCGAGACGCCCTTCGACCCGCAGGAGCGCTACGTGCGCCGCATCGAGAAAATAGCCGCCGACGAGCGATGATGCACGTCATTCCGTCCGTAAACTGCGAGGACGAGGCGTGCGCGCGGAAGAAGATCGAGACGCTTCGCGGCTTCCTGCCCGAGGGATCGTTCGTGCACGGCGACGTGACCGACGGCGCCTTCAGCTCTTACAAGATCTGGAACCATCCGCACGGGTGGTCCCGTCTCGGCGCACCTTATCTGCTCGAGGTGCACCTCATGGTCGAGCTTCCGCTCGATTATGCCGAGGATTGGTTCGCCGCCGGCGCGCGGCGGCTCATCGTGCACGTCGAGACGCTTTCGCGCGACGTGCTGCATTCGCTCCGCCAGGTCGCCGACCGGTACCGGGGCGAGCTCATGCTCACGTCCCGGCCCGAGACGCACTATCTCGAACTCGAGCCCTACGTCCGCGAATTCACGCTGTTCGAGGTCCTGTCGGTGAACCCCGGGGCGCCCGGGCAGGCGTTCCTTCCCGTCACGCTCGAAAAGATCAGGTTTTTGAGGGAGGTTTCGCCGGATGCTACAATTGAAGTTGATGGGGGCGTGAACCTCGAGACGGCCAAACTCGTGAAATCGGCCGGCGCGGACACGCTCGTCACGACGCACTATCTTTTCGACAGTCCCGACCCTGCGGCCGCCTTCAGGGCCCTTGAGGAAATTTAAAGAATCATTAACCAACCATTGACATGCTCGCCCTCAGCGAAAAGCAGACCAAGCAGCTTGAACTCACGGCGAACCGCCTGCGCGAGGACGTGATCCGCATGGTCTCCGAGGCGGGATCGGGCCATATCGCCGGACCGCTCGGCATGGCCGAGATCTTTGCGACGCTCTATTTCCATGTGATGAACCATGACCCGAAGAAGCCGGACTGGCCCGACCGCGACCGGCTGGTTTTGTCGAACGGCCATGCGTGCCCGATCCAGTACGCCGCGCTTGCGCACGCCGGCTATTTCCCGGTGGCGGAACTCGACACGCTCCGGCAATTCGGATCGCGCCTGCAGGGACACCCGCATCGGGGCGTGCTGCCGGGTGTCGAGACGACCTCGGGGCCGCTCGGTTCGGGCATCTCGCAGGCGGCGGGCATGGCCTATGCCGGTCGGCTCGACAGGAAGAAATACCAGGTCTATTGCGTGGCGTCCGATGGCGAGCACGAAGAGGGGAACACGTGGGAAGGCATCATGTTCGCGGGCAAATACAAACTGAACAACCTGACGGTCATCCTCGACCGCAACAACATCCAGATCGACGGCTTCACCGAGGACGTGATGCCGCTCGAGCCGTTCCGCGCGAAATACGAGGCGTTCAACTGGCACGTGATCGAGATCGACGGCCATAATATAGAGGAGATCGTATCGGCGGTCGCCGAGGCGAAGGCGGTCTATGAGAAGCCGACCGCGATCCTGGCGCACACGATTCCCGGCAAGGGCGTCGACTTCATGGAGAACGACTATCTGTGGCATTCGAAGCCGTTCAAGCCCGGCGAGGCGAAGAAGGCGCTTGCCGAACTCCGCACGCTGCGCGGCAAGATCAGGAGCGAGCACGAATGACGCGGTCGCATAAACCATTCATTAAAAAATCATGAAAATCGTAAACATCGTATTGGCCATCGGGACGGCGTTCATCCTCGGCGCGCTCATCACGCTCGGCATCAAGGCGTTCTATCCGGAACCGGTGTCGCCGACCTATCCGAATCTGCCGATCGCCCCGGTGCCGCTCACGCCCTGCGCGACCAAGGACGTGGAATGCCAGCAGGCCGAACAGGTGCAGAGCGCGAAGCAGCAGGCCGACCAGCAGGCCGCGCAGAGCCGGTTCGACGCGCAGGAGGCGCAGTACGAATCCGCGATGCGGGTCTATAACCGCAACGTCTTCATCGTCGCGAACGTGATCGGCATCATCGTCTTCGTCGTCGGATTCTTCCTCGTGCTCTATGCGGCGCTGACCGACCAGGGCGCGCCGATCGGCATGATGCTTGCGGGCCTGTGGAGCATCCTCTATGGCTACGGACGGGGATGGGACAGCATCGATGACCGCCTCAAGTTCTTCGTGGGGCTCGTCGTCGCGGTGCTCGTGATCGGCGGCAGCATGTGGCTCATGCAGCGCCGCTCCGCCGCGCGCCGAACGTCCGCCTAGGGCCCATGATCCACGCGAAGGAACCGACCGCCGTACTTACCGCCATCGTGATCGCGATCGCGGCGCTCGGCACCTGCGCCTATGTCGTCATCGTGCGCATCCAGGCGGTGGGCGACGCCATCGCGGCCCAGCAGGAAGGCGTGACCGTGCAGACGGCCGACTGGACCACGTATGAGAGCGCCGCGTACGGCTTCACGGTGCGCTATCCGGCGGCGTGGCAGCTCGACGACAGCGGCTTGGCGGCGGACGTGCCGTGGGTCGCGATCGGCAATCCGCTCACGGGGACGAAGACCTATGTCGTCCGCATTTCCATCATGAACAACACGAGCTCGCTTTCGTCGGGCGAATACGTGCACGCCATGCTTGCCGCGGACCGGGCCGCCGATGCGGCGAGCGGCGCCGACAAGAACAGGGCGCCGGCGACCACGCCGCAGTTCGAACGGACCGAGCTCGGCTATGTCGGTTTGACCGAGACCTATGAGCTCTATGGCGTCTTCGAATTCGATCACCGCGCCGAACAGGTCTATGTCGCGCACGAAGGCGAGGTCCTGCGGTTCGATTTCCCGATTCCACAGGAAAACCCGAACATCTCGTTGCCGGTCGCGAACAGCCAGACAGCGCATCAGATTGTGGATACGCTCACGTTTTCCGGATAGGGTACAATGAAGTCATGCTGAATCCCGACGCCAAGCTCAATCCGAACCTGTTCGACGCGGATGTCGAGCAGCATCCGACGCGCGACGGGTATGGGACGGGACTCGTTGCCGCGGGCGACCTCAACCCGAACGTCGTCGCCTTGTCGGCGGACCTCACGGAATCGACGCGCGTCGAGCCGTTCGCGAAGAAGTTCCCGTACCGGTTCATCGAGCTCGGCGTCGCCGAGCAGAACATGGCGACGGTCGCCGCCGGCCTCGGCGTGACGGGCAAGGTGGCGTTCATCTCGTCCTATGCGACGTTCTCGCCGGGACGCAACTGGGAGCAGATCCGCACGACGGCCGCCTATAACGACGCGAACGTGAAGATCGCGGGACATCACGCCGGCATTTCGGTGGGACCCGACGGCGCGACGCACCAGGCGACCGAGGACATCGCGATCATGCGGGCGATCCCGCACATGCGGGTCTGGATTCCGTGCGACTCCGTCGAGGCGCGCAAGGCGACGCTCGCCGCGGCGCACGTCTGGGGCCCGGTCTATCTGCGCTTTCAGCGTGAGAAGACGCCGGTCGTGACGACCGATGCGACGCCCTACACGCCCGGCAAGGCCGAAGTGTTCTGGCGGTCGAAGAAGCCCGAGGTCCTCATCATCGCGACGGGAGCGATCGTCCACACGGCGCTTGTCGCCGCGCGAGAACTTGAGGACGACGGCATCGGCAGCATCGTGCTCGACTGCCATACCGTGAAACCGCTCGACGCGAAGACGATCGCCGAGTTCGCGAAAAAAATCGGCGCGGTCGTCACGGCCGAGGAGCACCAGGTGCAGGGCGGCCTCGGCGGCGCGGTCGCCGAAGCGCTCGCGCTCCACGCGCCGGCGCCGATCGAGTTCATCGGGATGCATGACACCTTCGGCGAATCAGGTCCTCCTGACAAGCTCCTCGCGCGCTACGGCATGACGGTGCGCGACATCAAGGCGGCCGCGAAGAAGGCGATCAAACGAAAGAAATAACCATTTATGAAAAAGAAATACGACCTGGTGAGCATCGGTGACGTCGTCGTCGACGCCTTCATCACGCTCCAGGAGGCGAAAGTGACCTGGGACAGGAATCACGAGCATGCGACGCTTTCGATGTCGTTTGCCGACAAGATCCCGTACAAGTCCCTCGAGGTCATCCCCGCGGTCGGCAACTCGTCGAACGTGGCGGTCGGCGCCGCGCGCCTCGGCCTGTCCGTCGGGATGCTCACGGCGATCGGCGGCGACCAGTATGGCCGCGACGTGCTCGAGAAATATAAGAAGGAGGGCGTGAAGCGCGACCTCGTGAAGGTCAACAAGGCGAAACCGACCAACTATCACTTCGTGCTGACCTATGAGGCCGAGCGGACGATCCTCATCAAGCACCAGTCCTATGAATACGACGATCCGCGCAAGCTGGGCAATTCGACCGACTGGCTCTATTTCTCGTCGATCGCCGAAGACACGCTGCCGTTCCACAGGAAGGTGGCCCGGTATCTCCACTCGCATCCGAACGTGCGGATGGGCTTCAATCCCGGGACCTTCCAGCTGCGCTACGGCGTCGAGAAGATCCGCGAGATCTACAAGCACACGTACGTCATCTTCATGAACCGCGAAGAGGCGGAGCTCGTGCTGAAGAAGAAGAGCGGGACCGACATCCACGAGCTCTTCAGGAGCATGCATGCGCTCGGCCCGAAGGTGGTCGTGATCACCGACGGTCCGAAGGGCGCCTATGCGTCGGACGGCACGAACCGCTATTTCATGCCGCTCTATCCCGATCCGAAGCCGCCGGTGTCCCGCACGGGCGCGGGCGACGCGTTCTCGACCGGATTCCTCTGCGCGCTCATCTATGGCCTGCCGGTCGCCGAGGCGCTCCGCTGGGCCCCGATCGAATCGATGCACGTCGTGCAGTTCTTCGGCGCGCAGACCGGCCTGCTCACGAAGCCGCAGCTTACGGCGCTCCTCAAGAAGGCCCCTAAGAAGTTTTCGGCAAAGTCAATCTAGCTTTCATCTATTTTTAATCTCTCATGAAGACCCTGCGTGAAGCCCTGGCGGACGCCGATGCGCGCCAGGCGGCCATCGGCCACTTCAACATTTCGGAATTCGGCGCGCTCAAGGGCATCATGGACGGCGCGCGCGAACTTTCGGCCGCGCACGGCGGCGACAAGCTGCCGATCCTCATCGGCGTCTCGGAGGGGGAGCGGGAGTTCCTCGGCGTGAAGGAGGCGGCCGCCATGGTCCGCGCCATGCGCGACATGTTCGACTATCCCGTCTATATCAATGCCGACCATACCCATTCCATCGACAAGGTGAGAGAGGTGGCCGAAGCGGGATTCGACGAGATCATCTTCGACGCCTCGAAGCTGCCGTTCGAGGAGAACCTCGCGCAGACGAAGGAGGCCGTCGCGCTTGCGCGTTCGATCAATCCGGCGATCGTCATCGAGGGCGAGATCGGCTATATCGGCTCGTCGTCCGAGATCGTGAGCGAGCGTCCGCAGGAATCGATGAAATATTCCACGCCCGACGAGGCCGCGCGGTTCGTCCGCGAGACGGGGGTGGACGTGCTGGCTCCCGCGGTCGGCAACATGCACGGGCTCCTCAAGTCGATGGTGACGGGCGAGGACCACAAGAAGCTCGACATCGCGCTCATCGGCGAGATCAAGAAGGCGATCGGCGGCGCGGGCTGCCGGTTCATGACGCTGCACGGCGGATCGGGAACGGCCGACGAGGACTTCGTCGCGGCCGCGAAGAACGGCATGACGATCATCCATGTCTCGAGCGAGCTGCGGCTCGCCTGGCGGCAGGGGATGGAACGGTCCCTCAAGGACCAGCCCGACGAGATCGCTCCTTATAAGCTGCTTGGGCCGTCGGTTGAACATATCAAAAACATCGTTTCGGGCCGTCTTAGGCTGTTCAACGGGATTTAGACATCATGGCCGACGACCGGTATTCGTTCCATGTCGGCCTCAATGTGTTCGTGGTCCGGGGCGGGGCGCTGCTGCTCGGTAGGCGCAAGGGATTCGGCGAAGGCACATGGGGATTGCCCGGCGGCCATATGGAGGTCGGTGAAAAAATGGAGGATGGCGCCCGCCGTGAGCTTCGGGAGGAAACCGGCCTTGAGGCGACCTCTTTGCGCTTCGTCAATCTGACGAATGACCGCGAGCATATCCAGCCCCATCATTACCTCGACGTCGGGTTCCTGGCGGAAGACCCTTTGGGTGAGCCGCAGGTTCGCGAGCCCGATCGGTTCTACGAATGGCGATGGTTCGGAAAGGGGGAGTTGCCGAAAGAGATCTTCTTTGCGAACAGGAAGCAGATCGACGCGTTTTTCGTCGGGGAGATCGTGTCGGATTAGGAATCGCTCGGCAAATCGAGGATGATCCTCCCATCTGCCGGGGTTGCGCCCGCGCGCGCTTTCTGCTACCATGGAGCCCATGGATTTGGCAGCGCAACCGCGCGAAATTACCGGCAAGAAAGTCAGGGCGCTCCGCAGGGAGGGCCTCGTTCCGGCTGAACTCTATGGGCATGGCATCAAGAACATGCATCTTTCGGTTGGCGTAAAGGATTTCAACAAGATCCTGAAGGCCGCCGGTGCGACCACGGTCGTCAACCTCGTCATTAATAAAGAGAAGCGCCCGACGCTGATCCACGAAGTCGGCCGCGACTTCCTGACGGGCGACATCGTGTCGATCGATTTCCATCAGATCCGCATGGACGAGAAGATCACGGCGAAAGTCCCGCTCGAATTCACGGGCGAGGCGCCGGCCATCAAAGAGAAGGGCGCCGTCCTCAACAAGGCGATGGCCGAGATCGAAGTCGAAGCCCTGCCGAACGACCTTCCGCACAGCATCACTGTCGACCTTTCGGCGCTCGACGACCTCGACAAGACGATCTATGTCAAAGACCTTTCGGTGCCGAAGGGCGTCGAAATGCTCGTCGAACCCGAGACCGCGGTCGTGACCGCGACGCCGCCGGTGGCCGAAGAGGAGCCAGTGGTCGCGGAAACCGTTGACGTTTCGGCCGTGAAGGTCGAGACCGAAGAGAAGAAAGCCGAGCGACAGGCAGAGAAGACGAAAGACGAAAAGGCCGGGTAACCGGCTTTTTTGGTTCTGCGTTATAATAGAGGAAATGCCTTTGAAACCTAAGGTGGTGGGCGACCTTGTCGCGCGCAGGCGCGGCTGGACCAGCTATTCGTCCCTCCCCTCGCGCATCAACCTCTCGCAGGAGAACATCGTGCGCGTCCCGCTCACCCCGGGGCTGCGCTGGCTTGCGATCGGCATCGCGGCCGTCGTCCTCATCTTCGGATCGGCGAGCGCGCCGACGCTCGGCGGCCTTACGCGGGCAGCGAGTGCGAGCGCGGATGCGACGAGCACGCTCGGGATCGCCGCGTCGTCGACGGACGTCGGCGCGGAACAGGCGGCGCTTCAGGCGCAGCTCGCCGACCTTGAGGGGCAGATCAACCAGTACCAGGGCCAGATCGCGAGCTATCAGACGCAGGGCAAGACGCTCTCGAGCCAGATCAACCAGCTGAACGCGAAGATCGCCAGCCTGAACCTGCAGATCAAGGCGATCAACCTGACGCTCTCGCAGCTCGATGAGCAGATCGCCCAGACGCAGTCGCAGATCCAGGTGACCCAGGGGGACATCACCCAGAAGAAGGTGGCGATCGCGGGGCTCATGAACAGCCTGTATCAGAACGACCAGCAGAACCTGATGGAGATCTTTTTGAAGAATCCGACGCTCGCCGACTTCTGGAAGGATTCGCAGGACATCACGCTGCTGCAGGATAACCTGCGCGTCGCCGTGCAGCAGATCACCGACCTGCAGTCGCAGCTTCAGGGACAGGAGCAGGAATTCGCCGCCTCGCGCGATGCGGCGTCGATGGCCAAGGCCTATCAGGCGGCCCAGGCGGCGCTCGTCGCGAGCACGAAGGATCAGAAGACCGAACTCCTCGCCGAGACGAAGGGGCAGGAGACGAAGTACCAGCAGCTGCTCGCTGTGACGCAGGCGAGCGCGGCGCAGATCAGGAGCCGCATCTTCCAGCTGCTCGGCGGGGGACAGCTGTCGTTCGGCGACGCCTATCAATATGCGAAGCTTGCCGGCAACGCGACGGGCATCGATCCGGCGTTCGTCCTTGCGATCCTCGACCATGAGTCGGCCCTCGGACAGAACGTCGGCAAGTGCAGCTATAAGACGGCGATGAGCCCGGCGAACATCCCGGTCTTCCTCGATATCGTGAACCAGCTGCACCTCGATCCGAACACGATGCTCGTCTCGTGTCCCAACGCGGACGGCGCCTATGGCGGCGCGATGGGTCCGGCCCAGTTCGTCCCGTCGACCTGGGAGCTGTATGCCCCGGGCATCTCGGCGGTGACCGGCAACAATCCGCCGTCGCCCTGGAACAACAGCGACGCGTTCGCGGCGACAGCTCTCTTTTTGAAAGACGCCATGACCGGCTGCAAGGCCGCCTATTCCGCGGTGCTGAGCCAGGAGCGCTGCACGGCGGCGAAATATTATGCGGGCAGCCATTGGAAGAGCTATCTCTGGACCTATGGTGAGGCGGTCGTCGAGCGGGCCCAGGGCTTCGCGTCGGACATCCAGACGCTCAACCAGGCGGGCACCAGCTAGCCGCCGCAGCCTCCGCGCTAGCGGGAGCCCTCCCGGCGGCGTATCATAGAGCGTATGAAACAACCCAAAAAGACGGTCCTCCCGAACGGCCTGCGCGTCCTTCTTGTCCCGCAGCCCGAAAACATGGCGGCGACCGTCCTCATCCTCGTGCAGGCCGGGTCCGAATATGAGACGAAGCGGCTGAGCGGCGTTTCGCACTTCCTCGAGCATCTGATGTTCAAGGGGACGGCGAACCGCCCGAAGCCGGGCATGATCGACCGCGAGCTCGCCTCGCTCGGCGCGCAATACAACGCCTTTACCGACCAGGAGTACACCGGCTATTACGTGAAGGCCCAGGCCGAGAAGCTGCCGAAGACGCTCGAGATCATTTCGGACCTGTACCTGAATCCGCTGATCGATCCCGCCGAAATGGAAAAGGAGCGCGGCGTGATCATCCAGGAGATCAACATGTACGAGGACGACCTTCCGGCGCGGGTGCACCGGAATTTTCTGAGCCTCATGTATGGCGACCAGCCGGCGGGATGGGACGTCGCGGGAACGAAGGCGAGCGTGCAGAAGATCTCGCGGGCCGACGTATGGAAGTACCGCGAGCAGCGGTACGTCATGCCGGGCACGATCGTCGTCGTCGCGGGCCGGTTCGACGAGCGGAAGGTGCTCGCGCAGGTGAAGTCGCTTTTCGGCGGCCTCAAGCGCCGCACGGCAGCGAAGAAGCCGCGCACGACGGACCGCCAATCCGCGCCGCGCCTCTCGGTCCAGTTCAAGGAATCCGACCAGGCCCATCTCGTGCTCGGCTTCAGGGCGTTCGACACGTTCGACCCGCGCCGGTACGCCCTTCGGCTTGCGGCGGACGTCCTGGGGAGCGGCATGAGCTCGCGGCTCTTCATGAAGGTGCGCGAGGAGCTCGGCGCCGCGTACTATGTCGGGGCGGGCGCCGACCTCTCGTTCGACCACGGATATCTGAGCATTTCTGCCGGCGTGGGGCACGGCAAGCTCGAGACCGTCATCGCGGCGATCCTGGGCGAGTGCCGGCGCATGCGCGACGAGACCGTCCCGGCCGAGGAGCTGCAGAAGTCGAAGGACCACATGATCGGCGGCATCATTCTCGGCCTTGAGACCTCGGACGACCTCGCGAGCTTCTATGGCGGCCAGGAAGTTATCACCAGGTCCGCGTTGCCCCCCGGGGTACTCGTGGATAGAATTAAGAAAACGACGGCCGCCGAGGTGCGGAGCGTGTGCCGCACCGTCTTCCGCGACGCGGGCATGAACCTCGCCCTCGTCGGTCCGTACCGCCGGCAATCGGCATTCAGGAAACTGTTAAAAATCGATTAACCATCGCTTGACATCATGAACGGCAAGAGCATAGAAATCTCCTGGCTCACCCTCTGGCGGATCCTTGTCTTCGTGGTGATCGTCTGGGTGCTTTTCATGGGCCGGCAGATCCTGCTCGGCCTCTTCCTTGCCGTCATCATCTCGTCGGGGCTCGAGGGGCTCGTGAACATCATGGAACGGATCGGCCTGCCGCGCACCGTGAGCGTCATCCTGATCTTCCTCGCCGCCCTCATCGTCATCATCCTCCTCGTCTATACGGTCGTGCCGCTCCTCGTCGTCGAGCTCAACAACGTCTTTTCGGGCGTCGGGCAGACGAGCCTCGGGAGCACGAGCATCCTCGGGAACCTCAAGGCGTCGCAGTCCGTGAGCGCCCTGATCCAGAAGTTCTCGTCGCAGTTCATCGGCAGCAACGCGTCGCCGCTCGACTTCTTCTCGAACGCCCTCGGCAGCTTCGGGCTCGCGGTCGCCGTCATCGTGAGCTCGTTCTATCTCACGATCGGGCGCGACGGCGTCGAGCAGTTCCTCGAGATCGTCATGCCGCCCGACTATGAGGCGCAGTCGATGCGCATCTATGCGCGCGCCCGCAAGCGGATCGGCTCGTGGTTCCGCATGCAGATCCTCCTCAGCGTCATCATGGGCTTCACCGTCTGGGGCGGGCTCACGATCCTCGGCGTGAAATACGCGTTCCTCATCGCGATCATCGCGGCCGTCTTCGAGCTCGTGCCGTTCGTCGGCCCGATCCTCTCGGGAGCGATCGCCGTCATTACGGCGCTGCTCACGTCGACGACCCTCGCGCTCTATACGCTCATCTTCTTCATCCTCGCGCAGCAGTTCGAGTCGAACATCCTCGTGCCGATGCTCTCGCGGCGCACCGTCGGGCTGCATCCGGTGATCGTGATCGGCGCGCTCCTCATCGGCGCCGAAGTGGGCGGCATCCTCGGCATCATCATCTCGGTGCCGGCGGCGGCGGTCTTCCAGGAGGTCGTCTATGAGTGGTCCGAGCGCAAGCGGCCGTCGGAGGAGGTCGCGGGTTGAAATTGACTTTTTAAGGAAAACTGGGCATGATGCGCCGAGAGGGAGGTGTGCGTGAAAACGATAACCTTGAAAAACGACGCGCGGTGCGTCAAGCGCGTTGTCGAAGGCCAGAATCTCTT
>DATKNL010000003.1:0-18598 GCA_035541435.1 Minisyncoccota bacterium | reverse complement strand
GACCGCGACCTCGAGCGCCGGCACGGACTGCACCTATTTCGGCCTGGGCGGCGGCGGGTACCACTGCGCCGCGTCGTCGAGCGTCTACAACATCGACGGCACGGGCTGGGTCCCGGTCGACTTCACGAAGATCGGGGCGGGGTCGTCGATCCAGAAACTGCCGATCGATCCCGTGAACAATGCGACGTCGGGAGAATTCTATGCCTATGCGACCGACGGGGCGACCTCGCAGCTTGAAGCTGTGCTCGCTTCGAATGCCGCCGCGAATTCCGGAGTCAACAACGGCCAAAACACCACTCCGGTCTTCCTTTATGGGGATAGCAATGTCGATTTGCCGATTGTCATCACCTCGCAGCAGTCAAGTCAGACAGGGTTCCAGCCGCCGTCCGGCTACCATAATCAGCTGGTCATCACCGCTACCGCGGCTTGCGGCCAAAGCCCTTTTCGCTGCATCACGTCGGGCTCGAACGGCTGGGAACTCTGGTGGGGTACGAGCGTGAACACATTCGCGGTGATCGTCCACAACACCACGCTCATCAGCACCACGACCAATTACAGCGGATGCGGCATTGGCTCGTGCAACTACACTGGTCTCGATAATTCCAGCAACCCCTTCAACCTCGTCTACAACAATCACACATGGTACACGCACGGATGCTCGGGGGGGCGCGATTATCATTGCTTCAGTACCGCCCACGCAAGCGGCACGTGGACGTTCTCGTATAGCTCCGCGTCGCTCAACCTCTAGCTAGGCCGGACGCGCGCATCTGAATCCGACCGCGTCGAACGAATTGCCCGGAGGATTGAAAAGTCCGAGGGATTCGATGCCAGCGGTCCCGAGATAGTCCATGGTACCGCCGCGCATGAAGGCATAGACCGTGTCGTTGGACGGGATGCCGTCGGAATAGATTTCGCCGATACCGCTCGACGAATTCCATAAGGGGTCTGACGGACCGATGAACTGGGGCGCGAAAGCGCCCCAGTTTGTTATGTCGGCGAACTCGCGCCAGCGCGGGCCAGGAACGGCATCGCGCGGCGCGTCCTTCCCTTCGATATCGTCGCTCGTCCATTCCCAGATGTTGCCGGCAAGGTCCCACACGACTTCGCCGTCCGAGAGCGCGAGCGTGCGCCGCTGGCTGCCGCCCTGGTTCCGTTCGCCGTAATAGCCGTCGGCATCCGACGACGACGCGGCGAGCGCCATGCGGGGCGCGATGTCGTTGTGGCCCGAATAGATGTATCCGACCCCCGGCTCTCCCCCGCTCCAGTTCGAACCGACATTCTCGATGTCCCATGCCGCCGTCTGCCATTCGGCGTTGCTCATGAGATGCGCGCCGATCGACGAGCAATAGAATTCCGCCTTGCCCTGGCTCGTGTCGACAAGCGGCGGCGCGCCGGCGACCGAGACGACCGACTTGCCGTTCACCGCAATGCAGCTGCCGCTGTTCGCCGAAGCGACGAGGTCGTCATAGCCGCCCGTCGGTTCGAGGGGCGCCTCAAGCGGCTTGCCGCCCTCGTCGCACGACGCGAGATATTTCATCATATAGAAATCGCCCGTCCCGAAGAGCGCGTTTCCCGAAACCCTGACCCACGACGATTTCGCGGGAGGCGTCCGATGAGCCATGGCGACCGCGGCCGCGGCGACGATTCCCGCGGCAAGAACGATCAGCAGCCACTCCCTCTTATGAAACCTGCGCGATTTCGCGTGGCGGCGGTGCATGCATTCCATTATAACGCCGCGCAATCGCAAAGTTTGTCCATTGGTGCGACCTGACGTATAATGGAGGGTAATTTATGCCAAAGAGATTCGGCGGGACATTCCGCGGAAAAGCCTCGACCATCGCAATCATCGCCGGATTCGCCGCCCTGGCCGCCGTGAGCGTGTGGACCGGCGTCACCCGCTATGGCGCAGGCGGACATGCGGCGAAGGGACCGTTTGCCGACGAGCCGATCTTCCAGCCCGAAGAGCAGATGCTCTCGCAGGCGATCAACAACGCATCGACCGCGGCCCTCGCCGCGAACGCGACGACCGTCGTCGCCGACTTCGCCGTGGCCTCGGGAACGAAACCCTACGCCTATGATTCCATGGTCTGCGCATCGGCCGAATATCCGAACACCTGCTTCTCGACGTTCTATCGGAAGCTCACGATGACCTATGGCGTCGATGCCGCCTTTTCCGACATCAAGCAGCGCTACAACGAGAACCAGTTCGTCCAGACCGACTGCCATCCCCTGATGCACATCATCGGCCAGGCGGCCTCGGCCCTCTATCCCGACGTCTCGCAAGCCTATCTTCACGGCGACAGCTTCTGCTGGAGCGGCTATTATCACGGCATCCTCGAGGGAGTCGTCGCCCGAATCGGCGCGGCCAACCTTCCGAAGCAGCTGAACACGATCTGCGCCGGCATCCCGGGGAAGGCCGCCTATAGCTTCGACTACTACAACTGCGTGCACGGCCTCGGCCACGGCATCATGGAAGTGAGCGAGCACGACGTCATCGCGTCGCTTCATATGTGCGACAACCTGACGGGAAGCTGGGAGGAATCCTCGTGCTACGGCGGCGTGTTCATGGAAAACATCATCAACGACAACAACGAGCACGATTCGAAGTTCCTGAAGAAGGACGACCCGATGTATCCGTGCGATATCGTCGACGCGAAATACAAATACCAGTGCTACCTCGGCCAGACGTCCTATGCCCTCGAGGTGACAGGCTATGACTTCAAGAAGGTTTCGACCCTCTGCACCCAGGTTGATGAGCCATTCAGGGACATCTGCGAGCAGAGTTTCGGCCGCGATGCCGCGAACCAGGCGGGTCACGCCCCCGCCCCCACGAAGGACTATTGCATGATCAATACCGATCCGAACGACCAGGCCAACTGCGTCATCGGGGCCGTGAAGGAGATCATCTCGTACTATCACTCCGAAGATCAGGCCAAGGATTTCTGCGCGGTTCTTGATCAAAGCCAGCAAACATTGTGTAATTCGACCGCTGACGAGTATTACAAGGCTTTTTGATATAATAGAAGGTATAAACGTATGCGCATTAACGCCTTCTACTTTGTGGTAGCAGCTGCGGTTTTGGCAATTGGATGGTATGGCTATGTGAACGTGCAACCCCTGCTCGTCCCTCCGGACCTTTCGGCGGCGATCCCGCCGATGACCCCGGTCACCCCCGATCCGACCCCGACTCCCGTGGCGACGCCCACCCCGACCCCGACGCCTGCACCTACGCCGACATCGAAACCGAGCCCGAACCCGACCCCCAGCCCGTCGGGGCCCTCGCTTTCGGGCCTTGGCTCGTCACTCGGAACGCCGCTTCCCCCGAGCACGCTCTATGCCACATCGACCGACACCTCGGTCCACCTCACCTGGATCGCGCCGACGACCAAAGTCGCCGGCTATCGCATTTATCTGAACGGCAAGGAAATCGGCGCCGCCTCGATTTTGAAATATGAAGCCTATGGCCTTCAGCCGTCGATGACCTATGTCTTCTCCGTCGCGTCGTACAACCTCAAGGGACAGACGTCCAAACAGTCGAAGCCGATCGCGGTAGCGACCTGGCCTCCGCAGCCCGTGGCAACCCCGACCCCGTCGCCGACTCCGCCGCCGCCCGACAAGACGCCCCCGTCGGCCCCGACCGGCTTCACCGCGACCGGCGTCTCGCAGACCGAGATCATCCTCGCGTGGACGGCATCGACCGACGACACCGGGGTTGCCGGCTACAAGGTCTATATGCACGACCTCTTCATCGGAACGACGACCGACGTGACGTTCGAAGTCGACAACCTTCAGGGAGGGTTCCCCTATCCGTTCTATATCGTCGCCTATGACGCGGCCGGCAATGTGAGCCCGCATTCGCCGCTCATCTATGGATACACCCAGGCCTATCCGACGCCGCCCCCGCCCCCGCCCGAAGCACCCTCCCCGTCGCCGTCGCCCTCAGGGTCGCCGACGCCTTCTCCAACCCCGACGCCGACCCCAACCCCCGCAAGCGGCGACACGACGCCGCCCTCCACGCCGACCGGCCTTTCGGCGACCGCGATCTCGTCGACGAAGGTCAACCTGTCATGGACCGCCTCGAGCGACAACGTGGGAGTCACCGGATATAACGTCATCCGCAACGGCGCGCAGATCGCGACCGCCAATTCGACCGCCTTCAGCGATACGACGGTCGTCGGCAGCACGACCTATACCTATAAGGTGCAAGCTTTCGATGCCGCCGGCAACGTGAGCGGCCAATCGTCCTCGGCAAGCGCGACGACGCCGGCCTCGGCCGACACCACCCCGCCGTCCACGCCGACCGGCCTTTCGGCGACCGCGGTTTCATCGTCGCAGATCAACCTCTCGTGGACGGCCTCTAACGACAACGTCGGCGTCGCCGGATACAAGATCTATCGCAACGGCTCGCAGATCGCGACGTCGAGCGGAACGACCTATAACAACACGGGGCTCACCGCCGGGACCACCTATACCTACACGGTCGCAGCCTATGATGCGGCGAACAACACAAGCGCTCAGTCGACATCGGCGAACGCGACCACGCAGTCCTCGGGCGACACGACGCCGCCGTCCACGCCGACCAACTTCACCGCGACCGTCTATTCGCCGACCCAGATCAACCTGGCATGGACCGCGTCGACCGACAACGTCGGCGTCTCGGGATACAAGATCTATCGCAACGGCACGCAGATCGCGACGTCGACGCAGACAAGCTACAGCAACACGGGACTCTCGGTGAATACGACCTATACCTATACGGTCGCGGCCTATGATGCCGCGGGCAACGTGAGCGCCCAGGCGACGCCGGTCACGAAGACGACCCCGCCGACCGACACGACGCCGCCGTCCGTGCCGACGAACTTCAAGGCGACCGTAATCTCGGCTTATGAAATCGACCTCAGCTGGAGCGCGTCGACGGACAACGTGAACGTCGGCGGCTACTACGTCTATCGCAACGGAACAAGGATCGCCACCCGCCACAGCGGCACGTCCTATCAGGACTCCTGCCTTACGCCGAGCACCTCATACAGCTACACGGTTGCCGCGTTCGACACCTCGAACAATACGAGCGCGCAAACATCCCCGATAACCACGTCGACCAAGGCCACGGGAGGCCAATGCAACAACTAACCATATGAAAACCGTCATCGTTTCGACCATCATCGTCATCGCCGTCATCGGCTGGGGCGTCTATGCCACCGCCACCTACACCCCGCCGAGCCCCTATGCGGGCGGCACCGAAACGCCGACGGCCATCCCTCCGGTTTCCGCACCAGGCCCTTCGCCGGAGAGCCCGATCCCGGCACCGAGCACGACGCCGGTTTCCCCCATTCCGTCGTCTCCCACGCCCGCGACGCCTTCGCCGTCATCGCCGACGCCCTCGCCGACTCCTGCCACGAAACCGACCCCGGCGCCGGCACCCACGCCTGCAACGCTCTCAGTCCCGCCGCCCAACCCCCCGGTGAACGTGAAGGCTCAGGCCGTTTCGCCGACCCAGGTGAACCTTTCCTGGGATCCTCCGGCAAATGCCGCGCGGCTCGTCGGCTACGTCGTCTATCGCGGCTCGACGCAGATCGGCGTGACGCTTGATACGTTCTTCTCGGACGGCGACTACGTGGCGAACAGCAATCCGACCTATCGCGTCGCAGCCTATGGCATAAACGGCCTGCTCTCATCGGCAGCGGCAAGCGGCGCCATCACGACCGGCCCGATCGCGCTCGCCCCCTCGCCGTCCCCGTCACCGTCATCGGCGCCGGGATCGACGACACCGACGCCGTCAGGATCGCCGACGCCCTCCCCGACGCCCTCATCTGGATCACCGACGCCCTCGCCTTCGCCGTCGTCGGGAACACCGACACCGTCGCCCACGCCGGGTTCCCCCTCGCCGACCCCGACACCAGGATCGCCGTCGCCGACACCCACACCGGGATCCCCGTCACCGACACCCACCCCAACACCAGGTCCGACTCCGACGCCTGGACCGACGCCGACCCCTGGACCTACGCCAACGCCCACGCCCGGCCCCACACCGACGCCTGGACCTACGCCCACCCCGACGCCTACGCCGACGCCGACTCCGGCGCCCACACCCACGCCGACGCCGACACCTCATCCGACGCCGACACCCACCCCGACACCGACGCCCACGCCAACCCCGACACCCCCTCCCCCTCCGCCTCCCCCGCCGGCTTCGGGTTGCGGCAGCGGCGGCTCGTGCACGCCTGCCGACATCGCTCCTCATAACAAGCAGGCCGACTGCTGGGTCTATCTGAGCACGATCAACAAGGCCTATAACATCACGGCCTACGTCAAGAACACGAACACCCATCCGGGCGGCAACGTGATCATCCCGCACTGCGGAACCGACATCTATAACTACTTCATCGGCAACGCCGGCGGCCATTCGCACACGAGCTACGCCCTGAACACCGTACTGCAGGCCTACTACATCGGGCCGATGCAATAAGAAACCACAGTCGAAAAAGGTATAATTAAAACTAACCCCATGCACAGGCACATCAATACCGTCGGGCGCAACGCCAAAAAAATCTTCACCGAGCCCAAAGTCTCGTATGGCATCCTTGTCGTTGCCCTTCTCTGCATGGCCGCCGTGAGCAAGCTCGCCCTCGATATCGGCAGCAGCCAGTCGGAAGGCATCCGGGCCGTGCCGTCAGCCCACTACAGCGTCGGCCAGGCCGTGAACGCGAACGAGATCGCCCTCACGGTCGACGGCTTCCGCGAGGACGTCGAAGGCCTCCCTTATCTGAAGCCCGACGCCGGCAACAAGTTCCTGATCCCGACGGTCTCGATCACGAACCATACGGCGAGCCAGTTCGACCTCATCCCGCTGCTCTTCTTCTATATCAAGGACGCCGAAGGGAACGTCTATGACATCACGGCCGCACCGATCCACACGGCGCAGGTGACCGGACCGATCCTTCCGGGCGAAACCGTAAAGGAAGAGCTCGGTTTCGAGGTTCCGGCGAACATCGACCATCCGACCCTCTATTTCGAACGCGGCACCCCCGATCATCTCGTCGTCGCGGTCGACCTCGACTAGACCCCTTCCTTCCCCGGCATGCATCTTTATTTCAAGCTCCCTTCGTGGCGTGCGATCCAGAAGTTCCTTTTCTATTTCCTGTTTTTCGGGAACATCGCGTTCATCGCCTATCTCTGGCTCTCGTCCTCGAACTATTACATCGTCCAGAATCCCGGCTATGGCGACTGGGAAATCGCCGTCGGCCGGCTCGCGGGCCTGCTTGGGGAGTTTTTTTTGCTGGTGGAGCTCGTCCTTATCGGACGCATCCGACCGCTTGAGCACCTTTATGGCTTCGACCGGCTGAACCGCTTTCACCGATGGATCGGCTATAGCATCCTTTCGCTGCTTCTCGCCCACCCGATCTTCCTCACGATCGGCAACGCGATCTCGGGCCAAGCCGGCCTCATTTCCACGTTCATCACCCTGCTCGCGACCCGGGCGAACGTCATCTATGCCTTCGCAGCGGTCCTCATTTTCATCTATATCGTCTTCCTCACCGTGGTAGCACGCAAGAGGGTGCGCTACGAGACGTGGTATTTCACCCACCTCCTCACCTATGTCGCGATCGGCCTCGCCATCCCCCACCAGCTCGGCACCGCCGACCTCATCGACGGCTTCAACCTCAACTATTGGTACGTGCTGAATTTCGGCGTCTTCGCCTTCGTGCTGCTGTGGCGGTGGCTGCGCCCGCTCGCCCGCTTCGCCTATCACCGGTTCACGGTCGCGAAGGTCGTCCCCGAGTCGCCCGATACGACCTCGATCTATATCACCGGGAAGCATATGAGCCGGTTCAAGTTCCAGTCGGGACAATATGCCAACATCAACATCCTCGCCCGGGGCATGTGGTACACCCATCCGTTCTCGTTCTCGTGCGAGAACAACGGGCAGTACGTGCGCTTCACGATCAAGAACTCCGGCGACTATACGAGCAGGATCAAGGACGTGAAGGAAGGGACGCACGTGATCATCGACGGGCCGCTCGGCCTCTTCGTCGAGGAACGGGCGCAGCGCGAGAAGCTCTTCTTCGTCGCCGGCGGCATCGGCGTCACCCCGCTCATGTCGATGCTCCAGCCGCACGCGCGCGACAAGAAGGACATCGTGCTCGTCTATGCCGTCCGGACCGTGAACGACCTCGTCTTCCGCTCGGAGATCGAGGCGATCCAGCAGCTCAACCCGAACATCAAAGTCATCTACATCCTCGGCACCGCGCAGCCCGGCTATGAGAGCGGCCGCTTCGACAAGGAGAAGACCGTGCGCCTCGTCCCCGACTTCTTCGACCGCGAGGTCTTCCTCTGCGGCCCCCCGCCGATGATGATGGCGGTCGTCGCGAACCTCAAGGAGATCGGCTTCGCCGAGAAGTATCTGCATTACGAAAAGTTCTCGTTCTAAAGGGAACCGGCCCTTTGACACGAAAGCGCGGCGGCGGTAGATTTCAGAGAGAGAAAGGAGGCCGGATGTCCTGCCAAAACAAGCCTCTGTCAAACCTGCTCGACAACCTAAGGCTTTCGACAAGCATCTCGCTGATCCGCGCGAAGCTGATCGCACGATATATCGAGGCACTGCAGACCGCTGACGAGCAGTCAGCCGGCGCGATCGGGTCCGATATCGACTGGCTCGTCCAAAACCGGCTCGACAGCGACTTCATCCGAAGGATGGAGTTCGACGAGCGGTTCAGAAAGGACGTCAAAGCGGTCCTTGCGGAACTCGATCGAAAACCCCAACCCTAAACGGCCGCCCGTTCACCAGACCGGCGGCCGTAACCATCATCATGAAAAAAGGATTCACGTGCGGATCGTTTGACCTGGTCCATGCCGGCCACGTCATGATGTTCAAGGAATGCCGGGACCACTGCGACTATCTCGTCGTCTTCCTGCAGACCGATCCGTCGAACGACCGCCCCGGCAAGAACAGGCCCATCATGAGCGTCGAGGAGCGGCGGACGATCCTCGAAGGGATCCGCTACATCGACGAGATCGTGACCTATGACACCGAGGCCGATCTCTACCGCCTCCTTGCGGCGCTTCCGGCCGGCACCGTGCGGATCATCGGCGAGGACTGGCGCGGCAAGCCCTTCACGGGGCACGACCTGCCGCACACGGTCGTCTTCAACTCGCGCGGCCACCATTATTCGAGTTCCGAACTCCGCCAGCGCGTCTATGAGGCCGAAGCGAAGAAAAACGGCGCCCTCGACATGTCGTCGAAAGCGCCGAACGAACGGGCTTCACGCCCCTAGCAGGGCCCATAGGACCGCAAAGATGTTCGACAGGCTTACTGGCTTCTCGAGCGTGACTGCGCCCACAGGCGGATCGCTCAGCTCGGCCGGATTGCCGCTTATGAGCACGACTTTCGGATCCTTTCCGAGTCCCCGCACAGCCTCGATGAGCCTCCGACCGTTGAATTTCGTCGGCTGGCCGGGGGCGAGCTCGCTGTCGGTGATGATCAGGTCGAAATCGAACTGGATGCAGTCCCCGAGCGCCTCCTCCCCGTTCTTCGCCGTCCGCACGTCATAGCCTTTTTCTTCCAAGGCCTGAGAAAGGATCTCGCGCACGCCGGGCTCGTCATCCACGATTAAAACGGTTTTCATAGCCTCCTCCACAAAGGCGAAATTGCTTCCCCCATTTAACGGCCTTTCCCACAAAAAAGCAATGCCGGCGTGGCAGCCTGCCGCCACGGGCGCTATAATGGAAGGGCATGGATCTCAAAGGGAATAGCGCCGTCATCACCGGATCAGCTCAGGGACTCGGACGAATCATCGCGGAAGCCCTCGTGAAGGAGGGCGCTTCGGTCGTCATAAGCGACCTCCGCGAAGCGGACGTCGCGAAGACCGCGGGCGATCTTGGCGCGTTCGGCGTCGCGGCCGACGTCACGAACGAGGACGACGTGGTCCGCCTCGCATCGGCGGCGCGCGGACGGTTCGGCCGCATCGACCTTTGGATCAACAACGCCGGCGTCTGGATGCCCCAGGCGGCGATCGAGGCCCTCGACATGAGGCGCGTGCGGGCCATGTTCGACGTGAACGTCTTCGGCACGATGCACGGCACGCGCGCCGCCCTCGCCGTCATGCGGGCGCAGGGCCGCGGCACGATCGTGAACATCCTTTCGACGAGCGCCCTGTCGGGCCGACCCCAGGCCGCCGCCTATTGCGCCAGCAAATATGCCGCCGCCGGCTTCACCAAATCGCTTCAGGCGGAACTCGCGGGAACTGCGATCCGCGCCCTGGCCGTCTATCCTGGCGCGATGAAGACCGGCCTGTTCCACGAGCAGGCGCCGGCCGATTTCGACGAATACATGTCCGCGGAATCCGTCGCGGCGAAGATCATAGAGAATCTAAAGAAGGATCCGCCCGACGACGAGCTCGTGATCCGCGGGGTTCGCGAGATGGCCTATTGAATCAAGCGGCGGGAAGCTCGTAACCCATCAGGCGCGCACGGTCCTCGAACGACATGCCTTGGACGTCCTCCGCACGCTTCTCGGCGGCTTCGATCGAGGAATCGAAGCGGGCGAAGAGCGCCTCGCTCAGGCGCTGGCTCGCGGCAGCCGGAAGGCCCTCGAGCTCTTTCATGAACCGGTCGCGCCGGCCGCGCGCGAAGTCAACCTGAAGCGCGAACCATGCCCGCATGCGCTCGCCATAATATGCCTTGTCGTCGTCGCTCATCGGTTCGCCGCCGCGCAGCGCGCGCATGGCGCGGCTCACGTCCATGTTGTCCTCGCGGAAAAAGGCGGCGCCTTCCTTGAAAAACTGATCCGGACCGTCCATTCCGGCTCCCGCAAGGTCGGCAAGCGCGAGCGCGTGTGCGACGACGCCCGATTCCGGACGGAGGTTCTTCTGATAGGCCGTGCGAAGTTCCGGATCGTAATCGGCAACGGTCGCCATGATCGCCTCGCGCACGACCACCTCGTCGTCATTGGTGAACACGGCGCCCTCGCGCTCGTTCGACTCGCGCATGAAGGAAATCGCCTCGTCGGCGCTCTTCGTCTCGTTCGAGCCGCTGCGCTTCTTGCGGATCACCCGCGTGCGCGAACCATCCAGGTCGGGATCGGGGGTTATGTCATATTCCTGCCAGACGTCATGAAACGCCGCGGCAATCCTGCCGCGCTGCAGGTCGCGTTCGGATACGGACTGCGGATCCGAATCGGCGATCATTTCGAGGATCACATGTGCGCGGCGCACGACGTCGTTCGTATGGGCGCGGTTATGGAACTCGAGGACGTCGTCGGGGTTCGGCGAATCCTCATAGCGAGCCTTGACTATGGCAAGCGCCTGCTCGATCCCCTCGTCGACGCGCGATTCGAGGGACTGCTCGCGCTCCGTTTCAGCCGGATTCTGAGCCTCTATGGGCATGCCATCATTATAGGATCCTTTGACAAGGCCCCGCAACCCGCCTATCATCGGTCCTAGAGGTGATTTGTCATATGGCCACGACAGGATCCGCCCCTGCACGGGACAGCCGCACCCCCATCGAGTCGCTGGCAGCCGCCGTGCTTGCCGCCACAAGCCTGACCAACCTTCCGAACGAGCAGCAGGAAGAGCTCATCAGCAACGAACGTCAAGTCTTCAAACTTCTTTTCGAGTCGGGACACGCTGCCCAGGCAGATTCGTTCACCCGCTTCGTCGATCAACGCAAACGGGTGCGCCGCTCGATGCAGGCCCTCAGGATGATATCGACAGCGAGCCTGTCTGAAACAAAGATCGCGCTTCAGAACCAACTGTCGCGCACCCTGGAACATTGCCCTTCGACAGCCGCTGAATGGAAAATCGAAGACATCAACGTGCGGCTCGAGGCCGTGAACAGGCTCCTCGAATCGCGCTCCGATTGAATCGCGTGCAATCCAACCAACGACCCCGCTCCCCTTCGCGCCCCCTCAAAAGGGCGCTTTTATTGGCTTATTTCGCAGGCCCGATCCAGACACTTTCCATCCAGAGCTTTTTCCTTATAATAGGGGTAGCGGTTTTTCACATATCCAACATACGAAAGGAGTAACAAGCAGTGCAAGCCATCTGGCCCCCGGAACCCTTCAAGACGCGCGAGGGCTACCTCTCGCACCAGTTTGGAGAACTTTTCAAATTCTGGACCAGAACCGGCAGGGTGGGCGATATCACGAAAGACATCCAGGCGATCCAGCAGGCGTTCAGATCGAGACGGCCACAGTCGATCAAGAAGATCAACACGCACCTGCTTCGCATCGGCCTCACAAGCAGTGCCATGAAGGACATGCTTGCCGAAGCGTTCATGATCAAGGAGTTCGGCGTCTTCAATGCCTATTGCCTGAGCCAGTTCTTCGCATCATTGAAAGAGACCGGCTTCAGGCGCTTCTTCCCGGTGCGGTTCCTCTGCGTCGACATCGACGACCTGAAGGGACTCAACGACCTCTGCGGCAACAATTATAAAGAGGCGAACCGGGTCATCGGCCACAGCATGGACATCCTTCATTCGGTCGTACGGACGCACCGCAGGCACAAGGATGACCGCCGGAAGTTTCCGGACCTGGTCTTTCAGGTCGAGCGCGGCGACGAAATGGTCGTCGTGCTTTCCCGCCTGAAGACAATCGCCCAGGCAGAGGCTATCGGGCGCTGTTATCAGGATGCCCTTGCCCATGCGCCCCGGATCGCTGTCCGGTCGCATACGGGCGAGGCCGTACTCGTCAAAGCCCAGGTAACCTGCGCGGTCCGCGAGATGCTCGATCCCCAGGACGACTATCAAAGGATCCTCATGGACGCCTTCGAAGCCATCCACCAGCAAAAGGCCATCAAAAAAGGCGTACACCGCCTAGCAGCCTGACCTCAACCTCAATCACAGGCGGCCAAGAGATCCTTCTTGGCCGCTTTTTATTCGGTAAGTCCGAGCGAAATGACCGTGATCTGGCCGCTTGAGGCATTTTGGCCGATCGTGGCGACCATCGTCCTTACCCGGCTTGACACCGTAGCCGTCGAAGAGACGAAGTCGACGTTATTCAGGGCGGGATCAGGATATATCGAAACGGTTACGGTCGTCGTTCCCACCGAAAAAACATAGCTGCTTGTCGTAAAGGCATCGTTCCGATCCATCTGAAGCAAGGCTTCCTGCAGGCCCCCATAGGCTGCCAGCTGGGCCTGGGTCAGGGCGCTATAGCCATAGCCCACATCGACGAACGACACGGCAAAGAAGGCCAAAACAAGGCTTGCAAGCATGATCGCCGTCCCGATAAGAAGCACGAGAAAGACGAACGACTGGCCTTTTTGTCCTTTTTCAAAGTCCATACCCGTCCAGTATAGCACGCCCATCCCGCCCAAAAGGGCTAAAAATGGCCTATAAGCCTTGATTTTCCTGCATTGTTAGACATTGACTTTCCAAGCCGGATGCGCTATTATTACCCGGTAACTGAAAAAGGTATGGTATAAGGCCCGCGAGGGCCATTTTTGTTGGAAATGAACAAACGAACCATCTCGGTTGCCTGCCTGCTGGCCCTTACGGCGTTCCTCATGCCGCTTATGGCCATCAACGCAAGCTCAATGCCCAAGCTTAAGGCCTTCGGAACCCTGCCCGCGGCCCTTTCGTTAAGGGTTACGGCCTATACGAGCGTCCCCGACGAAACCGACGACACCCCGTTCATCACGGCGGACGGCTCGTATGTCTATGACGGGGTAGCCGCAAGCAACATGTTCCCGTTCGGGACCAAGATCATGATCCCCTCCCTTTTCGGGGACAAGATCTTCACGATCGAGGACCGGATGGCCCCTTATTTCAAGAAATCCATCGACATCTGGATGCCGACCGTGGGAAAAGCCCTTTATTTCGGGGTTCATACGGCCGACATCGTGATCGTGGCCATGCCGACCGAACAGCCCGTCCTCGCCTCGGTTTCGCTGCCTTCGGACAGCACCGTCTTCCAGGTCGCCGGCATTTAGCCGGCGATTTTTCAGTTCATTTCTGACCAGATGGCGGGATCCATGCCCCCATCGGCCTTGAAGAGCATCACGCCTTTCAGGTTGTATTTGCGCGCAAGCGCGATCTTGTCGGCAACCGACTGCGCGTCAGGGAACGAGACGAAGAACGTGGTCAGGCTTTGCGGGTTCGGCGCGGTGAGGGCGAGCGGCTCCGCGGACGGTACCGTCGTGACGAGGATCGCCGGCTCGGCGATATAGGTGCTCGAGGTGAACGTGAAGCTCAGTTCCCCCGCATTGTTTCTGACCGGCTCGATGCCGAGCGCGTCCGCCCGGTCCATGGCGCCGAAATAGTCGAAGCTGCGGACCCGCTGATAGGTCGTCTCTCCCCCTACCCAGGAAACCTCGTATTCGTAGCCATAGGTGGGAACGCCGAGCATGATCTTTTTGGGACTGATGTAATTGAGCGCGTTCTTCAGCACGACCGTCACCCAGGCAGGGTCGGCGACCGGGGCATACAGCGATCCGTTCCCCTTCTCTGCGTTCAGCACGAGGTCGACCGTCTGCTGATCATAGGTCATGAGCCGGACTTCGTCGCAATATTGATTGAGGACGGTATAGTTTTCGGGATAGACGATGTTCGCAGGGACGTCGGTATAAAGCCGATCGGGCGGCGTGCGCGGCACGACGGTGCACGTGAGCTTCTTGCCCGCCGGATGCAGGCGCATGGCAAGGCCCTGGATGAAGAGCGAATAATACGGCCGGGTCTTCGGCGACATGCCCTCGAAGTCGATATCGATCCCGTCGAACTTGTTGGCTTTCACGAGGGCCGTGACGTTATCCTCTTCTGCCTGCCGGCTCTTCGTCTTCGAGAGAAGGTTATAGATGCCCGAAGCATTGAACCATGCGATCGTAGGAATGATCTTCACGTTGAGCTCGCGCACGGCCGAAAGCCACCCATCCCACGAGCCGTTGTTGATGTTCAGGTCGTCGATCAGCGATCCGCCCGCGCCGATCTCATAGGAAAAGGGGCTCACTTCGTCCATGTTCTCGAGGTGAAGCGCGATATCCTCCTGTCCGGGCTGGGACTGCCAGAATGGAAGCCACGCCCCATAGACGAGGGGTTTTTGCGCGGTCGACACCGTGGTGGCCGAATCGGCGAGAGGTGTCGAGGTGGCAGAAGCCGCCGCCGATGCCCTTTCAACCGTCGGCGCCGCCCAGGCTGATAGCAATAAGAAAGCCGCGGCTAAGGTTCCTGCGGCATAAAGCTTCTTCTTCATGGGGATCCAGGTCTCACTCTTTAATACAATAGGCAGATTCATTTTGTTCCATTTTCGCGAGGAACCCTTCCCGAACGAGCGCATCGGCGGCTCCCCTCACGCGAATCGGAGCCTCGTTCAACGTCCGGGCGATAGCCTTTGCCGAGGAAGCGCCCCTTGCCCCGACGAGCAGCTTGAGGATCCTGCCACGCAGCTCGCGGTCCGAGCCCTTGAACTTCTTCTGTTTCGCATAATGAGCGCTCCTGCGGTTCGGGTTGGCCAATCGGGCATCGCCCGTCGCAAGCCATGAACCGTAATCCATGAGGGCCCAATACCATTCGCGGGCCCGTCGGCGGCTCATCGTCCTTTCGATACAACGTTCGATTTCCGCGTCGGTTACGTCAGCCCTGTTTTTGAAAAAATGATGGATGAATACGCGGCGGATGTTCGTCTCTATGAAGACGACCGGCTTGTTGAATGCGAATGCCATAAGGGATCCCGACGTCCCTGGGCCGATGCCGGGCAGCGATTCAAGATCGTCGCGATCATCGGGCAAACGGTCATTAAATTTTTCTAAAACGATCCTTGACAGGTTCTGCAGCGCGATCGCGCGGCGATTATAGCCGAGCCCCTGCCAGGCCTTCAGAACATCAACCGTCTTTGCGGCGGCCAGCGCCCTGAAGTCGGGAAATTTTTTTATGAAATTCCGATAAAACGGCCCGACGCGCGACACCTGCGTCTGCTGCAGCATGATTTCGGACACGAGGATCCGATAGGGATCGCGGGTCTTGCGCCAGGGCATGTCATGACGGCCCTTTGTCCGGTAATGCCGCCATAGTGCCGCGTTGAACTGCCTCGGGGTCATCGCCTCTTAGGGTACCAGGAATATCGAGGGCGGGGAACACGAAAAAGGCCGCCATCGAGGTCCCGCCCCTCGAATTACCCCTCTTTTATTGACATCCGGAGGGGGTACTTGCAATTTCCTGGACATGTGTGTTATAATACATGCGTGTAAGGGTTCTCGGAAGTTTCGATGAGAAGCAGAGGGGAAAAGTTAGGTCGACTTACATTAGCAATTCCGGCCCTTGGGAACGCCCTAGCGCGAGCCCAAAGGCACATATTCAATGGCTACTAAATTATACGTTGGAGGTCTGCCGTATTCGACGACCCAGGATGAGCTCCAGGACGCCTTCTCGAAAGCGGGACAGGTTGTTTCGGCGAGCATCATCATGGACAAGATGACCGGCCGCTCGCGCGGCTTCGGTTTCGTCGAGATGAATTCCGACACCGACGCCCAGGCGGCGATCGAGATGTGGAACGGCAAGGATCTCGGCGGGCGCAAGCTCACCGTGAACGAAGCCAAGCCCCTCGAACCCCGTGCTCCTCGCGGAGACCGCGGTTTCGGCGGCGGCGGGCGCAGCTGGCAGTAAGCCGGTTCGTTCCTCCAAAAACAAGACCCGCGCTTCGGCGCGGGTTTTGTTTTGCCATACGAAGTGCCCCGCGAAGCCAGTCGTCTTTTGCCGCGCGATGAGCTAGAATGGTCCCATGGATTCGATCTTCTTCGGCCTCATCATCATCCTTCTCATCGTCGTCGCCTATCGCCTGTTCAAGGCGCCGGCGCCGGGCAAGGACGGCGGCGCGCTCCTGCTCATTCAGAACCAGATCCAGGATCAGCAGAAGATGCTGCAAGAGAACATGCACCGCCTTTCGCAGACGCTCGATGCGCGGCTCAACGACTCGACGAAGACGGTCCTCGCCCAGGCGGGCGAAAGCACCCGCATCGTCCGCGAAGTGACGTCCGAGCTCACCAAGGTGATCGAGGGACAGAAGCAGGTTTCGGCCCTGAATGACCAGCTGAAGGGCCTGAACGACATCCTGAAGAACACGAAACAGCGCGGCGTGCTCGGCGAATACTTCCTCGAGGCGGTCCTCAAGAACGTGCTGCCGCCGAACACCTATCAGCTGCAATACCCCTTCGCGGACGGCACGAAGGTCGACGCGGTCATCTTCTATCAGGAGCACGTGATCCCCATCGATTCGAAGTTCAGCCTCGAAAACTACAACCGCCTTGCAAGCGGAACGCTTTCGGACGACGAACGCAGGCGTACCGAGGACGCCCTGCGCGCCGACCTCAAGAACCGCATCGACGAAACGGCGAAATACATCAAGCCCGCCGAAAACACGCTCGACTTCGCCTTCATGTTCATCCCGTCGGAGGCGCTCTATTATGACCTTCTGGTGAACAAGGTGGGATCGGCCGCCGAGCGCGACCTCATCGCCTATGCCGCCGAGAAGCGCGTCTATCCGGTCTCGCCCACCACGTTCTATGCCTACCTTCAGATGGCGCTTCAGGGGATCCGCCAGATCGAGATCAACAAGTCGGCGGAACAGATCCGCAAGAACGTGCTCGAGCTGCAGCGCCATCTCGCCCGCTATGAGGAGTATCTCGAGAAGATCGGATCGCATCTCACGACGACGACGAACGCCTATGTCACCGCCTATAAGGAATTCGGCAAGATCGACAAGGACATCATGAAAATCGGCGCCATCGAAGCGACGGTCCGCGAAATCGCGGACGAAAAAACCGGGATCTCGCCCGGTTCGGGAAGCCTCCTTTAACGCTTAGCGCTTGCGCCGCCGAAGGAACGCCGGGATATCCCAGGCGTCGTTCTCTTTCTCTTTGCCGATCGATGCCCCCTGGCCGCTGCCGCCGTTCATATGCGAGGCGCCGTTTGACGGGACCGTCGGTCCGGCCTGGCCCTTCTTTTCGAGCGGAAGCGCCGACGGCATGCGGCTCGACATGATCTCGTCCGCCGATTCGTCGCCCCGGTCGCCGCGCGCGTGCATCACCGGCTCCCGCATGGGCGTCGAGGGCTTCTTGCCATCCATGGCGGTCCGGCCGCCGAACACGGGCTCGCGGCTGCCATACAGGCTGCCGTTGCCGAAAAGCGCCGTACCCTGCTGGCTGTTGAAGCCGGCTGCGACGACGGTGATCTTGAGCTGTCCGGGCTTCAGGTTGCGGTCGTAATAGGCGCCGAAGATGATCCGCGCCGACGGATCGGCCGTCTGGGCGACGATCTTCGCCGCGTCGTTCACCTCGTTCATCTTGAGGTCGCGGCCTCCCGTGATGCCGAGCAGGACCGCCTTCGCGCCTTCGGGGCTCGTTTCAAGGAGCGGCGAATGAAGCGCCGACTGGACGGCCTTCACGGCGCGGTCGGCTCCGGTCGCGAGGCCGACGCCCACGATCGCGATCCCCGCGTCCTGCATGATGTTCTTCACGTCGGCGAAATCCACGTTGATGATGCCCGGCGTCGCGATGATCTCGACGAGACCCTTCAGGGCGTTGCGCAGGATGTCGTCGATCGACTCGAACGCCTTCACGATCGGCGTTTCCTTGCTGATGATGGTGAAGATGCGGTCGTTCGGCACGACGATGAG
>DATKNL010000002.1:0-133426 GCA_035541435.1 Minisyncoccota bacterium | reverse complement strand
GGGGACACCTGTTCATGTTCGACGCCAATGCGCCGGACCTCAGGAACCGTCATTCGTACTGCCGCGCCTGCGCGGCGGTGAAAGACGACGCGACGGCCCTGGAACTCTGTCCGGCGCGCCGGAACGATCCGGGCGCCCCGTGCCCGACGTCGCCCGACCTGCCTTCGCGGCTGCAGTACAAGTTCGCGAAGCCGGAACGGACGGAGGACGGGGTCGCCTGCGGTCCGTTCCTGGCCCGCTCCGTGAGGAATGGGCCGCCGGAGAAGTCGTGGCTCGTGACCCATCTGCCGTCGAAGGCTCCGGTCGCGACGCTCGATTCCGAACGCGCATCCGCTGCGTTCATGCGGACCGTGTGCAAGGAGGGCGCCGAACTCGACTTCCGGGATCCCATGAAGATGGACACCTGGGCCCGGTTCCACATCACGATGGCCATCAGGTATTTCAGGAAGGGCGCCTGCGCCCGGGTTCCGGGCGGGGTGCTCACCTGGACGGCCAAGCGGGCCTATTGGAGGACGCGCGACCAGACGCACCTCTATTGGCAATCCGTCGCGGGCAAGATCGAATGCTGGGGGCCGTTCGCATTCCAACGGAGGAACGAGAGGGTCTGCCTGTGGCCGCTCGACGAGCCGCGCAGGAATCCCTGCTTCGTTGCGCCTTCGTCTGAGCGGGCGATCGCTTTCGCGAAGGCGGCAGCCGAGCGCGATCTCGACTGGTATTGCTCCTCGAACGGCTTCGAACCCGCGACGCGGGATGCGGTCGGGCAGCTGCTCGAGGCATTCCCGGACGTGGCGTGCCTCAGGAGGGATCTCGCTTCGGAGCTTCCCAGGGTTCCCGGGATGAAACCGACGAAGGTAACCCTTGCGACGGATCGCGGTTCAACGAAGGTGGCCGGATATGTCGTGAAGGACCATTTCGCCGTTCACCGGCCGCTCAATCCCAAGGATTGCGGATTCGTGCTCACGCACCTTCCGACGGGGCGGCTGATGGGGAATGCCGAAACGATCCCACCGCTCCTTGCCGCGGTCGACGAACTTGCCGGCATGGGGGATTGGGGCTTTTCGAATGCCGCCCACGTTCCGGACGAGCTTCGCAGCAAGCCGGTCGACGTCATGCGAAAGCATGGCGTCATCGTGCCGGCTGCCGGCATCACCATTCAGTTCGTCATGTAGGCGGCACTCAAGGCTGCGCATTTCGCCACGACTTTGGTCGTGGCGTTTTTTTTGTCTTCTCCGGGAGTGCGGAGTGATTCGTTTGCGAATAGAATTGACAAACTTTAAAACAAGTTTTATTATTATTCCAGCAATCCGTTCTGCCGGATGCGGGCCCGCGCGGCGGCTGCATGGCAGGTTTTATCAACAAGAATCTTATCTGGATGCGTGCCGACAGGCGGACGCATGGGAGGATCTATGACAGTGATGGAGCAGCAGAAGGACAAGCTTATCGCGACGGACTTGACAAACCAAGGCATTTTCGAGCCGACGTTCGTTATTCAGCTTCCGGAGACGCATGGCATGCACTCATGGGACGACCTGGAGCGATTGCCCGGTTCGACCACCGACGACCAGCTTCGAGGGCTTCTGTGGCATGCGTGCCATCTTTCTCGGCTCGTCCATTGGGGCATCGTTTCTTACGAGCAATCCGAAGAAGGATCAGGCTACGAGATGGTTTCGTCGCATTGCGGGGGCCTTCTCGCGCTTTCAGACAACGGGTGGAGTCAGGCTCGATTCGCCTGTGAGGGATGCGGATACAAGGCGCTGATGCCGGACGTTCTTTCAGCGGCGCTTCCGTCCCTCCTGTTCCATCTGCTGATCAAACAGGCGCTGCCCGGCCTTCGGATCGCGAATCAGCTTACGACCGAAAACCTGGGGACAGTCGCGGTGGCGTGCGACAAGGCCAGGATCCACTCGGGAGACGAATGCCCTCGCCAAGGGCACCTCGGCATCACGCTGATCCCCGGGGTCAGGACGACGGAGCCTCATCCGAAGCTGGCGCAGTGGATCGAGTTCCTGGTTCAGGCGAAATTCGATCAGCTGCTTGGCGACATCGAAAGCAAACTTCTCCCTACGTTTGCCGGTCCGCGGCACAAGGGAAGCCTTTCGAATCGGCGGGCGCATCCCGGATATTGGTAGGGGAATAACATTCGGCCATCCGTTATGGATGGCCGTTTTTTGTTTAGAATGCACTTTATATCTTGGAAGTCTTTGCGGGCGCCCGTTTCGACTTCGTGCTAAGATGTAGTCAGTAAATTCTCTGCTAGCGCCGCGCTCTGCGGCAGGAGGATAATCATGGACGATCCCATCGTGGTTCGACCCGTAACCTATTGGCTTCCATCCTTGAACCGTTGGTATTGGTGCAAGCTGACCGAAGTCCGCGAAGTGGCCCTTGGCGTGGCCCTGTTCAGGAGGCTCAGCTATAGGCCGACGCTCGCTGCGCTTGTTCAGCACTTCGCAGCGCTCGCACGGTACAACCGGACGATCAACAGAACCGAGGCGCCGCCGCGCAAAAAGGTCTTCAGGTATTCCTTCGGCGACGGACTGTATGGCGTCGACGTGCCGTACCATCAGCCGGGCGGCCGCGGCGAGCCGCCGTGGGTTTTCTCGTTCGGCGAGGAGCTCAAGCAGCCGCTCGAGGACATGTTTGTGCCTGAAGGATGGGCGCGGGACACGCTCCGGGCGATTCACGCGGGCGCCGTTGCGGCGCATCAGCGCGGCGAGGAACTGATCGGTTTTCCGCCTGTCGACTCCGGCAGTAATGAAATCATCCGGTTGGGGATGATGAAGACGACTGCCGATGCCGATTGAACGGACGAAGCACCTTCCCAAGGGGAGGTGCTTTTAATTTGATCACGCCGCGGCCTTCGAAGCCGGAGTTTTGGAAAATCACCAAGGATGGCCTAAGATAAGTTCAACATGGAATTCTCGCGGGACTTTGAAGGGTTGAGCAAAAAGGATGTCGCGCTTGCTGGTGGCAAGGGAGCGTCACTTGGGGAAATGACGCAAGCGGGCCTTCCGGTTCCGTCCGGTTTCGTCATTCTTTCGACAGCCTTCGAAAAGTTCATTGAAGAGCAGGGGATTGCAGCTGACATAGATGCCATTTTGCATAAGATAAAGCATCGAAACACGGCCAGCGTCGAGCGGGCATCCGAGGAAATCAGGGCGATCATTATCGGCACTGAAATGCCAGAGGACGTCGCCATGGAGATCAAAAGAAACTTCAAGAAATTGGGAGCTAAATTCGTCGCGGTGCGTTCCAGCGCAACGGCCGAGGACGGCTCATCGGCGGCGTGGGCGGGGCAGCTGGATAGCTTTTTAAATACCACTGGAGGCAATCTTTTAGAAAATGTGAAACGCTGCTGGGCGTCACTCTTTACGCCCCGCGCCATTTTCTACCGCTTCGAGAAGGGGCTTCGCGCCGAAAAAATTTCCGTCGCCGTGGTCGTTCAAAAGATGGTCGAGAGCGAGGTTTCGGGCGTCGCCTTTTCGGTCCATCCAGTAACGCAGGATCGCAACCAGCTTATCATCGAGGCAAGCTATGGGTTGGGCGAAGCAATCGTTTCCGGCCAAGTCACTCCTGATAGCTATGTAATCGAAAAAGAACCAAGAAAAATTATTGAGCGGATAATCCCGAAAAAAGGCAGAGGACTCTATCGTTTGCCGAGGGGCGAAAACGAGTGGAAAGATATTTCCAAATCGAAAGCAGGTAAGCAAGCTCTTCCCGACAAGCAAATCCTCGAGTTGTCGAAATTGATTCTTCGCATCGAAGACCAATATGGTTTTCCGTGTGATATTGAATGGGCCTTGGAAAAGGGAAAATTTTATATCGTGCAGTCGCGGCCCATTACGACGTTGTCTTGGCCAAAGAAGGAAAAAGACGATCCTATAAAGTTCAAAAAGATATATACCCGTGATACCACCTATATCATGCAGGAGATATGGGCATTCGGATGTTCTGACGGTGTCGAAGGAGAATTTGGTTGGAAGAACCCTTATCTGCCTGGGATTATCCATTACATGAATCAGGGAAGCATCGAAATTTGGGAGAACGTAAAAGCCACCGAATGGTTGGAAAATGCCATTTTGAAGGAAAACAGAAGAAATCCGAAATTTATCGACAAGATCCTCGGGGAATATAGAATCAGGCTCGATGCGATTCATGAACTGTGGAAGATGGCGCCGCTTCCGATGAGTAAGCTCATTAAACTCATTGAGCTTTCCAAGGAAGCAATCCCTTACTTCATTGCTTATTACTATTCCGCCGTTGACGACAAAACGCCAAAACCCATCAGAAAAAAGGCTCTTGCGATGCGCAATAAGGATGAGTTCTTTGCGCGAAATGACATCGTAATAATGGACAGCATCTCCGCTTTATATCCGCGGGCAAAACATTATGAAACCGCGATTTTTATCAGCGAACTTAGGAAGATTCCTGCCAACAGGACACTGAAGGACCGCAAGCGGCACTCGCTTATTGTTCAGGGTAAAAACCATTTTATTGGCACCTTGTCTGACTTTGAAAATGTAAATCCTCAATTCTCATTTGAAAAGGAATCCATCGCTATCAATGATCCTAATGTCATTGCCGGAGAAATAGCCCAAAAAGGCAGAGTGGTTGGCCGCGTGAAGATACTCCGGCGACGGGATCAGGTTGGGGAAGTCAAAGAAGGCGACGTGATCGTATCTCCTATGACTACGCCGGACTTCTTGCCGGCTATGAAGAAGGCGCTGGCTTTTGTCACGGATGAAGGTGGAATAACGTGTCACGCTGGAATCGTTGCCAGGGAACTTAGAAAACCCTGCATCATCGGAACGAAGATAGCGACAGAATTCTTTAAGGACGGCGACATGGTGGAGGTCGATGCAGACAAGGGAAGGGTTAGAAGGATAGCGGGATCGAGCGTCTCGGGATCGGGCAAGAAAATCAGAGGCACCTATGTCAAATCCTATGTCCGAGATTTTTGCCTGCCGATCATTCAGATGTGGTGCCGAGCTGAAACTACCAATCCAAGGCAATGGACGGCCAGAACCAATCCAAGGCTGCCTTATCAAATCTTCGTCAGAGAGAATGGCCTGGTTACTGATTATCTCGATGAGGCAGGGATCGATTGGATAAAAGGCGAACTGAGAAGGTCCATGAAAAGGGATAAAAAGTTCGTCGAGAAATGCGTAAGAGAATTTTATAAAAGGGCGAAGGATATCGAGCCAATTTGGAAAGGGAAAAGAACGCTGAACCATAAGACGCTGGTCAGCTTCATGGCTCATCTGGAGGATGCGTGGGCCTGGTTCGAATCGGTATGGTGGACGATGGAAATGGCAAGTTCGACCAGCAAAGCGTTTCGTATTGTTAAAAGGGCTAGGGTTTCCACTGAAACGATGGTGCCGAATGGCGACATCGTGATAAGAAATTCACTGCTTAAAATATTCCCAAAACTAGGCAAGCTCTCGGCGGCTTTGACCATCGAAGAAATCAATTCCAAGGAGCTGCCCTCATTGAGGGAATTGAAGGCCAGGACGAAGAGCTATTCCTTTGCGGATGCAACATTATTCGTCGGTGCGGGTGTTAGGGAAATGGAAGAAAAATTTAATATCGCCATTGTTTCTGAGGC
Source organism: Minisyncoccota bacterium (assembly GCA_035541435.1). Classification (GTDB taxonomy): domain Bacteria; phylum Patescibacteriota; class Minisyncoccia; order UBA6257; family 2-01-FULL-56-20; genus JAKAGE01. The sequence continues at coordinate 127,824 of DATKNL010000002.1, read as the reverse complement.
GCCTGACGCTATCAAGGAGTTTTCGGGCCAATCCGCTCACCGGGGTAAAGTTCGCGGCATTGCAAGAAAAATCATGAGCCTTAAGGATGTGCCGACCTTGAAAGAGGGCGAGATCCTGATTAGTCCCATGACGATGCCCGACTATCTGCCGGCGATGAAAAGATCGGCCGCTTTCGTCACCGACGAAGGCGGAGTCACGAGTCACGCCGCCATTATTGCGAGGGAGTTTAAGAAGCCTTGCGTTATCGGCACCAGAATAGCTACCGACGTGATAAATGACGGCGACTGGATTGAGGTTGACGCAAACGAGGGGGTGGTAAGGGTGCTGAATCGATGATGTCGGATCGGCGCTTTTGATAAAAAAAGCCGCGACATCTCCGTCGCGGCTTATTGGAAGATTCCCGTCACGATCTCGTCCGGAAAACGATTCTGTTAATTCCACTGTGCCCGTCTGGATTGCTTGGGATCAAGTTCGAGCGAAAACCCGCCATCGAACTTAGCTCCCGCAGCAACAGCGTCGATATATCGTTGGGGCACGATGAAGGATGCTTTTCCGGTCCCGCGATCAGTGTCGACTTCAGCCGCGAAGCACGGGCCGCCTTCGCCGAAGAATGATACGAAGTCGCTCACCTTGCGGACCTGGCCTTCTCCCGTATCGCTTTTGAAAGAGTGTTGGGTTTTGGAAGATAATGCCATTTCTTCCACTGCGGCCATAAGGGACTCTCGCATCGCGTGATCGAGAGAGATATTGGATACCCCCAGGCAGACGATCATCCAATGATACATGCGATATCCTCCCGCAATGCCGCGAATATCATAGTATCTGACCGTTGGTCGGTCAAGCGATGCGGCGGGAATCTCACTGCTCGCTCGGCCTCCGGCCTCGCTGCGCCTGCGGCACCCTCGGTGCCGCACTGCCGCCGAAGACGGCGGCCCTCCGACACGGGGAACCGGCCGCGGTTCCCCGACCCCCTCCGCTCGTTCGATTCCCGTCGCCAACTGAATATAAAAAAGAGGAACCTCTTTCCGAGGTTCCTCTTTTTTATATGAGCGGGTAACGGGAATCGAACCCGTATCTCAACCTTGGGAAGGTCGCGTTCTGCCACTGAACCATACCCGCGCGGCGACGAATGCCGAGAACCTTCCTATCCTACGCTAATCCTTCTTGCGGAGCAAACGGGTTGCGGGAAGGCGTCGAGGTCGCGGGAAACGAGGATGGCAATCATTCCGTAGGTATCTGCAGGCGGTGGACGGCATGCTCCCTTCGGCGCGGCAAACATGCGGAAAACGCACGCTCGTCCCACAAGGAACCCTTGCGCAATTGCCGCATATGTGGTAAAAATGCGTCCAGTAGCGTTAAGTTTTTAGCACCTTACCAATTCTTTTTTTGTGGCCCTTTTACACCTAAATTTTGTTTGTGAAAGAGTCGCAAAAAAACCAATAAGATTGAAATGATACAGGCAATAAAGAAATTGCTTATCGGCATCGCCGTCATCGAGGGAGTCTTCCTCATGGGGGCGTTCGCCGCAGTCACCGTTGCCGGTCACCTTTCAGTCGCGCGCGCGGCAGGCGTTACGGACCAGGCTGTGAGCCAGACCGTGGCGGGTTCGGCGACGAGCTTGACATCGGATAACGGTTCGAGCGCGGCATCGAGTTCGGGCACGGGCGGGAACACGAGTTCCACCTCGTCCTCAAGCTCGAGCTCCGGTTCGAGTTCGAGCGCGAGCGCTTCGAGCACCGCGTCGAGCTCTTCGGGCCCGAGCGGCACATCGGCGTCATCGACGTCGGGCACCGCGAGCGCCTCGAATTCCTCGAGCACCTCGAGCTCAGCCGGAAACGGCAGCGCCTCGAGCACGACCTCCGGGTCGGCTTCGGGGAACAGCTCGAGCACCGCAAGCGCGTCCGGAACGGATGGCAACGCGTCGAGCTCCTCGTCCTCGGGTTCAACCTCGGGTTCGAGCGCAAGCTCGACCGCGTCAAGCGGTTCGGGTTCGGGCAGCACGACGGGAACGACGGGCAACGGCGGCAATTCGAGCTCGACGAGCTCAGGTTCGGGATCGGGTTCCGGTTCCGGATCGTCCTCGTCGTCCTCGAGCTCCGGCTCGGGTTCGTGCACCAGTACCGCGTCGAGCTCATCGAGCTCGAACACGACGAGCACCAGCTCGTCGTCGGGAACGGGTTCGAGCGCCAGTTCGAGCGCAAGCTCGAGCGGCTCCGGCTCCGCGAGCGCAGGCTGCGGATCGGGGAGCGGCGGCAACGGCGGAGGCGGGGGCGGCGGAACGTCGACCTCGACCACGCCGAGCTTCACGCTCACGAAGACCGTCGACAACGGCACCCCGTTCGCGGGCGACGTGATCCATTACACGGTCACGGTGACCGACACGGCTGCCGTCGACGCGACAAGCGTCGTGGCAACCGACGTCATGCCCGCGGGCCTCACGTTCGTCAGCGCCAGCTCGTCGGAAGGCAGCTATGCCTCCTCGACGGGCGCGTGGACGATCGGCGACATCGCCTCGGGCGCGACGGCCGACCTCGTCATCACGGCGAAGATCAACGGAAACGAGTCGGGCATGCAGATCACGAACACCGCGACGATCGGCAACGATAGCGCGAGCGTGACGATCAGCGTGAACCCGGCCGTCGGCCAGCAGACCGACGACCTCGCGGTGGCGAAGTCCGTCGACAACGCGAACCCGAAGGAGGGCGACACCGTGCATTACGCGGTGACCGTCTCGAACGCGGGTCCGAGCAACGCGCCGGGCGTCGTCGCAAGCGACACGCTCCCCGCAGGGCTCGACTTCGTCTCGGCCAGCGCGACCGGCGGCTCGTTCGCGAGCTCGACCGGCCTCTGGACGATCGGGACGCTCACGCCGAGCTCCAGCCTCACCCTCACGATCACGGCTACCGTGGCGTCGGGGACGGCGGGCCAGACGATCGTGAACACCGCGACCGTCTCGCAGGGCTCGGGCGTGCACGATTCGAACGGCGCGAACGACAGCGCAAGCGCGACCCTCGCCGTGCAGTCGAATAACGGCGGCGGTGGCGGGGGCGGCGGGGGTGGCGGCGGAACGCCGACCACGACTGCCGACATCGCGATCATGAAGACCGTCGACAACGGCAATCCGAAAGAGGGCGACACCGTGAACTTCACGCTCGCCGCTTCGGCGCTCGGTCCCGCGACCTCGACCGGGGTCGTCGCGACCGACACGCTTCCCGCAGGGCTCACGTTCGTCTCGGCGACCACGTCGCAGGGGACGTACGCGACCTCGACGGGCGCGTGGGTCGTGGGCGACATGCCCGCGAACGCGACGGCGACCCTCGTCATCACGGCGACGGTCAATGCCGGGACGGCGGGACAGACGATCACGAACGTCGCCACGATCGGCGAGTCGTCCAGCTCGACCGACGCCAACATGAGCAACAACACCTCGTCGGTTTCGATCGTCATTCAGACGAATGGCGGCGGAGGCGGAGGTGGCGGTGGTGGAGGCGGCGGCGGGGGAGGCGGTGGCGGTGGCGGCGGGGGAGGAATCCCCACGGCCGAAATCGGCATCGCGAAATCCGTGGACAACGCGACACCGAATGAGGGATCGACGATCCATTATACGGTGACCGTGTCCGGCCTCGGTCCTTCGGAATCGTTCGGCGCAGTCGCGACCGACACGCTTCCCGCGGGGCTCACGCTCGTCTCGGCGACCACGTCGCAGGGGACGTACGCGACCTCGACGGGCGCGTGGGCGATCGGCGACCTCGCGAGCGGCCACCAGGTGACCCTCGTCATCACGGCGACGGTCAACCAGGGGACCGCGGGACAGGCGATCACGAACGTCGCGCATGTCGGCGAATCGAACAGGGTCCTTGACCCGAACGTCGGCAACAACACGGCGTCCTCGACCATCACGGTCGCGGGCGGCACCGGCGGCGGAGGTGGCGGAGGCGGAGGTGGAGGCGGCGGCAACGGCGGTGGCGGTGGCGGCGGACAGGTGCTCGGCACGAGCACGAGTACGACCGGCCAGGTCCTCGGCGAAAGCTGCGGCATCTATCTCACGCAGTACATCCATCCGATCCGCAAGGATCTGAACGATCCCGCCGAAGTCCGCAAGCTGCAACTCTTCCTGAACCAGAACCTCGGCATCGGCCTTCCGGTCACCGGGTATTACGGTTCGGACACGATCGCAGCCGTCGACCAGTTCCAGGTGAAGTACCACATCGAGGTGCTTCGCCCCTGGCTGCCCTACGGCCTCGAGACGGAATTCACACCGACGGACTACGTCTATAAGACGACCCAGCGGTGGATCAACCTGATCGAGTGCCCGGCGCTCAACCTCGCGGTTCCGCCGCTTCCGTAACGGCCAGCGCATGCGACTGCTGCAGCAGGCGCATCGCCCCGTGCACGGAAGCCAACCGGTTCCGCGAAGCGCGAGCCACGATGGCACCAAGCAAAAACCCCGCTCTGCGGGGTTTTTGCGTTCTTGGCGGGAGGCGGACGGGAATCGTTTTGTTATAGTGAGTGCATGGACGGAAACACCGGACGCGACACGGCCACGAGCAATGTCGGCGTCCTCATCTATACGCACAACCGCGTCGACGACGCGCGGGTGAACCTTGAGATCATCCGCAACGTCTGGGGGAAGTCCGAACTTCTGCGCGAAGCGACCGTCGTCCACGCGTTCAACGGCGAAGCCTCGTGGTGGCCCGAGCGCTATCTCGAGGACGACCTGCTGCGGCTCGAAAACCCCGGCCACTTCGGCGGCGCGGAACTCCTGCTCAACGCCGGACTGGAACGCTTCGCGACGAAACATCCTCACATCGATTACGTCGTCGTGCTCGCATCGGACACGTGGTGCGTCAAGCCGAACTATGTCGAAAAAATCATAACAGGCATGCGGAACGAGAAGAAGCCGCTTGCGGTGTGCGCGTGGGGGACGAAGCTCGAGGGCAACATGTTCAAGATCGGCATGTCGCTCGACTTCTTCGTCGTCGACGTGAAATGGGCGATGCGGTTCGGACTGTTCCCGATCCGCTACCGGGAATTTTTTGACGAGCATGCGGAAGCGTTCTGGTATGAGGACAGGATGATCTATCTCGAACGGGTGTTCGCGCTCCGGTTCAAGCAGGCCGTCGTGAAGGCCGTGACGCTGCCGAGCGAAAACCTGATCCGTGCGGCTGCCCTCGAGCACGTCTACCGCCTCGTTGAGCGCGAACCAGTGCATCACGCTCGTCGCGCCATCCTTGGCCTATTCGGGCCGCGGCGGCAGGAGCGGAGGATGTATTGGCGTTCGATCGGGCTCCTCACGCATCACGACCCTGCGCCGAAGCAAAGGGCGCTGAAGGAGTGGGACGTTACCCTCGGCGAATGTGGTGAGAAATTTCTGAAAGCCACCGACCTGCACTATTGGAACGGCGGACTCGTGAAGATCGGTTACGAGAAGAACGGGAAAAAGATCGGATACGGCGATTGAAGAAACAAAAACGAGGTCTCATGGCGAGACCTCGTCTTCCTGGCTGTCTATTTTCTTTCCGCCGCCGACCGCGGCGGACGGTTCGGGATATTGTCGAAGAGGATCCATCCGATGCCGACAAGGAACGCACCTGTCGCAACGAAGAACCCGAGCGGCGAGATCGTTCCGTGTCCGTCCTTTCCCAGCACGAAATAGAAGACACACGCAATGAGGAGCGCCAAGCCGATCAAGCCTTTCATCGTCCACCTCCAATCCGAAATTCACGTCCTGATTCGATTGTACGCCCGGACGCCGGGGTGTCAAAGAAGCGGGGCGGGCGCGCGACTTGCATTGCGCCATCTCATGTGACATAATATTTTCATGCGCAAGGCGGTCAAGAAGTATTTCATTCCGCACAAGGGGAACGACTATCAGCCGCACCTCCTCCATCCGCGCGTCGTCGCGCTCTTCTGCCTCGTGATCATCGTCGCCGAAGGCGCCTATGTCGGCGCGTCGCGCTACGTGATCCCGCGGTCGAGGCTCTTCGGCATCGTCCTCGCGAACGCGCTCATCGACGAGACCAACGCGAACCGCGTCAAGGACAGCCTGCAGCCGCTCCGTGAGAACGCGCTTCTCGACGCCGCCGCCCAGGAAAAGGCGAACGACATGGCCTCGAAGGGCTATTTCGCCCATACGAGCCCCGAAGGGCTCACGCCGTGGTACTGGTTCGCGCAGGTCGGCTATTCCTTCGACTATGCCGGCGAGAACCTCGCCGTCGACTTCTCGGACTCGCAGGACGTGACGAACGCCTGGATGAATTCGCCCGAACACCGCGCGAACATCCTCGATCCGGACTACACCGAGATCGGCATGGCGAAAGCCGACGGCATGTTCGAGGGCCATCATGCGACCTTCGCCGTCGAGCTCTTCGGGACGCCCGCACCGGTCGCCGTGGCGGTCAGCCCGATCCCGGGACTCTCGTCGGCGAACGCCGCCGCGCCCGCGCCCGCGGCGAAACCGAACGCCAAACCGACGCCGGCTCCGACCCCGAAGCCCGCGCCGAAACCGGCAACGAACACCGTGATCGCCGCGGCCGGCCGGAATGCAACATCCGAGAGCGCGACCACCGCGCCGCCGCTCGCGAACAGCTCGAGCGCCGTCCTCGGCTTCATCTCGTCGGACCACGCCGCGCCGCTCGCGCCGCAGACGAACTTCCTGCAGCGGCTCGTCGCCGACCCGAAGGCGCTCGCCAACGACTTCTATATGTTCCTCATGGCGCTCTTCCTCGTCGCGCTCGGCCTCAACGTCTTCATCAAGTTCGAGGTGCAGCATCCGAAACTCATCTTCGGCGCGCTCATCGTGATCGTCGTCGCGGGACTCGCCGTCATGCTGAACCAGAGCGCCGCGGCCCAGATCGCGATCCTTTAATGATTTTTTAATATTTCCCTCGAAGGACGGCGCGTGCGGGCGCGGCCCGGCATTGCGGCGCATGCGGGCGGGGCATACAATAGGAGCAACATGCCTTCCTCGACGACCGAACTCATCAAAAGCAGGCTCGACATCGTCGACTTCCTGCGCGGCTATCTCACGCTCGTGCCGGCGGGCCGTAACTTCAAGGCGCTCTGCCCGTTCCATCACGAGAAGACGCCGTCCTTCATGGTCTCGCCCGACCGGCAGTCCTGGCACTGCTTCGGCTGCGGCCTCGGCGGCGACGCCTTCTCGTTCGTGATGCGTTATGAGAACGTCGAGTTCGGCGAGGCGATGCGGATGCTCGCCGAGAAGACCGGCGTCGAGCTGCGCCACGAGAATCCGGCCGAATACCGCTATAGCGGCCTCCTCTATGACCTGAACGACCAGGCCAAGGCGTTTTTCAGGAAGGCGTTCGCCGCCGCGCCGGTCGCAAAAAAATATCTCGAGGAGCGGGGACTTGCACCCGAGACGGTCGAGACGTTCGAGATCGGCTGGGCGCCGAACGAACCCGAGGGGCTTTCGATGCACCTGCTGAACACCGGCGCGTCGCCGCAGGACCTCGTCCAGGCGGGGCTTTCCATCAAGACGGAGCGCGGGCTCATGCTCGACCGGTTCCGGGGGCGCATCATGTTCCCGATCCACAACCACGTGGGCAAGGTGGTCGGGTTCACCGGCCGCATCCTGCCGCAGCTCGACAAGGGCGACATGGGCAAATACGTGAACAGCCCCGAGACGCCGATCTTCCAGAAGTCGAAGCTGCTCTATGGGTTCTGGAAGAGCAAGGACGCGATCCGCGAGACGAAGGCGGCCGTGCTCATGGAGGGGCAGATGGATTTCCTCATGAGCTACCAGTCCGGCGTGCGCAACGTGGTGGCGAGCTCGGGGACGGCGCTCACCGCGGACCACCTTACGGTGATCCACCGGCTCGCCGAGGACATCGTGCTCTGCTTCGACAGCGACGCCGCGGGCGCCGACGCGGCCGAGCGGGCGATCGACCTCGCCGAGGCGAACGACTTCACCGTGAAGGTCGCGATGTTCACCGACTATAAGGACGCGGCCGACGCCGCGAAGGCCGACCCGGCCGCGGTCGCGCGCACGGTCGCCGCCGCGATGCCCGCGCCCGAATTCTATTTCAAGAAGTTCCTGCCCGCGGACCCGGCCGAGCTCAAGAACCGCGACGGGCTGCAGCGGCTCCGCGCCGTCCTCGGCAAGCTGAAGGTGATCGCGAGCCCCGTCGAGCGCGGCTTCTGGTTCGCCGAACTCGCGAAGCGGACCGGCATCCCCGAAAAGACGCTGCAGGAAGAGGCTGAGAAATCGTCGTCGGGCGTCCCGGCCTCGTCGCCGCGGAGGGCCGACGGCGCGGGCGACGACGACGCGGCCAAGCGCGAGGTGTCCCGCCAGGACCGCCTTGCCGAACGGCTCTTCATCGCGGCGTTCTCAAAGAACGACTTCGCGATCGTCGAGGACTGCCTTCCTTATCTCAAGCCCGCCCAGAAGGAGGTCTTCAGGCTGCTCGCCGCCGGGCAGCACAAGAGCGAGGACCCGGGGCTCGACCACGTCGTCGGGATGATCGTCTTCGGCGGCGGTGGGGGCGGAGACGGCGGCGTTTCGGACGACGAGATCATGCGGCTCAAGGCGGAACTTGCGAAGGAATACTACCGCGAGCGGCGGGCGATCCTCACCCTTGCGGTGCGGAATGCCGAGGCGAACGGGAATGATGCCGAGCTCGCGGCGGCACTGAAGGAGCTCGACGGCCTTCCCATCGTCGCGGACGATCCCTCGTAAGGCCCGAGCTACTTGCATTTTTGTAAGAAATGACGGATAATAAAGTATCAAGTAATGGCCCCAAAAGCGCGCACTAAGGCGAAGGCCCGGCACGGACATCGCATGGCAACCAAGACTTCCAAAAAGAAGGCGGCCAAAACCCGCCTCAAAAAGGCGTCCCCGAAAGCTTCGGCCCCTTCGAAATCGAAGAAGGCGAAGCCGCTTTCGAAGCTCGAGAAGAGCGTCAAGGCCCACGCCCAGGAGATCAACGAGCTCATTGAGCGCGGCCGCCCGCGCGGCTTCGTGACGGACAACGAGATCCTCTATTATTTCCCGAAGATCGAGGACAACGTCGGGCTGCTCGACGAGATCTATGACCGCCTCGAGAAGGCGGGCATCAAGGTGATCGAGACGAGCGCCCTCATCGACTTCTCGAAGGACGAGGACGACCGCGCGATCGACGACTCGATGGCGTTCGAGGGCGACGTCCCCGACGCCGTGCAGATGTACCTGAAGGAGATCGGCCGCACGCCGCTCCTCTCGAAGGACGAGGAGCGCGAGCTCGCGAAGCGCGCCGAGAAGGGCGACGAGGACGCGCGGCAGCGGCTCATGAAGGCGAACCTCCGGCTCGTCGTCTCGATCGCCAAGCGCTACGTGAACCGCACGCCGCACCTTTCGATCCTCGACCTCATCCAGGAGGGGAACATCGGCCTTTCGCGCGCCGTCGAGAAGTTCGATTACCGGCGCGGCTTCAAGTTCTCGACCTATGCGACCTGGTGGATCCGCCAGGCGATCACGCGCGCCCTCGCCGACCAGTCGCGCACGGTGCGCATCCCGGTCCACATGGTCGAGACCATCTCGAAATACACCCAGGTCCGCCGCCAGCTGATCCAGGAGCTCGGCCGCGACCCGCTCGCCGAGGAGCTGGCCGCCGAAATGGGCGTCGACGTCGAGAAGGTCCGCCACATCCAGAAGATCTCGCAGGAGGTGCTCTCGATCGAGACGCCGATCGGCGACGAGGAGGACTCGACCCTGTCAGACTTCATCCCCGACGAGAAGAACGCGACCCCGGCGCAGCTCACCGCGCGCGCGATGCTCCGCGACCTCATCCGCGAGATCATGATCGACCTTACCGAGCGCGAGCAGCAGATCCTCAAGATGCGCTTCGGCCTCGAGGACGGCATCAGCCACACGCTCGAGGAGGTCGGCAAGGCGTTCGGCGTGACGCGCGAGCGCATCCGGCAGATCGAGGCGAAGGCGCTTGAGAAGATCCGCGAGCACGGCAAGGCCGCGGCGCTCGAAGGCTTCGAAAGCATTTCTTAAATTTCGGTTAAAGGACCGTTGACAATCCCGCCGCGCGTGCGAACCGCCGGCGGGATGTTTTTAATGTCCGGAAAATGTGATATTTTATGAGCTATGACGATCTCCGACATCCGGTCGCGCTACCTCGCGTTCTTCAAGGCCCGGGGCCACGCCGTGCTGCCCTCCGCATCGATCGTCCCCGAGAACGATCCGACGACCCTCTTCACGGGCTCGGGCATGCAGCCGCTCGTGCCGTACCTGCTTGGCGAGAAGCACCCCGAAGGGCGGCGGCTTGCCGATGCCGAGAAGTGCTTCCGCGCCGAGGACATCGACGAGGTGGGCGACAACCGTCACACCACCTTCTTCGAGATGCTTGGCAACTGGTCGCTCGGCGACTATTTCAAAGAGGAGCAGCTGCCGTGGCTTTTCGAATTCCTGACCGATCCGGCGAAGGGCGCCGGCCTTGATCCGGCGCGCCTGTACGTCACCGTGTTCGCCGGCGACCGCGAGACGGGCATCCCGGCCGACGAGGAATCGGTCGCGATCTGGAAGCGGCTGTTCAAAGGGAAGGGGATCGACGCCGCCTATGTGCCGCTCGGTTCCGAGACCGAGGGAAGCGCGAAGGGCATGCAGGGCGGCCGAATCTTCTCGTATGACGTGAAGAAGAACTGGTGGAGCCGCGCCGGCGTCCCGGCGAAGATGCCGGCCGGCGAACCGGGCGGTCCCGACTCGGAGGTCTTCTATGACTTCGACCCGACGGGTGCCACGCACGATGCGAAGTTCGGCGCGCAGTGCCATCCGAACTGCGACTGCGGGCGGTTCCTCGAGATCGGCAACTCGGTCTTCATGGAATACAAGAAGCGCGACGACGGCACGTTCGAGAAGCTCGCGCAGCGCAACGTCGACTTTGGCGGCGGCCTCGAGCGCATCGCGGCGGCGGCGAACGACGATCCGGACGTGTTCCACGTCGACGTATTCGCGGCGATGGCACGTCACGTGCCGGCGGACGACGTGAAGCGGGTGCGCGTGATCCTCGATCACATCCGCGCCGCGGTGTTCCTCGTCGCCGACGGCGTACTGCCGTCGAACAAGGGGCGGGGCTACGTGCTGCGCAAGCTCATCCGCCGGGCGGCGCTCTTCTCGGGCGCCGAGAAGACGGCGCCCTCGTGGCTCCGCGAGACGGTGCGGGCCGCATGCTCGTCCTATGCCGACGCCTATCCCGAACTCGACGCGAACGAGGCGGCGATCCAGAAGGCGGTCGCCGACGAGTTCCAGAAGTTCGGCGCGACCGTGAAGGACGGCCTTAGGGAATTCGAACGAAGGGTCGCGGGCGGCTCCGTGACGGGCACCGATGCCTTCGACCTCTATCAGAGCTACGGGTTCCCTTGGGAGCTCACCGAAGAGATGTCGCGCGGGCGCGGCATCGCCGTCGACCGTGCCGAGTTCGAAGCCGAATTCAAGAAGCATCAGGACCTTTCGCGCACCGCATCGGCCGGCACCTTCAAGGGCGGCCTCGCCGACACGTCCGAGAAGACCGTGCGCCTGCACACCGCGCACCACCTGTTGCTCAAGGCGTTGCAGACCGTGCTCGGCCCGCAGGTGAAGCAGCGCGGCAGCAACATCACGAGCGAGCGGCTGCGCCTCGACTTCTCCTATGACGGCAGGATGACCGACGACGAGAAGCGCCGCGTTGAAGAGATCGTGAACGAGAAGATCGCCGAGGACCTGCCCGTGATCCGGTCCGAGATGGCCCGCGAGGAGGCCGAGAAGCTCGGCGCTGAGCACGAGTTCGGGCAGAAATATCCCGAGCGCGTCTCGGTCTATTCGATCGGCCCGAAGGGCGCAACGCAGGCCGACCCGCAGTTCGCCAAGGCGTTTTCGATCGAGTTCTGCGGCGGCCCGCATGTCGCGCACACGGGCGAGATCGGGCGCTTCACGTTCGCGAAAGAGGAGGCGGTCGCCGCCGGCATCCGGCGCGCGCGCGGGACGATCGAATAGGCGGGACGGGGAAAAACCTATGCTATGATGGAGGTGTGAAAAAGGAGAAATTCCTCATCCTTGAGATCGCTCCGGCCGGCGTGAACGCGCTCTTCCTCACGCTCGGCGAGAACCGCGGCATCGTCGTCGAGAAGTACGTCGAGAATGCGAGCCTCAGGAAGTTCCTGCAATCGCCGATGCGGCGCGTGACCCAGAAGTCGTGGGAGGGGGAATATCTTTTCAAGCGCGGGCGGCGCAAGGTGATCGCGACGGCGCACCCGTCGCTCGCGACCACGATCCCGCTGCCGCTCGAGCTGCCGCGCGAGAAGGCCGATGCGAAGTTCGAGATCACGCTCGCCGAACTCGAGAACCTCATCGCGCAGGCGATGGCGAAGGTCTTCAACCAGTGCCGCAGCGAGGCGGCGAAGCGACTCGGCATCCATGAGCTCGACACGATCCTCGTCGGCGCCGAGGCGCGCCATTTCAAGATCGACGGCAAGTCGGTCGTGAATCCGGCCGGCTTCACCGGCAAGAAGATTTCGCTCATCCTCGAACTGCGTTTCACGACCCGCGAGCTCTTCGAGGAGCTGAAGGGATTTTTCAACGCGCCCGACCATTTCTTTTTCGTCGAGGGGCCGCAGTCCCGGCTGCTCGCGATCGCCCGCAGCCGCCCGCTGCCGCTCGCGCTCATCGAGGCCGAGGGCGGCGGCGCGGCCGTCTATGTCATGGCCGAGGCCAAAGAAGGACACCCCGTCCTATATAGGGAGAAGCTTGGCTGGGACTTCGACGAGCTGATCCGGCGCATCGCGGCCGAGCTCGGTGTGAGCATGGCGGCCGCCGAACGGCTCTATCGCGAATACCTGCACGGGAACATGTCGAAGGACGCCCTGCGCGCCATGAAGCGCGTGATCGATCCCGCCGTGCGCCATTTCACCGAGGCGCTCGAGAAGGAGAAGCTCGGCGGCTACGCCTATGTCGACGCGCCGCACGAGCTGCCGTTCGAGACGCCGCACCGCGCGGCCGGCGTGACGATCGAGCCCGTGCCGCTCGGCGAGATCCTCGAGTCGCTCGACTTCCCGTCGTCGGTCGCGGTGAAGGACGGGGGCGCCGTGCCGCGGCGCGTCCTCGTGCGCAACGTACTGCCGTTCATCGAGGCCTATTTCGACAAGAGCAATTCCGAGATCAACCAGAAGCTGCGGCGGCGGCTGCACTGGCTGCTCAACTAGGCGCGTGCGCGCGATTCCGGCGCGCATGCGTGTGATATAATAGTAAAGATGAAAAAGATAATAGCCGACAAGTCCGAGGGCATCGCCGAAGTCATCGACAAGATCCTGAACGAACCCGAGAACGAGGTCGTCCTCGTCATCCCGAAAAACTCCGCACTGGGCAAGTCCGTGCGGAATTTCACGCTGCTCAGGCGCGAAAGCGACGCCGCCGGAAAGTCGGTCGTCATCGAATCGGTGGACGAGACGATCCTCGCCTATGCGAAGCAGGCCGACATCGAGGCAAGCCATCCGCTGTGGAAGAGCGTCCGCGGCTCGGGCGGGTTTTCCGACATCGTCCCGAAGGACGAGGGGGCGCATGAGCCGAAGGCGAAGAAGTCGCGCGCGAAGAAGGCCGAGACCAAGCTCGAGATCGTCGAGATAGAAGAGTCGTCGGGCGGCGCCGGCGCGGGCGATGACGACGAGGCCGGCGGCGGCCGGGACGAGACGGCGGATGAAGCCGAAGACGCGCTCCAGCCCGAGACCGAGGAAGAGGCCGAGATTGAGGAATCGATCGAGGAGAACCGGTTTTTCAAGAAAATCAGCCTGCCGGCGCGCCTGCGCCGCATGAGGTCAGAAGGCGGGGAGGATGACGGCGGGAATGGCTCGGACAGCGACGCCGAAGACGGCGATGACGACGCCGCACCGCGCCGCATATCGGCGAAGGTCTGGTGGACGCTCGCAGCCGTCGTGATCGCGCTCGCGGCCGTGGGCTACATACTCACCGCCTATTTCGACCGCGCCGACATCGCGATCAACTTCAAGCAGACCCCGTGGAGCTATCAGGGATCGTTCATCGCCGACAAGAACGCGTCGGCCTTCACGAGCAGCGGGGGAACCGTCGTGATTCCGGCGACCGTCTTCACGTCGCCGAAGAACATCACCGAGAACTTCCCGGCAAGCTCCCAGCAGAACGTGAACCTCAAGTCGACGGGCGTCATCACGATCTATAACGCCTACAACTCGTCGCCCCAGGAGCTCGTCGCCACGACGCGGTTCCTGACGCCCGACGGCAAGATCTTCCGGCTCGTGAACAATGTGACGGTGCCGGGCGCGCAGGTCGCGAACGGTACGATCACCCCGTCGTCGGTCACCGCGGCGATCGTCGCCGACCAGCCCGGCCTCTCTTATAATATGGGACCGGTCGCGCACCTCACCATTCCTGGATTCCAGAAGGACGCCGGACGCTATCAGGGCTTCTATGGCGCGATCGCGACCTCGACGGCGGGCGGCTTCACCGGCACGAAGGCGGTCCCGACCGCGGCCGACATCACGGCGGCCAAGGCCTCGACGACCGCGATCCTGCAGGCGAGCCTCGCCGGCGGATTCACGAACGCCTATCCGCAGAACTTCAAGATCCTCGACGGCGCGACGACCTATCAGGTCTCGAAGCTCATCGTGGGGACGACGACTGACGCGAATGGCAACTTCACCGTCTTCGGCCAGGCGACGATGGTCGCCGTCGGCTTCGACGAGAACGCGCTCAAGGCCTATCTGCTCTCGCTCGCGCAGGCGACCGAGGCGAGCTCGACGTTCTCGTCGGTCACGATCGACTATTCGGGCGTGCAGGCGAACTTCACGACGGGCCAGGTGAAGTTCGACGCCGCCGTCCAGGCGAACCTCGAGCCGTCCTTCTCGGCCGACGACTTCTCGTCGACCATCCAGGGGCAGAGCATCGCAAGCGCCCGCAACGAGATCCTCAACCTGCCGAACCTCGCGGACGGCAAGATATCGGTGTGGCCCCTGTGGCTCATGAGCATCCCGGCGAATCCGGGCAAGGTCCATATCACCGTCCACTAGGAGGCGGGGTGGCGGCCGGGCCCGCCCGCCAAGGGATCTTCAAGGGATCTTGTTGACAAATGAGCCGAAGCCGGACTATAATCTCCTTACCGCATCAAATCGCCATTATTCCTGTTTTCATGAGACACCCACGGCGTTAATGGAGAAGGACACGGCGAAAGAAGGTCGGGTGATCGAGGCCCTCCCGGGCCTGATGTTCAAAGTCACGATGAACGAGGCGGGAACGGAGGTTCTCGCTCATTTGGCGGGCAAGATGAAGATCAACAATATCCGCGTGCTGCCGGGCGACCGGGTGCTCGTGGAACTCGCTCCCGACGGGCATCGCGGACGGATCGTGCGGCGCCTCTAAACAGGCGGACGCGGCGTGCGGACCGGCAACGCAGAACGCAATACCATGAAAGTTCGAAGCTCCATCAAGAAGATGTGTGCCAACTGCCAGATCGTCAAACGAAAGGGCAAGCTTTACGTGCGCTGCAAAAACCCCAAGCATAAACAGCGGCAAGGATAACCATCATGCGTATCTTCGGCGTCAACATTCCCGACAACAAGAGGATTGAGGTGTCGCTCACCTATCTTTATGGCGTTGGTCCGTCCGTGAGCCACAAGGCGCTCGCGGCCGCCGCCGTCGACGTCGCGAAGAAGGCGAAGGACCTCACCGCGGACGAGATTCTGCGCATCCAGAACTTCATCGAGAAGAATTTTCCGGTCGAAGGCGAGCTCCGCCAGCTCGTGCGTGGCAACATCAACCGCCTGAAGGAGCTGCAGGCCTATCGCGGCCTGCGCCACATGCGGCGCCTGCCGGTGCGCGGCCAGCGCACGCGCACGAACTCCCGCACCGTCCGCGGCAACGTCCGCAAGACGGCGGGCAGCGGCAAGCGCAAAGTCGACCTCAAATAACAGATAGCCATGGGAAAGAAGAAAGTCACAACCCAATCGGGCGATGCAGCGGGAACGCAGGCGGCGGCGAAGCCGGCGGTTTCCGCGCGCAAGACGCGCCGCGTCCAGGAGGGCAAGGTCTATGTGAACGCGAGCTATAACAACACCGTCGTCACCGTGACCGACGCGCAGGGCAACGTGCTCGCGTGGGCCTCGGCCGGCTCACTCGGCTTCTCGGGCCCGAAGAAGGCGACCCCGTTCGCCTCGTCGCGCGTCATCGCCGCGATCGCCGAAAAGCTGCAGAACAACGGCCCGCAGGACATCGCGGTCATCGTGAAGGGGATCGGCAGCGGCCGCGACTCGGCGATCCGCTCCCTCATCAACCACGGCTTCAATATCCTCTCGATCAAGGACGCGACCCCGGTCCCGCACAACGGCCCCCGGCCGCCCAAGGTCCGCAGGGTCTAACCTCTATTAATAAAGAACAAACAACCACCATGGTCGGTCCTAAGGAAAAACGTGAGCGGGCATTGGGCGTGCGCCTCGGTCTGAAGGGGGAGCGTTCGATGTCGCCGAAGTCCGCAACGGTGCGCAAGCCGTACCGCCCCGGCGTGCACGGCCCGAACTCGCGCCCGCGCGCCCTTTCGGAATTCGGCCTGCAGCTCCGCGAGAAGAGCAAGTTCAAGCTGAGCTATGGCGTCGACGATAAGAACCTGAGGCGCCTCTTCGAGCGCGCGCAGGTCGCGAAGGGATCGACGGGCGCCAAGATGATCGAGCTCCTCGAACGCCGCCTCGACAACGTGATCTTCCAGCTCGGGTTCGCCCCGTCGCGCCTCGCGGCGCGGCAGATCGTGGTCCACGGCCACATCGACGTGAACAAGAAGAAGGTGAAGTCGCCCGGCTACGAGGTGAGGAAGGGCGACACAATCTCGGTCCGCGCGGGATCGCTCGCCAAGGCCGGACTCAACAAGCGAAAAGAAGCGATGACGACGCACGACGCGCCTTCTTGGCTCCAGGTCGATGCCGAGAAGATGACAGGCCAGGTGCTCGCGCTGCCGACCGACGTCAATCCTCCTTTCGAAATCAACCTGCTGGTCGAATCCTTCTCCAAATAACCCCCATATCAACAAGAACACCACCATGGAATTTGCCTATCTGAGCTCAACCGTTTCCATCAAGACCGTTTCCGAAGACGCGAAGAACGGCGTGTTCGAGATCGAGGGCCTTTACGCCGGCTACGGCCTCACGGTCGGCAACGCCCTCCGCCGCGCGCTCCTGTCGTCGCTGCCGGGCGCCGCGGTGACCGAGATCAAGATCAAGAACGTGCCGCACGAGTTCTCGACCCTTCCGGGCCTCAAAGAGGACATCGTCGAGCTCGCGCTCAATTTCAAGAAGATCCGCATCCGCATGCACGTCGACGAGCCGCAGGTCCTGGCCCTCAAGGCCAAGGGCGAGACCGTCGTCACGGCCGCCGACATCGAGGCAAACGCGAACATCGAGATCATGAATCCCGACGAGGTGATCGGCACGCTCACGGCGAAGGACGCCGAGCTCGACATCGAGGTGAAGATCGAGCGCGGTCTGGGATACGTCCCCGTCGAGGCCCGCAAGAGCGAAGGCCGCCTGCCGATCGGCACGATCGCGGTCGACGCGATCTTCACGCCGGTCGAGAAGGTCAACTTCACGATCGACGACATGCGCGTCGGCGACCGCACCGACTATAACCGCCTCCGCCTCGAGGTGACGACCGACGGCACGGTGAGCCCGTCCTCGGCGCTCCACAAGGCAGGCAATATTTTGAAGGACCACTTCGAGAAGGTTTCGGCCGTCGAGGTGAAGGACTTCGAACCGCCCGTCGCCGAAGGCGGCAAAAAGAAGAAGGCCGCCAAAAAGGAAGCCTAGACAATCGGCATTCGTATATTCGCACCAATTCGTAATTTCGTAACACTCCCATGAGGCACGCAAAGAAAGGCAAGAAGTTCAATCGCAAGCGCGGTCCGCGCGCGTCCTTCCTGCGCAACCTGAGCAACGACCTCATCCGCACGGGCGCGATCGAGACGACCGAGGCCCGCGCGAAGGCGATCCGCCCGATCGTCGAGCGCCTGGTGACGTTCGCGAAGAAGCAGACCCTCGCGTCGCGCCGCGTCATCCTGAGCCGCGTGCATAACGAGAAGGTCGCGAACAAGCTCTATGTCGACTATGGCCCGCGCTACGCCGAGCGCGCCGGCGGCTACCTGCGCATCACGAAGCTCGGCACGAGCCGCAAGCGCGACGGCGCCGCGATGGCCCGCATCGAATTCGTCTAACCACGACCATGGACTATCATATTGACGCCAAAAACAAGGTGCTCGGGCGCGTGGCCTCCGAGATCTCCCTCATCCTGCAGGGCAAGAAGTCGGCCGCATACCAGCGCAACCGCGTGGCCGCCGACAAGGTCTATGTGAAGAACGTGGGCGGGATCATCGTCACCGGCACGAAGGCGACCGACAAGGTGTACCGCCGCCACACGGGCTATGTGGGTCACATCAAAGAGAAGACGTTCAACGAGGCGATGGCCAAGGATCCGAAGTGGGTCCTGCGCCGCGCGGTCCGCAAGATGCTCCCGCAGAACTTTCTGACGCAGCAGCGGATCAAGAATTTGATTTTCGTCGAGGAATAACCCACACTACTACCCAATGGCCACCGCCAAAGACACCGTGAAGAAGGAGCCCCAGACCGCCGCATCCGCACCGGCGGCCGCCGAGGCACATCACGCGCCCGCCCCGTCGCACGGGCATAAGGCCGCGCGCTATACCGAGGCCGTCGGCCGCCGCAAGACGGCGATCGCCCGCGTGCGCATTTCGGCCGGCAAGGGGACCGTCACCGTGAACGGCAAGGACGTGAAGTCCTATTTCAGCACCGCGCGCCTCGTCGCGGCCGCCAAGGCACCCCTCAACGAACTCAAGCTCACCGACCTCGACGTGTCGGTGCGGATCGTCGGCGGCGGCATCCGCGCGCAGGCCGAAGCGATCCGCCTGGGCCTCGCCCGCGCGATCGTGCTCCGCGACGGCGAATGGAAGCCGCGCCTCCGCGCCGTCGGCTATATGACCCGCGACAGCCGCATGGTTGAACGCAAGAAGTACGGCAAGAAGAAAGCGCGCCGGAGTCCCCAATGGGCGAAGCGCTAGAGGAGCTTTGGTTAGAATGCTTACGAGAACCCAGCAGAAATGCTGGGTTTTTTGGGCATGAGCAGGAAACAAGCAGATGCAAATGGGATTGCTGAACAGTGAAGTTCGTTGGAGGATCGCCTTTATTCTTGGAGGTTTATACGGATTTTGCAGAATTCAAATAAATTACAGATGCCGTCATTTTTAATCGAGATTTGTCCTGCGCTATTTTGCGCTATCGCGTGAGGTCTTATCAAAAACATAGATCAGTAGCGGACTGCAAAATGGAACGCCGGGTAGCTCACGGTAGCGCAAACGTCGCAGAGAATGTTCCGGTGGAGGAGGTCAAGTATAATGAAGTTATGGCCAACCAAGGCATTCCAAAAGAGGAGGCGATCTACGACCAGCTAGTAGCGCGAGCGGAATCTTTTTATCAGCAGGGGCAATTTTTAGAGGCGTTTCTTATCCAGTCATGCCTGTTTGAGGGCGTGATAAAGACATGCGTTGCAATTCATTTCATGGACGGCCTTGCGGGAAATAAGGAGCTTGCGAAAAGTGTTGAACGCTGGCAGATATCGAAACAACTGGAGCTTCTTCTGATCGGGCATGTCATTGACGCACCGCTCTATAAAAAGCTGGACGCTTACATCAAGCAGCGGAATAAGGTGGTGCATCAGCTTTTGACATATAAGCCCAAAGAGCGGGATGCTGCGTTGAAGAAAGCTTATGCGGAAGGAAAGGAAATGAAAACCTTTATTGTGGATGAGCTGATCCGGGCCAAGGTAAACAAGGGCATGGAGAAGATTGAGAAAGCCATTAACGAAATATCCGGCCAAATCGCCATAGATGGCAAAGTGGTTTCCAAGGAGGCGCTTTTGAAGATGATTAAGGAATAGAGCATATGCTGGAAATCTGCAGGTGTTCCACGACGAACATGATAAAAAAGTTAGATTAAATCTAAATTAAATCAAATTTGACTTCAGATTATGGGTCGCTAAAATCATTGAGACGGTGTCGAGTTGGGACGCAACCATGTACGAATTCCCGAAAACAGCTTCAGAAATGGAGCTGTTTTTGTTTGCCCCGGAAGTCGTGGTTTTGTAATGTTGCTGAAATAAAAATATCGCTGGATAATGGGAGCGACGAAAGAACGGACTCTGAAACAAATATAAAAAAACGCACGTCCAACATGAGCTGGCGTGCGCCTTGGTTAGCGATTACTTCTCGAAATCGAAATACTTACAATCGGCAACTGCAAGCGCGTCGATTTGATTTATGTCGATCCGATCGCCCGGGCGATACAGCGCTTCGGTCGTGATGAAGTCGACAACCACGAAACGGCGCTCGCTGCCGATGAAGGGCGAAAGGATAAGCGGGTATTCCATTGCTTTTCCGTCCAGCTCTTTCAGAAAAATGGGCAGAATCGCAGGATCGCCGTGGTTGGGATTTTGGCAATACCGATCATAGGGGATCCCGAAATCAATGCACGTTCCCGACCACCAGAGGTTTGCCGCCTGCTCAATTTCGGCTTCCGAGTCGAGACCGTATTCTTCCGATTCGCGTTTCCGCGCGAGTGCGCGCATCTCGCTCGCGGGAATTCGCCAATCGCACTCGGCAATAGCTTTCCCTATCTTTTCAAGATTTCCCTTGAAGCGCGGACGGGTCAAAAAGGCG
This sequence comes from Minisyncoccota bacterium, assembly GCA_035541435.1. Lineage (GTDB taxonomy): Bacteria > Patescibacteriota > Minisyncoccia > UBA6257 > 2-01-FULL-56-20 > JAKAGE01. The sequence goes on along the minus strand of DATKNL010000002.1, from coordinate 107,112 downwards.
AATGCCTCCTTGTCCGCACCCTGCTTCTCGGCTTCGTTCACGAGCAGGTCGAGCACTTTCATGCCCATCCCCATGCCACGCACCATCGTCGCAACATCACTTCTTGCAGCCATAGTAAAGAACTCTCTTTCCGTCCATCCTGCCTCCTTTATGGAGTGCGCTCGGACTGGAATAGTATGCTAAATCTTATCGACTTTGTCAATTGCTTTTCCGGGCTTTTCTTTTGATGAACAACCCCGAAGTCGGGAGTATAATTGATACATGAATTGGCTCCTGCTCGCCGTCTTCATTGCGTTGTGCGAACTGGTGGGCGTTGGCGGAAGCCTCTTTACGGTTCGCGCGATTCCGACGTGGTACGCCAAGCTGAGAAAGCCGACATTCAATCCACCCAACTGGGTTTTCGGACCAGTCTGGACGATCCTTTACGCGCTGCAGGGGATCGCGGCCTACCTCGTGTTCCGGACAAGCGGGAGCGGAACCGCCTTCGACGTTTTCGTCGTTCAGCTCATCCTCAACGCCCTGTGGACGCCCTTGTTTTTCGGTGCAAAGCGCCTCGGCGCTGCGCTTGTCGAACTCGTCGTCCTTCTGATATTCATCGTGACAACCGTCGTTCTATTTTCCGGAGTCAATGCCGCGGCCGCATGGCTTATGGTGCCCTATGCGCTCTGGTCGTCTTTCGCAACGGTGTTGAATTATGAAATTTGGCGGTTGAATCGTTAATACATCTGCCGTTGGATCGCCGAAAGCCGCTCGATCACCGACGCATCGGTGATTTTCCTGAATCGCGGAAACGTCTTGCCGTCCTTCGTCACGTCCTCCATGAACATCTCAAGGGGGCGCAGGTCGAAAAGCTTCCCGGCCTTATAGACCGATGATTCGTAGAGCGGGCGATAGACCACGAGATTCGCGTCTTCGGGGCGGCAGTCGTCCTCGGTGTGGCATCCCACGCCCACGACCTCATAGGCATAGTTGTTTATTGGGCCGTCCGGGTCGTGCTTGTAGTGATAATAGAACCCCGGGGAGGGCACCTTCGAAGGAATGTTCATGGCGGTCTTTTTGTGACATCATACTTGCCCTGCGCGATTTTCTCAATGAAGCCCGGGCAACGCGGCTGCCTTCGCCCTCTGCATCCGCGCGCGGGTATGCTATATTTTTCGCAGCCGGACGTTATATAATGGAACCACCATCGTATTAACAAAAAAAACCAACCCAATGACCACCAAAGAGCTTTTGATCCACGAACTCGAAACCGAAGCGCGCGCGACCCGCGAGTGCCTTGAGCGCGTTCCGGCCGCGCTCTATGACTACAAGCCGCACGAGAAGTCGATGCTCATGGGCTATCTCGCGCTCGTCACCGCCGAGATCCCGCGATGGATCTCGAGCGCCGTCGAAGAGGGGACGATCAACTTCGGGACGTTCAAGCACGCCGACGCGAAGGCCGGCCCCGAGTTCGTGAAGGAGTTCGACGCGAACCTCGAGGGCGCGAGGAAGGCGCTTGCCGCCGTCTCGGAGGACGAGCTCGCGAACGGCCGCTTCGAGCTGAAGCGGGGCGACCAGGTCCTCATGAGCGGCACGAAGCTCGATACGGCAAGCTCGTCGATCAGGCATATGGTCCATCATCGCGGCCAGCTCACCGTCTATCTGCGGCTCAACGATATCGCGGTGCCGTCCATCTATGGCCCGTCCGCGGACGACAGGCGGTTCTAATCAGTGGATCATCGCGCTCACCGTCGCGCCGATATAGAAGGGCCAGATGATGATCGCGAGCACGCCTTTCCAAAACGAGAGATGCAGGAAGCCGATCGTGAACAGCCAGCCAATCGCCCAGAGGATTCCCATGCCGTGTCCGTGGTGTTTGTAGCGTCGGCCTTTCCATCCCGCGCGTTCCGTCGTCCCGTTGCAGCACCCGCAATCCTTGCAGTCTTTGCAATCCATGGTGGTTTCTTCTTAGTATAGCACGCCGGCCCTAGTTGATCTCGCGCGTCACGATCTGCGGCGGCGTGTTGGTGGCGACGGCCATGAACTGGAGGCGTCCGACGAGGAGGCCGTTCGTCGTGAGCACGTTCACGCGCCACGGGCCCGGCGTGATGTTCGAGACAGCCGAGAACGTGCGCCAGCCGCCGTCGCTCCCGCCGGTCACGGGGAGCTTCACGCGCGCGCGGGTCACCCATCCCTTCTGCGCCGGGTCATAGAACTGCCATTCGTGCACGATGGTCGTATTGAACGCGGTGGGCGAGAAGACCGCCGTATAGGCATAGAGCGCCTGGCCGTGGGTGTTCAAGAGGAGCGTGTCGCCCCAGCGGAAGAATCCGAGCGGGCCCTGGTCCTGCGACGTCACGGTGTAGTGTCCGGGCGAGTTCACGGCGAGGCTGTCATAGATGCCGGCGTCCTTGAGCGACAGGGGCAGGGGCGGGATCAGGTTCGCGAAATAGAGCAGGTTGAGCGCCGCGAAGATGCCGAGCACGCCGAGCCACGCGCCGACCTTCGTGCGCCGCTCGAACCGCTCGCGCGTGCCGAAGCGCAGGATGAGCGCCACGACGCCGATCGCGGCGAGCGCGGCGCCCCCGCTCAGCACGAAGGTCGTGTCGCTGATGTCGTGCAGGAGGATCGGCATGAGATAGATCGCGAACGCATAATAGGAAAGGAAGAGCAGGCTGATCTGGAACGCGAGCCGCGCGTAGTGCTTCTTGAGGCGCTCGTTCGCGATGAAGGCGGCGGCGAGGATGGCGAGGAAGGGCCAGCTCGTCCCGATCGTGCCGCTCCTGAAATAGAAGACGAGGAAGGTCGAGAAGATGCCGCCGAAGAAGAACTGCATGATGTTCACGAGCCAGAAGTGGAGCTTTTCGGGATTCTCCTCGTTCCCGCCCTTGTTCTCGACGAAGTTCAGCGCGATCGCGCAGGCGGTCACGATGACGAGGTGGACGACGACCCAGAAGTTCTCCCAGAACGCGTCGACGCGGGTGAGCGCGACCGCGTCGAAGACGAATCCGCCGATGAGCGAGATCGACGAAAACGGCCGCTCGATGCGGGCATAGAAGCGGCGGGCACCGGCGACGATGCTCCTGCGGCTGGGTTCCGGATTCGCGGACATTGTACTAATCATAGCGCACACCGTAGCGTTTTGCGCCGCTCCGTCAAGCTCTGGATCGCGGACGCCGGCCCGGGCGTTCGTAACGGCGCCGTCCGCCGGCGGGTATTATTGGCCATGGACTCCTATCATTCGCCGACAACCAAACCGCTGTTCCGGGGGACGCAGGTCGTCTGGTATCTCTGCGACCTCGTCGAAATCCTTCTCGCGTTCAGATTCCTGCTGCGGCTTGCCGGCGCGAATCCCGGGGCGGGCTTCACGAGCTTCATCTATGTCGCAAGCTGGCCTTTCGCCGTGCCGTTCATCGCGGTCTTCCGCGCGACGGCGGTCGGAGACAAGGTCTTCGAATGGACGACCCTTCTCGCCATGATCGTCTATCTCATCATCGCCTGGGGCATCGCCAAGCTGTTCACCATGAGCCGGACGGTCTCGACGCCCGAGGCCGCGCGCAAGCTCGACCGCGAACGGACCTCGTAGCGGCCGGTTTGGTATCATGAAACCATGCACGGTCAACGCATGGTTTCGCGCGCCCCGTCCGATCGGGCGGGGTTCGCCCTTGCCGAACTTCTCATAGTCGTCGTCGTGATAGCGCTCGCCGCCGCTGCGGGCGGTTTTTATTTCGGCAGCACGCGTAGCGGGAGCGGTTCGCCGCCGCCGTCAATCCAGACGCCGGCCGAGGGGTCGGCAGCCGAACAGGCGGCCCGGCAGGCGGCGGACCTTGAGGCTTCGGCGACCGCGGCGGAACAGGGCGTTTTGAACCAGCTCGAACCGACGCCGGCTCCCGCGCCGGCTCCCGCGCCGGCGAAGTCGGCCTCTTCATCGGCTGCAAAGGCGTCGACCGATCCGCTGGCCAGCCTCGGAAGCGACAACTATGCCGACGGCGTCCTGCCGCTCGGCGACGGCAAGTATGTGACGAGCGGCCCCAAGAAGGGATACATCTATCTCTGCAACGCGAATATGCCGAGCGGCGGCGGGGCCCAGGAGGACGGTCCGTGGATCGGCGCCTCGACCTGGAACGAGGGCCAGAAGGTCGCCGTCGCGGGTTCGGTCACGTGGGCGAACGCGAGCTATTCGATGTCGGTGGCCAACGGGACGCGCACCATCGTGACGAACGACCTGCCGGTCGGCGTCCCGACGGGGATCTTCCCGATCCAGTCGACCGATCCGGCCTATCGCTACGACCGCAACCCGAACAGCGTGACGGCGCAGTCGCTCACGTTCTCGTTCCCGGCGAAGCCCGTGGCGGCCGCGGCGCCGTCGTGCATCGGCGGCGAGGTCGGGGTCATGACGGACGGCGTGATGCTTTTCGACGGGTTCGATGCCGAGAACCGCGACGCGCCCGCGCACGAGGTGCAGGACAAATGCAACGGCCATCCGCAGGAGGCGGGCGAATATCATTACCACGGACCGAGCGCCTGCCTGCCGAACGGATCGACCACGGTGATCGGCTTCGCCTTCGACGGCTTTCCCATCACCGGATCGAAGATCGCCGCGGACCGCTATCTGACGACGGCCGACCTCGACGAATGCCACGGCATCACGAGCCCGGTCATGCTCGACGGGTCGCTCGTCACCATGTACCACTATGTCATGACGGCGGATTTCCCGTATTCCGTGAGCTGCTTCCGCGGCACGTCCACCGTGAAGGGTCCGACCGCCGGGCCGTCATCGGGCGGCGGATCGGGCGGGCAGGGCGGCCAGCAGACGAATCAGGGCGGCACGCCGGGCCAACCTCCCGCAGCCGCGACAGCCGCGTGCAGCGGCAGCGCGAGCGGCGCGTCGTGCTCGTTCAGCGCCCCGCAGGGCGGAACCGTCACGGGCGTGTGCCGCACGCCGCCCGGCCAGTCGTCGCTCGCGTGCGTTCCGCAATGACATGACGAACCCCAAGGAATGGACCCTGCGGCTCCGCGCCGAGGACCGCGGCATGTTCATCGACATCCGCGATGGCCTGAAGACGGTCGAGACCCGCGCCGCGACGCCGAGATACCGGGCGATCCGGAAGGGTGACGTGCTCGTGTTCACGTGCGGCCGCGGGCGGCTGCGAAGGAAGATAGCCCGGGTCAGGGTATTCAGGACGGTCGGCGCGCTTGCGAAGGCGGTTCCCGTGAGGCGCGTCATGCCGGCGGTGCGTTCCCTCGGCGAAATGCGTACTATCTACCGCGGCTATCCCGGCTACCGCGAGAAGATCCGCCGATACGGGATCATAGCCTTCGATATGATAGAGTTATGAGGCGAGAGAACAGGTCGACCGAGAGCAAACAAACCTAACGCACATACGCCAATGAAACAGATGACCTGCGCCCAGATGGGAGGTCCGTGCGAGGCCGTCCTCACCGGAAGCAATCCCGAGGAGCTCATGCAGAACGGCATGAAGCATGTCGAGGAAGCCCATCCCGAGATGGCCGAGCAGATCAAGGCCATGCCCCAGGCGGAGACCGCGAAGTGGTCCGCCGACTTCAATAAGAAGTGGGACGAGACGCCTGATATGGGCTAGCGGCCCGCGTCAGCCCGATCGATAAGGAACGGCGGCCCGCGAAGGGCCGCTTTTTCGTTGCGGGATTTGTGCCATAATGAGGTCGTGAAGAACCTCACGATGAAGATCAGCGGCGACGTGCAGGGCGTCGGCTATCGCATGTCGGCCTATTGGGTCGCGCGCAAGCTCCACATCGCCGGTTTCGTCATGAACGAACCCGACGGAAGCGTCTATATCGAAGCCGAAGGGGACGAGGACGCGCTCAAGGAATTTTTGGAATGGTGCAGGAAGGGCCCGATCACGGCGAAAGTCACGAAGCTGGACGAGACGTGGTCCGAAGCACGGGGCAAGTTCACCGGCTTCAGGATCGCATAGCCTCGGCCTAGACCGACCGCAGATAGTTCCAGGCCGTCGAAAGCGCCTCGTTCACGCTCGGGAACATCATCCCGGCGGTATAGGCGAGCAGATAGAGGGCGAAGATGAAGAAGAGCGACTCGACGATGTCGATGAACGCGCTGTAATGGCGCCGGCGCCAGGGCCGCGCGTTCCGCATGAGCAGCCTGAACGGGGCGGCCACCACATAGAAGAGGGCGCAGAGGAACACGATGGGCACCCAGAGCGGATGGCCCGCCGCGAGGGCGAAGCCGAACGCGGTGCCGTGGCTCACGACCGAGACAAGGGCCATGATCCAGGCGGCAAACAGGAAGACGAGGATGACGCCGACGACAAAGCGGAAGAATCCCATCCCGTACTGCTCGTGGAGCTCGTGCCGGTGCGCGTGCATCTCGGCGCGCCGCATGCCGCGCTCACGCCGCATGTCGGCCTTCCATTCCCGCCGCCACGCCTTCATGTCGTCGCGCCACTTGTGCCATGCCTCGCGGCCAGCCATCGCGTCGGGCTGTTCGGGGCGCTTGGCGAATTCCCGCTCGAAGTCCGCATAGCGCGACTTCGCCTGCTCGATGAAGTCGTGCGCGTTGAGGGGCTTCACGCCCCGCGCCGCGGCAAGGTCGTCGTCCGTGCGGGCGACCGGCATGAGAATCATGAGGATCACATAGGCCGCGACGCCGAACCCGTGCGTCAGGATGCCGAGCAGCACGAAGAGGATCCGCACGAGCGCGACGTCGACGTTGAAATAGGCGGCGAGGCCGTTGCAGACGCCCGAGATCCAGGCGCCTTCACGGATCTGGAACAGCCGCTTCGGCGGCAGCGTGCCGCCCGCCCGCCCGGCGTTCGGCGCATCGGCCGCCGCGCGTTCGCCGCCGCCCGCGTCGACCGGCCCCATCTTCTTGATGATCTCGTCGATTTCCGCCGCGCCGATGACGTTCTTGTGGCTGCCGAGATAGGCATCGCACTTGTCGGCGATGGCCTGCTCGAAGTCGGCCATGATCTCGTCCTTGTCGGGATTGCCCTGTAGCTTCGCGGCCGCCTGGTCGAGATAGGCGCGCAGGGTCTCATAGCCGGCCTCTTCGAGCTGATAGGCGCGTCCGTTCAGATTGATGGTGATGACTTTGTTCATAGGTTTTTTATGGTTGCGGTGAGATCGTCCCAATACCGCTCAAGGACCTTTCGCTGCTCGTCGCCTTTCGCCGTCAGGCGGTAGTACTTGCGCGGCGGACCGGCGTCCGACTCGATCCATTCATATTCCACGAGCCCTTCCCGGCGCAGGCGCGAGAGCAGGGGATAGAGCGTGCCTTCCTGCGTGCCGAATTCCGTGGAGTCGAGGATCTTCAGGATGTCGGCGGCATAGACCTTTCGGCTCGCGATCACCCGCAACACCACGAATTCCAGAAGACCCTTACGGATCGGATCGAACTTGTCTTTCGTTTCCATAATTCTATTTTAGCAAGCTACCTTTTTCTGTCAAGGTACCATAAACAAAGCAGGCTATTAGCCAAAAACCGCCCTTTTGGGGCGGTTTTCGGGTTTCAGCCGAGAAAAGGTTTCTTTTAGGGTGCAGCTTAGGGGAGCTGCATATAGGTCTCGAGGTAGTGGGTCGCCATGCCGCCGAAGGACGGGTTCGAGGCGAGCGACTGCCGGACTGCGGCAACCTGCGTCGCCATCTGCGCCTTCGTCATGCCATAGAAGGTGATGTAGCTCGGCGTGACGTTGCTCGTTTCCTGTCCGACGATCACTTTCACGTTGGTGCCGTTCGCTGCCTGGATTTCGGGCGTCGCGATGGCGACGGTTCCGTTCGACCCGGCAGCGGTGTTGCGATAGGACATCACGAGCAGGCGGCCGTTCGGCAGGGTGTTGAGGAGCCGCACGAGATGGTTGATCGGATAGGTCGTAATGCCGTCAACCGTGACCTGAGGGGCGCCTGTCGGTGCCGTATAGAAGAACGGGACGTCGAACCCGAGCGGGAGGCCATAAGTGCGGTCGACGTTCGTGACCGCTTCGACCATCTGTACGTAGCTCGTGAGCACGCTTGCGGGGCTCGAGGCGTATTGGGCGAGCGTGTAGGGCTCGATGTCGAACTGCACGCCGCGGAACTTGACCGCGTGCGACTGGTTGTAGTTCGCGACGAAGCTCACGATGGCTTCGGGCTTGCTCCATCCGCCCGCGAGGGCCCAGTCGCTTGCGCCGGCTTCGGCATCGACCGCGATGCCTTTCTCTGCGGCGAGGGTGAGGAGCGTGTTGAGGGACGATTCGTAGTTCGCGAGGGCGGTGCCGCTCAGGTTGAACGACGAGTCAACGGTCTCATAGATCACGTTGAACCCGCCTGCCGACGCGTTGTTCACGATCTGCTGGGCCGCTGAGGGCGTCATGCCATAGGCCGAGGTCCATTCCCAGACGCCGCTCTCGGACGATCCGGGAAGGGCGACTGCGGGCTGGGCGACCGACGACGGCGCTGGCGCCGAAGCGGGGGCGGTGACATGAACGGGAGCGGGAGCGGGCTGCACGGGTCCTGCCTGGACGACCACCGTCGGTCCGGCGACCGGCGCGGTGTGGCCGCAGGTGCGGGTCCCGTTCGAGGCTCCCACGCATGCGGCGTCGGTGAGCTGGCCCGAGGCGAGGTCCGCGTTGCGGTTGGTCACGAGCCGGATGCTTTCATGCGATCCGGTCGCCATGGTCCCGATGTTCCAATAGTAACTGCCGGGAGCCGGTGACGGCGATGACGAACCAAAGTGCTCGTTGGCTGCGTAATAGAGGGTGACGACCGTGTTGGTGCATGCGATGCCACCGGAATTCACGGCCGTGATGAGATAGCTCATGGACGTACCCTGATACGCGTTGCCGCTCGTGGTCTGCAGGGTGAGGCTCGGCATGCAGGGCGTCGCTGCCGCGGCGCTTGCGATGCTGGCCGTAAGAGGGGAAGGAACGCTGACAAAGGAGGCTGCGGTTGCGCCGGTCGCTCCGATGAGGAGCGCGGCGAATGCGGCGGTGAGGAATTGCCGCCCGCGGCTTCCCTGAACGCTGAAATTCATATAGTAGGGGTCTGGTTAGTTGCGAGGTCGCGACCGGGCGCCACGTCCCTGCTCGACAGCAAGGCGGTCATTTGGCCAAGCGCTCGGCCTTCTCCAGATCGATCTTACATGAGGTTGATGGTTATTTTATGAGGATCACAGGCGCCAAAAACGCAGCGATAGCGGGGACGAATCCGCTAGGGAGCGAGCTGCTGCCTGACTTCCCTTAATACAACCGTCCGGGGTATTTATTTCAGATCTGAATCCGGGCCGGCGGACGCATTCCGTATAATGGTTCCATACCAACCACCCTATGCAGATGGGCCGATTCACCGTTAGCCGGGGCAAGCTTGCTCTCGTGGGCGTAGCCGTCCTTGCCGTCCTTTTGACGCTGCTTGTCGCCCCGCGCAACCAGGCCGTACCGGGCATCGGCAGCAGCGGCGCGACGTCGACCCCGTCCGGGCCGCCCGCGCCCACGTCGACCCCGTTCGGCGTGATGACCAACAAAGAGATCGGCACGTGGGTCTGGAACCCCATAGCGCAGATGCCCACGTCGACGATGCAGCAGATCGTTGACGATGCGGCTGACAGCCATTTCAACGCGATCTACCTTTCGATCGATCCTTACCTCAACATCTACAACCTGCGTGCCGGCGCGGCGAAGCAGGCCGCGTTCGCACGGTTCTCGAACGCGCTCTATGAGTTCATCTCGATCGCGCACCAGCGCGGCATCGCGGTCGACGCCGAGGCGGGCGAGATCGACTGGGGCGAGCCGCAGTATTATTGGCAGCCGTATGCGGTCATGAGCTTCGTCCAATCGTTCAACGCGACGCATGACGGCAAGTTCCGCGGCGTGCAGTTCGACGTCGAGTCCTACTCGCTGCCTGATTACGCGACCGATCCCGCGACGGTGCTTGCCGACTATGTCGGCCTCGTGAGGAACCTCGTCTCGCGCGACCAGGCGGCTGCGGCATCGTCCACGGCCTCGTCCTCGGCGCCGCTGCCGCTTACGATGATCGTCCCGTATTTCTATTCGTCGGATCACGGGACGGTTCCGAAGATCGTGATCGGCGGCGTGGCAGACTATCCGTTCAATCACGTCGTCCGCGCGCTCGGCGCGCTGCCCGCCGGCAGCGGCCGCGTGATGGTGCTCGCGTACCGCAACGTGGTGACGGGCGGCGGGGGATCGGTGGCGCTCGCGGGCGACGAGGTGCGGGCCGCCGACGGCACGGGCGTGCAGGTGATCGTGGCGCAGGAGGCGGGCGACGTCTCGCCGCGCTCGATTACCTTCTTCGGCATGTCGAAGGACGACCTCTATGGCGCGACGGCCGCCATCGATGGCGCCTTTGCGAACGACGCCTCTTATGGCGGCATCGCCGTCGATTATCTGCAGGCGTTCCTTGCGCTCAGATAGGCCGCCCCAGGCAGCCGGCGGGACGGTTGCGATTTCGGGGCGCCGGGGCTATGATTGCCGCAGCTGCAGCATTGTTATGAGTTCGATTACGAAAGGAGCTGCCGTGGCAATCCGCAACCTGTATCTCGATCGGTACCTCGATAGCCGGACCACCTCTCCAAAGGTGGACGCATGGTCCCTCGACATTCCGATCTGGGAAATTCCGCCGATCCTCAACCCGTTCTATAGCGACGGCGTGGACCTTTATGCGGCGATCATGTACCGGTTGCCGTACGAAAACATAAAATTCCTGACGGTCTTAGGCCTGCTCGTGGACGCCAAAGACCGGGAGATCGACCTCTCCGACAAGCCGTTGGTCGAGGCGACCTCTGGGAATACCGGGATCGCGCTCGGCTATCTCGGTGTCGCGCACCCGTTCAACGCCCCAGGCGTCATCCTCGTCGTGAACAGCGACCTCCCCGATGGCAAGCGCGATCCGCTCGTCCTTACGGGGGCGGAGATCATCCATCCGCGGCCTGGCATGAGCGGCATTGCGACCGCCCGCGCCATGCACAAAGAGGGCGTTGCCCGAAACCTCGACCAATACGCAAACCCCGCCGGCTACCGCATCCATGAATTCCTGACCGGTCCCGCCGTTTTCGAAGAGCTGCCCGAGAAGTCGATCGACGTCCTGGTGGCCGACATCGGCACCGGAGGGACGGTCATCGGTCTCAGCCGGTTCTTCAAACAGCAGCTGGGGGATAATAACGTCACGGTCGTCGGTGCGCTGCTCGAGGATGGCGAGGAGGTCCCCGGCGTGCGCGACCGCGCCCGCATGAAGGAGGTCTCGCTGCCGTGGGAGAAGGCCGTCAATCAGGTGGTCGAGGTCCCGAAAGACCCCTGCTACCGTCTGGCTGCGATCGACCACCGGTTCGGCGGCGTCACCGGCGGCCCGAGCAGCGGCATGGTCCGCGTCGCGGCGAACCGGTTCCTCGCCGGGGAGAAGCTCGCGGGGCGCCTCGACAGCCATCGTCACAACGACGGCCGGGTGCGGGTGCTCATGGTGTTTCCGGACGGGTCCCGGGCCTATGGGGACCGCTTCATGGCGAACGTCCCGTTCCACACGAAGCCGGAATGGTTCGTGCCGCCGTTCTCCTGGGAACTCTTCTCGTAGTCGCCGTCAATCAACAAGGCCGTTGCGTCATGCGCAACGGCCGTTTCTTATTCGCTGGTCCGTCCTAATCCGGTCCTATTCCGCCACTTCGAGCGCGTTGTGCTTCTCGATCTTCGTCACCTTGTTTCTGTCGTCGACGAAAACGACGACGGGATTCAGGCTGCCGAGCTCGCTCGGCTCGAGATAGGCTTCGCCGATGATGATCACCTTGTCGCCGGGCTGGAAGTGGCGCGCCGGCGGGCCGTTGAGGCAGATCGTTCCCTGACCCCGCTTGCCGGGAATCACATAGGTCTGCCAGAAGGTCCCGTTCGCGAGGTTGTTGATGTTCACCATCTGATAGGGAACGAGGCCGCTCGCGTCGAGGAGGTCCTGGTCGATCGTGACGGAGCCGACATAGTTGAGGTCGGCCTGGGTCACGGTCGCGCGGTGGATTTTCGCCATGCAGGCGCGGATGAGCATGGGTTCATTTTATAAAGCTTTAATGATACAGTCAAAAAATGCCCTTCAAGGAGCGACAGCTCGCGTATGACGACATGCTTGCGGGAACGGGGATCGCGATCGCGTATGATCCCGTGGGGAGCGGCCGAGTCACCCTGAAGGCCGCGAAAGGCGACGGCGCCGTCATCGCCGAGGCCTCGTTCGGGCCGGACCGCGTCGACGAGGCGCACATCCTTTATATGGAGGCGACCGAGCTTCTGCGGTCGCGCGCGAAGCTCGGCGAAGGATTCGATGCGATCCGTCCGCTTGTCGAGAAGCTTTTCGCCGCCTTCCGCGGCGAGCGCGTCACCTATGACCGCGCGCCGGCAAAAGAGGTGAAGCCGTCGGCGGAGCTCGCGCCGAACCCCGGCAAGACGATCGAGATCGACGTTGACGGCATGACCTACGAGCGCCTGCCCGTGCGCACGCGGCTCATCACGATGGACGACACGGACCTCATGCCGATCATCGCGAACTATGCGGGCCCGCACCTCAGGCCTGGCGACATCCTTTTCGTGAGCGAGAAGGCCGTCTGCATCGTGCAGCAGCGCGTCGTCGACATCGGGACGATCAGGCCGACCGGCCTCGCGCGGTTCCTCGCCCGTAACATCGGCAACGCCTATGGTTCGGCGGACTTCCGCGGCTTCGGCCACGGCACGTCGATCGCCATGCAGCTGTTCATCGAGGAGGCCGGCTATCCGCGCGTGCTCTTCGCCGCGGCCGTCGCGGCGGTGACGCGGCCGCTCGGCATCCGCGGCATGTTCTATCGCATCTGCGGCAAGCGCGCGAAGTCGATCGACTGCCCGATGTCGTTCCTCATTCTCGAGTACGCCCACGCGGCGAAGCTCGCCCCGCTCGACCCGGACGGCGTCGCGCGCGCGATTAGGGAGCGGTTCGGCTGCGAGGCGGTGATCGTCGACGCGAACTACCGCGGCGCGTTCTCACTCGGCAAGACGTCGCGCGCGATCACGGAACCGTTCATCATGCGGGCGTTCCGCGACAATCCGGCAGGGCAGTCCGACGAGATGACGCCGTTCGTCATTTTGCGCAAAAAAACCGGCACGGGGCCGGCCTGAGCTGTCAAGGTTCCTTTTAGGATTTTTTCATTTTTCTTTCTTTCGGTGGAAGCCGAAATGGAAGAACGCGTCGAGGCCCAGATAGTCGCCGGCCTTGGTCGCGATGAGCATGAGGAGGGCGATGATCACGACAAGCTCGTCGTTCACGAACTGGAGGACGCTCGAGACGGTGTAGCCGACGCTCGGGATGTAGCCCGCAAGGATGAGGACGATCGCGGCGAACGAGGCGAAGCGCGTGGCTACGCCGAGGACGAGCAGCGCGCCGATCGCGAGGAAGCCCCACTGCGCGACCGGATGGAGCCAGGTCGTCGCCGGCATACCGTTCACCCAGGCATAGACGCCCGAGAGCGAGCGGCCTTCGAGGACCAGGCCGAGCTGCGGGTTGAAGAGGCTCGCATAGCCGAGATAGAGGAAGCTCGCACCGAGCACGAGGCGCAGCAGGAACGCGACGAAGCGCACCCCGTGCGGCAATTTCGCATGCGGTTCTTTGCCGAACATACTATAATGATAGCATGACCGAAGCCGTGAAAACCCCGGAAACCGCGGCGAGACCCGGCGCGAAGCCCGAGTTCGCGGGATTCGAGAACGACAAGAAGCACCGGCTCGGCCGGCGCGCGTTCATGCTCTTCTTCATGAAGCGCATCCGCATTTTCATCTTCCTTGCGCTCGTCTCGATCGGGATCTGGTATGCCGTCCCGCTTCTGCCGCCGGAATACGGGCCGTGGGGCGTCTATGCCGCGAAGATCGTCACCCTGCTCGCGGTCGCCTATTTCGTCGTGGTCTTCCTCGAGACCTATCTCGAATACCGCTACCGCGTCTATGTCTTCACCGACGAGGCGTTCATGATGACCTCGGGCTACGTCATGCGCACCGAGACGGCGGCGCTCTATCACCAGATTCAGAACGTGAACATCGTCCGAGGGCCGCTCGACCGGCTGATCGGCGTGAGCCGCATCGTGATCTTCATGACGGGGGACAAGTCGCTGCCTGAGAACCGGCTCATGCTGCCGGGCGTCGGACGGACGAAGGCAAAATACGTGCAGCGCGAGCTTCTGCTCCGCGCGCGCAAGCATTTCAATCAGAACGGTCCGGCCTAAAGATCAAAGACGCGGGCCGTCCCGGCGCCGCGACAAGGTCAGCTTGGGAACGTGAACCGCTTCACGTTGCCGCCCTGCACGACGTACAGGGCGTTTTCCTGCGGGTCATAGAGGGGGTCGGTCCCGTGGGCGACCGGCGTCACGTTCATGAGCGAGGTGTCGGCGAGGTCGAAGAAGGCGATCCGGTCGGGATAGGTGATGAAAAGGTGGTTCTCGTCCTTGTACCAGGCGAGGCCCTGGATGGTTGCCATGTCCGGAAGGTTGAAGCGGTAATAGTCGTCGTCCGCGAAGTCGAAGATCTCGAGGCTCGAGCGTTCGAGCGCGGCGACGAGCGTCCCGTCGGGCGACGGATAGAACGACTTCACGTCGCTCGCGATCGAGCGGAGCGCCTGGGTCGGGAGGTCATAGATGTACAGCGACCCGTTCGTCTGAAGGATGCCGAGCGACGAGTCGCTCAGCCAGCCGAGCGTCTGGGTCGCGCCGGGGACTTCGACGCGCCCGATCACGAGACCCGAGAAGTTGTCATAGACCGAGATGCGGGACGTGTCCGAGGCGGTCTCGATCTCGCTCCAGGCGCTCTCGGACTGCGAGGCCGCGAGGGTCGGGGCGATGGAATCCTGCGGCGACGAGGTGGCGATCGGCGTGACCGAGAGGCCGGCGAAGTCGACGGACCATACGCGGCTTCCGGTAAGCGCCAGGCCGCCGGTGTCGTTCTTCGGGTTGACGATGATCGAGCGGATGGCGCCGGCCGCGACGTGCTTCTTCTCGAAAAGCGCGGTGAGGTCGGCGGACGTGCCGGTCGTGAAGTCGAAGAGCATGTAGCGCCCGGCGGCGGTGCGATAGACCATGGTCTTGAAGTCGCTGCTGCGGCTCATGACGGTTCCCGTGGCCACGGCCGCGCCGCGCCACACGATCGCGCCGCTTTCGCGGGTCTCGACGCGCTCGTTCCCGACGGCGAAGAAGTCCGTGACGTCGCCCGAGGTCGCGACGGCCGTGCCGGTGTTCGGGACGAGGACGGCGTATTTCATCTCGACGACGAGCGACGGCTCGACGTCGGCGCGCTCCTGCCATGCGTCATAGCCGGGCAGCGTGAGCGACAGGGTGTAGCTCTTGGGAAATAGGTTCGAGATGAGGGTGCCGTGCGTGAGGAAGTTCGACTGGTTGCGGATCGGCGTCCCGTCGAGCGCGATCGAGGCGCCCTGCGGGAAGGCGCGCACATAGATGCCGCCGACCTTCTTCAGTTTCAACGAGGCGAAGTCGAGCCGCAGACCCTCCGCATAGAGGACGGCTCCGGTACCGACGACGACGAACAGGGCCACGAGTATGTAAAAGACAATTCTCCTCGTCCGACGAGTCATATGGTTAATTGTAGCAGAACGGGCCGACAAAAAATCCGACATGCGTCGGATTCTTTGGCTCCCGCTTGAGATCTCTGGCGTTGCGCCAGGTGGGTGGGCTCACCTCAGATCCACGGATCTGAGAAATAATCGCCCTCCCTGTCAAAATTGTTTGATCCGAGATCTGCAGCGGGATCACTATCATTATACACCGCCCGCGACGGAATTCATACAAGGGCGTTGATCTTGGCCGCCATGATGAAGTCGTTTTCCGAGAGGCCGTTCATCGCGTGGGTCGTGAGGTCGAGCTTCACGAGGTTATAGAAGACATAGAGGTCGGGATGATGGCCCTCCGCCTCCGCGATGCCCGCAACGCTGTTCACGAACTTCATCGCTTCGGCGAAGTCCTTGAACTTGAGCTCCCGCGATATCCTCTTGTCGTCGGCCGAAACGGTCCAGCCGGGCGCCTGGGGCGCGTAATGGGCGATCTGCTCTTTGTTAAGCGGCGGCATGCCGCCTTCGCAGGGGACGCAGTGCTTCTGCCTGAGATCGATGATGGGCATGACGGTCCGCGGCGGAGGGCTTAGAAGCTTGCCTGATTGAGGTGGAAGACCGATCCGACGACGGTGCCGAGGACGTAGGTCGCAAGGGCGGTTCCGAGCATGAGACCCACCGACTCGCCGAACTCGCGGAAGAACTGCTTGTCGAAGACCACGGCGCTGAAGAAGATGAACCCGGCGAGCAGCAGGACGCCGATGCCCGTCGAGATGACGAAGGCCACGACCATGGTGCGGATGAGGAAATAGGGGAGGGCGAGCATGATGACCGATCCGAGATAGGTGAGGCCGGTGGATAGGGCGGACGGGACCGGGGATTTGTCGGGATCCTGCTTGGCCTGGATATAGGCGGCCGATCCCATCGATATCGCGGCGGCGAAGCCGACGATGATGCCCGAAACGCCCGCGATGAGCGTGGAGCCGGTGACGCCGAGGAAGCCGGCATGGACGCCGGTGATCTCGACGATCGCGTCCGACAGGCCGAGCGCAATGAAGCCGATATAGGCGATGCGGCGCTCCTGGAGCTGGGTGAGCAGCCCCTGCTCGTGCGATTCCTCGTCCTTGATGATCGCCTCGAGCCGCTGACGGTGCTCGGGGGCGATCGTCTTCAGCATCTCGCGATAGGTCGAGATCGCATCCCGTTCGTGGCCCTCGAGGAATTTCGTGACGAAGGTGATGCCGAGCGCCGAGCGCAAAAGGGGGATGCCGATGAGGCCCGTTTTGCGCGGCTTCACGTGCTCGGCTTCGGGAGCGAGCGTCTTCCAAAACTCATAGTGCGTCTTTTCGGAGGCCGAAAGCCGTTCGAGGAGCGCGCGGTTGTGCGGGTTCTTCTCGCGCGCGGCGAGCTTGCCATAGACAAGGTGCTCGGTGAGCTCATTCTGAGCCCGGTCGACATAGGTTGCGGTCATGGGATCCATGCGATTCATTATACGCGAAAAGCGACGCAGAAGCAGCAACCGGCCGCGGTTCCCCGACCCCTCCGCTCGTTCGATTCTCGTTCAAGAGCTGTTTTATTTGAGTCGGGCCGCCGGGAATCGAACCCGGTCTAAACGCACCCCATGCGCTCGTACTACCGGTATACTACGGCCCGTCCGCTCTATGCTAGCGCATTTCCCTCAAAAGAAAAAGGATGCCCGAGGGCATCCTTGATCAGAGTTTCGGAAGAAGGTCGACCTCCTGTCCGTCGATGAACGTCTTACCGTCGCGCAGCGAGACCTCGCTGTTCACGACGATCGCAAACAGCTCGTCGTCGGTCGGAACGATGTCCGGCCGGCGGGGGATGTTCGCAAGATACGCTTCGAGAGGAACCTTGAGCCGGATCCCCGCAAGCGGCGCCGACTTCATGATGAAGAGGTCGCCCGTGGGGTTTGAAACGTCCGGCGCTGATTGTTCTGCCTGGGTTTTCAATTCCTGAACAACGTTTTTGCTGATGCGAGCTATGAGGGTCATAACGATTCCTATCGTGTAAAGATATTCGTATCAGGCGTTCGCGGATTCGGCCGCAGCTGCTCAACCGCCGATTTGTCCTGGGTATAGGATATCACATTATTGCCGATTGTCAACCGATAGTCGTCCGGCGTCGGGCGGCCGTGGATCTTGCGCCCGCGGCCGAGATCGATGAAGACGAGTTCGCCCGAAAGCTCGCCGCCCGGCGCAAGCTTATCCGACGTGCGGAGCATGATGTTGCTTTTATGGATGTCGCGATGAAGGACCTTGTGGCTGATGTTGAGTTCGAAGAGCAGCCTGTCGAGGTCCTTCCAGGCCGGATTCGCAATGTGGGCGCCCGCGCTTTTGATATCCTGCAGCGTGTATCCCTGTACCTTTTCCATCCCCATGATGGCGAGGTTGCCGATCTTCGCGAATGCGAACGGCCGCGGGATGTTCCTGAAGCCGCTGATATAAAGGTCGTCCTGCAGGTTGAACTCGTCTTCGGGGTCCAGGGCCTGGATCTGCCGGTATTCCAAATAGTTCTCGCTTTTGAGCTTTTCGAGGTGCGGATGCCAGACCTTCACGCACGCCTGGCATTTCGAGCGGCTGGCATGGACCTCGAAGACCTTGCCGGCCTCGCCTTCGCCGAGCATCTTCTCGTCCCGCATGATGCGCTCAAGCTCCTCTTTGAGGTCCTGCTCGAGGTTGTCGAGATAGGCTTCTATAGAAATACCCTCGTGTTCGAGGGTTTCCGCGCTCCGGGAAAACTTGAGGTGTTCCGGGATCGATTCCATGGCGGGTCGCAGGCTATGCCGCCACGGCTGCCGTCACGGCCGCCTTCCGCACCACCTTGCGGGCCGGCTTATTGATCGTGCGTAAACACTGCGTGCAGACGAGCACCCGCTTGCCGTCGATCCGCGCGTACTGGAGGTTCGGATATTTGCGGGACCAGTTCACCGGGTTATAGTGGCCGCGAAGCAGGCGACGTTCGCCCTGCATCTGGGAACCTTTTCCGCATCGTGCGCATTTCCTCATGGTCTTGGGAGTATAGCCGAAATCCGCGATTCGCGCAAGGCGCCGCTAGTCGATGCGGACCTGCAGCTTGCGCGTCTTCTTCTTGCTGGCTTTCGGCAGGTGGACGGACAGGATGCCGTTCTTGAACGTCACCTCGGCGCCTTCTGGCTCGACTTCCTGCGGGAGGATGATCGTGCGGGCGAACCGTCCCCAATAGCATTCCTGATAGAGGTAGTCCTCGTCCTGGACCGGCTTCTCGTGCGAGCGCGTCCCGCGGATCGAGACCGAGTCGATGGTCGCCGTGATGTCGAGGTCGTCGGGATGGACGCCCGCGATCGCCGATTCGACGACGATCTCGTCGGGCGTCTGATAGACGTCGACGGTGAGCTGGCCTTCGGGTTCCGCGTCGGCCCATTCGCTGCCGGCGCGCTTGGTGCGCAGGCGGGGGCGCGACGGCGAGACCGCGCCGGCGTTCGCGCGCGCGAGCTCGGCCTCGACTTCGGGCTGCTCCTTGCCGCTTGCGAGCTGTTCGAAATAATAGTCGTCGTTCTGGTTCATGGGTTGTTCCTCAGGCTGCCGGTTGCGCCTTAAGCTTCTCAAAATCATACAACACAAAAAATCCTATTATCATCAAGAATACCACAGCATACACGATCTCGCCATAGCTCAGGATGAGATAGTTGAAAAAAGCGTGGATGACCGCGGCCACGAGGAACCCCGGGACGAGCGTCCGGCCGACCCGGCGCCGCGCGATGCCGAGCGCCCAGTAATAGCCGACGATCGCCGAGGTGAGGGAGTGCAGCAGCGTCGCCCCGACGAAGCGGAACGAGATCGTCTGGAAGATCGAGGCCACGATCGACGGGGACGCCGCGATATTCGCGATCGCGCCGATGTTCTCGAGCGTCGCGAAGCCGAGCGCGGCGACCACCATATAGATCATCGCGTCGACCGGCTCGTCGAACTCCGGGTTGTGCGCGACGACGAAGTGCGCCGCGGCGAACTTCATGAACTCCTCGACGAGGGCGAGCGAGAAGAGCGAAAGGATCGAGAGCTCCTCGATGTTCACGCTGCCGAACCCGTGCGTGAGGAGCTCCTCGAGGCCGATCGTGAAGAAGCCGAAGGCGATGCCGACGATGAACGTGAGTGCGATGAGGCGCTTCGGTTCGGGGTGGGGATCCTCGCCCAGATAGAAAGCCAGCCAGGCGAAGCCCGGCAGGAGCCCGATCACGAAGGCCGCAATCAGCATGCCTTCATTGTATCACGCGGCTTTGCGTCGGTTATTCCCAGGGTTCCACGATGAGCATCGTGCCGGGCCTGAAGATCTGCCAGATCTCCTCGGTGACGAACGGCATGAAGGGATGGAGCATCTTGAGCGAGCCGAGCAGGAGCGCTTCGAGGAGTTCGTACGATTCCTCGCGCTCGGCGGGGGAGCCGTCGCGCAGGCGGCCCTTCTCGGCCTCGATCACCTTGTCGGCGAGCTCGTGCCAGACGTAGTGATAGAGCTTCTCGGCCGCGAGGTGGAACTCGAAGGCCTCGATGTGGGCGGTCACGTCCTTGCGGAGCTCCGCCATCCTCTGCATATGAGGATTTTT
Source organism: Minisyncoccota bacterium (assembly GCA_035541435.1). Lineage (GTDB taxonomy): Bacteria > Patescibacteriota > Minisyncoccia > UBA6257 > 2-01-FULL-56-20 > JAKAGE01. Next base: position 87,002 of record DATKNL010000002.1, on the reverse strand, counting down.
TGCAAGCATCGTTTCATCTTTTTTAAATGATTCCTTCGTCGCCGTGCTGCCCGCCGGCCGGTTCATCTCGATGAACCGCGCGATGTTCCAGATCTTCGTCGAGAAGTTGCGGTAGCCGCGGATGCGGTCCTCCGAAAGGCTCATCTCGCTGCCGGCCGGATTGCCGACGACGAGCGAGATGCGCAGCGCGTCGGTGCCGTACTTGGCCGTCATGTCGAGCGGGTTCATCACGTTCCCTTTGCTCTTCGACATCTTCTTGCCGTGGGCGTCGTTCACAAGGCCGTGGAAATAGACCGTCCTGAAGGGGACGTCGCCCGCGAGATAGAGGCCGAAGAAGACCATGCGCGGGATCCACTTGAACACCAGGTCGTAGGCAGTCTCCATGACGTCGGTCGGATAGAACGTCTTGAAATCGCGCCCGTCGGGATAGCCGAGCACCATGAGCGGCCATTGGCCGGACGAGAACCAGGTGTCGAACGTGTCGGTGTCCTTGCGGACGGGGCCGCCGCATTTCGGGCATGCCGTGACCGCGTCTTCGAGGTCGGGGACGCCGTCGCCGCACCGCTCGCAGATTTTCGCGGGGATCGGGATGCCCCAGACGATCTGCCGCGAGATGTTCCAGTCGAGCGTGTGCTCCATCCAATAGGTGAAGACCTTCTCGAACCGGTCGGGGATGAACGCGATTTTCTTCTCGGCGACCGCCTTGAGGGCGAGGTCGGCGAGCGGCTTCATCTTCACGAACCACTGGTCGAGCACCTGCGGCTCGATCACGCGCTCGCACTTGTAGCAGACGCGCACCGCGTGCTCGTAGTCCTCGTCGGTCTTCACGAGCAGGCCCTTCGCGCGGAGCTTCTCGACGATCTTCGCGCGCGCCTCGTCGATCTTCATGCCGGCGAACTCGCCGGCGATGGGCAGCAGCTTGCCGTGCAGGTCGATGATCGGCTCCTTGTCGAGCTTGTGGCGTTCGGCGATCTCGAAGTCCACCGGATCGTGCCACGGCGTGATCGTCATCGCGCCCGTGCCGAACGACATGTCGATCGCCTCGTCCTTGACCACGGTCGCCGTGATCGGGCCGTTGATCCATTCGAGCTCGATCTTCTGGCCGTCCTTGAACTGCGCATAGCGCTCGTCGGCCGGATGCACGACCACGTACTTGTCGCCGAACTTGGTCTCGGGCCGCGCCGTGCCGATCGTGAACGGGCCGTAGGTGAAATAATAGAAGGGATCCTTGCGGTCCTTGAACTCGGTCTCGACGTCCGAAAGCGACGTCTGGTGCTTGACGCACCAGTTCACGATGCGCTTGCCGCGATAAAGAAGCCCGTCGTCGTAGAGCCGCCGGAACGTCTGCTGGGTCTTGCGTACGACGTCGGGATCGAGCGTGAACTTCTCGCGCGACCAGTCGCACGACGCGCCGAGCGAGCGGATCTGGTTCTCCATATAGGTCTTGTTCGAGAGCGTGAAGGCGAGGATCTCCTTGTAAAGTTCCTCGGGCTTCATTGCGAACCGCGAGCGGCCCTGCTTCTCGAGCTCCCGCTCATAGACGATCTGCGTCTCGAACCCCGCGTGGTCGGCGCCCGGGATCCACAGCGCCTTCTTCCCGCGCATGCGCGCGAAGCGGATCATGATGTCCTGCAGTGTGACGAAGAGCGCGTGGCCGACGTGCAGCGACCCGTTCGAGTTCGGCGGGGGCATGACGATCGTGAAGGGCTCGGGGCGGTCGCCGGGCAGCGTGTCGGGGTTGAAATAGCCGGATTGCTCCCATTGGGCATAAATGCGCGGCTCGGTTTTCTCGTGGTCGTAGCGGGTTTCCATGATGATGAGAGTATAAAAGGAAGATGGACGGATGGCAAAATGCCCGACCTAGGTCGGGCGCCTTTCCTTTTCGCGGGGCGGCCGCTACACTGAACCGCATGATCGGATTCAGGATCCTCAAAAAATCCAAACGCAGCCGGGCGCGGCTCGGCGTCCTCACGACCCCGCACGGCGAGGTCGAGACCCCCACGCTCGTGCCGGTCGGCACGCTCGCGGCCGTGAAGGCGATGCGCAGCGACGAGGTCGCCGCGACGCGGACGCAGATGATCATCGCGAACACTTACCACCTGCACCTCATGCCGGGCGAGAAGGTGGTGAAGGCGGCGGGCGGCCTGCAGAAGTTCATGAACTGGCCGCGGCCCATGATGACGGATTCGGGCGGGTTCCAGGTGTTCAGCCTCGGCTTCGGGCGGGATCTCGGGGTCGGCAAGGTCGCGAAGCATTTCGTGAACAAGATCGAGCAGGCGGTCGAGCGCGGCGACCAGCCGAAGTCGCTCCGCATCACGGACGACGGCGTGCGCTTCATCTCGCCGCTCACGGGCGACGAGCTCTTTCTCGGCCCGAAGGAGTCGGTCAGGATCCAGGAGGCGCTTGGCGCCGACATCATGTTCGCGTTCGACGAATGCACGCCGCCGCGCGTGTCGCGCGAATACATGAAAAAATCGCTCGCGAGGACGCATGCGTGGGCGAAGCGGTGCCTCGAGGCGCGAAGAACGTCCCAGGCGCTTTATGGCATCGTGCAAGGATCCCTTTATGAAAATTTAAGGAAGGAAAGCGCCCGGTTCGTGAACGGGCTGCCCTTCGACGGGTTCGGCATCGGCGGCGACCTCGGCGACGCGCAGGGCGGTCGCGGGAGCAGCGGCAAGGGCGACCAGGGCGTCGGCACGAAAAAAATCCTCGAATGGACGCTGCCGCTCCTCGACGAGCGCAAGCCGCGCCACCTTTTGGGCATCGGTTATCTCGAGGATATCGAGACGATCGTGAAGCAGGGGATCGACACGTTCGACTGCACGGTCCCGACGCATTATGCGCGCCGCGGCATCGCCTTCACGAGTGCGGGCCGGCTTGATCTCGGCAAAGCGGCGTTCCTTAACGACAGGAAGCCGCTCGATCCGAAATGCGGGTGCCTCACGTGCGCGGAATACACGCGCTCGTACGTCGCCCATCTCGTGCGCGCGAAGGAGATCACGGCCGCGACGCTCATCACGTTCCACAACCTTCATTATTTCAACAGCTACGTGGAAGGCGTGCGGAACAAGATAAGGAAGGGACTGCTTTAGGTTGTGCACAGGGGGTGGCGGCGCGGAGGGATATAATGAAAGGGTTATGAAACTGAATAAGGCTGGCGGATTCACCCTGATCGAACTTCTTATCGTGATCGCCGTGATCGCGGTCATCGCCGTGGTGGTGATCTACGTGATCAATCCTCAGGCGACGCTCCAGCAGTCGCGGGATGCGACCCGCGTTTCCGACCTCAGCACGATCAACAACGTTGTCGGCATCGCGAACAACGAGAGCCTTCCGGGCGGCTATGGCACGCCGTACGTCTATTATCTTTCGCTCATCGACAAGACCGCCACGAGCTCGGCAGGAACCGACTGCTCAGCCCTCGGCTTTCCCGCCGGCGGCTCATATCACTGCGCCGCGTCGTCGTCCCTCTATAATATCGACGGCACGGGATGGATACCGATCAACTTCACCAAGATGAGCTCCGGCGCGCCGATCTCGAAGCTGCCCGTCGATCCGGTAAACACGACCTCGTCAGGCGACTATTACGTCTATGTGACGAACGGCAACGGATGGAAGCTGTCCACCTATCTTGACTCGCAGAAGTACGGCCCCTTGGCCGCGAGCGACGGCGGCACCGATCCGAAGGCCTATGAGGTGGGCGCCATCCAGCTTTCGAGCCCCGGACGGGTCGCGTTCACGTACGGCACGAGCTTCGGAACGAACGGCGCGGGCGCGGGCCAGTTCAACGGCCCGACCGGCGTCGCGGTCGATGCGAGCGGCAACGTCCTCGTCGCGGACTTCCTGAACAACCGCATCGAGAAGTGGGTCCCGAGCGGCACGACCTATACCTATTTCACCACGTTCGGCTCGGGCGGCTCCGGAGCGGGACAGTTCAACGGCCCGACGAGCATCCTGATCGACGGCAGCGGCAACCTGCTCATCGGCGACATCAACAACAAGCGGATCCAGCAGTGGGCGCCGAGCGGCACGACCTACGCCTACGTCACGTCGTTCGGCACCGGTGGGTCCGGCCCTGGCCAGTTCAACGACCCGTTCAGCTTCGTCTTCGACGGCAGCGGCAACCTTTACGTGAACGACTACCTGAACAGCGTCATCCAGAAATGGACGCCGAGCGGCACGACCTATGCCTATAGCACGTCCTTCGGATCGCTCGGCTCGGGACCAGGGCAGGTGAACGGCCCGACCGGCATCGCGATCGACGGCAGCGGCAACCTTTATATCTCGGATTCAGCCAACAACCGCGTCGAGAAGTGGGTCCCGAGTGGCGGTACCTATGCCTATAGCACGTCCTTCGGATCGCTCGGCTCGGGCAGCGCGCAGATGCAGAACCCCATCGGGCTCGCGTTCGATGCCGGTGGCAACCTCTATGTCGCCGACGCCGGCAACAAGCGGATCGACAAATGGTTCCCGAATTCGGGCGTCTTCACCTATAGCACCTCGTTCGGCTCGGCGGGAACGAGCACCGGGCAGTTCACCTATCCATGGGGCATCGCCTTCGACGCGAGCGGGAATATCCTCATATCCGACCGGCAGATGGCCTATCGCGTGAACAAGTGGGTTCCGACAGGCTTTTAGCGGGCCGACGAGGTTCTACCCAGGGCGCGCAAACCGTTTCTGCTAAACTACTCCTATGAGTAGGAAGGCCGGATTTACCCTCATAGAGCTTCTCATTGTGATCGGCGTCATCGCGGTGATCGCGGTGGTTGTTATTTATGTGATCAACCCGCAGATCACCCTGCAGCAGGCGCGCGACGCGACCCGCGTTTCGGACCTCAGCACGATCAACAACGCGGTCGGCATCGCGAACAACGAGAATCTCGCAGGCGGCTACGGCACGCCCTACGTCTATTATCTGTCGCTTATCGATCCGACCGCGACGAGCTCGGCGGGAACGGACTGCTCGGGGCTTGGGTTCCCGGCAGGCGGGGCCTATCACTGCGCCGCCTCGGCTTCGGTGTATAAGGTGGACGGCACGGGATGGGTCCCGATCGACTTCACCAAGATGAACGCCGGCTCGCCCCTGTCGAAGCTGCCCATCGACCCGGTGAACACGACCTCGTCCGGCGACTATTACGTCTATGTGACGAACGGCAACGGATGGAAGGTCTCAAGCTATCTCGAGTCGCAGAAATACACGCCGCTCGCCGCGAACGACGGCGGCAGCGACACGAAGGCCTATGAGGTGGGCGACATCCAGCTCACGAGCCCCGGCCGGCCGTCATACCTTTTCGGGACGTCCTTCGGGACGTCCGGCGCCGGCAACGGCCAGTTCGGCCATCCCGACGCGCTCGCCTTCGACGGCAGCGGCAACATCTATATCGCCGACTATTCGAACAACCGCATCGACAAGTGGGTGCCGAGCGGCGGCGCGTTCGTCTCGAGCACGCCATTCGGCTCCGGCGGCGCCGGCGCGGGCCAGTTCAGCCATCCGCAGGGCCTCGCCTTCGACGGCAGCGGCAACCTGTGGATCGCCGATTCGTTCAACAACCGCCTTGAGAAGTGGGTGCCGAGCAGCACCACGTTCGTCTATAGCACGTCGACCGGGTCGCTCGGCTCAGGCGACGGCCAGTTCAACGATCCCGTGGGGATCGCGTTCTATGGCGGCAACATGTATGTCGCCGACATGTCGAACAACCGCATCGAGAAGTGGACCCCGAGCGGCGGCACCTTCGTCTATAGCACGTCGACGGGCTCCGGCGGTTCGGGCGACGGCCAGTTCAGCGGCCCGGCCTACATCGCCTTCGACGGCGGCGGCAACATGTACGTGAGCGACTCGAACAACAACCGCATCGACAAGTGGACCCCGAGCGGGGCGACCTATGCCTATAGCCTGTCGTTCGGCTCGAGCGGATCGGGGAACGGCTTCCTGAGCGATCCCCTGGGCATCGCCTTCGACTCGGGCGGCAACCTGTATATCGCCCAGGCTTCGAACAACCGCGTGGACAAATGGGTTCCGAGCGGCGGCACCTTCGTCTATAGCACATCGTTCGGCTCGGTCGGTTCCGGGAACGGCCAGTTCCAGAATCCCTTCGGCATCGGGTTCTCGTCGAACGGGAATCTCTACGTCGCCGATTACACGAACAACCGCATCGACCAGTGGGTTCCCACGTCGTACTAATTGACGCTGCGACGACGGGCGCGTTTCAGGTCCTCTAAATGTCGAGGCCGCCGTCGGCCGTGAGCGGATAGCGCTTCTTGCGCAGGTGCGCCATCGCGCCCGCGACGCCGATCATCGCGGCGTTGTCGAGGTTATAGGCGGGGGGAGGGACGAGGCACGGCGCGCCGATCCTGCGTGATTCGCGTGCGAGGCGCGTCCGCAGCGCGCGGTTCGCCGCGACGCCGCCCGAGAGCAGCACCGACTTCGCGCCCGCATCGCGCGCGGCGCGGACCGTCTTCGCGACCAGCACGTCGAGCGCCGCTTTCTGAAAACTCGCGGCGATGTCGGCCTTCGCTTTGGCGCTCCTGATGGTCGGGACCGTGCCGTCCTGCCCGCGCAGATAATAGAGGACGGACGTCTTGAGTCCCGAAAAGCTGAAATCGAAATTCCTGTCGTTGATCATCGGGCGCGGGAAGGCGATCGCGTCATCGTTGCCAAGCTTGGCCAGCCGCTCGATTTCGGGACCGCCCGGATAGGGGAGGTCGAGCAGCCGCGCGACCTTGTCATAGGCCTCGCCCGCGGCGTCGTCGCGCGTCTCGCCGAGCCGCTTCCATTTTGAAAACGATTCGAGCCGCAAGAGCACGGTGTGCCCGCCCGAGACGATGAGCGCGACGGCGGGGAAGAGGCTCGCGCGCGCCGCGCCGCCGCGTCCGGCCGGTCCGAGCAGGAAGCTGTACAGGTGCCCCTCGAGGTGGTTCGCGCCGACGAGCGGCTTGCCGTGCTCGCGCGCGATGCGCTTGGCGAACTCGATGCCGGTCCAGAGCGCGGGTTCGAGCCCCGGCCCCACGGTGACGGTCACGAGGTCGATCGCCTTCCAGAACCGCGCTTCGTTCTTCGCGCCGCCGGTCAGCTTCGCATAGAGGACAGGCAGGTTCTTCAGGTGCTCCCGCTTCGCGAGGTTCGGGACGACGCCGCCGAACGGCTGATGGATCTTGATCTGCGATGCGACGAGGCTCTTCACGACGCGCACCTTCGGCGCGCGAAGCCCGCCCGACACATGCACGACGGCAAGTCCGGTCTCGTCGCAGGACGTCTCGATGGCGAGTACGCGAAGGTTCATAGAAGTTGATTGTATCGGCTGGCGCGTCGGATTTCAAACACTGCCCTTGGCCGCGCGCGAAAAAAAAACAAAATGCCGCCAATGGGGATTGGCGGCATAGGGGATGGGCTGAGGGTCAGACCGCGGCGTGCTGGCCGGACGGCTCCGGCTTTTCGGCGTCCACCTGCGCATAGAATTCCCCGCGCTTGCAGATGCCTCTCGTCACATAGTCGTCGCGGTAGTTGATCCATCCCGGGATCTTCCTCTTATAAAAGAGGCAGAGGGCCTGGTTGATGTCGCTGCCCGGCACGAAAAGGGCGTTCTCGCCGTCGGTCACGACTTCGATGCATTCCCTGTCCAATGCGTAATACTGGGCGGTCAGCTCGGTCGTGCTTCCTCTGAGCTGAAGGTAGATAGGTTGCCTCGCGAAGATTTGCAGGAAAATCTGCAGCGGCCTCGCAAGGATCCGAAGGATTCCTGTGAGAAAGTCCATGGCTCACCCCGGGTTTCGGTTGACGATCTTCTGAGGTTTATCATGCTGGAACTTGTGTTTTCTGTCAAATTCGCGTTAAATAGGATGGTTGTCGTGCGGCGCGCGCCGTCGGCAGCGAGGCCTCATCGTCTAATGGCTAGGACGGCGCCCTTTCACGGCGCAAATAGGGGTTCGATTCCCCTTGGGGCTACTGACAAAGCAAAACATGCCTCGGTAAGGTGCGGCGTCGCGTCCTGCTGGATGCGCGCCTCAGCTCTCGGCGCTCATCGCGCCTCCGAGAGCCCTTACCGAGGCATGTTTTGTTTTGTCGGTTTTCTCAAAGAGGAATCGGACCGCCGGAGCGGATTTTCTCAGCAGAGAAAATCCGTGAGGCGGTGCCCAGGCCACGCGCGAGCGACGGCGAGCGCGTGAGCCGCGGGGCGATTCCCCTTGGGACTGCAAATTTTCGAGACAAAAAAATCAGCCCGCATCGCACTGGTTGGTGCATGGCGGGCCGAGGGTTGAATTCAATCACTGCGACTGAGGAGGGACTTGCGATTTCAGCTTTTGCAAATCCTCGGGCGACATTTGTTGGATCCGGTTCACGACGGTCTGCGTATCGGATCGAACTTCCTGAGTGCCTTGCCGTTCCTTCACTTCGGCGCGAACCTGCTGTTGTACTTTGCTGGCCGAGAGGACAAGGGAAAGATTATCGAACCCATGGATCGGGACCACATCGCGGTCCGATGCATAGAACTCGATCTTCACCTTATCGCCCTCTTTCGTTACCGGCAGCTTCGCTGATGCGCCGGCGCCGGCAGTAAAGAGGCACGAAATGCCAGGGAGGTGAAGGTAATAGACCGTACCTCCGCTGCTCGTAACCTCCGCGCTAAAGCGGTCGACGACCCCCTCGATGGTTTGCAGGGTGCGCTCTTTGTCCAACGCGACGCGCTGGCCCGCCTCGGAGAGGAGCTGTTCGTACGAACGGAGCGCCTCATATTGGTCGCCACCCACCGCCACCGTTTGGATGTCGTTGATGGGAACCATGGCGACGCCTTGGTACGAATGGCTTTCGTTGAACAACGGGATGACGCTCGTCGGCTGACCATACACGTTGTAGATCTGCGGCGCCACGCCATGCAGGTGCTTGAACTGAACCTGGCTGTTCTTGTTCACGGCATCAAGGATGGCCGTATCGGTGCCTCCGCCCTTCATCACATAACGGACAGATTTCCCGGTTCGTGAATTGGTATACACCAACGCCACGAGCGAGTCATCTTTGCCGTTCGAAGACGTGATGCCGGTCACCCATTCGGGCTGATCGCCGGAACCATAGATGAGATTCGGCGTCTCGGGTTCCGTGAGGTTTACGGCTCCCCACCAGCTGTTCCACCAGCCTCCGGACAGGTCGCCTTGCCATGCAAGGTAATCTTTCACGATATGCTGAGGAATGACTCGGTCCACCCAATCGGGAACTTTCCCGAGCGGATAGAACGTGTCATCGCCGGTAGACGGATTCACGATCGCGACGCCGGAAACGCGCTCACCCCACCATGCGATGGTCGGTTCGGAAACCGTGACCACCCACCAGTCATGCCCGTCCTCATCGACCTCGAAGGTCCAATCGGAAAGCAGCTTGTTGAGATAGCCACGATTCCGGAGGTGCCGCTCTAAGTCGTTGCCAAAGTAGGCACCCGGCGTGTAGTGCATAAGCTCGTCATCTTTCAGTATTACGAGCTCAGGTTCCCGATGGGGATCCTCGGCATGAACCTTGATGTATCCCGGGACTCCCCGAGAGTTCATCCATACGCCGAACCCGGAATAATCCAGTGGAACGACGTACCAGAGTTCCCCGCGGATCATCTGGAGCGTCATGTTGTCTTCGCTGATCTCGAACTGGCTGCCGATGGCTCCATCCTTTCCCATGACCTTCTTCGCCTGATAGAGGGCATTCTCTTTCGTGCTCATGCGCATATGGGCAGGATCCTTGGGTTGAACATCCTGCGTCCATTCGCGCACGTCCACCGAGCCCATCATGTTGGCGTAATCGCTTGCGCGAAACGCTTCCCATCCGGACAAGCCGACGACCGCATAAAGGATGATCCCGAAGATCGGGACTACGACAAGAGCGGTGACTTCGTTCTCCTGCGAGCCATCTATGACGGCGGCGAAGACCCACCAGATTACCGTCAGCAGTCCAGGCGCCCCGAGCAGCGGATATGCCGTCGAAGGAGCCAGGAGGTAAATGAGGCAGTATCCAACGATCGCGGTAATCAGACCCTGCACGATCGCGGCATTGATCTTCCGTTTGAAAAGCAAAGGAAGAGCCCCGACGAACGCGCTCACGAGCGACACCATGATGTAAAACATCGCTTCTTCTCCTTGTCTGTGCAGTGATTTCGATTTCCAAAATACCGAGCTAATTATATAATAGGCTAGCTACGTTGTCAAACTGAGTATCGTCGAATTTTGTATACTAAACGCTACACCTCATGTCGCGCCGCCGCAGACGGTATTATCGCAAGCAGTCCTCGCCGGGCAACGCGCTCGCGGTCCTCGCGGCGCTTGTCGTGCTGGCGGGCCTCGTGGTTTTCAAGCCGAGCGGTGCGACGATCGTCACGGTGCTCGCGGTCCTCGCTGCCGTCCTGATTATCGCCGTCGCCGTGAGCGTCTTCAGGAGGAAGCGCCGGCAGAGCAGCCTGTGGCTTGCCGCCATCGCTATGAGCGATCTCGCGACGATCGACGACCGCGCGTTCGAAAAGCTGATCGGATGGCTTTTCGAGCATTGGGGATATGACGTCACCGTTACCGGCAAGACGGGGGACCACGGCCTCGATCTTGTCCTTAAGAAAGACGGCGCGACCGCCGTCGCGCAGGTGAAGCACTACCGCGCGGACAAGAAGATCGGGGAACCCCCGATCCGCGACCTCTATGGCAGCATGTTGAAGGTCAAGGCCGACAAGGGATTTTTCGTGACGACCGCGGGCTATACGGCGGCCGCCCGCTCATGGGCGAAAGGCCTGCCGCTCGAACTGATCGACGGCCCCGGCCTTGTCGAAGCGCTCGACGAGGTTGATCCGTCATGGTTCGATATCGCGCGAAGCCGGGTGCTGTGATGCCCGTTTTCTTTGAAAACAAAAAAGCCGAGGCGCGGGCCCCGGCTGATTTTTATTGATGGTGAATGGCGGCGGAAAGCCATGCCGGCGGCCTCCTAGAATCCGCTCACGTCGATGCCGCCAGTTTTTCTCATGGCCGGGTCGGCGAAGCGGTTCATGAGCCAATCGATGATGCGGACCACGGCGAGCGCGTTGGCCAAAGCAACAACCAGGGAGAATGCCGCGCGCCCGAGGATGTTCAATTCCGCAAAATAGCGGCCGTAGTGCAAGTTAAGCATCACATTGACGACGCTGACGCCGATCACGGCGAGGACCGCGATTGGGAACGGATAGCTTCTGAGGATCCTTGCGGCGGCCAGGTTGAAGACGAGTGCCATGGCGCCGAGGGCGATGGCTGAGCCCGCGTAACCGACCGGGTCTTCATAAGCGGCGATGGTCATTACGACGCACAGGAACCAGAAGGCGCCTGCTACGGCAGTTCTCATAAGGTCCTCCTGACCTTTTGATTTGGAATAACTGCGATCATTGTGAAACGCGGCGCGATGGTTGTCAATCAGCCGGGGCGCACCGGCTGCGCGGCCGCCAGTGGTATCATTAAGGAAACGAGGGCTAAAGCGTCAGGCCTTGCGGCCTCCTCCTTTATATTTTCGCGTCTAGGCCGTATGATGAGTCGTCATCGCGGGCGCCGGCGCCCGCACCGAACATGAAACGATTTTTCGAAATGCTGCCGGGAATCCTGGCGTGGTCGACCATCGTGCTGATGGTCCTTTTTTCTTGGCTCCTGCCGGTGTGGGTGTCGGTGTTCATCATTTTGTTCGACGTCTATTGGCTCCTGAAGACTGCGTACCTTTCGCTGCACCTGCGGGCAACCTATCAGGCGATGAAGGCCAATATGAAAGTGGACTGGCAGGCCGAGCTCGACAAGCTCGCGTCGGCGGGCGGCGTGCGCATGCCGTGGCGGGACGTGTGGCACCTCGTGATCCTGCCGATGTACGACGAGCCGTACGAGGTCGTGAAGGAGAGCTTCGAGAGCCTGCTCGCGGTGCGCTATCCGACGGACCGCATGATCGTCGTCCTCGCGCTCGAGGAGCGTGCGGGCGCCGGCGCGCGCGAGACGGGGGAGCGCATCGGGCGCGAGTTCGGTCCGCGGTTCGGGCGCTTCATGACGACGGTGCACCCGGCCGGGGCGGCGGGCGAGATCCCCGGCAAGGGGTCGAACGAGGCATGGGCCGGCCGCGAGGCGCAGGCGAAGATCGTCGACCCGATGAGGATCGGGCACGGGCGGGTCCTCGTGTCGGTCTTTGACGTCGACACGCAGGTCTTCCCGGACTATTTCGGGCGGCTGACGTACCTCTTTCTAACGGTGCGCGACCCGCTGCGCGCGATCTATCAGCCGATCCCGTTTTTCACGAACAACGTCTATGAGGCGCCGGCGCTCGCGCGCGTCGTCGCGTTCTCGACGACCTTCTGGCAGATGATGCAGCAGTCGCGGCCGGAGCGGCTCACGTCGTTCTCGTCGCAGTCGATCCCGCTCTCGACGCTCATCGACGTGGGCTTCTGGGACTGCGACATCGTCTCGGAGGACTCGCGCATCTTCTGGCAGGGCTATCTGCGCTATCATGGCGACTTCCGCGTCGAGCCGATGCTCTATCCCGTCTCGATGGACGCGAACGTCGCGCCGACGTTCTGGGGCACGATGAGGAACATCTACAAGCAGCAGCGCCGGTGGGGCTGGGGCGCCGAGAACATCCCGTACATGCTCGACGGCTTCCGGCGCGATCCCGAGATCCCGGCCGCGAAGAAGCGCTATTGGGCCTTCAACGGGATCGAGGGATTCCATTCATGGGCGACGAACTCGCTCATGATCTTCGCGCTCGGATGGCTGCCGCTCTTCCTCGGCGGCCGGCACTTCGGCTCGACGCTCCTCGCATACTACCTGCCGCACGTGACGCGCTGGATCATCACGCTCTCGATGCTCGGCATCGTGAGCTCGGCGATCCTCTCGATCCTGCTTTTGCCGCCGAAGCCGCGCGACTTCGGTCCGTACCGCTATCTCATCTATCTGTTGCAGTGGGCCTTCATGCCGGTCACGCTCATCGTCTTCGGGGCCTTCCCGGGACTCGAGGCGCAGACGCGGCTCATGCTCGGCGGCAAGTACCGGCTCGGGTTCTGGGTGACGCCCAAGGGGCGCAAGGAGGCGGTCGCGAAGGCGGCGTAGCGCCGCTACCTTATTCCCGGTGGATCTTCTTGCCGAACGACTCGACCCGCGCGCGGAGCGCGGGGAATTTCGTCAGGCGCGGCTCTTCCTGCAGGAGCCTGAGCGCGGCCGCGCGGCTGCCCTGAACGAGCTCGGGGTTGCGGAGCGCTTCCATCGCGATGTCGGGCAGGCCGGTCTGTGCCTCGCCGAAGAACTGGCCGGGTCCGCGCAGCTCGAGGTCGCGCTCGGCGAGCTCAAATCCGTTCTTCGCCTCGAGGATCGCGCGCAGGCGGGCGTTCGCGGCGTCGGACGTCGATTCGGCCATGAGGAAGCAGTAGGACTGGTGCTCGCCGCGGCCCACGCGTCCGCGGAACTGATAGAGCTGCGCGAGGCCGAACCGGTCCGCGCCCTCGATGATCATGATCGTCGCGTTCGGCACGTCGACGCCGACCTCGACGACCGAGGTCGTGACGAGGATGTCGAACTCGCCGGCGGCGAACTTTTTCATGACGGATTCCTTCTCGCTGCCCTTCATCTGCCCGTGGAGCATCGCGAGCCTGAGGTCGGGGAAGACGGTCTTCGAGAGCCGGTCGTATTCCTCTTTCACCGACCGGAGGTCGAGCTTCTTCTGCGCCTCGTTCCGCCCGCCCGCCTTCGCGCTGTCGTCCTCGCTCGGCTCGATGCGCGGACAGATGACGAATGCCTGCCGGCCGTTCTTGATCTCGCTGCGGGCGAAGTCATAGGTCGCCTGCCGCTCGATCGGGGAGACGATGCGCGTCTCGATCGGCTTGCGGCCGGACGGAAGCTCGGTGATGAGCGACAGGTCGAGGTCGCCGAAGACCGACAGCATGAGCGTGCGCGGGATCGGCGTGGCGGACATGCTGAGGAAGTGGGGGATCTGCCGCTCGGTCCCGGCCGCCTGCTTCTTCTCGCGCGTCTTGCGCCCGAGGAGCTCGGCGCGCTGCCGCACGCCGAAGCGATGCTGCTCGTCGATGATGACGAACCCGAGGTTTTTGAAGACGACGCCCTTCTCGATGAGCGCGTGCGTGCCGAAGACGACGCTCACCGCGCCGTCCGCCACGTGCTTGTGGAATTCCTGCTTCGGGACCTTCGCCTCGATGTCGCGCTCATAGAAGACGACCGCGTTCGTGCCGGTCAGGAGGCCGATCGCCGGCAGCTTTTTCGCGTCCGGCCCCTCGTGCCGCTCGAACCGGTCGAAGAGCTTCTTCATCGTCTCGAAGTGCTGCCGAGCGAGGATCTCGGTCGGCGCCATGAAGGCGGTCTGCAGGCCGTGGTCGGCGGCGACGATCGCGCCGATCGCCGCGACGACCGTCTTGCCGGACCCCACGTCGCCCTGCAGCAGGCGGTTCATCGGCCGCTCGTTCGCAAGGTCCTTCGTGATCTCCCAGAGCGACTTCTTCTGCGACGGGGTGAGCTCGAAGGGGAGGGCGGCGAGCAGGTCCTTGATGCGCTCGATGTCGACGGGGACGGCCGGCGCCCGCTCGGCGGCGAGCCGAGCCTTCTGCCGGACATTCCACAGCTGCAATAAGAAGAGCTCCTCGAACGAGAACCGCAGCTTCGCGCGCGCGGCCTCCTCGGCCTCGTTCGGGAAGTGCACCGTGCGGATGGCGTCGTCCACGTCCGGGAAGCCGAATTCGGCGAGCACCGAGTCGGGGAGCCATTCGTCGAGCCTCGGGTTGCGCTTGAAGACCGACTGCATGATGAAACGGATCCAGCGCGAGGTGAGGCCGCGGGTCTCGGGATAGACGGGCACGAGTCGGCCCGTGTGGCTCGGCGCGGCGCCGAACGCGTTCATGCGGATGATCTCGTGGACCGGATGGTTGAGATAGAGCTCGCCCTCCTCGGACAGCGAGACCTTGCCGGCGAAGTTCGCGCGACGGCCGGGCTTCAGCACGTTCGCGAGGTAGGGCTGGTTGAACCACACGGCGCGGATCGATCCGGTCTCGTCGGCGATCGTCCCTTCGACGATCTCCATGCCGCGCCTGAAGCTGTGGCGCACGCGCATCTCCTCGACGGTGCCCTGGATCGTCGCCTGCTGCCCCGGCTCGAGCTCGGCGATCGAATAGGTCTTCGAATAGTCCTCGTAGCGGACGGGGAAGTGCCAGAGCAGGTCGCCCACGGTCTTCACGCCCAGCTTTTCAAGCCGCCGCAGGAGCGGAGCGCGTGCGCCCACGATCTCATACAGCGGTGTCTCAAGCGCGAGCTGGGACGTTGCCATTGGAATGCCCGTATTGTAGCACGCGGGCGCGCGCCCCGCGAAACGGGGCTGTGGATTGGGCCGCGCCGCGCGTGTGGCACGCGCATTCCTTTCGTGCTACGCTTAGGGAAATTCCAACCCCTCACGCGATGCGCCAATCGAAGCTTTTCACGAAAACCGAGCGGTCGGCCCCGAAGGACGAGGTGGCGTTGAACGCCCAGCTGCTCACCCGCGCGGGATTCGTCTATAAGAACTCGGCCGGCGTCTATTCCCTGCTGCCGCTCGGGTGGCGCGTCATCCGCAGGATATCGAACATCATCCGCGAGGAGATGGACGCGGTGGACGGCGAGGAGATGCTCATGTCGGCGCTCCACGAGAAGAAATACCTCACGGCGACCGGACGGTGGGACGTCGACGTCGTCTATAAGGTGACGGCGGGCGACGAGAAGGAGCCGAACTTCAACATCAGCTGGACGCACGAGGAGGTGATGAGCGAGATCGCGTCGCATTACGTGAGCTCCTATAAGGACCTGCCGTTCGCGGCCTATCAGATCCAGACCAAGTTCCGGCACGAGCCGCGCGCGAAGTCGGGCCTGCTGCGCGGGCGGGAGTTCCTGATGAAGGACCTCTACAGCTTCCACGCGAACGAAAAGGACCTGTTCGACTATTACGCCCGCGTGGCCGAGGCCTATAAGAAGGTGTTCGCGCGCTGCGGCGTGAAGGCCTATTACACCCTCGCCGCCGGCGGCGAATTCACGGTGAGCAACACGCACGAGTTCCAGGTCGCCTGCGACGTGGGGGAGGACACCATCTTCGTCTGCGGCACGTGCGACTATGCCGAGAACCAGGAGATCTCGAAGCTGCACGACGGCGCGGCGTGCCCGAAGTGCGGCGGCGTCGTGCACGCGAAGAAGGCGGTCGAAGTGGGCAACATCTTCCCGCTTGGCACGAAATATGCGAAGGCGTTCGACCTCACATTCACGAACGAGGCGGGGGAGCGCGACTATGTGGTCATGGGCTCCTACGGCATCGGCGTCACGCGCCTCATGGGCACGATCGTCGAGCTTTTTCACGATGACCATGGTATACTGTGGCCGGCATCGGTCGCCCCGTTCGACGCGCACCTGCTCGCCCTGAACGGCGCGGACGGCGACGGCATCTATGAATCTTTACGGAGCAAGGGCATTGATGTACTCTATGACGATAGGGCGGCATCTGCGGGCGAAAAATTCGCCGAAGCGGACCTGATCGGCATTCCGTGGCGCATCGTCACGAGCCCGAAGGTCGGGGACGGCGCGGTGGAAGTCAGGCGGCGCGGCGAGAAGGACGCGAAGGTCGTCCCGCTCGACGAGGCCGTCAAGCTTATCAAATAAACGCAATCATTTACGAAATCGGATGGGACTCTTCGATTCGGTTTTCAAAGACATCGGCATCGACCTCGGCACGGCCAACTCGCTCATCTATGTGAAGGGGCGGGGGATCATGGTGAACGAGCCATCGGTCGCGGCCGTGAACACCAAGACGAACCACGTGCTCGCGGTTGGCGACGACGCGAAGAAGATGCTCGGCCGGGTGCCGCCGCACATCAACGTCGTGCGCCCGCTCGTGAACGGCGTGATTTCCGACTTTGAGATGACCGAAGAGATGCTGCGGCACCT
This sequence comes from Minisyncoccota bacterium, assembly GCA_035541435.1. GTDB lineage: Bacteria > Patescibacteriota > Minisyncoccia > UBA6257 > 2-01-FULL-56-20 > JAKAGE01. The sequence continues at coordinate 70,082 of DATKNL010000002.1, read as the reverse complement.
GCTCAGCCGCCCGAAGGCGAGCTCGATGGTCTCGTACCGCCGCGCGATCCTCGCCATTCCGAACAACCTGACCGAGGTCGAGCGCAAGTCCGTCGAGGACGCGACCCTGAACGCCGGCGTCTCGAAGGTCTATCTCGTCGAGTCGCCCACCGCAGCGGCCCTCGGCTCGGGCCTGCCGATCTCGCTGCCGTCGGCGAGCCTCATCATCGACATCGGCGGCGGGACGACCGACATCGCCGTCATCTCGATGGGCGGCACCGTCGTCTCGCGCACCCTGAAGGTCGCGGGCGACCGCTTCAACGAGGACGTCATGCGGTTCGTGCGCGACGAGTTCCACCTGGCGATCGGCGAGCCGACGGCGGAATTCGCGAAGATCGCGGTCGGATCGGCCATCCCGCTCGACGAGCGGATGGAGGTGCCGATCCGCGGCCGCGACCTCGGCACCGGCCTGCCGAACGAGATCGCGCTGCGCAACAACCACGTGCGCATGGCGCTCTCGAAGTCGCTCCGCGCGATCATCGACTCGGTGCGCGAGGTGATCGAAGAGACGCCGCCGGAGCTCGCGGGCGACGTGCTGCGGCAGGGCATCGTGCTCTGCGGCGGCGGCGCGCTGCTGCGCGGCCTCGACGAGCTGCTCGAGAAGGAGACGGGCGTCACCGTGCACGTGGCCGACGATCCGCTCACCTGCGTCGTGCGCGGCCTGGGACAGATCGTCGACAACCTCGAGGGCCATCGCGAGCTGCTCGACAACCCGCTGAAGCCGCTCTCGATCAACCTGTAACTTCTCATCGCAGCCTTTTTCATGACCTATCGGCGGTCCCATCGTTGGATCCTCGGCGTCCTGCTCGTGCTTCTTGCCGGCGGGATTTTCTTCGCGCCGTCCTATGGCTGGCGCATCCGCCAGTGGCTTACGCCCGGAAGCGGGGTGGGCGAGGCGTCGTCCGCGGCGCCCGGTGACGCCCTGGCCCCGAACCTCGAGGCGCAGAACGAGGCGCTCGAGGCGCAGGTCGCCATCTATCAGACCGTCGAGGAGCAGCTGCCGCAGGCGTCGCCGCGGATGCTCCGCGCGATGGTCTATTCCCGCTATCCGCTCAATTTCAAAAACGAGCTCCTGCTCGATGCGGGTGCGGACCACGGCGTGACGACCGGCACGGCCGTGCTGTTCCAGGGGATGCTCATCGGCCGCATCGCCCAGGTCTTCGCGCACGAATCGCTCGCCGAGACGATCTTCGACAGCGGCTTCACGATGCCGGTGCGCGTGGGGACCTCGAGCTATGACGGCCTGTTCGAAGGAGGGTCCTATCCGAAGATCGGCTCGATCGCGCGCACGGCGGGCGTGGCGGCGGGCAGCATCGTCTATGCCGCCGGGCCGGGCATGCCCTATGGCCTGCCGGTCGGGCAGGTGAGCGCGACGAGCACGTCGGCCGACAGCCTCTTCACCGAGGCCACCCTCGTCTTTCCCTATGACATCAACAAGGTTCAGACGGTCGTGATCGCCCAGGGCTCATGATGCGGTTCATCCTCGCGCTCCTCTTCCTCGCGCTCGCGTTCGTGCTGCAGTTCTGGTTCGCGACGCTCGGCGTCTTCGTGAACTTCGTCTTCGCGGCGCTCGTCGCGTTCGCGTTCCTGTTCGACATCTGGGACGTGCTGTTCTTTCTGCTCGCGGCGATCTTCATCATCAACTGGCAGCCCGCCCTGAGCCCCGAACTGCTCATCTTCGCGGCGGTGACCGTCGCCGCCTATCTCGCGCACCGCTATTCGAAATGGGAACCGTGGGCCGCGAGCCTCGCGTTCATCGTGCTGGGGCTTTTCACGCTCTATCTCGCGGTCGCGCCGAGGTTCCTCGTCGCCGACTTCGGATCGTTCGTCATCGACGTCGCGGGCTGCCTCATGTTCGGCGGGATCGTCTTCGGGGTCCTGAACCGGCGCGCGCACCGCGACTGACGACGTCCACAACGAAGCCATGCCGCGCAAGCGCACATCGCCAAACAACATCTCGTTCGAGGAATCGCTGAGCGACGACTGGGGCCGCGACCTTACCATGGTCGAGGTCCCGCTCGGCAACCGGCCGCTGCTGCTCCTCGGGATCGTGATCGCCGCCCTCGGCATGCTCATCATCGGACGGGTCGTCTATCTGAACGCCTCGGGCTACGGCTATTATGCCGCGCGCGCCGCGGCGAACGTCGCGCAGGGACAGGAGACGCCGGCGCCCCGCGGCATGATCTATGACCGCGAAGGGGACGAGCTCGTCGCGAACAAGGCGGTGTTCGCCGCCTATCTCGACGCGCGGCAGTTCATCAAGGAGACGCCCGACGCGCAGTCGTCGACCGTGGCCGAGGTCCGCAGGATCTTCGGCACGGCTTCGGACACGCTCTGGTCCATGCTTGCGGAAAGCCAGGCGCAGGACTTCGCGACGCCCGTCGTCCTCGCCGACAACCTGACCCAGGCGCAGCTCGTGAACGTGCAGGCGCTCGGCGTGGGCGAGCCGGCGATCAGGCTCTCGAGCGACTTCGAACGGACCTATCCGCAGGGCGCCGTCTTCTCGTCGGTCGTGGGCTATATCGGCCGCGTGACCCAGGCCGACCTCAAGGGCAACCCGAAGCTCACCGCGCAGGACTTCGTCGGCAAGGCCGGCATCGAGAAGGAATATGACAGCACGCTCGAGGGCGTCCCCGGCGTGGACGTGCAGTTCAAAAACGCGCAGGGCAAGGTGCTGCGCACCGAGGAGCGGTCGAACCCCGCGATCGGCGGGAGCGTGCATCTCACCGTCGACGGCGGCCTGCAGGCCGAGCTGCACAGCCGCCTCGCGTCGGGACTCGCATCGCTCGGGCGCCAGGTGGGCCTCGGGCTCGCGATCGACCCGCGCAACGGCCAGGTGCTTTCGCTCGTCAACCTGCCGGGCTACAACGACAACGTGTTCTCCGACCCGGCCTCGAACACGGCCGAGATCGAGAACCTGCTGACCTCGAACCTGCGGCCGCTCTTCGACCGCGCGGTCTCGGGCTTCTATAACCCCGGCTCGACCATCAAGCCGCTCGACGGCGTGGCCATCCTGAAGGACGGCGTGATCGACCCCAAGCGCGAGATCTTCTCGCCGGGCTACCTCATGGTTCCGAACCCCTACAACTCGTCGACGCCGACGAAGTACCTCGACTGGCGCTATCAGGGGAACGTCGACCTCGCGTCGGCGCTCGCGCAGTCGTCCGACGTCTATTTCTATGTCACGGTCGGCGGATCGCCGGCCTCGACGCCGATGCTGAACGACGCGAGCGACTATGGCGTGAAGGGGCTCGGCATCGACGCGCTGCACGGCTGGTGGCAGAGGTTCGGCCTCGGTACGGCGACCGGCATCGACCTGCCCGGCGAGGCGGACGGCTTTTTGCCCACGCCCGACTGGAAGCGGCAGAAGTCCGGCACGCCGTGGCTCTTGGGCGACACCTATAACGTCGCGATCGGCCAGGGCGACCTGCTCGTCACGCCCGTGCAGCTTCTGTCATACATCGGCGCGATCGCGAACGGCGGCACCGTCTGGCGGCCCTATCTGAACCAAAGCTCGACGCCCAAGGTGAACGAGGACCTCACGTCGCTGCTTCCGCAGATCCAGGACGTGCAGCAGGGGATGCGCGCGGGGGTAACGTCGCCGCTCGGCACGGCGTATACCCTGCATGACTTGCCGTTCCCGGTATGCGCGAAGACCGGCAGCGCCCAGGTGCAGAACAACCAGCAGGAAAACGCGCTCTTCGTCGGCTATGCTCCCTGCGACGATCCGCAGATCGCGATCCTCATCCTCATCGAGAACTCGCGCGAAGGGAGCCTGAACGCGGTGCCGATCGCCAAGGACGTCCTCAGCTGGTATTATGAGAACAGGATAGCTCATGAGTGAACTACGCCAAGACATCATCTCGGGGGACTGGGTGATCCTTGCTCCGGGCCGCGCCGCGCGCCCGAAGTTCCTCGACGCCCGCAGGCCCAAGCGCACGCCGACGCCGCTCCGCGAGTGTCCCTTCGAGGACCTGCAGAAGTCCGGCAATTGGCCGCCCGTCCTCACGTATCCCGAAGGCGAGCTCCTCGGGGACAAGTGGAAGATCGCGGTGATCAACAACAAATATCCGGCGCTCATGCCGAGCAACGTCTGCTCGGTGCCCTTCGAGCAAGGCATGTTCCGCGGCAAGACCGGCGTGGGCTCGCACCAGCTCATCATCACGCGCGACCACAACAAGGGCTTCGCCGACCTCGACCGCGAGACCGCGGCGAAGGTGTTCGAGATCATCCAGGCGTGCCACATCATGGCGGGCAAGGACAAGTGCGCGCAGTACGTGTCGTCGTTCCTGAACTACGGCCCGAGCTCGGGCGCGTCGGTGTGGCACCCGCATTACCAGGTGCTCACGCTGCCGCTCGTGCCGACGCACACGATCAACTCGCTCCGCGGCGCGCACCATTATTTCGTGCGCCACCGCCGCTGCATCCGGTGCGACATCGTGAAGTTCGAGAAAAAGGCGAAGGTCCGCGTCGTCGACGAGAACGCGCACGCGATCGCGATCGCGCCGTACGCCTCGAAGTACCCCTTCGAGGTCGCCGTGATCCCCAAGAAGCACTTCGCGTCGTTCCGCGAGACGCCGAAGTCCGTCGTGACGGGCGTCGCGCTCCTCGTGCAGGCGGTCATGAAGCGGCTGCGCCGGAACGTGAACGACCCCGACCTCAACTTCTTCGTGCACGACGCGCCGCTCAACCAGGGGAACTACCGCCACCGCGATTATCGCTATCATCATTGGCACGTCGAGATCATCCCCAAGATCTCGATCTCGGCGGGATTCGAGCTTTCGACGTGGATCGACATCAACACGGTCGACCCCGACAAGGCCGCCGCCATCCTGCGGGGGCGCCGCGGCTGACATGCTGCAGAAGGCGATCCGGTACCGGGCGGTGAGCGGCCTCGCGCTCCTTTCGCTGGTCTTCGTGGCCGGCGGATCGGCCTGGGCCTATGCCTCGCTCCTCGCGTCGGGGACCGGGCCGTACATCATGCACTTCAACGACATGACCGGCATCACGTCGGTCGGCGACGCGACCCCCGTCGCGTTCGCGGGGGTGCTCGGCGTCATCGTCGTCCTTATGAACTTCTTCATCGCGCTCGAATTCGAGCAGCGTGACGGGTTCCTAGGCAAGGTGCTCGCGGGCGGCACGCTCATCTTCGCCGTCTTGCTTTTTCTCGCCTGTGCTGCTATCCTGAACGTCAATGCCTGATTTTGCCATCATCACGACCGGCGGCAAGCAATACAAAGTGACGCCGGGCCAGAAGATCCAGGTTGAGAAGCTCGGGCCCGCGGAGGGCGCGGCTTCGTTCAAGGTCCTCCTCCGTTCCGCGAACGGCAAGGTTGAGATCGGCATGCCGCACCTCGCGGGAGCCGCCGAAGGGCGCCTCGTGCGGGCCGTGCGCGGCGAGAAGAAGATCACGTTCAAATACCACTCGAAGACCCGCCGGCGCCGCAAGAAGGGGCACCGTCAGGACTATGCCGAGGTCGAGATCGTGAAGATCTAGCCCGTCGGACCGAACCAACCGCGCTCCGGCGCGGTTTTTGGTACTATATCTGTATACCGGCATGAACCTCCCGCTTACCATTTTCGAATTCATCGTGCTCATCTTTTCGGCGGTGCTCCACGAGGTCGCGCACGGCTATGTCGCGCAGCGCCTCGGCGACGACACCGCGGAGCGCGCCGGCCGCCTCACACTGAACCCGCTGAAGCACCTCGACCCGATCGGATCGGTGCTCATGCCGGTCTTCCTCTATCTGGCCTCGGGCGGGTCGTTCTTCTTCGCGGCGGCGAAGCCCGTCCCGTACAACCCGAACAACCTGAAGGACCCGCGGACCGGGGGAGCGCTCATCGCGGTCGCCGGGCCGCTCACCAACTTCGCCCTCGCGCTCGTGTTCGGCCTCATCGTGCGCGTGCTCACCTATACGACCGTGTCGCCGCTCTTCATCACGCTCCTCGCACTCGTGTGCTACGTGAACATCCTGCTCGGCGTCTTCAACCTCGTCCCCATCCCGCCCCTCGACGGGTCGCGGGTGCTCTTCGCCGCGCTGCCGCAGACGCCCGCGACCGCGCGGGCCGCCTATGCGCTCGAGCGCTACGGGTTCTTCATCGTGCTCATCTTCGTCTTCTTCGGCTTCCAGCTCCTCGTGCCCATCATGACGGGCATCTTCTCGCTGCTCACCGGCCAGTCGCTTGGGTGATATCGCGTGTGGACTACCCGCGAGTCCATTGGAACCAATTTGTCGCCGAAATGCGGGAATGGCAACAGCTTAAAATTTGCGCCTATTGACATAGAGTAAGTAATACGATAAAATAATTTCAGATTTTTGGTATCATCAAGGCATCGCAAGACAACGAAAGGAGGGGCTATGCCCCAGACAGCGAAGGAGAAACGTGTCGTATCCGCCGAACAGTATCAGGGGCTCATCGCCCCGCCGCCCATGCTACCCAGCGCGAGCGAATTCTTTGACTATCAGGTCGAAGGCCTCGTGGACCGGAAGCTCGCCACCTACGGCGATGCCGACCCGTTCCGCAATCGGCTGCCGGAGAAGGGATTCTTCCTCTTTGTGCCGCCGCGCCCAAAAGTGCTCGATCTGAACGAACTGATGGCTCACGTCGAGCTGAACGGCGAGACTGGCGTCAACCATCTCGATATAGTTGACATCACGGCCACCGTGGAAGTTCCGCACTCGGCTCATCTGCTCGTGGATGTCGAAGACGGCCGCGCACGGCTGAATGTGAATGCGATGGTCTCGCGGCAAAACATTGCCAACGAGAAGCGTAATCCATACGATGCCTTCCGCGGCATCATCCACGTGATCCTGTTCCCGATGGTTCTCAGCCATCACTGCATGTATCTTGTAGGCTCGCGGTGCGATGGGGGCCTCGTCGGGGGCCGTGTCCCGCTTCTGTATCTCGCCGGCTACACGCCTGTGCTCAACGACTTCTGTGAAGACAGCGTGGTCCCGGTGTGGGGCGCTCCTTCCGCCGGGAGCGTCATCGTGCCTTGATGTTCGGATGCTCCTTTGAGGGTTGCTCTTGCGACCCTCGATTTTTTTATCCGGCATCGATTGTTGATTTCGAAAAATGTACGCGTGGACCATCTCGTGAGATGGATCTCCCTCTCCATACGAAAAACCCCACCGTATCAGGTGGGGTTTGCTTTGGGCCGTTTCTTGGTTTCTACGTTTCTTGCGAGGAACCGCTCCGCGACCTCGGACGTGAACTCGATCCGGAGGGTGGTGGAGACCGCCCGGTGGACCTCCTTCGCGTTGAACAGGGTCTTGCCGTTCGGGGCGGTCAGGGGCTTGAGTTCTGCGAGCGGTGGGGGCCACGGCGAATCGCCGGCGACCCACCTCTGCAGCGTGCGCAGGCAGACGCCGAGCAGTGCCGCCGTCTCCTCGCAGGAATAGAATGCGAGGTCGTCGCCGTATTTCAGCATGGGATTCCTTTGGTGGAGGGCTGGCTACACCATATGGCGCACCACGACACGTGTCCAGGCGGGGCGCGAACCGGACCGTCGCTGCTAGTGGTGGACCCAGGGAGAATCGGACTCCCGCCCTCCGGATGCAAACCGGATGCACTACCATTATGCTATGGGCCCGAGCGAGGCAAGAATGAATAGTTCCTAACTATTCATTCTTGACGAGCGAGGGCACAGGCGGCGCAGCCGCCGGGGCCCCTTTATCGTCTTACGAAGGTGATTCTACCCTGCATTGACAGAAATGAAAAGCTGCGATAGAATAATGCCAGAATAAAAGGTGAGTGAATTGAAAAAACAAAGATCGTCGTCGTTCATTGCCCTCCCCCCGAATGACGGCGACGTGCGAAGCGAGCGCCCCGGGGTCGCCGTGGCTGGCGGCCATAGACCCTCGCGGGAAGCGCCGGAAGGGGATCCAAGGCCCAGGACCCTTCTTTCATGCTTCGCATGCCCTTATTCTTTTCATAACGGACGGCACACGCTCGGTTGGGACGAACAAGGGGGAGCAGGAAGCCTCGTGCGATTCGCGCGGGGCTTTTTCTTTTCCCGCGCGCGGCGTTTGTTGACAAAAAATCCCGTCCACCCTACAATTCTTCTTGTTCGGTTGGCCTTCGAGCCACCGATCTTTTTTAAGCCTCATGCCCACCGTTCGGCAGCTCATCAAGAAAGGACGTCATCCCCACAAGGCGAAGAGCAAATCGCCGGCGTTGTCGTTCTATTTCAATTCCATCAAGAACCGCCCCGTCCATTCGGGCGCCCCGTTCAAGCGCGGCGTGTGCGTGAAGGTGTTCACCCAGACCCCGAAGAAGCCGAACTCGGCCCTCCGCAAGGTGGCGCGCGTGCGCCTCACGAACGGCACCGAGGTCACGGCCTATATCCCGGGCGAGGGACACTCGCTGCAGGAGCACTCGATCGTCGTGCTCCGCGGCGGCCGCGTGAAGGACCTTCCGGGCGTGCGCTATCACATCGTGCGCGGCGTGCTCGACACGACCGGCGTCGACGGCCGCAAGCAGCAGCGTTCCAAATATGGAGCCAAGAAGGCGAAATAACGTCAGCAACCACAGAACGACATGAGAAAGAAGCGCGTCTATAAGAAATACCACCAGCCCGATGCCGTCCACGGACGCGTCGAGCTCGGCCGTTTCATCAACTACGTGATGAAGGACGGCAAGAAGTCCACCGCCGAGCGCGTGGTCTATGCCGCGTTCGACAAGATCAAAGAGCAGACCAAGGAGGACCCGCTCGTCATCTTCGACAAGGCGCTCGAGAACGCCTCGCCGCTCCTCGAGGTCGCCTCGAAGCGGGTCGGCGGCGCGAACTACCAGGTTCCGCGCGAAGTGCGCCCCGAGCGCCGCTTCATCCTCGCCCTCCGCTGGATCATCGGCGCCGCCCGCGCGCGCAAGGGCAAGCCGATGGCCGAAAAGCTCGCCGACGAGCTGATCGCCGCCGCGAAGAACGAGGGTTCCGCGATCAAGAAGAAGCAGGACACGCACCGCATGGCCGAGGCCAACCGCGCCTTCGCCCATTTCGCCCGGTAGTTTGCGAAATTACGAATATGTACGAATATACGAATGGCGGAAAAGAAGAAACTCGAACGTGCCGATATTCTGTATCCCGAACTCAGTTATCGGGTCGTCGGAGCCCTGTTCTCGGTCTTTAACGCGTTGGGATATGGTTATCGGGAAAAATACTATCAGCGCGCGATTGCCCAAGAGCTTGCGATCGCCAGGATTCCATTCAAGCAGCAGATCGCTTACGAAATAAAATTCAAGAACAAGATCATAGGCAGGCAAATTCTGGATTTCCTAATCGACGGAAAGATCGTCCTGGAACTCAAACGAGGAAACCGATTCTCCAAACATGACATCACTCAAGTTTATGGATATCTGAAGGCGACGAACTTGAAACTCGCCATTCTGGCGAGGTTTTCAAGCAAGGGAGTGATTTTCAAAAGGATCGTCAATGAACAATAATTCGTATATTCGTAAAAATTCGTAATTTCGTAACATCATGCCAAGACAATATCCCATTGAAAAAATCAGGAACATCGGCATCATCGCCCATATCGACGCCGGCAAGACGACCGTCTCCGAGCGCGTGCTTTTCTATACCGGCGTCTCGCACAAGATCGGCGAGGTGCACACCGGCGACACCGTGATGGACTGGATGGAGCAGGAGCGCGAGCGCGGCATCACGATCACGTCCGCCGCGACGACCGCCTTCTGGACGCCGACCTATCGCAACCACGACAAGAAGTTCGAGCACCGCATCAACCTGATCGACACCCCGGGCCACATCGACTTCACCGTCGAGGTGAAGCGCTCGCTCCGCGTGCTTGACGGCGCGGTTGTCGTCTTCGACGGCGTCGCGGGCGTCGAGCCCCAGTCCGAGACGAACTGGCGCTACGCGGACGAATACAAGGTCCCGCGCGTCTGCTTCATCAACAAGCTCGACCGCTCCGGCGCGTCGTTCGAGAAGAGCTACCAGTCCATCCTGGACCGCCTCACGCCGAACGCCATCCCGGTGCAGCTGCCGATCGGTTCCGAAGCCGGCTTCAAGGGGGTCGTGGACCTTCTGAACAACAAGGGCTATGTCTTCGAGGGCGAGCACGGCGAGAAGATCACCGAGGTCCCGGTTCCGGACGACATGAAGGCGGAGGTCGAGAAGGCTCGCCATACGCTGATCGAGAAGATCGCCGAAAACGACGACGCGGTGATGACCGCCTATCTGGACGGCAAGGAGATCTCGCTCGAGGACCTCAAGAAGACCCTCCGCAAGGCCGTCATCGCGAACACGATCGTCCCGGTGCTCACCGGCTCCGCGCTCAAGAACAAGGGCGTGCAGTTCATGCTCGACGCCGTCATCGACTACCTGCCGTCGCCGGCCGACCTGCCGCCGATCAAGGCGCACGACGAGAAGACCGGCGGGGAAGTGCTTGTCCACCTGAACGACGAGACGCCGCTCGCGGGTCTGGCCTTCAAGATCGCGACCGACCCGTTCGTCGGCAACCTCGCGTTCTACCGCGTCTATTCCGGCGTGCTGAAGCGCGGCTCCTATATCTATAACTCGACGAAGGACGTCCAGGAGCGCGTCGGGCGCATCGTGCGCATGCACGCGAACGACCGCGAAGAGGTTGACGAGGTCTATTCCGGCGAGATCGCGGCCATCGTGGGCCTCAAGGCGACGACGACGGGGGACACGCTCTGCGACCCCGCGCGCCCGGTGGTGCTCGAGAAGATCACGTTCCCCGAACCCGTCATCGGCCTGCGCATCGAGCCGAAGACCAAGGCCGACCAGGAGAAGATGGGCGTCGCCCTGCACCGCCTGGCCGAGGAGGACCCGACCTTCCAGGTGAGCGGCGATTCCGAGACGGGCGAGACCATCATCCGCGGCATGGGCGAGCTGCACCTCGAGATCATCGTCGACCGCATGAAGCGCGAGTTCAATGTCGAAGCGAACGTCGGCCGCCCGCAGGTCGCCTATAAGGAGACGATCACGGCGGAGGGCGATGCCGAAGGCAAGTACATCAAGCAGTCCGGCGGCCGCGGCCAGTACGGCCACGTGCGCCTGCGCGTGAAGCCGCTCGAACGCGGCGAGGGCTTCGTCTTCCTTGACGAGATCAAGGGCGGCGCCATCCCGAAGGAATTCATCGGCCCGACCGAGAAGGGCGTGAAGGAGGCGCTCGACAAGGGCGTCGTCGCCGGCTACCCGATGGTGGACGTCGAGGTCACCCTCTATGACGGCTCGTTCCACGAGGTGGACTCCAACGAGGCGGCCTTCAAGATCGCGGGTTCCATGGCCTTCCAGGAAGCCGCCCGGCGCGCCAAGCCGGTGATCCTCGAACCGATCATGAAAGTGCAGGTGATCGTCCCCGACAACTTCATGGGCGAGGTGACGGGCAACGTGAACTCGAAGCGCGGCCGCATCGAGTCGATGGACGACCGGCCGGGCCTCAAGGTGATCGACGCGAAGATCCCGCTTTCCGAAATGTTCGGCTATGCGACCGAGCTCCGCTCGATGACGCAGGGCCGCGGCAGCTTCACGATGGAATTCGACCATTACGAGCCCGCGCCGGCGAACGTCGCGCAGCTCATCGTCGAAGGCAAGAAGCGCTAACGTTCGAACGAATGCGAACGATCCAACGGCCGCCTCGAAAGGGCGGCCGTTTGCGTTTTCGCGCGCGATGGGCGATAAAAAAGGTAGCAATCCATTCCAACTTTGAGAGGGAACGATGGGAAATCCGGAACGACATACGGTGTTCGAGCCCGGGGATACGGTTTGGCTGCGGCTGATCGATCCCGAACAGGAGGACTTTTATACGCAGTCGTCGGGCCTGCGGGACTGCCTTGGCTCGACCGGCCCCTTCGTCGTCTGGAAGGTTGTCGAAGCGCCGTTGAACATGCCCTGCCGCAAGCTTCATACGCAGCTGCTTCTTCTCGGGGAAGCCGATTCCAAGAAGCCTGTCCACTGCGCGGGAGCCGTCGTGCCGCTTTCGGCATTCTGGTTCACCCGCAACGGCGAACACGAGAAGAGGTCATACACCGAAGAGGAGGCGGCGCAATTCGCCAACTGGGCCAACGAGTTTTCGGTCGGTGTCATCAAGGCCGTGAACGAAAGCGCCGAGATTACCGAGCTCGTGGCCGCGATCAGGGAAAGGGGTTACGACCTCATGTTCCTGCCGCACCTGACCTTTATCCCCGCGAAGGATCCCGGTGGGTCGCTCGTCGACGAAAGCGGCCGCGTCAAGCCGGGCGTCTTCGGTGACGGCGAACTCGACGACATAGCAAGAGGCAATTTCAAAATCGGGTGAGCCCGCATCATCGGCCGCCGGACAATCGTTCGGCGGCTTTGACTTTTCATGTCGTTTGTGGCATAAAGAACCTCAGTACGCCACCCTGGGTGAGGAGGCAGTCATGGATTCGAACGAAAGGATCGAAAAGCTGCGCGAGGCCCTGTTCGTCGAGCTGCGCAACTTTTTCAACAGCAACCCCCAGGCCCTGCAGGCCCTTGTCGAGGAAGGATGCGAGGTGCATCTGAACGAGGAACTCCTGGTCCGCTCGATCATGATCCTGCAGCCGCCCCGCCGGAGCCCCGCGAAAAAGATCGCCGGTTCCGCGCGGAAGCTTCATCTGGTGTCATGTCGTTAGGGCCGAACGCGCCAGGCCGCCGAAGAGATTCGGCGGCTTTTCTTGTTGAAAATAAAAGGCCGCCCATAACGCATTGGGCGGCCGTCGTTCCTGCATCGTTCATCACCTCCGATGCCGTCGTGCAAGCTTAGACCGGTTTCGTATTGATGGCGGGCAGGTTCCTCAGATAGTTTTCCCGATCGATGGTGCCGAGCAGGCATGCCAATTCGGTGTATTCCTCATTCTCGGTCTTCACGAGGATACTGAACTTTACTTCGAGAACGACGTTCAACCCTGCGGCCTTCATCTCCCGAACCACTGCGTAGTGTTCATGCGTGATCCTGACCTTGTCTTCTTCGGCTCTGTTCAGCCGGGAAAGCCAGGCTTTCATCTGTTCCTTCGTGACGCTCACGGCCATCCTCCTCGGTGACGTGCAAAGGGGCTTTGCTTCTTTTGTTATCGCCCGGCGCCGTCCAAAAGTCAATCACCGATAGACGCACAGGCCCCCGATGATCGGCTGCATGACGAGCGTAAGCTGCCAGAGGAAGAGGGCGACGAAGAAGACGAACCCCGCGACCGTGAGCACGCGCTGGAACGACCGCCGGGACGCGCTCACGCGCCCATAGGTCGCCCTGAGCGCCTCCCACAGCTCGCGCCCGAAGATGACGACGACATAGATCACGCCGACGGTGAAGAGCGTGCTCATCGCGGTCTGGCTCGCCGCCGTCCGTCCGGGCGACATGCAATAGGCCTGGGTGATGAAGATGAGGAGCGAGAGTTCCGCCGCGACGGCGAACAGGGACCGGAGCACGACCGCGCCGGCCATGAGGGCAATGAGCCCCATGAGGACGGCGAGGAGGACCGAAAGGACGACCGAGAAAAACGCGATCACGCCCGCGTTCCCGATGAGGAGCGCGACGGCATAGAGCAGCGACACGGCGAGGGTCGCGACCGGCGCATATCTTAAGACGAACCCGGCCGCGCGCGACGGATGGGGGAGCGGGGGCGGCGGCTCCGGCCGCGTCGGGGTCCGGGGATCGCGTTCGGGAGGCATGCCTTCATTATAGGGCAACGCCGTTCGTGGTAGAATGGCGGAATGCTCGACGTGAGGGAAAAGCTTTTTACGGTCGGCGAATTCATCGCCTTCCTGAACGAGATCTTCAAGGCGCAGGCGGTCCGCGTGACGGGCGAGGTCTGCGAGCTGAAGCGCGCCGCCTCGGGCCACGTCTATTTCACCGTGAAGGATAAAGAGGACAAGGGCGTGCTTGACTGCATCATCTGGAGCCGCAATTACGAGCTCTGCGGCGTGGCGATCGAGGTCGGCATGGAGCTCATCCTGTCGGGCCACCCGAACGTCTACGCCCCGAGCGGCCGGCTGTCGTTCGTCGCCGACACGGTGGAGCTCGTCGGCGAGGGCGCGCTCAAGAAGGCCTATGACGCGCTGAAGAAGAGGCTCGAGGCCGAGGGCGTGTTCGCGCCCGAACGCAAGCGGCCGCTGCCGGACTATCCGCGCCGCATCGGCGTCATCACCTCGATGAAGGGCGCCGTCATCCACGACTTTCAGAACAACCTCGGCAAATTCGGTTTCGTGATCAGCGTGCTCGACTCGCGCGTCGAGGGGCAGCAGGCCGCCGCGCCGCTCATGAAGGCGGTCGCGCGCATGCGCCGCGAGGCGGAGGAGGGGATGATCGACGTGCTCGTCGTGATCCGCGGCGGCGGCTCGCTCGAGTCGCTCCAGGCGTTCAACAACGAGGCGCTCGTCCGCGCGATTGGGTCCTTCCCGGTCCCGGTGATCGCGGGCATCGGGCACGACCAGGACGTCCCGCTCGTCGCCCTCGCCGCCGACCTCATGACCTCGACGCCCACCGCCGCCGCGCACGCGCTCGGCCGCACGTGGGAAGAGGCGTTCGCGAAGCTGCAGCAGGTCCCGTACCTGCTCGGCCGCATCGAGCAGGAGTTCCGCCGCGTCCGCAACGACCTCATGTTCGCGCGCGACTCGATGACGAACCAGGTGGAGCAGGGGATCGCCCACGGCAAGGATGTGATCGACTACGCCGAGCGCTTCGTGCGCATCCACGACCCGCGCCGCCAGCTTGCGTTCGGCTATTCCATCATGCGCCGCGACGGCCGCATCGTGCGGAGCGCAGGCGACGTCGCGCCCGGCGACCGGCTCGAGACCGAGCTCAGGGACGGCGTCGTGCGCTCGCGCGTCGAGCCGGGCGGCGGGATGGAAAGCGGCCGGTAAAAGGGATATAGTGGTAGGACGTTTTCCATGAACCCATGCAATCATTGTTCGAATCACCCATGAGCCCCAAGGCTTCGAAAAACCCGAAGGAGCGCAACGAGGCGGCCGCATCCGAAAGCGGCACGCAGGACTTCAAGAAGAAGCTCAAAGAGATCGCCGGGATCCTTGAGTGGTTCGATTCGCAGGAGGAGCTCGACGTCGAGCAGGCCCTCGAGAAAGTGAAGCTCGCGTCCGAGCTCATCAAGACGAGCAAGAAGCGCCTCGGCGAGCTTGAGAACCAGTTCCGCGAGATCAAGGCCGACCTCGGCGAAGATTAAATCGTTTTTAATGATCCGATCGTGAACAAGGCTTCCGCCTGCACGCATCTCGACCAGATCCGCGACGTCCATCCGAAAGACATCACCGTCTGCGAGGACTGCGTAAAGACCGGCGATAGCTGGGTCAACCTGCGCATGTGCCTCACCTGTGGCCACGTCGGCTGCTGCGACAGCTCGAAGAACCGGCACGCGACGGCCCATTTCAAGGCGACCGGCCATCCGGTCATGAAATCCGTATCGCCCGGCGAGGAGTTCACGTGGTGCTACGTCGACCGGGTCTACCTTTAAGGGGTTGACAGGTTCGGCCGATGTGCCCTATGATAGCCAGGTAAACCCTTTCTCTAAACCGGTCGATTGGTTTAGGTTTTCACAGCTCTCTGAAGCTGTTTTTGTTCGAGAAGGGGGAACAAGAATGGCCGGCGCCCCGACCTCGGTCGGCAAGCGTCGGGATAGGCGGAAAATAAAATTTTAATCCAACAAACCCATGGCGGAAAAAGAAAAGTTCTCCCGCTCGAAGCCGCACCTCAACGTCGGCACGATCGGACACGTCGACCACGGTAAGACGACCCTCACCGCGGCCATCACGCACGTGCTCTTCAAGAAGGGTCTCGCGAAGAAGGAGGAGGCCGTCGACCAGATCGACAACGCCCCCGAAGAGAAGGCGCGTGGCATCACGATCGCCCTTCACCACTCGGAATACGAGTCCGAGAAGCGCCACTACGCGCACATCGACGCGCCGGGTCACGCCGACTACATCAAGAACATGATCACGGGTGCCGCCCAGATGGACGGCGCGGTGCTCGTCGTCGCGGCGACGGACGGTCCGATGCCGCAGACGCGCGAACACATCCTCCTGGCCCACCAGGTCGGCGTGCCGCGCATCATCGTCTTCCTCAACAAGGTTGACATGGTGGACGATCCGGAACTCGTCGATCTCGTCGAGTCCGAAGTCCGCGAGCTCCTTAAGAAGTACCAGTTCGACGGCGACAACGCCCCGGTCATCCGCGGTTCGGCCCTCAAGGCCCTGAATGCCGATTCGGCCGACTCCGCCGACGCGAAGCCGATCGTCGACCTCGTGGCGGCGATGGACACCTATTTCCCGGACCCGGTCCGCGACCTCGACAAGCCGTTCCTCATGCCGATCGAGGACATCTTCTCGATCGAAGGCCGCGGCACGGTCGTCACCGGCCGCGTCGAACGCGGCAAGGTGAAGGTGAACGACGAAGTCGAGATCGTCGGTCTCCGTCCCACGCAGAAGACCGTCATCACGGGCATCGAGATGTTCAACAAGCTGCTCGACGACGGCCAGGCCGGCGACAACATCGGCGCGCTGCTCCGCGGCCTCAAGAAAGAGGACGTCGAGCGCGGCCAGGTGATCGCGAAGCCCGGCTCCGTGACCCCGCATTCCGAATTCGAAGCCGAGATCTACGTGCTCTCGAAAGAGGAAGGCGGCCGCCACTCGCCGTTCTTCAAGGGCTACAAGCCGCAGTTCTACATCCGCACGACCGACGTGACGGGTGAGGTCGCGCTTCCCGAAGGCATGGAAATGGTCATGCCGGGCGACACCGTGAAGATCAACGTCAAACTGATCACCCCGGTCGCCCTCGAAGAGAAGATGCGCTTCGCCATCCGCGAAGGCGGTCACACCGTCGGCGCGGGCGTTGTCACGAAGATCAGCAAGTAGTATACTTTGAGCACCCATGGCCAAGACCGAAGTACCCCAGAAGATCCGCCTGCGCATCAAGTCGTACGATCACAAGCTGATCGACAACTCCGCGCGGCAGATCATCGAGTCGGCGGAGCGGAATGACGCGAAAGTCGTGGGACCGATCCCGCTTCCGACCGAGATCAAGCGCTACACCGTGAACCGCTCGACGTTCGTCCACAAGGACTCCCGCGAGCAGTTCGAGCTTCGGGTACATAAGCGGCTGGTTGAGATCGTGAACCCGAGCGCGAAGATCATCGAGTCCCTCTCAAACCTGAATCTTCCCGCCGGCGTAGATATTGAAATCAAAATGGTGTAAATAAATTCCCCCGCGAGGGGGAATTTATTTATCTCGTTTATAAATTTAATCTTCCCTTAATGGAGATTGACATCGGTACGGGGAGGATTAAATTGGATCGTTGTAAGCTGAGATTTCCTAACCGAACCTCGGTTTGCAAAAACAGCCCACAAGGGCTGTTTTTGCTATGCTGAATTTCATGAAAATTACGCAATGGAAATCCCCACGAAGGCGGTGATTTTTTCTGATAAGAAAAGCGGCGCACCATTTGCTCGGCGCGCCGCATGATTTTTACCAATTTTTTCTGATTTGGATGAGTTCGATCAGGCTGATTTCCCTGGTTGTCGCGCTCATCCATAGTCCGCAGCAGGCGTAGATCAGTGCAGGAATTCCTCCTACAAGAGCGACAGCCTTCGCGGCGTCGGGCCAGAAAGGGCAGAAACACATTCCCATGCACCCCGCAAACATAAGGGTGCCGTAGCCAACGCCCACGCCGACCTTGCCGCCAATCTTTATCGCGCATGACATCGCCATAATAATGGAGGCGAGGGCGACCGGCCAGTGTGCCCGAAAAAGGAAGCACATTCCAACCAGGGCTAGAAGGGTGTAAAGGTCGATCAACATTCCGATCAGTCGCAGTCGACGCTTCTTTTCCATTGTCAGCTCCTTATGAACTGACAACATTTTAGCAATTGATATAATAATTGTCAATAGTTGAAGAATACAGTCTTAGGGCTGCTTTGATATACTAAAAAAATGCAACATGAGCCTTACCGCGAACTCCCCGGCCGCGTGATCGAGACCGACGAGCGGTTTAAGCACGTGATGGCGATCACGCTTGATCCGACCGCGCGGTTCGAGCGCGGCGTGGCGCGCTGCATCACGAGCCGCGAGGGCGACCTCGTCGATGGCGGCGCGCTTGATCACAGCGAGCTCCGCGGGATCGCGCTCGACCCTGCGGGGCGTTTCGCGATCGGCGAGCGCCTGCCGATCAGGCACGAAAAGGAGATGATCGCGTCCCTCACGGGTCGCGGCGACGACTTTCTCGGCCTCGAGGATCCCGACATCTGGATCGACGATGCAGCCGGCCTCATGCATCTCTATTTCACGATGCCGATCTTCCACGGCGCGCTCACGAACCACGCGCACACGCGGGTCCATCTGGGACACGCGGTTGGCAGAGACCTCATGTCGCTCACGATGACGCTGCCCGTCCTCACCGACAGCGGCCAGGACGGCGCGAAGGAGGTCTCGATCGCGCCGCTCAACAAGGAGGGATACCGGTTCAACCTCGTCGAATCGAGCAACACGATCGACGGCATGACCTATTCGGTCGTGCGGTCGGCGGTCGCGCTCGAGATGGGGGAGCCGTGGGAGTTCGGCGACGTGGTCTTCCATCCTGCCGAACACGGCATCCCGTGGATCGCCGGCCACGCGTCGCCGGGACCGCTGCTGCCGAGGGACTTCATCGACGTGGGCGCGGGCAAGCTGCTCGGCGTGATGAACGGGCGCGAGGCCGACACGCGCAAGCACGACCGCATCCATCACGGCCTGTTTTCGGTCGGGCTCTTCGTCTATGACTATGAGAACGGCGGCATCGAATGGGTGTCCGAACAGCCCCTGATCCGCGACAGCGAGGCCCGCACCATCACGTTCGCGAGCCAGTTCGTTCCCGGCAGGAAGGGCGAAGGCACCCTCTATGCCCATGTGGACGATTCCTTCGTGCGCGCCTATGCGCTCGACGCCGCCGCCCTCCGGCCGCTCATCCCGTAGCCGCGCCTCACGGTTGACACTTCGCCCCGTTCTGCTATACTCGTCCCTAAGGTTTCCTCGGAGCTTTATGCGAACAATCCTCATCAAGAAAGCGGCATCGTTTTCTTATGAACCTGGCTCTTCCTGAAAGGGCCGTTCTTGGAGGGTTTTTCGCGTGACGCACCGGGGATCGAGCCCCGGTATTTTTATCAAATTTCAATTTCTGGATTTCCCTCGGGCAGGGGGAACGATCAAGACTATGGCCTTCATCTTAGGCAAAAAACTCAATATGACGCAGATGTGGAAGGACGGCAAAGTCGTCCCGGTTACGGTCGTCAAGGCCGAACCGAACAAGGTTGCCATGCTCCGCACGAACGAGCGGGACGGCTATGAGGCCGTCCAGGTGGCGATGGGCAAGACCAAGCGCGAATTTCGCAACCGCGCGATCCAGCCGGTCGACATGGCCGCGCTCGAAGTCGGCGCCGACGTCACCGTCGAGTCGTTCAAAGAGGGCGACAAGGTCCGCGTCTCGGGTCTCACGAAGGGCCGCGGCTTCCAGGGCGTCGTCAAGCGTCACGGCTTCGGCGGCGGTCCCAAGACCCACGGTCAGAAGAACCGCCATCGCGCGCCGGGCTCCATCGGCTCGACCGCATTCCAGCGCGTCGTTCCGGGCCGCCGCATGGCCGGCCATATGGGCGTCGAGCGCGTGACGATCAAGAACCTGGTCGTCGCGGCCGTCGACAAGGACAAGAACCTGCTCTATCTCCGCGGCGCGGTGCCGGGCGCCCGCGGCGGCTTTTTGGAAATCGCGACCGGCAGGCCGGCGAAGTCCGACAAATAACGACCATGAAGACCGACGTCTACAATCTGAAAAACGAAGTGGTTGGCACGGTTGATCTGCCCGAGGCCGTCTTCGGCGCGCGTTGGAACTCGACGCTCGTGAAGCAGGTGCTCGACGCCCAGGCTGCGAATGCCCGGCGTCCGTGGGCGCACGTGCGCGACCGCAGCGAGGTGAGCGGCGGCGGCAAAAAGCCTTGGCGTCAGAAGGGGACCGGCCGCGCGCGCCACGGCTCCACCCGGTCGCCGATCTGGGTCCATGGCGGCAAGGCCCACGGTCCGCGCAACGACAAGGACTATTCGCAGAAGGTCAACAAGAAGATGAAGCGCCTCGCGCTGTTCGTCGCGCTTTCGCGCAAGGCGAAGGACGGCGAGCTCAAGGTGTTCGACTCGTTCGCGATCGAGGCTCCGAAGACCAAGGTGCTCGCCTCGTCGCTCGGCACGGCGCTCGCGATGCAGAAGCGCGCGAAGCGCTATGACGTGCTCCTCGTTTCGAGCAAGGACAACAAGAACCTCTTCCGCGCCTCGTCCAACCTGCAGAAGGCGAAGGCCATCGACGCGATGTCCCTCAACGTGTTCGATGTTTTGAATCATAAGAACCTCTTTATCGAGAAGTCGTCGGTCGCCACCATCGAAAAGCACTACTAATAACGAGCCATGACCGACCAATTCATCATCAAGAAGCCGTGGATCACCGAGAAGG
The DNA here is from genome assembly GCA_035541435.1 of Minisyncoccota bacterium. GTDB lineage: Bacteria > Patescibacteriota > Minisyncoccia > UBA6257 > 2-01-FULL-56-20 > JAKAGE01. The sequence continues at coordinate 49,589 of DATKNL010000002.1, read as the reverse complement.
CGGCCCTCATGGGTGCCGACCGCAAATACGTGTTCCTCGTGCGCGAGAAAGCCTCGAAGCCCGAAATCAAGAAGGCGATCCGGGACATTTATAAGGTGGACGTCACCGACGTTAACGTCGTGAACCGCCCGGCGAAGAGCAAGCGCTACATGAACCGCCGCGGCGTCCAGGAAGGCTATCGCAAGGCGATCGTGACCTTGAAGGAAGGCCAGAAAATCGACCTCGTATAACGAGCCATGAAGACCTACAAGCCCACAAGCGCCTCGCGGCGCAACATGACCGGGACCGACTACAGCGTGCTTACGAAAGGCGCACGCCCGTACAAGCCGCTCCTCAAGCGCCTCAAGTCGCGCGCCGGCCGCAACTCGCAAGGCCGCATCACGACGCGACACCAGGGCGGCGGCAACAAGAAGCTGTACCGCATGGTTGATTTCAGGCAGAACGTCATGAACGCGAAGCAGCTTGTCGAGACGATCGAATATGACCCGTATCGCACGGCGTTCATCGCGCGCGTGAAGAATGCCGACGGCAGCCGCAGCTACATCCTCGCTCCCGAAGGCCTCGCGGTCGGCACCGAGATCGCGGTCGCCGAAACGACGCCCTTCAAGCCGGGCAACCGCATGAGCCTCAAGAACATCCCGGTCGGCTATCAGGTCTATAACGTCGAGATGACGCCGGGCCGCGGCGGACAGCTCGCGCGTTCGGCGGGTTCCTATGCCGAAGTTCTTGCGAACGCCGACGGCTATACCGACCTCAAGCTCAACTCCGGCGAAGTGCGCCGCGTCCAGTGGACGTGCCTCGCCTCGCTCGGCCAGGTCTCGAACGCCGAATGGAGCCTCATCTCGATCGGCAAGGCGGGACGCTCGCGCTGGCTCGGCATCCGTCCGACGGTCCGCGGCAGTGCCATGAACCCGGTTGACCATCCGTACGGCGGCGGCGAAGGCGCGCAGCCTCGCGGCACCCGCAAGCCGAAGACGATGTGGGGCAAGGTGACCGGCGGCCACAAGACCCGCAACCCGAAGAAGAAGTCGAGCAAATTCATCGTGAAGCGCCGCAAGAACGCCCGCGGAACGAACTAACCTATCCATATAACGAAACCATGAGCCGAAGCCTCAAAAAAGGACCGTTCGTCGATCCGAAGCTGCTGAAGAAGGTGGCCGCCGCCAAGGCGGGAAGCGGTACGGTCATCAAGACCTGGTCGCGCGCCTCGGAGATCGCCCCCGAAATGGTGGGCCACGTGTTCGGCGTGCACAACGGCCGGGCCTTCATCGAGGTCCGCGTGACCGAAGAGATGGTGGGGCATCGCCTCGGCGAGTTCTCGCCCACGCGCAAGTTCACCCGTCACGGCGGCAAGATGCAGAAAGAGCTCGAGCTCAAGGCCGCCGAGGCCGGAAAGGCCGCATCGCAGGCAGCCAAGAAATAACGAACCATGGAACAGCAAACCGCAACCCTCCGCTATCTCCGCATGGCACCCCGCAAGGTGCGCAGCGTTGGCGACCTCGTGAAGGGCATGCCGGTGAACGAGGCCGAGGCGCAGCTCATCACCCAGCGCCGCCGGCCCGCAAAAGCGCTCCTGAAGCTCTTGCGCTCGGCCGTCGCGAATGCTAAAACCAACAAGAAGCTCAATGCCGACCATCTTTTCGTACAGAACGTCCGCGTCGATGGCGGGCCGATGCTGAAGCGCATCCTGCCCCGCGCCCGCGGTTCGGCATCGCCGATCGAGAAGAAGATGAGCCACGTGACGATCACGCTCGGCGTGAATGAGGCGCTCAAGCCGAAGTTCACGATCGTGGCGCCGAAGAAGACGAAGCTGCCGCCCGTGACCGACACGAAGAAGATCAAGGACAAGCACACGCCCGATACCGGCACCGAGAAGGACTCGAGGCCGCAGAAGCCCGGATTCTGGAAGCGCACGTTCACGCGCCGCAAGTCGGGCAATATCTAACACGCCATGGGACAGAAGATCAATCCAAATTCATACCGCCTCGGGGTGACGAAGGACTGGCCGGTTCGCTGGTTCCTTAAGGCCGGCTACAAGCAGTTCCTGGAAGAGGACGAGGCCATCCGCGCGACGATCGACCAGAAGATCGCCCAGGCCGGCATTTCCGAGGTCCAGATCGAGCGCACGCAGGGCAACCTTCGCGTCTATATCAAGGCGGCCCGTCCGGGCCTCGTGATCGGCCGTGGTGGCAAGGGGATGGAGGACCTGCAGAAGGCCGTCGTCACGGCGCTGCAGAAGGTCCGCGGCAACCGCAACAAGGTTGCGCTCAGCCTCAACGTCGAGGAACTCAAGCGTTCCGAAGTTTCGGCCCGCTATGTCGCCCAGCAGATCGCATGGGACCTTGAGCGCCGCATGCCGTTCCGCCGCACGATGAAGAAATACGTGGAGCAGGTGCAGCAGAACAAGGACGTGAAGGGCGTGAAGGTGTTCCTGTCGGGCCGCCTCGACGGCAAGGAGATCGCGCGCCGCGAATGGCTGTCGCGGGGCTCGCTCCCGCTGCAGACGCTCCGCGCCGACATCGACTATGGCCGCGTGACCGCGAAGACGAGCTATGGCACGATCGGCATCCGCGTGTGGGTCTATAAAGGAGAGATTTTCGCCAAGGACCGCGCCGCCCAGGAGCGCGAAGACAGCCGCTTCGCCGGCCGCCGCGACATGCGGGGACCCCGTCCGCCCTATGGCCGCGACGATAAGGCGCCGCGCACCGCACCCCGCCAATAAGACATCACGACCATGCTGCTTCCTAAAAAAGTAAAACATCGCAAATGGCAGAAGGGGCGCTCGAAGAAGCGCACCGTTGAGACGCGCGGGCTCGAGCTGAGCTACGGCCAGTTCGGCTTGAAGTCGCTCGAGGCGGCGTGGGTCAACTCGCGCCAGATCGAGGCCGCCCGCAAGACGATCACGAACTTCCTCAAGCGCGAAGGGCGCCTCTGGATCCGGATCTTCCCCGACAAGCCGATCACGCTCCAGGCGCCTGAAAAGACGCTCGGCGGCGGCAAGGGATCGGTTGACCATTTCGTATTCCCGGTGAAGCCGGGACGGATCCTTTTCGAAATCGACGGCGTCGAGGCCGGGAAAGCCAAAGAAGCCCTGCGTCACGCGTCCTACAAGCTTCCGGTAAAGAGTCGCATCATCGAGAAGATGGGCACCCATTAACCACGAGCCATGAAGAAGAAAGACATCCAGGACCTCAAAAACCGCTCGGCCGCCGACCTCACGAACCTCGAGCGCGAGAGCAAAGAGAAGCTGCGCGTGCTCCGGTTTGACCTTGCGGCCGGAAAAGTGAAGAATGTAGCGGAACTCCGCGAGCTCAAGAAGAAGATCGCGCGCGTAAAGACGTTTTTGAAAGCCAAGGCATAACCACGACCATGCAGAAGGCAACCCCAATCCAATCCCAACCCAGGCACCGCAAGCTTACCGGCACCGTCGTCTCTGACCGCATGCAGAAGACGCGCGTCGTTGCCGTCGAGCGCCTCAAGAAGCACCCGAAGTACGTGACCTATTACCGCGTCACGGCGAAGTTCAAGGCGCATGACGAGAACAACGAGTATAAGGCCGGCGACAAGGTCGTGATCGAAGAGACGCGCCCCATATCGAAGGACAAGCGCTGGCGCATCGTCGGCAAGGTCACGAAATAACGAGCCATGATCCAGGAACGTTCCATCCTCAAGGTAGCGGACAACAGCGGCGCCAAAGTCGTGCGGTGCTTCCGCATCCTCGGCGGCACCCGCCACCGCTATGCGAACATCGGCGACATCGTGGTCGCCTCGGTGCAGTCGGCTGAGCCCCGCAAGAGCGTCAAGAAGAAGGACGTCGTGAAGGTGCTCGTCGTCCGCACGAGGAACGCGATGCGCCGCAAGGACGGATCGTACGTCCGCTTCGACGAGAACGCCGTCGTCCTCATCGACGCGAAAAAAGAGCCGGTCGCAACCCGCATCTTCGGCCCCCTGCCTCGCGAGCTCAAGGAGAAGGGCTATGAGAAGCTCATGACGATGGCCGAGGAAATCGTCTAATGTTCGCGAACGAACGAATTTTTACGAATGTACGAATATCAAAACCATGAAGATTAAGAAGGGCGATCATGTGAAGATCATGTCGGGAAAGGACCGGGGCAAGACCGGGACCGTGCTTTTGGCATACCCGATCGAGGACAGGATCGTCGTCGAGGGGCTGAACCTCTTCAAGAAGCGTTCGCGCCCCCGCCGCCAGGGAGAAACCGGCCAGATCGTCAACGTCGCCCGCCCGATGCCCGTCTCGAAGGTGCAGCTCGTCTGCGCGAGCTGCAAGCAGCCGACCCGGATCGGCTATCGCATCGAGGGGAAGGGGACCAAGGTCCGTTTCTGCAAGAAATGCAAGGCGACCATCTAACCACCATGGCTACGAACACCGAACAACAGAACCAGCGCAAGGAGATCAGGGCCTTCCTCGAGAAGATCGTGATCGACGCGGGTGTCGGCCGTCTCGGCCAGACGCCGAACTTCGAGGACAAGACGCTCGTCCAGGTCGAGCGCGACCTCGCCGACATCGCCGGCCAGAAGCCGCAGCTCCGCCGCGCGAAGAAGTCCATCGCGGGCTTCAAGCTCCGCGAAGGCCAGATCGTCGGCCTGCGGACGACCCTTCGCCGCGACAAAATGGTTGATTTTTTCGAGCGTCTGATTACAATAGTATTGCCCCGTGTGCGCGACTTTAACGGCCTGAACCAATCCGCCATCGACCAGGGCGGCACGCTGAACGTCGGCATCAGAGAGCATCAGGTGTTCCCCGAAATCACGCCCGAACAGTCGCCCGTTTCGTTCTCGATCGGCGTGAGCATCGTTCCCAAGAAGAAGAACCACGATGCGGCGGTCGCCGCGTTCGCGAAGTTCGGCGTCCCGATGAAGAAGGGGGCGGCGCCGAAGAAGAGGAAATAACATGGCAAAAGCATCCGTCATCGCGCGATCGAAAAAGCGCCCGAAGTACTCGACCCGCGCCGTGCGCCGCTGTTTCCGCTGCGGCCGCAAGCGCGGCTATATGCGCGATTTCGGCCTGTGCCGCATCTGCTTCCGCGAGATGGCGACCAACCAGCAGATCCCGGGCGTGAAAAAGGCGTCCTGGTAATCCCGATCACCACGAGCATGTATTACAACATCCTTTCAGAACTCAAAAATGCCGTGCGGGCCCGCAAAGACCGGGTGACGTTTCCGTACTCGAAAATGGACTTCGCGGTGCTCAAGGTGCTGACGGACGGCGGCTATGTGAAGAGCGCCGAAAAAGAGACCGTCGGCCGCCGCACCGTGATCGCCGTGAAGCTTCCGGCGAAGGACAAGGCCCTGAACGATTTCAAGATCGTGAGCAAGCCGAGCCGCCATTTCTATGCCGACTACCGCAGCATCCGCCGGGTGAAGCAGGGCCACGGCATCGGCGTCTTCTCGACCTCGAAGGGCATCATGTCGGACAAGCAGGCGCTCAAGGCGAAAATCGGCGGCGAATATCTTTTTGAAATCTGGTAACATGTCCCGCCTCATCAAGAAACCCATCATCATCGCGCAGGGAGCGACCGTCACGAAGGACGGCGACGTTCTTGCCGTGAAGGGCCCGAAGGGCGCGCTCACGGTCAGGATCCCGCACAACGTCGACATCGCCGTCGAAGGGACGAACGCGAATGTGACGGCGAAGGGCAACGGCTCGACCGCCATGGCGGGGACGTTCTATGCGCTTGCGAAGAACGCGATCGCCGGCGTGACCGACGGGTTCACGAAGGTCCTCGAGATCGAGGGCGTCGGCTACCGCGCCGTGATGGAAGGCAAGACGCTCGTCCTGTATCTCGGCTATGCCCAGCCGGTCAAGCTGCCGGTTCCCGCGGGCGTCGAGATCACGCTCGAGAAGAACACGATCAAGATCACGGGCATCAGCAAGGAAGCGGTCGGGCAGGCTGCGGCCGAGATCCGGGCGCTCAAGAAGCCCGAACCGTACAAGGGCAAGGGCATCCATTATCAGGGCGAAGTGATCCGCCGCAAGGTCGGCAAGAAAGCCGGAGCGACGGCGTCGTAACATCACCATCATGAACCCAAGGAAGAAGCTCAACGAAAAGAGGATCCGCCGCGGCGCGCGCACCCGCGCAGCCATCGAGGGGACGGCCGAACGGCCCCGCCTCGCGGTGTTCCGCAGCAACCGCCATTTTTATGCGCAGCTGATCGACGACATGAAGGGCGTCACGATCGTCTCGGTTTCGAGCTCGGCGGCGAAGACCGCCGGCGCGGCCGCGAAATCGGCAGCCGCAGCGGCGAAGGCCAAGGCCAAAGCGAAGAAGGCCGACGAGGCGTTCACGGTGGGCGAGGTGCTCGGCCGCAAGGCTACCGAGAAGGGGATCACGAAGGCGGTCTTCGACCGCGGATCGTACAAGTTTCACGGTCGGGTGAAACAGTTCGCCGAAGGCGCGAAGAAAGCGGGACTTACCATCTAACACCATGCCAGCACCCACATTCCAGAGGCGGCGCGATAGCGCCGTGCCGGTCAAGAGCGAATTCCGCGAGCGCGTGCTCGACATGCGGCGCGTGACGCGCGTCGTTGCCGGCGGCAAGCGCTTCAGGTTCCGCGCGACCCTCGTCCTCGGCGACGAGAAGGGCCGCGTCGGCATCGGCGTCGCGAAGGGCCTCGACGTCCAGCAGGCCGTCGCCAAGGCGAAGACCGAGGCCAGGAAGAACATGCTCACGATCAGCCTCAAGGACCAGCGCACGATCGCCCACGAGGTCCTTGCGAAATACAGCGCCGCCAAGGTGCTCCTCAAGCCTGCGAGCAAGGGCCACGGCCTGCGCGCCGGCGGCAGCGTCCGCTTCGTTCTCGCCTTCGCGGGCGTGAAGGACGCCACGGCGAAGATCCTCGGCCGCACGCCGAACAAGCTCACGAACGCGATGGCCACGCTCGAGGCGCTCCGCAAGCTCAAAGCCTAACACCACCATGCACGTCCATCAGCTTCCCTCAATCCAGAAGAAGACCCAGCGCATCGGCCGCAGCGGCAAGCGCGGCAGCTATTCGGGCCGCGGCGTGAAGGGACAGAAGTCCCGCTCGGGCCACCGCATCCGCCCCGCGGAGCGCGACCTCATCATCCGCCTGCCGAAGATGCGCGGCTTCCGTAACAAGCAGAAGGACATCAACGAGCACGTGTTGAACCTGAACCTGCTTGCCGCACGGCTGCAGTCGCGCGCGAAGGGCCCGGCGCCCCTTGCGGTGAACCACGAGCTTCTGCGCGAGGCGGGCCTGCTGCATAAGAACTTCCGCGGCATCGTGAAGGTGCTCGGCACCGGCGATATCGCGTTCCCGATCGCCGTCGCCGGGCTCAAGGTTTCGGAAAGCGCCAAGGCGAAGATCCAAAAGGCCGGAGGCAGCGTCACCTAGCCGCCACTTATGGAACGATTCCTTCAGATATTCAGGGTGCCCGAACTCCGCAAGAAGGTCCTGATCGTGGCCGTGCTTCTCGTCGCCTTCCGCGTGCTCGCCGCGATCCCGATCCCGGGCATCAACGCCGCGGCCCTGCAGAACTATTTCAATTCCAACCAGCTGCTCGGCTTCCTCAACTTCTTCTCGGGCGGCGGCCTCGTCACGCTTTCGGTCGTGATGCTCGGCGTCGGTCCCTATATCACGGCGACGATCATCATGCAGCTCATGACGATCATCTTTCCGAGCATGAAGGAGATGTATTACGAGGACGGCGCCCGCGGTCAGGCCAAGTTCAACCAGTACGCGCGGCTCCTCACGGTGCCGCTCGCGATGGTCCAGGCCTATGGCTTCCTCACGCTCCTCATCTCGCAGAACGTCATCCCGCGGCCCGACCCGTTCCACCTGGCGACGAACATCATCGTGATCACCTGCGGATCGATGATCGCCCTATGGCTCGGCGAGCTCATCACCGAGCAGAAGATCGGCAACGGCATCTCGCTCATCATCATGGCGGGCATCATCAGCCGCCTGCCGTCGGCGGTCGGCACGGCACTCGTCGCCTATACGCCGTCGCAGCTCACGGCTTATGCCGGCTTTATCATCGTTGGTTTGCTGCTCATCGCGGGCATCGTCTATCTGAACGAAGGGGAGCGCAAGATCCCGGTCGCCTACGCGCGCCGCGTGCGCGGCAACAAGATGTTCGGCGGGGCGCAGAGCTACCTGCCGCTCAAGGTGAACCAGGCGGGCATGATCCCGCTCATTTTCGCGATCTCGGTCCTTCTGCTGCCTCAGTTCCTGGCGCAGCTGCTCACGATCTTCTCGACGACCTGGGCGCTCAAGGTGAACGGCTTCGCGCAGGCGTTCGTGAACAACCACCTCTATTACGGCGTCGTTTACTTCCTGCTCGTGTTCGCCTTCACCTATTTCTATACCGCGATCACGTTCAACCCCGAGGAGGTCGCGAAGAACCTCCAGCGGAGCGGGGGATTCGTGCCCGGCATCCGTCCCGGTGAGAGCACCGAAAAGTTTTTCGGCAGCATCGTGAACCGCATCACGCTCTTCGGCGCCGCCTTCCTCGGCATCATCGCCGTCCTCCCGCTCATCGTTCAGGCGCTCACGGGCATCGCGGTCGTCACGATCAGCGGCACCGCGCTCCTCATCGTGGTCGCCGTCGCCCTCGAGACGATGCGGCAGATCGATTCCCAGCTCACGGTCCGCGAATACGACGGGATCGAATAGGAAGGGGTTGCAGCCCCCATAAAGACTGCCTTCCCCGAGGATGGCGGTTTTTTTGTGCGCGAATGGGCTTATATTGACAAATAATAAATATATAGTATAATATAGCCAGTTCACCGCATAGGGAACGAAGGAGAGAGCGATATGAGAACGACCGCAGTCCTGCTGCTGTTCTGCGCGGTAAGCGTCATGGCGATGGGTCAGTACGAGGCGATGCCGGACGGCATCGACCTACAGAAATACCCCTTGCTCAAGAAGCCGCTCACCGTAACCGAAATGGCGGCGCGGGGACTGAGACCCGTGGCGCTCGCGCATACGACGACCATGCTCAACTGGCATGAGGACGCCCATCGGTTCGTCCTTGAGACGATTCCGGCCGGAACGCTCGTCCTCGCGGACGAGAAGGGCGATCCGGTCTATAAGGAGAGCTGCGGGAACCGTTTGGCTTCCGTGGCGGGCGCCGCCGATCATACAACGAGCGAGACGCCGCCTCCGCAGCTGACCTTCAACGGGCGCGTCATCAGTCAGGCCGCATCTTCGAATGGTTCGTATCCGGCATGGTGGTTTTTCGACGAGCTCGCGTGGGATTTGTTTCGACTCGTCGTGTTCATCGCGCTGATCCTCGGGTTGCTGTTTATCGTCGTTGCGATCGCGCTCGGGATCGCCTGGCTACTCCGGAGGCATCGCCATTATTACGACGATCCGCAGCCGGCCAGTCTCGTCCCGACGCCCGTTCCCGCACCGGCCGCCGCTCCCGTGTCGCCGGCCGCTCCGTCCAACCAGACGGTCCGCCCGAGCGTGACGGTGCGTCCCGGTTCGGACGGCGAGCCGACACGCATCGAGTACGGGCCCTATCGCAGGGTTTCGAGCAGCGAGGCCCAGCATGACGGCTATCGGACGACGACCGTCACCGTCGAATAGGCCTTCAGGAAAAGGCGCATCCCAACCAGGATGCGCCCGTTTTTTTTGCATAAAAAAAGCCGGCAGGGGAGGTTCCCTCTGCCGGGCGATGAGCGCCTAGCGCTCGGTTTCGGACGGTGGGCCAATCCACGCGCGCCTGAGTGTCGCAGCCTCTTGTTCGAGGCGGACAATTTCATGCGGGCGCCGAATGACGATGCATCCATGCGTGCGGAGGAAGACGAGCTCCCTTCGCATTTCAGCTAAGCCTTTGGCATAGCTTGCAATTCCGTTTTGCATGCGGAATTGCGGAGAAGCGCCATGAGCCATCTTCGGTCGCAGCCGTCATGAGCAAACGTGCTTTGTTCATGCATTGCCACTCCTCAATGGCTGCCTCATCATACTCCTTCGCCGGCGAATGTTCAACCTGGGATTTTTCCGCTATAATGTGATCATGCGCAAAATCGTCGTCGTCCTCTATGGTCCCCCGGGCGCCGGGAAAGGGACCCAGGCAAACCTGCTTGCAAGCAAGCTGGACCTCATCCATTTCGACACCGGCAGGTTCCTCGAGTCGATCGTGCACGACCCTGACCGGCAGCACGAGAAGGTCGTCCGCCGCGAGCGGGCGCTGTTCGACGGCGGCAAGCTCATGACGCCGAGCTTCGTGACGGGCGAGGTGATGCGCGAGGCGCGGCGCATCGCGAAGGCGGGATGGGGGATGGTGCTGAGCGGCTCGCCGCGCACGATGTACGAGGCGAAAAAGCTCTATCCCTTGTTCGAGAAGCTGTACGGCAAGAAGAAGGTCAACGTCTTCGTGCTCGAGGTGCCGCCGTCGGAGTCGATCCGCCGCAACGGCGCGCGGATGGTCTGCAAAAGCTGCGGCTACCTGCTGCTCACCCGGTTCTATCCGCATCGCAAGCCTGAGCACTGCCCGGTCTGCGCGGGATCGTTCTATAAACGCAGCCTCGACAAGCCGAGCGTGATCAAGGTGCGGCTGAAGGAATACGAGGAACGGACGTTCCCGATCATCGATTACGTGAAGAAGCACGGCTACAACCTGCACCGCGTCGATGCGCGTCCGGCGCCGTATCAAGTGATGGAGCATATTTATGGCCACGTTAAGGACCGCGCGTGAGATCGAGGTGATGGCCGAGGGCGGCGCGATCCTCGCGGACGTCCTGCGGGCGCTTGAACGCGAGGCGAAACCGGGCGTCGCGACGATCGAGCTCGACCGCCTGGCCCGCACCATGATCGTCGAAGCCGGAGCCAAGCCGGCGTTTCTGCATTACCGTCCCGCCGGCGCGAAGAAGGCCTATCCCTACACGCTCTGCGCGTCGGTGAACGACGTCGTCGTGCACGGGCAGCCGTCCGCCTATAAGATCCGCGAAGGCGACCTCGTGAAGCTCGACCTCGGGCTCAAACATCAGGGACTCTATCTCGACGCGGCGATCACGGTCGCCGTGGGCGACATCGGCAGGCGCGCGACAAAGCTCATCGAAACGACCAAGGCCGCGCTCGCCGCCGGCATCAAAGAGGCGAAGCCCGGCAAGACGACCGGCGACATCGGCCATGCGATCCAGAAGGCGATCGAGAAGGCCGGGTTCGCCGTCGTCGAGGGCCTCACGGGCCACGGCATCGGCGAGGTCCTGCACGACGACCCGACCGTGTTCAACATGGGCCGCAGGGGCCAGGGCGACGACCTCGAGGCCGGCATGGTGCTCGCGATCGAGCCGATGGTCGCGATGGGCGGCGGCGCGATCCGCCAGCTGCTCGACGAGAGCTATGGCACGGGCGACGGGTCGCTCGCCGCGCACTTCGAGCACACGGTCGCGATCACCGCGAAGGGACCGCGCATCCTCACGAAGTAGCGCCGCCGTCTGCTATACTGAGGGATATGGCGCAGCCGTACCTCTCGATCATCATCCCGGCATACAACGAGGCCGAGCGCATCCCGCAGACCCTCGTCGACATGGACCGGCGCCTTGAGGGCGCCCCCTATTCCTATGAGATCGTCGTCGTGAACGACGGCTCGAAGGACGCGACCGCCGACGTCGTGCGCAACATGACGAAGATCGTGCGCAACCTCAAGCTCATCGACCTCAAGGACAACCAGGGCAAGGGCGGCGCGGTGCGGCAGGGCATGCTCCTTTCGTCCGGCAAGGTGCGGCTCTTCGCCGACGCCGACAACTCGACGACGATCGACCAGTTCGACGCCATGATGCCGCTCTTCAAGCAGGGCTACGGCGTCGTCATCGGGTCGCGCGCGGTGAAGGGCGCGCGGCTCGACCCACCGGAATCCTTCGGCCGCCAGCTTGCGGGCAAGGGCCTCAACCTCATCGTGCAGGCGCTCCTCGTGCCCGGCATCTGGGACACCCAGTGCGGCTTCAAAGCGTTCACGGACGAGGCCGCCGAACGGGTCTTCAACCAGTCGAAGATCGTCGGGTGGGGGTTCGACGTCGAGGCGCTGGCGCTCGCCCGGGCCATGGGCTTCGCGGTCAAAGAGGTGCCGGTCCGCTGGGCGAACGACGCCCGGTCCCATGTGCGCTTCTCGTCCGGTTTGCAATTTCTGCGGGACCTCATTAAAATACGGCTATGGCTGTGGAGGGGAGGGTATCCGCTTGCCGCGGCGACCCCGTCCCAGCCGCCAGCCTGAAACAAGGGAAAAAACGTCGCGTTCCGGCCAAGAAGCCGGAATTTATATAACCAAGAACCCATGAACAGCAAGCAGTACGTCACGAAGGAACGCCTCGAGGAGTTCAAGCTGGAACTCGAGGAGCTCAAGAACAAGCGCCGCCTCGAAGTCGCGCAGCGCCTGAAGCAGGCGAAGGAATACGGCGACCTTTCCGAGAACTCGGAATACGCCGAAGCCCGCGAGGAGCAGGCGAACGTCGAGACGCGCATCGCCGAACTCGAAGAGCTCGTGAAGAACGCCTCCATCATCGAGAAGGCCGACCATGCCGATTCGGTGCAGGTCGGTTCCACCGTGATCGTGAAGAAGGGCGAGAAGGTCTCGACCTATACGATCGTCGGCCCTTACGAGGCGAAGCCCGAGGACGGCCGCATCTCGGACGAGTCGCCGCTCGGCCGCGCGTTCCTCAAGCGCCGCGTCGGCGAGAGCGTGAACGTCGCGACGCCGGCCGGCAGCGCGACCTATCAGATCGTCGAGATCAAATAAGCCTTTTCGCCAATCAGGCCGCAGGGCCAGACGGCGCCGTCATCGCGACAGGCGCCGTTTTTGCGTTGCGCACGACGCGCCGCGCGGCCCAGATGAGCGCGACGTCGAGCGCGACGGCCGTGAGGACGCGGTCGATGCTGCCGATCGAAAGTCCGAGCAGTCCGCCGAACGTCGCCGACTGGACATAGAAGCCGAGGCCGAACAGGATGACGTTGTCGCGGGTAAAGGGAACGGACCGGTGCAGCAGGCGGACATAGAACCAGGCGGCCGCGGCGACGATCGCGAAATAGATGAGCAGCGAAACATGGCTTGCGGCGAGCGGCGGCAAAACGAAGAAGGCGACCAGGGTGCTGATGCCGAGCCAGAACGCCTTCATGGTCGGTGCGGCGCCGGGCGCGGGTTCGTCGAAGGGATGCTCATGCGAGCGCCGCGCGAGGATGACGCAGAGCGCCATGACGGCGAGGAGCGACACGAGTTCGCCGCCGGTTCCCCGCGTCACGAAGGAGCTCATGAAGCTGAACGACGCAAGCGCGACAAGCCCGACCGCGAGTCCGATCGCGAGCTTCTTGCCGAGCCACGGGCGCGCGGCCGCTTCCGGATAGCGCGCATGGGTGAAGAGGATCGGCAGGAAGACGGCTGCAAGCGCGTGATAGAGGCAGATCGTGAGCATCCAGGGAACGTTGACGCCGCCGATCACGCCGTACTGGTCGAACTGCTTGATCGGCAGGTTGTGCGCGATGATAAGCGTCTTCGCCAACAGGCCCTCGTTATAGACGCCGAAGGCGAAGCCGATCGCGAACGTTCCGGCGAAGCCGATCCGGTTCCGCACGACATAGTCGCGGATCAGGACAACCGGCACGCTATAGCCGATGAAAAGCAGGATGAGCGAAAAGGGACTGAGGAGCCCGATGACCGGCGTGCTGCCGGTCACGAGTTCCGTGAGGACCGGCGCGAGGACCATCAGGGTGACGATGGGCATGCCTTCAGTATACGGGATGCGGGATTCAGTTGATGTTGAAAACCGAACTTGATGGCGTTCCCGGAGGGATCGAGCCGGTTTGGCTCGGTAAAAGATAATGAATATTTTTCGCCGCTTGGCCCTCGGCCGTGAAGGAATCGGTCATGAACATCGTCGTCTCGGCCATGACGGGAACGCCGCGCGCGAAGACGTCGCCCGCGCTCACGATCACGTATTTCGGCGTCGACGCCGGCAGCCGGTTGATCGCCCGGCCGATGTCCACGTAATTCTCATTGAACGCGCCCGCGACGTTCGGGTTTTCGCCCCACACGACGAAATAGTCATAATAGGCGACGAGCGCCATGGCGACCAGGAAAAGCGCACCCATCACGCGCGCCGCGCGCAGGTGGCCGTGGGTCGACAGCAGGCGATAGAGCCAGATGCCGCCGATCGCGGCCAGCATGATGGCGGGCGGGAGCATGAGGATCGAACGGAGCGCGTGCGGGATGCTCTCGTTCGACGCCGCTGCCGGGATCGCCGCGAGGATGAGCCATGAGACGGCGAGCCAGAGGCCGAAGCGTTCGTTGTCGCTGCGGGTTTCCGTCCCCGCGCGTTCTTTCCGTCGCCTTGCGAGCGCCGCGGCGGCGATGCCAATGCCGAGAATAAAAAGCAGGCCGACGGGCCAGATGAGCTCCGGCGCGCCGCTTATGTTGTGCCGCCAGTTCCCATCGCCCTTGACGTTGAACATGAGGAACGTCTTTGCCAGGTTGACGGCGAAGTCGCGCGCCGGATTCGCGCCGTTCGTCACCGCGATCTCGGACGTGCGGCCGAAGAAGTCAGCGGGATGAGCGACGAAATAATAGCCGAGCGGCGCGGCAACGATGAACGTGCAGACGATGAAGACCGCCGTCTTTTTCATGAATCCCTCGCGGCGCGCGAAGAACGGAATGAAGAGCAGGAAGAGCAGCGGCGTCACCCGATAGGCGATATAGCTACAGAAGCCGAGGCCATAGGCGATGCCGGCCAGGGCGGCAAAGCCATATGCGGGTCGTCCGCGCCGCTGCCTGTGGAAACTTTTCAGCAGCCAATAAAATGACCAGGTGAGAAAGAGCGGCGCGAGAATCGCGCGGAATCCGACGCGCGAGAAATCGATGTGCCAGAACGACGTGGCGAGCAGAAAAGCGGCGAGCAGGCCTGTTTCGAAACCGAAGAGTTCCGCCGCGAGCAGATAGAGGCCGAGCACGGTGAGCGTTCCGGCGACGGCGGCCGGTAGTCTCACGACCCATGGCTCATGGATCGGCCAGGCCTTCAGGAATAGCGCGATCAGGTTGACATAGAGCCCCTCGCGGCCGTTGTCTTCGGGATAGAAGACCTGGAAGTGACCGGTGGCCGCAGCCTCGGCGGCATTGTTGCCGTCCATGGCCTCGTCGGGATACAGGCCGGGCGGCGTCGAGGTGAAATGGTAGAACCGCAGGAAGGCTGCTATAATGAGGACAACCGCAACCAGCCCCACGCGCATCCGTTTCGACATACCTCTATTATATATGAGTGACGCACCCAATTCGTTCAGTTTCGAACAGGCGCTCGAGTCCGACATGCGGCAGCTTGCGGCCGAGATCGAGAAACACCGCGAGGCGCCTGAGATGCAGAGCGCGAGCGAGCAGGACCTGATCCGCGAATCGCTCCGCGCGCTTGCCCCCGTCCCGCGCCCGCAGCAGGCCGCACCGGCGAACGCCGCGCCGACGGCGCAGGGACCGCTGCCTGCCTATGCCGACGCCGCATCGCCCGAAACGAAGCTCGAGATCGAATACCTCATCGATGTCGCCCTGAAGCAGGGGATCGGCAAGGCGTTCGACGAGTCGGCCAAGTCGCCGTACTTCGTCCAGGACGCGTTTCATGACGCGCTCGCCGGCCGCCTGTATCCCGAATTGCAGCGCCGCGGCATCGTCAAATAGCGGACCGCGCCGGATCGCGGGCGGATCGCTGTGATAGAATGAATTGATGGGATTGTACGTCCTTTTTTCTGTCGTTCTCGGAACGCTTGCCGGCGTTGCCGTCTATTTCATCGCGCGTTCCATCGCGCGGCGGCGCATTGCCGCATCGTTCGGGACATCGCTTTTTCTCATAAAGATCCCGCGCAGCGGAGCGTCCGCTGCTTCGTCCAACGGCAACGCCGAACACGGTGACTTCAAGGCGGAACTCGCGCACTTCGAGCAGCTGCTTGGCGGCCTGTCGGCGATCAGGCAGCCGGTCGTTTTCGAGATGGCCGTGCCGCACGTGGGCGAGGAGATCCATTTCTATATCGGCGTGCCGAAGCGCGCCGCCGAGACCGCCGCGAAGCAGATCCAGGGACTGTGGACCGGCGCGAGCGTCGAGCTCGTGCAGGACGACTTCAACATCTTCAACGTCCACGGGGCGACCGCGGCGGCGTTCCTGCTGCAGAAAGAGAATTTCGCGCTGCCGGTGAAGACCTATGCCGAGCTCGGCATCGACTCGTTCGAGGGGATCATCGGCGCATTTTCGAAGATCAACGAGGTCGGCGAAGGCGCCGCGCTGCAGATGGTCGTCACGCCGGCATCCGGCGGCTTCAAGAAGACGATTCAGGACTACATCAAGCTGCTGAAGAAGGGTGAATCGCTGAAAAAGGTGTTCGGAAAGGGTTTTCCCGTCGAGGCGTCGGATGTCGTCGAGGTCTTCAACCCCAAGACCAAGGAGCAGAAGCAGGAGGACCGCGTGGTGGACGACGAGGCCGTGAAGGCCCTGCAGATGAAGATCTCGAAGCCGCTCTTCAGGGTGAACGTGCGGCTGGTCGCCTCGGCGGGATCGCCCTTCCAGGCCGACGACATCCTGGACGGCCTGGCAGCCGGATTCAACCAGTTCGCCAGCCCGTTGCGCAACGAGTTCAAGGTGGTGAAGCCGCGCAGCCCGAAATCCTGCATCAACAATTTCATCTACCGCCTGTTCGCCGACGGCGAGGCGATGACGCTTTCGGCCGAGGAGATCGCGAGCTTCTATCATTTCCCGATCTCGTCGACCGAGACGCCGCACGTGAAATGGCTGAAGTCGAAGGAGGCGCCCGCGCCCGACAACCTGCCGCAGCGGGGCCTGAAGGTCGGCGAGAGCTCGTTCAGGGGGCAGGCGAAGCCGGTCTTCATCACCGACGACGACCGCCGGCGGCACGTCTATGTGATCGGCCAGACCGGCACGGGCAAGTCGACGCTCCTCGGCAACATGATCATCGAGGACATCCGGGCGGGCAAGGGCGTCGCGATCATCGATCCGCACGGCGACCTCGTCGAGAACGCGCTCGGGTTCGTGCCGCGCGAACGCATCGACGACGTCATCTATTTCAACCCCGGCGACCTCGCGCGCCCGCTCGGCCTCAACATGCTCGACTTCAATCACGAGCGTCCCGAAGAGAAGACGTTCATCGTGAACGAGATGCAGAGCATCTTCAATAAGCTGTTCCCGCCCGAGACGATGGGGCCGATGTTCGAGCAGTACATGCGCAACGCGCTCCTGCTCCTCATGGAGGACATGGCGAACGAGCCCGCGACGCTCATGGAGGTCCCGCGCGTCTTCACCGACGCCGCGTACCGCACGCGCAAGCTCGCGCGCATCCGCAATCCGATCGTGGCGGACTTCTGGGAAAAGGAGGCCGTGAAGGCCGGCGGCGAGGCGTCGCTCGCCAACATGACGCCCTACATCACGTCGAAGTTCAACAACTTCATTTCTAACGACTACATGCGGCCGATCATCGGCCAGGCGAAGTCGGCGTTCAGCTTCCGCGAGGTGATGGACGACGGCAAGATCCTGCTCATCAACCTGGCGAAAGGACGCATCGGCGACATCAATGCGGGGCTTCTCGGCATGATCTTCACCGGCAAGATCCTTATGGCCGCGCTTTCGCGCGTCGACATCGCCGACGCCGACCGCCGCCGCGACTTCAACCTCTATATCGACGAGTTCCAGAACTTCACGACCGATTCCATCTCGACCATTTTGTCCGAGGCCCGCAAATACCGCCTCAACCTCACGATGGCTCACCAGTTCATCGCGCAGCTCACCGACAAGATCAAGGACGCGGTCTTCGGGAACGTGGGCTCACAGCTCGTCTTCCGCGTCGGCGTGCAGGACGCGGAATTCCTCGTGAAGCAGTTCGAGCCGGTTTTCGACCAGAACGACCTGCTGAACATCGACAACCTGAACGCCTATGCGAAGATCCTGATCAATGGCCAGACGTCGAAACCCTTCAATATCCGCATCGAAACGACCTCGTGGAACGGCGGGGACAAGGTATTCGCCGAGAAGCTGAAGGAGTATTCCCGCGTGAAATACGGTGAGGAACGGCATGCGATTGAGGCCGACATCTATCGGCGGCTGAGGGAATAGGCGTATCCGGCGGGGCGCGTCCCGGCGATAGGCTATAATAGGTGATATGCCCATCCATTATTTAAGAACGGCCCAAAAGGATGCCGTGAGCGGTACGGCGCTCTTGCGTCTCGATTTTAACACGGAAGACGACTGGCGCATGCGCGCGGTCCTGCCGACCATAAAATTCTTATTAAAGAACGGTTGCAAAATCGTCATTGTGAGCCACAAGGGGAGGCCCGAGGGCGTGATGCTCGTGAACGGCGTCCCGAAGAACGTTAAAAAAGGATTAAGCCTCAGGCCGAACGCCGTGCATCTCACGAAGCTGCTCGGCCGTCGCGCGATCGCCGGCGGGTCCGTCCGGTTCGTAAACCATTTCAGGTTCACGGATATCCGTCACGAAGTCGCTGACGCGCCTGCGCGATCGGTGTTCCTGCTCGACAACCTGCGGTTTCTGCCCGGCGAAGAGAAGAACGACCGCGCGCTCGCGAAACAGCTCGCATCGCTCGGCACGTTCTATGTAAACGACGCGTTCGCCGTCTGTCACCGTTCCAACGCATCGGTCGATGCGGTCACGACATTCCTGCCGAGCTATGCCGGATTCGAGCTCGAGCAGGAGATCGTCTCGCTCGGCAAGGCGATGGTTGATCCCAAGCATCCGCTCGCGCTCATCCTCGGCGGCGCGAAGGCGGCGGACAAGCTCGGCGTCATAAAGTTTTTCGCAAAGAAAGCCGATACGATTTTGCTCGGCGGAGGATCGGCGAACACCGTACTCGCTCTGCGCGGCGTCGACGTGAAGAAATCGATGCGCGACAAGGATCCGAAGAGCGTCGCCGAAATCAAACGGATCGTCTCAGCGACGTCGACGGCACGAAAAATCTCGGTGCCGGTTGATTTCGTCTGGAAGGACGACGCCATCCTCGACCTCGGCCCGAAAACGGCCGCCGCGTTCGCGAAAAAAATAGCGGCTGCCCGGACGATTGTATGGAGCGGACCGCTCGGCCTGATCGAGAAGAAGCGATACGCCAAGGGAACCATCAGCATCGTAAAAGACATTATTGGGAACAGGAAGGCGTTCCGCGTCGCGGGCGGCGGCGAAACCGTCATGTTCCTGAAAAAATACGGGTTCGACAGCCGTTTCGATTTTGTGTCAACGGGCGGGGGCGCCATGATCGACTATCTTGCCGGACAAAAGCTGCCAGGCATCGAGGTACTTAAGCGAAGATAACGAAAAGCCGATAATTCAATAAAAACATATGGCAAACAGAAATGTTTGCCAGAATGTTTAGCAGGATTCAGCATCCAAGCTTCGCCCATAAGGCCCGTTTTTCCACAGTTTTCGCTTTAAGCGGCTGTTCCGGGCCTACAATGAAGGAAAGGATAGTTATACGGATACGGATCGGCATGTCACCGAACACCAGCTCATACCGAATGCACGAACGGAGCGGCCTTATCGTTGGCCTCATCGTAGGCGCGCTGTCGTTCTGCGTGTTCGGCGTCGCGCAGGCGACGACATACACCTTCACCCAGAGCTCGTGGAGCGGGGGACAGACGGCGGGAACCCTCGCAAGTCCCGCACCGACATCGACCCAATACGCGAGCGCGACAAGCGTCACGACGTCGACGAACCTGTCGCTTGCAACGACGACGGCATCGCTCGGGAGCCGCATCGACCTGACGCAGAACGTTCCGAAGCTCCTGTGGTCGGCCGGTACCGGCTACAATGCGATGGTCATTTCGACGAGCGGCATCGTTCATGTGGTTTATAATTCCGGCGAGTGTAACGGGTTCAACAACCTTGTCTATCGCGATTCGCAGAACTGGAACTCGCTGGTCTGCATCACCAACGCGACGTCGGGCCTCACCTATAACCACCTTTCGATGGCGGTCGACGGCGCCGGCAACGTCCATCTCGCCTATGATTCGACCGAATCCGGGGCGACGAACGTGTCGTACCGTTACGCGCTTGCCTCGACCTCGTGGCAGGTCTGGTCGGCTCCAGTGGTGGTGGCAACCGCGAACAAGAGTGCGGCTTCGCCGAGCATCGCGGTCGACGCGAACAACGCCGTCTATATCGCTTATACCTCACAGGAATTTTCAGGCACCGCGTTGCTCAATGTCGTGCTGCGATCGGCATCTTCGTCGTCGAATTGGCAATCGTGGTCAGGACGAACCGACGTCACGACATCGACGACCGGCGGCAACGTTGCCAATCCCAGCGTCGCGATCGCTCCGAACGGCATCATTCATATTTCCTACGGATCATTCGAGGCGTCGTCATCGCTCTCCCAGATCGCCTACAGGAACTCCAATAACTGGCACAACCGGATCGACATCACGAATGGACCCGTGAATACCAATTATTATGTCAGCCAGATGCTCGTAGATGCCTCGAATACCGCTTACATAAATTACATCAACAACATAACCTCGTTTTCATACTTCGTGACCTCGACGAACTATTCCTCGTGGAGCGCGCCGGTCACGAGCTCGCAGAACACCATCACCAACGGAACCAGCGCGTTCATAGAAGGTCTCGGCAAGATCGGGTTCGTCTATCAATGGGCCGCAGGAGCCCTCAATTATTGTGACAACTGGAACACCCTGTGCGCTACATCGAGCGTCAACCTCAGCAATTCCAGCGATCGTTTTCCTGCCGCTGGGGTCGATGCAAGCGGCAAGATTCACGTGACGGATCAATCAGAGGCATTCAATCCGTCGCTTTTCAACATAGCGTACCGCTACTCCACGTCGAGCGGGGCGACCTGGAGCGCCCGCACTGACGTCTCCCAGCTCTGGGGCAACCCCACCGCATCCAACGTTTATTCCTTCCAGGATTCGAGCGGCACGGTGCATGCTGCCTATCTGTCCCTCGATGCCGACCCGAACCATTTCGTCAACAACCTCGAATACATCAATTCGGCGAGCGGTACGCCCGTCGCCCTCACGGCAAGCACGACAAGCATGTTCGTCCCGTCAGCGGTCGGGGTGAATACCGTCCAAATCGCCGGCAATAACGGATCGATCGTTATTGCCTATACCGCGAAAGAGGTCAACCCGTATATGGGCGTAATGACCCGCTATTCGCTGAACAACGGGTCAACGTGGTCGTTTGTTGCCGTGGCAACCACGTCGGGATACAACTACAACGCAAACGGCATTGGCCTCACGCGGGGTGCCTACAGCGGCAACTATTACCTCGCGACCTCGCGCACGACGGCCATCGACATCTATAAGTCGACCAACAACGGGCAGTCCTGGTCCCTCGCCGGAACGATCAACTATTCGGGCACGGGCAACGCGATGCAAGTGCCGGCACTGGCGGAAGGCCCCGGCAACATCCTCTATCTCGTCTATTCCTCGAAGGAGCTTGACGGGGTTTCTTTCTATCCCATGTTTGCCTATTCGACGAATGGCGGAACCTCCTGGAGTTCGCAGGTCGCCCTAAGTTCGGCGGACGGCCTCAGCCATATGAGCCCCTCGATCATCGTGGACGGCACCGGAAAGACCTATGTGGTTTACGACTACAACGGTCAGAACCGCCTCAATATCTATACCGGCAGCGGGACCTCGACGCCGACGTCGGCAAGCTTCGTAACGCCGACGAATCCGCGGTTGTCCTCACTCGCATATTCGAGCGGCACGCTCATCCTTTCCTATATCAACCAGACATCCCATCTGCTCCTCATGCAGCAATCGACCGACGGGGGGCAGACGTGGTCGGCTTCGACCACGATCGCTTCGAGTACCCTCCTTTACATCCAGGATGACGGCAGCTACACCCCCATGATTTCGAGTACGGGCACAATCGGCTTCCTTTACGATTCAACCGACCTCAGCACCTACAGCAACATTTCCGAGCGGTTCTATACGCCGTCTCGGTACGCGAGTCTCGGCACGCTGAAGTCCCAGCCGTACGATTCGACCGATCCGTCCGATGTTATCGGCGAAGTCGATTGGAGCGAGACGACCTCGACGGGAAACGGCGTCACCGTCGCCATCTCGTCGGCAACGTCCTCGGCGGGCCTTGGAACGACCTGGTCGAACTTCACCGAATCTACGGCCGGCTGTACGACGGCGGCTGTGGCGACATCGAGCGTCCATACGAATCAGACTTTTTCGAATGGAGGCATAACGTACGGCTGGACCGAGCTCGGCACGACCTTTTCGAGCGCGCAAGCGGGGCAGATCACCGCGGTCCGTTTCTATAAGCTGGCCGGCAACACGGGAACCCACGTCGGAAACATCTGGGACGCCACGAGCCATGTCCTGCTCGCATCGACGACATTCACCGGCGAATCGGCGTCAGGATGGCAGCAGCAGAACCTGGCGACGCCGCTCACCATTACAGCGGGCAAGAACTATGTCGTCTCCTACAATGACGCCGACCCAAATTCCTGGCCGAGCGGCTCGGCTGCTTTCCCGATTACGAACGGGGTGCTTACGGGCAGTGCCGGCGTCTATGCCGCGAGCGCGGGAGCGTTCCCGAACCAGAGCTTCGGAACGACCGACGTGGGTGCCGACGTCGTCTTCTCGGCGTATCCTTCGGTTTCGTGCAGCGGATCCGCCATCCCTGCGGCACTGAAATCGAATTCCCGGTGGTGGCAGTATCAGGTCACCGAGACCTCGAACGGCGTGACCGCGCCAGCCGTTCAGGGTGTTACGGTGAAGTACGTTGTCAACTCCGCGCCGGCCTTCGACGCGTCCTATGGCGGGGGAACGGGCATCACGCAGGCGGACAACACGACGACGACCGACGCGAGCCATGTGGGCGATGTCACGTTCACCTATCGCTTCAAGGACATCGACTATACGACGGACGGGGCCGCGAACGGGCATGCGACGGGAACCGTGACGCCGACTTATCAATATAATGTCGGATCGGGATGGCAGACGATGACGCAGTTCGTGACGGCGAATGCGACGTCCGACATCGTGCTTGCGACGACCTCGTTCATCAACCAGACCGTCATCTGGAATCCCGCTGCGGAACCCGGCATCGGGTCAGCTTATGCGACAAGCTCGCAGATCCGCGTGACGCTCGACGACCATCAGCTTGCGAACAACACGGCGACGGCGACCAGTTCGGCGTTCACGATCGACACGCAGCCGCCGACCGCCTCGCTCACCAACCTGAACATCGCTTCGAACACCCTGACCTATTCCTTTGCGGATGCGAGCGGGTTCATGTACCGGTTCGCGACGACCAGCATCTCGTCCTCGACGCCCTCGTCATCGGTGCCGTGGACCATGGCGCCGGCCGGGACGGCAAGCGGCACCAAGTCGCTCGTGCTCGGGGCGGGATTGACGGCCTATGCCGAGGTGCAGGACGTCTATGGCAACGATATCGTCGTTTCGAACGCGGCCCCGCAGTCGCCCCAGAACCTGTCCGTGTCGGGGAACATCATCTCGTGGTCGTCCTATGCGAATGCGCCCGGAGCCGCGTTTGCGTCCTATGAGCTTGACCGTTCGTCCGGCGGTGCGTTCGCTTCGATCTATACGAGCACCAACCAGTCGTCGAATTCCTTTACCGACAACGGCGCCGTGCAGGGGCAGACCTATTTCTATCGCATGAAGGTGACCGACACCGACGGAGACGTATCGACGTGGGCGACGGGACAGACGATCGTCGCCGACATCTCGCAGGGAGCGCTTTCGTTCGCATTCCTCGGCAACGGTTCCGTGAAGTATCGGTTTGCGAACGGCAGCTCGTCGGCCGCAGCCGACGGCCTCAATCCGACGAGCGGCCAATGGCAGACCCTCAGCAGCTCATTCGCGACCGGGACGATATCGTGGATCTTCTCCTCGTCGACGTCGCCGACGCTGTCCTATGAGGTCGTCGACAATTACGGCAACGACTATGCCTTTACGGCCACCATGCCTCCCGCGCCGACGGGCATCGTCGTGAAGGACACGTCGAACGTCTATACGGGCGTCTATTCGGATTACCTTTCGTGGGCGACAAGCACGGCGTCGAACTTCCTTCGCTATGACATCTGGCGGTCGACGTCGGGCAGCTACGCCCCGTACGCGACGACGACCAATCCCTATTTCGGCGACACGGGACTCATGCCAAACAACATCGCCTATTACTACAAGGTCAGGGTCGCCGACACCAAGGGCAACGTTTCGGCCTTCTCGCCGCAGGTGTTCATCACGCCGACCGGCCGCGGCGGGGGACCGTCCATTTCGAACGTGGCGACGTCATCGCTCGATACGTCGGCGATCGTGACGTGGAACACGAACGTCGATTCGACCGGATTCGTGTTCTATGCCGCTTCGTCGGCCCAGCTTGCGCAGGGCAACGCAAGCTCGGCGCCGGCACTCGAAAGCGGATCGGGACCCTATGTCCACACGGCGAACATCACGGGCCTCGTGCCGGGGACGACCTATTATTTCTACGTGCAGTCGGTCGACTCGATCGGCAACACGTCCGTCGACAACAACAACTACGCCTATTACACGTTCATGGCGACGAACAGCCATCCGGCGCAGATCTCGTCGATCAACGCGAACCCGTCGCAGAATTCCGCCGAGATCAACTGGGTGACCGACAAGCCGGCGAACTCGGCCCTCTTCTATGGGACCGCATCCGGGACCTATCCGAACTCCGTCGCGGGGCCGACCTCGTCCTATGTCACGTTCCACGACCTGACACTCAACAACCTTGCCGCGTCGACCACCTATTATTTCTATGTGCAGTCGACGGATTCGGGGAACAACGTCGCGACGTCGTCCGGCCAGTCGTTCGCAACGCTGCAGTTCGGGCCGGTGATCACGAGCACGACGGTGAGCGGCGTTGCGACCTCGACCGCGACCATCACGTGGGCGACCGACAAGGCGGCCGATGCGAACGTCGACTATTCGACGAGCCTCGCGTTCTCGCCCTATTCGACGATCGGAACCACGACGCTCGCCATGAACCATTCGGTGACGCTTTCCGGACTCACGCCGTCCACGACCTATTATCTCGACGTCCGCTCGACCGACCAATATGGAAACGGCACGAAGGATTCGAACGGGGGCGCCTATTATTCCTTCACGACCGCCAAAGACACGGTTCCGCCCGCGATCTCGAGCATCCAGACCCCGGCCGTCGGCCAGAGCAACGTGACGATTACCTGGGGGACGGACAAGGGCGCGACGTCGCAGATCGCCTATGGCACGACGACGTCCTATGGCGCATCGACCACATTGGACAATTCCTACACGACCTCGCACTCGCAGTCGATCACCGGTCTCACGCCGACGACGCTCTATTATTACCGCATCCACGCCGTCGATCAGTTCGGCAACGAGAGCTTCGCCACCTCCACCGTGACGACGCTCAGTCCGCCGGGCCCCTCGATCTCGGGAGTCTCGGCAACGACGACCGACTTCACCGCGACGGTCGCCTGGACCACCGGTTCGAACGGCGACTCGGGCGTCTATTTCGGGACATCGACCTCGACGATCAGCGGATCGGCCGTGAGCTCGACCCAGACGACGTCCCACGCCCTCGTCATCACGGGCCTCACGCCGTCGACGACCTACTATTATTACGTGCAGTCGGTCGACCCGTACGGCGACACGACGATCGACCGCAATAGCGGCCAATATTACCAGTTCACGACGACGAACAGCGCGAAGCCGGTCATCACGGGCGTGAGCGCCTCGGCCCAAAGCCAGACGGTGGCAACGGTCTCGTGGACGACGGACAAGCTTTCCAATTCGCAGGTCCTCTATGGAACGGCATCGGGCATCTATGCGTCATCGACCGCCCTTGGCGACACGTCGCCCATGACGGCATCGCATGTTGCGTCGCTCGCCGGCCTCGCCGCTTCGACGACCTATTATTACGTGGCGAAGTCGGTCGACAACGCCGGCAATGCCGCCACGTCGGGCGAGCAGACGTTCACGACCCTCGCGCCGGTCGCTCCGCCGCTCGTCATCACGGACGTCACGTCTTCGCCGTCCGATATCGGCGCGACGGTGGCGTGGGACACGAACGTCGATGCGAACGGCTATGTCTTCTATGCGACGACGCCCGGTTCCTTCGCGACGTCGACCGGCAACGCCTCGTCCGTCGGAGGCGCGGCGCCGTTCCATCACGCGATAACCCTCGGCGGCCTCACGCCGTCCACAACCTATTATTTCTACGTCCAGTCGACCGACGGCATCGGCGATGTCGCGATCGACAACAGCGCGGGCGCCTACTATTCGTTCACGACCACGAATTCCCAGTCGCCGCTCATTTCGAACGTCGCCGTGCCGTTCGTCTCGGGCGATTCGGCGGCCATCACCTGGTCGACCAGCAAGTTCACCGACGGAACCATCCTCTATGGCACGTCGACCGAAGCCTACACGGCGAGCGTCGCCACGTCGACGCTCGCGGCGAATCACGAGATCTTCCTCTCGGACCTCGCGGCAGAAACGACCTATTACTACGTCATCCACGTGAAGGATGCGGCGGGCAACGAGGCGACGTCGACCGAGCAGACGTTCACGACCCTCGCGCCGGTCTTCACGGGCGTGACGACGACCTATGCAGGCGACACCGAGGCGATCATCGGCTGGCAGACGTCGATGGATTCGGATTCGATCGTCCATTATTTCGTCCCGGCGAGCGGGGGAGGCGCGGTCATGGACGTCGGCACGTCGACGCTCGTCGGCGGCACGGCGCCCTTCCAGCATTCGGTCGTGATCGACGGCCTTGCGCCGGGAACGACCTATGAGTTCTACCTCGAGTCCGACGACGCGAACGGCGTTCCGCACCTCGACAACAACTTCAGCCACTATTACCAGTTCACGACGACCGACCACCGTCCGCCGACGATCACGGGGGTGAGCGCGCCGATCACGGGCACGTCGACGGCGGTGATCCTCTGGAGCACCGACCGCAACGGCACGAGCCAGGTGGACTACGGTTCGGCGACCGGGACCTATCCGTCGAGCACGGCGCTCGACCCCACGCTCGGCACCTATCATGCGGTCACCCTGTCCGACCTCGTGCCGGCGTCCACCTATCATTACCGCGTCCGGTCCGACTCGAGCGCCGGCAGCGAGGGCGTGTCGGGCGATTATTCGTTCGCGACGCAGGACACCCCGAAGACGCAGTACGTCTATTCGACCGGCTATGTCGTGACGAGCGCGGCCGACACCGTGCCGCCCAAGATCACGGACGTCGTCGCCACGACGACGCCGTTCGACGCGACCGTGAGCTTCATTACCGACGAGCCGGCGGTCGGCTTCGTGGATTACGGCACGAGCACCGATTACGGGTTAGCCGCCGCCGACCGCGCGTTCGGCACGGTCCACACCATCTCGGCGAAGGGGCTCGTCATGGGCACGACCTATCATTTCTACGTACGGGCGATCGACCGGTCCGGCAACGAGGCGTCGACCACCGACGCGACCTTCGCGACCCAGTACCTCACCGAGGCCTCGCTCTCGTCCTCGACCACGATCGCGAACGCCTATGAGTTTCAGCAGGAGATCGAGAACAGCATCGCCTCGGCCCTCCCGAGCCTCGTGCCCCCGTTCCTCAGCCAGCCCGTCGTGACCGACGTCGGCCAGAACAGCGCGACCGTGCGCTGGACGACCAACATCAAATCCTATTCGGTGGTCTATTATGCGACCGACGCCGACTTCACGGGCGCGACATCGACCGCCAATCCCTATGACGCCCAGTCGTCGGAGGTCAATACCAAGGTGGCGACCCACACCGTGACGGTCACGGGCCTGCAGCCGAACACGCTCTATCACGCGATGGCGGAATCGTTCAGCATCCCGGGCGTCTTCGGCAAGAGCGGCGACGTCACCTTCATCACGGCCGCGGCCAAGGTGGTTCCGCAGGTATCGAAAGTCACGCCGACAAGCTTCCAGGTCTCGTGGACGACCGACGGCGACACGAATTCGATCGTCCAGTATCGCGACGCGAAGACGGGCGTCACCCAGACGATCACCGACGACGCGCTGGTCACGGTGCACAGCGTGACGGTGCAGAACCTGACCCCGGCGTCGACCTATCTCGTGACCGTCTCGGGCAATACGGCGAACGGCAACCTGATCGCCGCCGCGAGCCCGGTAACGGTGAGGACGACGAAGGACACGGTGGCGCCCGTCATCTCGAACATCCGGATCCAGACGATCATCGACCCGCAGTCGCCGAACGTGGCCCAGGCGATCGTCGGCTGGATGACCGATAAGCCGGCGAACTCCGTGGTACAATACGACCAGGGGGTAGGGGGCCCCACGTCGACCTATGCCCATACGGTGCAGGACCTGTCGAGCTTCGTCACAAGCCACGTGGTGATCGTGCCGAACCTCGTGCCGGGCGCCGTGTACCGCGTGCGCGTCGCGTCGACCGACCAGGCCTCGAACACCGCGGCATTCCCGCCGCAGACGATGATCGTCTCGCAGCAGTCGCAGTCGATCCTCGACGTCATCCTGAACAATTTCGAGAACACGTTCCAGTTCATGCGGAACATCCAAAAGTGACATGAGCCATGACCCCAAGACGCGAATACTCCTGGTGGACGACGACGAGATCATCAGAATCTATTTTCACGACGTCTTCTGGATTTACGGGTTCGAGCGCACCTGCGACCTCGCGGTAGCCCAGAACCTCGACGACGCCGAAAAGGCCGTCGCCGATCCGGCGTCGCGGCCCGACGTCGTCTTCCTTGACCTCGCCATCCCGAAAAAGGTGGAGGACCGAACGATCATCGATCCCGAGAACAGCTTCGCCTTCCTCGAGCGGATCAAGCGCGATCCTGCGACGAAGGACATCAAGGTGCTGATCTTCTCCGGCCATTCGGAGAAGGAATTCCAGGAGGAGGCCGAAGCGAAGGGGGCCGACGGCTATATCCACAAGGAGCAGACCATGCCGAAGGACCTGGTCGAGATCATCAACAACGTCGTCGGGAAGGCCGTCCACCCATGAGCGAACCCATCATCCGGCTCGAGAACGTCAATTTTTGGTACGAGCGCGGCAAGCCGAACGAATATCACGCGCTGAAGGACGTTTCGTGCGACATCTACCCCGGGGAATACGCGGCCTTCTTCGGATCGTCGGGGTCCGGCAAGACGACGCTGCTCTATCTCATTTCGGGCATCGAGCCGGGTCAGGACGGCAGGATCGTCATCAACGGCCGCGACATATCGACGTTCACGCGGCAGGAGCTCGCCATCTACCGGCAGATCGGCGTCGGCATGATCTTCCAGCAGTTCAACCTCATCCCGTCGCTCACCGTCGTGCAGAACGTCATCTTGCCGATGTCCTTCCTCGGCGTGTCCGAGGACCGTTCGAAGCGCGAGGCGATGAAGCTGCTTGAGCGCGTGAACATCGCGCACCTTGCCGACCGCTATCCCGACGAGCTTTCGGGCGGCCAGCAGCAGCGCGTGGGCATCGTGCGCGCCCTCGCCAACAACCCGCCGATCATCATCGCGGACGAGCCGCTCGGCAACCTCGATTCATCGAACGCCGACACGGTGCTGCAGTTCCTGAAGGAGCTCAACGAAAAGGACGGCCGCACGATCATCATGGTGACCCATGAGGCGTGGAGCCTGCGCGACGCGAAGAAGATTTTCTATATGAAGGACGGCGTCGTCACCAAGGAGGACGGCGTGGGGGAGCAGGCCGTGCAGCAGGCGCTTTCGAAGACGATGTACGGCCGGCTGTCGCCCGGGATGTCCGAGCACCAGCTTGCCGCGCATTCGTTCTCGAACCTGTTCCTGAGGGGCTATGCCGCGCCCGAGCTGAAGCGGTTCGAATTCTTCCTTGCCCAGCGGCTCGACGGCAAGATCGACGCGGACGTCTTCCGGAACGTGCTCGACCGTCCGTGGCGCGAGGGGGGATTGGGACTGTGGCGGCAGAAGGCCGCCAAGGTGAGTTCCATCATCGAGGACGTGATCGCTGAACGCCGCACGGTGGGCGACATCTATCATCAGCTCGAGACCGACCGCGAGGCGCCGCTCAAAGACGACATCGAGAAGCTGAGGCGGTGGCTTCTCGAGGACTACCACGGCGTGCTGAACAGCCTGCAGGTCATGCAGCTTGACGAGGTGCTCAACGAGCGGATCCGCGGCGTCATCACCCCGGAGCACGTTTCCGAAATCCTCAGCCTGCCGCGGAGCCGCGCCGGACTCGGCTTCGCGACGCCGACGGCGCACCGCATCTGCGAGCGCCTGGAATTCATCCTGAAGGAAGGGCATCCCCAGCTGTCGTCATTCGCGCCGACGGCGCCGTCGCACCGCTAAGCCATGGAACACCACGACGTCATCCCGCACGAGCTCGGCTTCAGGAACCTCGTCCGCCTTTCGATCAGGAGCTTTTCCGCGAAGCCGCTGCGCACCGTCCTGACCGTCCTCGGCACGTCGGTCGGCATCGCGACGGTCGTGGTGCTTGTCTCGCTGGGCTACGGCCTGCAGGACATCCTGCTCGGCAAGCTCATCACGACGCCCCAGTCGCTCATCACGTGCTGCGCGACCTATCCGTCCGACAGCAACATCGTGATCGACCAGGCGAAGGTCGACCAGGTGAAGGCGATGGCGGATGTCGCCGTCGTGAGCCCGGTCGCCGAATTCTCGGGGGCGGTGTCGATGCCCGGCGGCTCGTCGGGCCTGGTTTTGGTCGACATCGCCGATCCCGACTATTTCGACCTTTCCGGCTCCCTTCCCGACATCGGCAAGCCGTTCGGACCGTCGGGCGGCGTCGTGATCTCGAGCCAGGCGCTCAGGCTGCTCAACCTCTCATCGACCCCGTCGACGATCGGGAAGCAGGTCCTTGTCACGGCATTCTATCCCGGACCGAACAACGGTCCGGCATACGACGTGACCTCGACCAGCCTCCTGCCGGTCACCGGCATCGTGGCAAACGATACGCTTTCGCCGACCGTCGTCGTTTCTGCCAATTCGCTCCCCAAAGCGCCTCCCTTCTATAAGGAGGTCTATGTCGAAGCGAAGAACGACGCGACATTCACAAATTTGAGGAGCTCGCTTCTCGGCCAGGGGTTCATCATCTCGGCCCACATCGACCTCGTGCGGCAGGCGCAGCAGGTGACGAACATCATCACGATCATCCTCGGCGTGTTCGGCATTGCGGCCCTCATCGTGTCGGCGATCGGCATGTTCAACACGATGATCGTCGGCTTCCTTGAGCGGACCTATGAGGTGGGCGTCATGAAGGCGCTCGGGGCGACCGACAAGGACGTGAAGATGCTCTTCCTCACCGAGGCGGTCGTCATGGGCCTTGCGGGCGGCGTCGTTGGCATCGGGCTTGGCGTCGGCATCGGGCAGCTCTTCAACTTCGTCGTGAGCCTCATCGCGGAACGTTACGGCGGTGTCGCGTTCGCGTTGTTCGTTTCGCCGCTTTGGTTTATACTCGTCGTTATCGCCGTTTCGGGGCTCATCGGATTTGCGGCCGGCTTCATTCCGGCCCGGCGCGCTAGCTCGCTGTCCCCGAAGGAGGCGTTCGTCAAGAAATAGCGCACGCACCCAGCGGACGGGATCATCATTGTTATCGATGCTTTACGACATCTATTTTCATAACGATTTCGACGGACGGGCGTCGGCGGCCGTCATGACGGCGTTCCTGCGCAGCCGGGGGGACGACGTTGGCCATTTTGCCGCCGTCGATTTCGACCTGCAGGACCAATGGATGAGCGAGCGTTTTTTCGCGCGGCACCGGCTGTTCGCCGGCAGGCGGAATCCGGCCGTCGTCGTCGACTTTTTTTATCATCCGGCCGCAGCCTGGTGGTTCGACCACCATCCGACCACGTTCAAGAAGGAGTCCTGGAAGAAATCCTATCGTCCGTCCCGCGAGCGGGTGCTTGATCCGTCCTATGTCTCATGCACGCGGCTCGTTTTCGAATCGCTCAAGAAGAACTTCGGCTGGAAGCCGCCGCGCCTCATCGGGGACCTTGTGAAGCGGGCCGACATCGTTGATGGCGCGCGCTACCGAACGCCGCGCGAAACGATCTATCTCACCACCGTCGAGACGCAGCTCGACGCCTTCATCGACGAAACGCGCAAGAACCCTGCGACCGCGCAGCGGATGATCGAGGATTTTGCCACGAAGCCGCTCCCAATGATCGCAAAGCAGCCGCGGATCGCGCGCGTCGTCACGAAGCTGCGCGCGAAGAACATGAAAGCGCTCGCGTTCTATCGGCGCAACCTGAAGATCGCAGGCCGCGTGTCGGTCATCGACCTTGAGAAGGCGAACGTCGAGACGCTGCGCTACGCCCCTTATTTTCTGAAGCCGAAGATCCGCTATGCGATCCGCATCACGAAGAAGGACGGCCAGTTCCATGTGGGCATCGGCGACAACGCCTGGATGAAGCCCGGCAACGTGAACCTCGGCGCGCTCCTCGCGCGGTTCGGCGGCGGGGGACACTGGGGCGCTGGTGCGGTCAACTTCACCTCGCGCAAAGCCGTGGATCAGGCGGTTCCGAAGATGGTCGAAGCCCTGAACGCCGCGCCACATTCATGAGTCCGGCCAAAAAACAGAAATATTACGCCTATTTCGTTCCCGACGGGAACCTGACGGGCATCACGACCGACTGGAAGGAGACCGAAGCGAAAGTGTCGGGCAGGACCGGCGCCCGCTTCAAGGCGTTCGATTCGAAAGATGACGCCGAAGCCTGGCTTGCGGGCGGCGCCATGTATGAGGCCAAACGGGCCCCGCGACTCGAGCCGGGCATCTATTTCGACGCCGGCACCGGCCGTGGCGCGGGCGTCGAAGTGAGCGTGACCGACGAGCGCGGCAAGGACCTGCTGCACAAGGCCGTTCCGCGGTCCGAACTCAACCGCTTCGGCAAGCATCTCGTCGGCAACGACGAAGCCACCAACAACTACGGCGAGCTGCTCGCGCTCCGTTATGCGCTCGAGATCGCGCAGGCGCAGGGCGCGAAGCACGTGTTCGGCGACAGCAAGCTTGTCATCGAGTACTGGTCCAAGTGGCGCATCAAGCGCAAGGAGCTGCCCCAGGAGACCGTGGCGCTCGCCGACGAGGTTTCGAAACTGCGCGAGGATTTCGAAAAGCGCGGGGGATCGGTCGGCCGCATATCGGGCGACTTCAATCCAGCAGACCTCGGATTCCATCGCTGAGCGCCGTCGTTGGTGCACGCTCCATAAAAAAGCGGCCGCGTCAGATGACGTGGCCGCAAGGGGGCGTTTCGGGTTATCGCAGATCCCGTTCTAAAGGAGGCTGGGTTTCCTGCGCGGGCAGGGCTCGCTGCGACGATCGCTCGTCGCTCCGCCGTCGCGGTTCCTCGGGCGCCTCTTCGTCAGCGGTCCGTTGATGGTAGGGTGTGCTTGATCGTCCCAACTCGTTCGCTCCTGAAGGAAGATGATGTGGTGCTCTTTTTATCGTACGGCACCGCTTCGATGCGTCAAGCGGCGTTTTCCCCATTTTTAATATATTAAAAATAAATCATTAAACCGCGGCCTTCCCTTTTTGAAAGAAATATGGCATAATGAACAACGGCAATCCAGACGGCCGCTCTTCGCCGGTTCCGCGCAAGCGGAGCGGGCGAGGGGAGGAAAATCCGGACACCATCCTGCCGGGCCTCACGGTCCGCAGGGAACGTAGCAGCTAACGGCTGCCTGCCGCAAGGCACGAGATGCGAGCAGTGACGCCCCACGGATGCTCATCCGTTGCAAGGCGCGAAAGCGCCGGGGGAGCCCGATCCCAAGCTTGAAGGCTCAATTCCGCCATAGGGATAGGAAAGCGGAAGTGAAACGGCAAAACTCTTACGGGGTGCAAGGCCGTGCCCGTGCGCCGAAAGGCGCAGGGGAGTGCCGCACGAGTCCGCGAGCGATCAAGGACCCAGACAAATGGCCGTCCGCGTCGCGCAAGCGCCGCCGACAGAATCCGGTTTATGGATTGCCTGCACGAAGACAGCTCCGAAAGGGGCTGTTTTTGTTTTTGACGATGTGATATCTTTTTTGCAGGAGGACGATGGCATGAAAAAGGCCGCGGTCCAAAAGGAAACAAAAGAACAACGCAAGGAACGATTGCGTGGAAAGTGGTGCGACAAAATTTGGATTTACCCCATCGCCTCTTCAGAGATGGCAGATATGGGAACGCGTACCGTCTACCTGCTCACGCCCGACCGTGACGCTGTTCATTTGCCCAGCATCCCCGGCGTTGTACGATGGCCCCAGCAGGCATTTCTCTGCTGGCCTGTCTGTGACGCGAGCGCAGAATTTTTTGAGACGCATCCATCCAGCAAATGGCTTCTCGTGTGCGCTATCACGAACAGCCTATCAAGCAGGAACAAAGAGATAGCTCCCGACAGGGTTGTCAGAACAAGAGTTATCGCTTGGGGATAGCACCACTTTATACTTCAGGCAACCCTCACCCTCGTGAGAGCTGCCTGATTTTTTACTCTAACTCCGGCTTGTGCACCGCCGATAAACAAGCCGCCTAAGGCCCGCGAATGCGGGCCTTATAGATGCTACAATGATTCCATATGCCCGAAACGACGTTCGATCTCGCAGCGCTAGCCGCGAAGGCGCCCGCCGACATCTTCGCGGCGCTCGGCACGTCTGGGAAGGGCCTTTCGAGCGAGGCGGCGGCGAAGCGCCTGGCCGAATATGGCGCGAACGAGTTTGCCGGTCGCAAGAAGCTGCAGCCGGTCGGCATTTTCCTCTCGAAATTCAAGAGTCCGCTGCTCCTGCTGCTCATTGCCGCGGCGCTCGTTTCGGGATTCCTCGGATCGCGTCTTGAGGCGCTCATCATCCTGGCCATCGTCTTCGGCAGCGCGATCATCGACTTCGTGAACAGCTACAAGTCCGCGCGCGCTGCCGAGGCGCTGCAGGAGAAGGTGACGATCACCGCCGGCATCATGCGCAACGGGACCCTCACCGAGCGGTCGATGAGGGACATCGTCCCGGGCGACATCTTTTCGCTCGAAGCCGGCGACCTCGTGCCTGCCGACGGCATCCTGCTCGAGGCGCGCGACCTCTTCCTCAATGAGAGCGTCCTCACGGGCGAATCGCTGCCGGTCGAGAAGGCCCCCGCAACGCCGGCCGAGAAGACCCTCTATCTCGGCACGAGCGTCGTTTCGGGCAAGGGGACGGCCGTCGCCGTGGCGACCGGCGCGCGCACGAAGGTGGGAACGATCGCCGGCGGCCTGAAGAAACCCGACCAGCCGACCGAATTCGAGCGGAACCTCAAGGACTTCAGCCTGTTCATTTTCAGGACGACGCTCATCCTCGTGCTCGCCGTCATCCTCATCAACGTCTTCATTCTGGGACGCGCGAGCTTCCAGGTGTTCCTGTTCGCCGTCGCGATCGCCGTCGGCCTCACGCCGGAGCTGCTGCCACTCATCGTGACGAGCAACCTCGCGAAAGGCGCGCTCGCCATGTCCCAGAGCGGCGTCATCGTGAAGAAGCTCGCCGCGATCCACAACTTCGGCGGCGTCGACGTGCTCTGCACCGACAAGACGGGAACGCTCACCGAGGACCGCATCGTGCTCATGAAGTCCCTCGACGAGTTCGGCAAGGAGAGCGAGACGACCCATTACTGGGCCTATGTGAGCAGTCAGCACCTTACCGGCGTGCGCGGCGTGCTTGACCGGGCGATCGAGCATTACAAGACGATCGACGTCGCCGCGTGGGAGAAGGTGGACGAGGTTCCCTTCGACGCCGTGCGGCGCATCGAGTCCGTGATCGTGAAGGACAAGAAGCAGTCGGTCCTCATCGCGAAAGGCGCCCCCGAAGAGATCCTGAAGCTTTCCCATCATTACGGCACGGGGACGTCGGGCAAAGAAACGAAGAAGCTCACCGCGTCGACGCATGAGGCCATCATGAAGGCCTATGAGCACCTGTCGACGAACGGCTTCCGCGTGATCGGGGTCGGCATCAAGGAGGTCGAGCCGCGGAGCGGCCCTTACGGCATCGCTGACGAAAAGGAGCTGGTATTCGTCGGCTTTCTGGCCTTCCTGGATCCGCCGAAAAGCAGCGTGAAGGGGACGTTGAAGAAAATGGCCCTCTATAATGTCGGCATCAAGATCATCACGGGCGACAACTTCCTCGTGACGAAGAAGATCGCCGAAGAGATCGGCCTGCCGGTCAGGAACCCGCTCACGGGCGACGAGATCGCCAAACTGCAGGGCAAGCAGCTCGCCGCCGCGGTCGAGCGGGGGAACGTCTTCACCCGCGTGAACCCCGAACAGAAGCAGGCGATCATCAGGGCGCTCCGCGAGAACGGGCACGTCGTGGCCTATATGGGCGACGGCGTGAACGACGTGCTTTCGATAAAAGAGGCCGACGTCGGCATCTCGGTGAACAACGCGGTCGACATCGCGAAAGAGACGGCCGACATCATCCTGCTCAAGAAGGGCCTCGGCGAGATCATCGACGGCATCGTCGAGGGACGCAAGACGTTCGCCAACACGTTCAAATACCTCATGATGGCCCTGAGCTCGAATTTCGGCAACATGTTCAGCATGCCCATCGCGTCGATCTTCCTGCCGTTCCTGCCGATGACCGCGCCTCAGATCCTTTTGAACAACTTCCTTTACGACTCGTCGCAGCTCGCGATCCCGTTCGACAACGTCGACCCGCAGTTCCTCCAGCGGCCGAAGAAGTTCGACATCGGTTTCATGAAGAAGTTCATGGTCATCTTCGGACCGCTGAGCTCGTGCTTCGACTTCGTCACGTTCGGCGTCCTGCTTTTCGTGCTGCGCGCCGCGGGCGGGGCGTTCCAGACCGGATGGTTCCTTGAATCGATCGCGACGCAGACGCTTGTCGTGAACGTGATCCGCAGCCGCGAAAGCGTCTGGGCCGGCGGCGGGCCGAGCCGCACTCTCTTCCTTGCGACTGCCGGCGCCGTCGCGGTCGGCTGGGGCATCACCTATTCCGCGCTCGGCGTGCCCCTCGGCTTCGTGAAGCTCGGCGCGTTGCCCGTCGTGCTCATCCTCGTGATCGTCGCCGCCTATCTTGTCGTCGTGAACTTCGCCAAGGGCTATTTCTATCGCCGCTACGGCGCGCTGATCGAGAAATGAAAAACGCGCTTTACGCGCGATTCGTTTTTCGGCCGGCCCGCAGTCTTTCAACC
Organism: Minisyncoccota bacterium; assembly: GCA_035541435.1. GTDB lineage: Bacteria > Patescibacteriota > Minisyncoccia > UBA6257 > 2-01-FULL-56-20 > JAKAGE01. The sequence continues at coordinate 12,490 of DATKNL010000002.1, read as the reverse complement.
AGCCCGCCCGCTAGCCGATGACCTTCTGCTTGTCCGAACCTGAGAAGATCGGCGCGACGGGCCGCACGATCTGGTCCACGGCCGAACTGAAAAAGCCGAGCGCGAGCGTCGTGATATCGAGCGCCCGGTAGCGCCTGCCGACGAGCTCGCCGAAGGTCCGCACGACGCCGTCGGGGCACTGATAGAAGATGCGGCTGAACCAGGCGGCCTGGGGGCCGAGGTTCGGATAATAGTCCATGATCATGCGCACGTTCTCGGCGTAGCGGTAGCGGAGCGATTCCTTGGTCTGCGGCATGAAGAGGAGCGCGCTCTTCTTGTCGCGGATCTCGTGGGCGAAGTCGGCGAACGTCGTCGCGTTCGTAAGGTTGATGGCGCCGTTCGGCTCGAAGCCGTGGCGGTCGCCGCCCGAAATGAGCGGCAGGCGCACGCGGGTGCCGATCGCGGCGACGCGGCGGTTCATATCCCACGGCTGCAGGGCGTTCAGCTCGAGCGCGTGGATGAAGTCGCCGAAGTTCGACAGGAAGTCGTCCACCATCGAGACATGGATCTCGAAGCCGATACGTCCCTGGTCCGAGAGCGGATGGTTGAGGACGATGAGCGCGTCAGGCATGCCGTGCGTGTGCTTCAGGATGTCGCGGAGCGTCGCAGGATCGGGCTTCGCCGTATAGTCGCGGAGCGCCTTCAGGAGCCCATCGGCGTGCTCCTGAGGGATGTTGTGCAGCCCGATATGGAAGACCGCCGTCTTATAGGGCGCCGTCCACTCGAGCGACGTGGGAACGGGGCGGTCCTTGGCGCGCAGCTCCGCGCACGCGGCGACCGCGTCATGGTCGGTGAGCGAGACGAGCGGTTCAAGGCCCTCGTCGGCGATCTGCTTGGCCTCGAGGTCATAGGCCTGCTCGGGAAGGACGGGGGAGTTCCAATAGCCGCGGCTGTAGTCGAACTCCTCGTGCCACTTGCGGCGGTGGTGCTTCTCGGCCCAGCGCATCACGCTCGGCAGGAACATCGTTCCCTCGATCACGCCCGGCAGGAACGCCAGGTTCTCGTTGGAACGCGACGTGTGGCCGTGAAGCGAAACGCCGGTCCTGAACTCGCCCGCGGTTGGGCGGTTGATCCAATGGTAATAGAGTTTCGTCATTTGAGGGATGCCTCGCTGAACCTGAGGGCCCGCAGCGCATAGAGGACGACCGCCACGATGACCGCCGTCGCGAACGCGAATTCAAAAAGGCCGAGGCCGGCCAGGATGCCGATCGCGGCGGTCATCCAGACGATCGCCGCCGTCGTGAGGTTCCTGATGTGGTCGCCGTTGTGCAAAATGAGTCCCGCGCCGAGGAATCCGATGCCGACCACGATGTTCGCGACGATGCCGAAGCCGCTCGTGATCGTCGCCGCATCGGGCGCGAGATGCGCGTTCGCAGCCGCCACGTAGGGAAGGATGAGTCCGATCATGGTGAAGATCGAGGCGCCGCCCGCGACAAGCATCTCGGTCCGTACGCCGGCCTCCTTGCCGACGAGCTCGCGCTCGATGCCCAAAATGGCTCCTACGACGAGGGCCACGACGAACCGTCCAAGCAGTTGTTCAAAACTCAGCATCATAGTAATATTACCATAACAAATATACGGAATATGCGGATCCCCATTGCCGATATTATTCAGAATGAGGGCAAGAATGTCCAGCTCTGTGGCTGGGTGCACGCCCGCCGCGACCACGGCAAGCTCGTGTTCATCGACCTCCGCGACCGGAGCGGTTTCGCGCAGGTCGTCTTCGGGCCGGACGTCGCGGCCGCGCGAGACCTGAGGCTCGAGTACGTCGTGAAGGTGACGGGAACGGTCAAGCGCCGCCCGCCGAACATGGTGAACGACAAGATCCAGACCGGGCAGTTCGAGGTCGGAGCGACCGGGCTCGAGATCCTGAACGCCGCGCGCGAGCTGCCGATCCCCGTCGATTCCGACGGCTATGACATCAACGAGGAGAAGCGGCTGCAGTACCGCTACCTCGACCTGCGCCGCGAGCGTTTGAAGAACAACCTGACGCTCCGCCACCGCATGATCAAGTTCATCCGCGACTTCCTCGACGAGCGGGGATTCCTCGAGATCGAGACGCCGAACCTCACGAAGTCGACGCCCGAAGGCGCGCGCGACTATCTCGTGCCGTCGCGCATCGAGCAGGGCCATTTCTATGCCCTGCCGCAGTCGCCCCAGCAATACAAGCAGCTGCTCATGGTGGGCGGCATCGAGAAATACTTCCAGATCGCGCGGTGCTTCCGCGACGAGGACACGCGCGGCGACCGCCAGCCGGAATTCACGCAGCTCGACATGGAGATGAGCTTCGTCGAACAGGAGGACGTCCTCGCGCTGAACGAGGAGCTGCTCATCGCCATCGTGAAGAAGCTTGCGCCCGAGAAGAAGATCCAACAGGTCCCGTTCCCGCGCATCACGTACCGCGAAGCGATGGAGAAGTACGGTACCGACCGGCCCGACATTCGCGAGGACAAGACCGACCCGAACACGCTCGCGTTCTGCTGGGTGCTCGATTTTCCGTTTTTCGAGAAGACCGAAGAGGGCGGATGGACCTTCACCCACAACCCGTTCTCGGCCCCGAAGCCGGAGTTCATGGATGACCTCATGGCCAAGCGCAACGTTGGCGACATCCTTACGACGCAGTATGACGTCGCGATGAACGGGCTCGAGATCGGGGGCGGCAGCATCCGCAACCATCGGCCCGAGGCGCTCCGGACGGTCTTCCAGATCATGGGATACGCGGACGACGAGATCGACGCGAAGTTCCGCCACATGCTCGAGGCCCTGGCGAGCGGCGCGCCGCCCCACGGCGGCATCGCCTGGGGGCTCGACCGGTTCGTCTCGCTCCTCGCCGCCGAGCCGAACATCCGCGAGGTAATCGCGTTCCCGAAGACGGGCGACGGGCGCGATCCGATGATGGGGTCGCCCTCGAACGTGGACAAGAAGCAGCTCAATGACCTAGGATTGGAAATAAAGACTAAAAAACAATAAAACCATGGCACATCCGAAAGAGGAGCGGACATACGTGATGCTGAAGCCCGACGGCGTTCAGAAAGGATTGATCGGCGAAGTCATCAGGCGGTTCGAACAGCGCGACCTGAAGATCGTCGCCCTTGAGATGTTCCAGCCGACACGTCAGCAGATCGACGACCACTATCCGAAGGACGAGGCCTGGATCGCGCGCCTCGGCCAAAAGACGTTAAAGACATATGAAAAATATGGCCTTGACCCCATGGATGAACTTGGCATGACCCAGGACCTTGAGATCGGTAGGAACGTCCGTGAATGGCTTATCAACTATATGATGGCGGCTCCCTTGGTTCGCATGATCGTCCAGGGAATCCATGCGGTCGATGTCGTCCGCAAGATTGCAGGCCCGACGCTGCCGTATATGGCCGAAATCGGCACGATCCGAGGCGACTTCTCGATCGATTCGCCGCTTCTTGCCAACAAGGAAAAGCGGGCCGTCATGAACCTGATCCACGCATCAGAGACGCCCGAAGAGGCGAAGCACGAGATTGAGCATTGGTTCGGCAAGAACGCCAAGATCTACAGCTATAAGCGTTTCGGCGTCGACGAATAACCGATCCCATGAGCGAGCTCGACCCCCGGCTGCATTTCGTCACGGCGACCGCGATCATCGCGAAGAAGGGCGACGACGGCGTCGTGCGGTTCCTCATCGCGAAGCGCGCGGCGACCGAGAAGGCCTTTCCGAACAAGTGGACGGTTCCCGGCGGCAAGCTCGTGCGCAGCGAATATGAGAAGCTGCCGTACAAGACGCAATATCCGCAGTGGTACAACACCATGGACTGGCTCGTGCGCAAAGAGGTGCGGGAAGAGGTGAACGTCGAGATCGGCGACAAGATCCATTACCTTACCGACCTCGCGTTCGTGCGGCCCGACGGCTATCCCGTCGTCACGATGTCGTTCTGGTGCCTGTACAAGAGCGGCAACCCCAAACCGGGCAAGGACCTCACCGAGGTCGCCTGGGTGACGGCGCAGGAAGCGAAGCAGTACGACATGATCGACGGCATTCCCGAGGAGATCGAGGAAGTCGCCGAGCTGATCGCCGGCAAGGAATAGCGGTTATTTGCCGCCCGACTCGAACGCCTTCACGATGCCGTCCATATCGCCTTCGAGGATCTTCTCGATGTTGTGCCACTTCTTGCCGATCCGGTGGTCGGTGATGCGGTCGTCGGGAAAGTTGTAGGTCCGGATCTTCTCCGAGCGGTCGGCCGAGCCGATCTGCTCGCGGCGCAGATCGGTCACGTTGCCCGTCGCGCGCTGGGTCTCGATCTCGTGAAGCTTGGCGCGCAGGACGGCGAGCGCCTTTTCGCGGTTCGCGTGCTGCGAGCGTTCCTCGCGCGAGGCGACCACGATGCCGGTCGGCTTGTGCAGGATGCGCACGGCCGTCTCAACCTTGTTGACGTTCTGTCCGCCGGGACCGCCGGCGCGCGAGAAGGTCACCTCGAGGTCGTTCGGGTTGATGTTCACCTCGCGGGCCTCGACGATCGGCAGGACGGCGACCGAGGCGGTCGAGGTGTGGACGCGGCCCGACCGTTCGGTCTTCGGGATGCGCTGCACCCGGTGCACGCCCGACTCGTGCTCGAAGGCCTCATAGGAGCCTTCGCCCGCGACCTCGGCCACCAGGGACTTGTAGCCCTGAAGCGACGTCTCGTTGGCGTCAAGGATCGAAAAGCGCCAGCCGCGCTTCGCCGAATACCGCTGATACATGCGCGCCAGGTCGCCCGCAAAAATGGCGGCTTCGTCGCCGCCGGCCCCCGCGCGTATTTCGATGATGGTGCCTTGTGCCATGGTCCCGGATGGGTTCTGTGCTATAATAATAAAAAATCCATGGCTGATCAACCGCTCATCCTGATAGTCGACGACGACGCGAACTTTCGCGAGATCTTCGGCATGAAGCTCGGTTCCGAGGGCTACCGCGTCGAAACCGCCGCGAACGGCGAGGAAGGGGTCAAGAAGGTGAAGGAGCTCAAGCCGGCCCTCGTCCTCATGGACGTCAACATGCCGGTGATGGACGGCGCCGCCGCCGTGCTCGCGATCCGCGCCGACGAGGATCCGGCCGTGAAGGGCGTCAAGGTGGCGTTCCTCACGAGCCTCGGCGACCCGCGGCTCGACATGCAGCAGCTCAACATCAAGTTCTCCGAGGACTTCGGCGCGCAGGGCTATCTCAAGAAGACCGACGACCTCGACGTCCTCGCCTCGCACATCAAGAGCTTCCTCGCCTGACATCCAGCATGAGGGACAAACCGCTCATCCTCGTCGTCGATGACGAGCAGAATATCCTCGAGATCGTCTCGACGAAGCTTGCCGAAGCCGGATTCGAGCCGGTCGTCGCGTTCAACGCGCAGGAGGCCGTCGACGCCGCGTTCAAGCTGCACCCCGACCTCATCCTGATGGACATCCACATGCCGGGCGAGACCGGCACCGACGCGGCCCTGAGCATCAAGAACCATCCCGACACGAAGGACATCCGCATCGCGTTCCTGAGCAACATGAAGGATCCGTGGCCGACGATCACCGCCGACCGCAGCGACGTGACCAAGGGCATGGGCATGGACGACTTCATCGACAAGACGTCCGACCTCGACGTGATCGCGGGCCGCGTCCGCGGTCTGCTGGGCGGCCAATAGCGCGCCGGCAGCGGCCTGCCGCATAAGGAAAACCCCTCATGACGAGGGGTTTTGTTATGGGGAACGGGGGCTGTCATTCGGCCGGATCGAATTCGGGGACCGGGACGGGCTTTGAGGCCGATGCGCCGATCCGTCCCGAAAGGAACGAAAGGCCGAACATGACGAGCGAGAGCGCGAACGCAAGGAGGGCTACGTGGTGGCCGACGAACGGGGAGATGCCGAGGGCGAACCCGATGACGGAATGCCAGACGAGGTTGCGGATCGTCGTGATGGCGACCACGAAGAACAGGACGACGCCGGCATGCGCGTCGCTCAGCCGGGCGAGCGCGAGGCCGTATCCCACCTCGGCGATGAGGCCGAGGAAGATCGCGGGATACGACGGTTTCGCGCGGCTCGTCCTGCCGCCGGTCGAGATGACCGCAGAGCGAAGGCGCGCGAATCCTCGAATGCGGTCGAAGTCGAGAAAGGCGAGCGTCCAATAAAGGACGGCGCCGCAGTTCGCGAGGACGACGGTCCAGGCCCGGATGAGGTTCGGATCGTAGTTGGACGACCTGAGCCATCCGTGGGCCAGGGGACTATAGAAGATGCACGCCAGCCACGCGAGCGGATGGCGGATGACGACCTGGAGGTTGAACGCGGTTACGGCACCGATCGTGACAAGCGCGATCGCGATGGGAAATTTCCTGAGCTCTTGCGCTGATGCGGCCACAACGCCCCCTTGAGGCACTGCTCGATATAACGTTCTATCCTAATTCGTATCATAGTTTCGGGCACGTCCACAAGGCGGGGACTTGATTTTTTCCTCGAAATGTGGAATAACTAGCCCGTGCCGTAACGTTCCTTCATAACCGAATATGGATAAAGGAGACATAGCAAAGTTCCTGGTTTTGCCCAGCAAAACCGAGGCCACTTCCGTTTAGCCAGGCGCGCCCGCGCAAGCGGGATCCCGCCAACCGCGAGGAGACATGATCATGAGAAACGCAGTGACCGCAGCCATCCTTGGGATCGCCCTTGCCTTGGCGGCTGCCGGGCAGGACGGCGGGTCGAACGCGACCCAGCCCAACACCACGCAGCCGAACGCCAACGCGCAGGCCGACTCCGGATCGACATCGAATGCCAATTCGACGTCGAACTCGCAGGCCACCGGCACGGCGAACGCCACCGGCGGCAACGCGAATGCAAGCGGCGGCAACGCCACGGTCGGCAACACATCGGCGACCGGCGGCAATGCGACCGTGGGCAACACGACCGCGACCGGCGGCAACGGTGGCAATGGCGGCAGCGCCAATGCGACCGTGAACGCAAACGGCTCCGTGAACAACTCGGGGAACAACTCGAGCAACGCGAGCTCCAACGTGAACGGGGTGACGAGCGGCAGTCAGAGCTCGTCAAATTCCGGGAACAACAAGATCACGATCAACACCACGAACAACACGAGCCGCGGCTTCATCGGGGCCTCTGCGGGCCCCACAGGCGTGCCGGGACCGTTTCCCGGATACGCCCCGAGCCACGGCGACTGGGAGGCATACCGTCCCGGCAGCGTCATTCCGCGCGACGACCTGAAGACCGCCCATGACCTCAAGGGTTTGAAGAGGACCCACATGGCGATTCTCGGGAAAGTCGATGCGGAAGGTGACGGCGTCCATCTTGTCCCGTGGTGGCCCGAACAAGCGGGCTATCGCGACGACAGGGTGCTCGGCGAGATCGCGGTGATCGCGCCGGCAAATGTGACGCCGCTGCAGGTCGTCTATTCCGTCCTCGGCGAGCTTGCCGAAAAGACGGGAAGCAACCGGTGCGCTGCGCGCGTCCGTCCGCACGTGAAGGGTGTGACGAAAGGTTTTTCGATCGGCGCAGGCGGCTCTGCGGCGCGAATCACCGAACCATCATCCGATAATGACGCCGTTGCGTTCGCAACCGGCGGTGTCATCGGGAAGAACGTCGTCGAACGGCAGGAGGAAACGGAAGTCGTAGTTATGTGTCTCGGCCCGGGGAGCTATGAGCTTCCCCAGCCGCCGACATCGGCTCAGGTTTCCGCCCCTCCGGCCACGCCAACCCTGCCACCCCCGGCACCGGCTCCGGCGCAGCAGGCATTCATACCGCCGCCGCCACCACCGGATCCGTGCGCAAGCCTCCCGAAATTCACGATCAACTTCGCCTATGACATGCCGGCGAGGGGGAGCGTGGAACCCGGCAGGCCCTACCGCATGAACGCCAGGGACTTCTGGACCGAAGGTTCAGGATCCCGGCCCGTGAACGAGTGGCAGGACCGGATCGAGCTGATGGCCCAATGGATCAAGAAGAATCCGAAATGCCATCTGCAGGTCCGCGGCTTCGCGAGCGAGGAGGCCGACTACGATTACAACGCCGGCCTCGCGCTCAGAAGGGCGTGGGTCGTCTATTATCTCCTTAAGCAGTATCTGGGGGACATGAGTCCCGCGCAGCTCGAAGAGCAAGTCTCGTTCAGTAAGCAGGATCCCATCCCCGGTGCGGAAAACGGACCAAACAGCCGCAGGGTAACCCTGATGGCGATCGGCCCGAAGACCGGACCATAAGCAAAGAAAAAGGGCGAATCTCCATAGGAGGTTCGCCCTGATTTTTTTATCTGTCGGAGGTTGGTCAGTTTGCAAGCTTCAGGTGCGGAATATTTCGTCCGCGGACCCACTCGACGGTTCCGTCGGGCTGGCGCTTGTACTCGACCAGTTCCAATCCGCCCTTGCCGCCGTTTTCGAGCACGATGGCCCGGTCGGCGGCGACAGCGGTCTGGTTCGGTTTGAGTTTGGCATCCCTCAGGAATTCGTCAGCCTTGACGCTGGCCCAATGAGCCAGGTCGGTGCTGTTCACATCCCCGGGGAAGCCCAGCTTTCTCAGTTCGGCGTACGGCAGCTGTTCGATCTGCCGCATGACGGGCTGCACATAGGTCTCGCCGCTGAACACGGTCGCGCTTCCATAGAATGCCTCTTTGGAAGCGGGATCCGGCGTCGGTGGCGTGATCTCGATGGCAGCCGTGGTGGTGGTACCCTCCGGTTCGGCTTCCGCGCCGGCGGCCGTGCGGTTTGTCGCATGGCGTTCGGCCTTCGGAGCTGCCGTCGGTTCCGTTCTCTTCGCGAGGGCTGTGCCGTCGGACGCGATCGGATGATCGGCGATCCATACGCGCTGCAGCCGCTCGAACCGTCTCGGGTTGAATTTCAGCGTGCGCGACCGGAATGCGATCGTGCACGGAATCTCAACGACGGTTCCCGCATAGAGCCACAGGTTGGGATCGGTGATCCCGGGCCTGGGCGATGTGACGCCGTTCACGGCGAGGCGCGCCTTCGTGGCGAGATCCGGATAGGCGAGGCCGTATCCGAATCCCTCATAGGCCACTTGCGAAAGCGAATACTCGTTGTCGTGACGGACGGTCACCCGATAGCAATAGGAAGGCTCTTCGGCCTTCGCCGCTACCGGTGCGGGCGATGAGGGTACCTTCGATGCCGCTCGAGTCTCCACTGGCACTGCCGGCGCTTTCGGCGCCTTATGCAGCAGATGCCAGCCGATGAAGGCTCCAGCGACAAGAACGATCGCTGTTATCGAGGCGATCACGGCTCTCATCACATTCTCCTTTTCGGACGGTTTGCAGATGAAGCGGTCCCTGCGCGTGTCGTTGCCCTTCATTCGTTCATGAGGCCGCTTCCGCGGTCCACTACGTGAATGTCGAACTTCGAATGCGAGGAGCGCTTCCTTGACGCGCATGGTCGCCCGTTCATGAGGCCGCTTTTCGCGGTCCACTACATGGGCACCTTGCCTTGATCAAGGCTTTTCACGATCTCCATTCCATCGAGCGAGACGATTCAGACGAGACCACTCGGACTGAGGATCTCCCTGAGTTTGCTCCGCCGGTCTTCCCAGCGGGTGAGTGAAACTTTTGGCTGTCCGGGCCGCGTTTTTTCAATCAGCATATAGACATCCTTCGTCTGCTGGCCGTTCACGACGGCAAGTACGAGAACGCGGAGGACGGCCCCATTGATTTCGCAGTCGACGAAAACCTTGAACGTTTTGATTTTGGAATCGGCTGCGTAATGCAGCACGACTGCCGCGTTCGGATCGGGTAGGACGGCGGCCATGGGAACGGTCTGGTCCGTGCCGAAACCGAACGGATCGATTTCGACGATAGCTTTCTCGGGCTCGTGAACCCGCGAGGCCTCATCGGCGGTCGTTGCCGTCGTCGGTTCGGGAATCCGCGGTTCCGTTGAGGCGTCATTCGTTGGATTCCTCAGGATGATGATCCCGAGGAATGTCGGTACGATGACAATCAGTTCGCCGATCACGATCAGGCCCATGATCCCGGGGCTGGTAATCGTGTAGTTGGTCACGATATCGATCGCGATGCATAAGACGCATGCGCCCGCAAAAAGCGTTCCGCTCCTAAGATTGAGAGCTTCAGTCATGGCTCAAACCTCCTTTTCAGATTTCAAAGATCTGTTCGCCGGAGATTATTACGTCTCAGGCGAAGCCCATATTACTTACCATATTTCGCGTTGTCTGTCAATTAAAAAAGCCGCTTATTGCGGCTTTTTCACGCGAACCTTCTTGGGCTTCGGCCCTGCGGCTTTCGCCCGGCGCGTTTTGAATTTCTCGACGCGGCCGGCCGTGTCGATGAGCTTCTCTTCACCGGTATAGAACGGATGGCATTTCGAGCAGATTTCGACGCGGATTTCGGGGCGCGTGGCGCCGGTCGTGAAGGTGGTGCCGCACGAGCAGATGACGGTCGCGTTCTTATAATAGGTGGGGTGGATTTCGGTCTTCATAGTATGCATAGTATAAGGCTAAAAATCGGCTTAGTCAAGTTATGCACATCCGGGCGCCGAAGGAAGTGCTAGAATTCAAGTAACGGCACGAATATGGGACGCAGGGGATTCACACTGATCGAAGGACTGGTCATCGTGGCGGTAATCGCGGCTGTTGCGGTTGTCGCTATTTTAATTATCGATCCCAAGATCCTTTTCCAGCAGAGCCGCGACACACGGCGCATCGCCGACCTGAACCAGGTGAATACCGCCATAAATGCGGTTTACAGCCTGCATCCGGGATTCAGTTTCGGCTCGTCGTCCGTCTATTATCTCTCGCTGATCGATCCGACGGCAACGACATCCGCCGGGACGGACTGTTCGGGCCTCGGATTTCCGTCCGGAGGAACATATCATTGCGCCGCATCCTCAAGCGTTTACAATGTCGACGGCACGGGATGGATTCCGGTCAACTTCACCAAAGTGCCCGGCAGCGGAGGTTTGAGCAAGCTTCCCGTCGATCCGGTCAATACCTCGTCGTCCGGTGATTTTTATGTGTATGTCGCAAGCGGATGCCGCTGGAAGCTTGAATCGTTCCTCGAGTCGAAGAAATATCAGTCCTTGGAGGCCAACGATCCGGGGTGTGCCGCGAATGCCTATCAGGTCGGCGACTTCCAGCTGCCGGGCCTCACCAAAGCGACGTCGGCAACGGTCGCCTATATCCAGGATACGTACTCCTCGAATCACTTTTGGTATTTCTTTGCCCAATTCAGCTATCCGAGCGGCACGATGTCTGAAACGTGGACCGGCGATTATGCGGTCATGCTGAACGGTCCGACGACCCTCGCCGGCGCCGTCGCCGTCGATGCGAGCGGCAGCATCTTCAACGTCAACAACTATCCGTTGGCCTCGTATGCCGAGATCCAGAAATTCGGCGCCGATCGGAGCTACGTCCTTTCGTTCGGCAGCTATGGGAGCGGCGTCGGCCAGATGGTAAATCCCCAGGGGATCGCCGTCGACAAGAGCGGCAACGTGTTCGTCGTCGACAGCGGCAACAACCGAGTTGAAAAGTGGGTGCCGAACGGGAACTCATATGTCAACTCCCTCACGTTCTCGACGCTCACCGGACTGACCCCGTCACAGTTCAACGCTCCCGAAGGCATCGCCGTCGACGCGGTCGGCGACCTGTATGTCGTCGATGCCGGAAACGGCCGCGTCGTGAAGTGCGCCCCGAACGACCAATCCTATCGCTGCACGTCGTTCGCTTCGGCCGGGGCGGGCCTCGGCCAGCTGAGCAGTCCGAAGGGGATCTCCCTCGATCCCGTGGGCAACGTGTGGGTCGCCGATTATGGGAACAAGCGTATCGACCGCTTCACGACGGCCGGGAACTACGTCGGAAACGTCGCGGTTTCCTCGGGCAACCCCTGGGGCGTCGGGGCCGATTCGGGTTGCGTCTATTTCACCTCGTTCATCTATTTCGCCGATTCCTGCTCGTGGAACAACTATGCGACCACCTCGAACCTGTGGGCGACCGGGCAGTGGCAGCCGGAGTGGCTGGCGGTCCACTAGGCGCATTTGACAAGATTCCTGGGCCTGCTACACTACTACTCGGCGCCCAAGGGCGTCAGCGACCGACCTTTTACAAGTGAATAGCAGTAGAGAGTTTTTTAGTTGTCCCAAAAATTCCTTTTGGCGGCGTTTTTTGAAAATGCCGCGAAGTTCACTCGAACCCCTCGATCGAGGGTTTGAGCGAAAGTTCAAATTCTTTTCAGAGGATTTGATCCTGGTCCAGGATGAACGCTGGCGGCGTGGATAAGGCATGCAAGTCGAGCGCTCTGTCTTTTGAAGTTGTCCGCGATTACATCAAAGGCGACGGATGCTGACAGGGAGCGGCGAACGAGTTAGTAACACCCTGGTACGTACCTCGAAGATGGGCACAGCTCGCCGAAAGGCGGGGTAATTCCCAATATTGTCGCAAGACGAAAGTCGCAAGACGCTTCGAGATCGGCCTAGGTCCGATCAGCTAGTTGGTAGGGTAACGGCCTACCAAGGCTA
>DATKNL010000001.1:0-32849 GCA_035541435.1 Minisyncoccota bacterium | reverse complement strand
CGGTGTCGGCGAACGCCAGGACCGGAAGAAAGAATATCGGAATGGCAAAAATTATTTTTCTCATTTTCGTTTACGATTAATGGAAATCATTTCTTTTGCGAACCAGAAGAATAGCGGAATAGCCATTGCGATCACGATGATTTCCAACAGTCCGGTATCCCCGACAACATTGCTCACGCTTGCCAAGAGGTCCACCATCGTGGAAGACGGAAAGCCGAGATCGCCCGCGTGGGCAGCCACCCAGGGCGGCGGCGCGAGAAGCTCGAAGGTGCTTATATGCTTGTAATTAGTGCCCTCGAAAATCATGTACAAGCAATCGTTGAGCGTGTTGCCAGGCGTGCAGCTTCCATAGCCGTTCTCGCTTTGCTCCGCCGAGATGATCGTATAAGTGCCCACGCCCGCCGGAGTAAAGCCGAGCTGCGAGGGCGAATAAGTGCCGTCCGTAGCGGGAAACGGATAACCATTCGTCGTTTCCGTATCGCCTATAACAAGCCCATTCGGGCCTACGAGAATCACGCGCCAGTCATCCAAGCCCGAAACATTGATCCGTAAATCGTTAAAGTTAGCCGAGCTCGCGGGCGTCGTAGAAAGCGCGGCAAAGGCAGGCAGCGCGGAAAGTGCCAAAGGAATGACGAGCGAAATTGTGATAAATATTTTCTTCATGCGCATACGCGAAGGGGTGTCCTCACTGCATCCCCTCGCCTATAGGCCCTAAGCGGGGCGGCAAAGCTGCGCTTAGTGGGTGCGTGCTTTCGACTTCGGAAGCAGGCCGATGACCTGGCGCGCGAAGTAGAACACGAGCGGGATCGCTGCGGCGATCACGACGAGACCCAAGATGCCCGGATCAGTGAAGATGTTGGACACCGAGGCCAAGAGCGACGTAACCGTCGAGGACGGCACCGTCAAAGCTCCGGCAGGGATCGTCTGTGCGTGCGCGGCAACCGTCATCACCATTCCGACGACAGCGGCTCCGGCACCCGAAACCCACAAAGAGATTTTTCTCACCATGTGTTTGATGTTTTTATTTTTATCGACCTTTTCATAGCCAATTTTCGATAAGGGTAAAGAAGAAAGCGTGCAGCGTGGTCGAAGCGAATAACGCGAGGATCCAAGACGGATTGATTACGGCGGCCCATTGGGAAAATATTTGATCGAGCATTAGTAATTCAATCCATCATTTTTAACCACGACCTTGATGTTATGCCCGCCAACCGCGTGAACGAACATGCCAATCACTCCCTCCAAAAGAACCACGATAAAAAAGTTAAGGGCGAACGTAACGATTATTAAAGCCACGAAATATTGGAACGTCATATGGGTTTTATGTGATTGTCGTCCAAATATTCGTAGTGGTAATCGTCATCATCGTCGTCGTGGCGATGCTTGTCCGCCGATCGTAACGCCGCGAAGATCGTCGCCGACACCGCGCAACCAATCCAATAGCCGATGAAAAAATCCCAGTTCATTTTCCAAATAATTTTTCCCAGATAGATTTTTTCGGCGCATGAAATCCCATTTGCGAATCTTGCTTTATCACAACAAGACGCTTGGCAAGCCAATAAAGGATTAAAAAGCCGAGTATGGTAAGGATTGGCGTCATGGTGGTGGCCTAATCTTCTTCGGGCTCGATGTCATCATTTTCGTCATCGTCGTCCAGATCGTCCTCGTCATCATCCCAATCGTCTTCATGGCACGCGCAATCGCAATCATCGTCGCACCAGTCGCTATTGGAACAAATCGAGCAATCGATCATGTTTCCATTTTTGAGCGGCGGCGAAATTGTTTCCTATCCTATGTGTGTATAACTGCCGTTATCAACAGATAGGAATTGGAAATAAAAACCAAAAGGGGCAAATATACATATAAGCTACGAAGAAAAGAAGACGCGGAATTACCACAAAAAAACGATGAGGGGGGCAAATCATAATTAATTAAGAAATTAATTATATATTTGCCCCTATCCCCCAAAAGAAAACCGCCGGGTCGTCCGGCGGAATTCTTTAAAACCCATTCTCTCCCATAATCCTAACCAACAGGAGAGCCATTTCGCAGAGCTCATCAGCGATCTTCGCAACGAGCTCTGCAATCTCCCTGTCCGACAAACCGGCCTTTTTGTTTTCTTCCATACCTCCCTTATAGCACGGGCATGTTAAAGAAAAGTTAAAGACAAACTTGCCTAGAATTTAACCCTGTAGTACGTCGCTTTGCGGAAAAAGCCATTACCTTTTTTTGGATCACGGAAAGTGGTGGTCCACTGTTCAAGAAATCCTTTTTTAACGAGGGTGTTTTTGGCTATCCGGGCGGCCTTATAACTGATCCCCAGCTTGCGGGATATTTTTGTAAGCTCGACAATCTTTGGCACGCGAATATTGCCAAGCTCCTCGAAAAATGCCTGGTATACTCGCGTCTGTTTATCTGTGAGCCGACGAAGTTCGACGGATCGCGTAGCCATGCTCGACACTCCGGCGAGAGGGGTAAATCCTTGCATAGTTTTTTGTTCTCAATTCCCTCGTACACTGGTTGCAAAGAATCCCGACAAGCTCGCCTTCACGTCCAAATTCACAACGCTTCCGCGTCCGCTTTTCGCATCGCACACAAGTTTCCCAACGGTAGTAATACTGTTTATCTCCTTGCATCTCATAAGGGCGATTATTTTGCCGACCTTTGGATGCAACGAAAAACCGCTCACTTCTGAGCGGTTTTCATTCGAGACCCAATGATAATTTTTGGGGAATCTCGATTTTTACTGGATTTTTAGATCGTACTAGCCCTCAACAGTGATTCCCATATTCTTCGCTGTGCCGGCGATGATGCGCTCGGCGGCGTCGAGGTCGGTCGTGTTGAGGTCGACGAGCTTGCGCTCGGCGATCGCGCGGACGTCGGCGCGCTTAACCGTGCCCACTTTGGTCGTGAGCGGGTTCGCGGCGCCCTTCTCTATGCCGGCGGCACGCTTGAGAAGCGCCGCGGCGGGCGGGGTGCGCAGCTTGAACGTGAAGCTGCGGTCCTCATAGATCGTGATCTCGGCCGGAACGACGTCACCGTGCATCTCGCGCGTGGCGTCGTTGAACTGCTTGCAGAAATCCTGGATGTTGATGCCCTGCGGACCGAGCACGGTACCGACCGGCGGCGCAGGCGTGGCGGCACCCGCGGAAAGCTGCAGTTTTAATATGGTTTTAACCTTTTTGGCCATGTCTCGACATGATAGCCGACCGACGCCCGAAAATCAAGGGCTGCCGGCCTAAGCAGCTTCGCTAGAACGGGATCTCTTCGGGCTTGATCTCTTCTTCGTCGTCGAGGCTGATCACGGGAACCTCCTCGACGGCGGGAGCGTCGTCTTTCGATGAAACCCCGCTGGGGGCGGCCGCGCCGCGGGATCCTGCCGAAGAGCCGGACGAGCCTGACGAACCGGCAGCTCCGGAACCGGACTGACTGCGGAACCCGCCGCCCTGTCCCCCGCCGCCCTGCGGGCGCGGGCCGAGCTGCAGGCGGTCGGCGACGATTTCGGTGGTCTTGCGCTGGCCGCCGGTCTTGTCGGTCCAGCTGCGTGTCTGCAAGCGTCCCTCGATAAGGACCATCGCCCCCTTCGTGAGGTATTGGCCAGCGATCTCGGCCTGCCTGCCCCAAAGCACGACGTTGTGGAATTCGGTCTCTTCCTGCCGCTGGTTGTTCTTATCGGTCCAGGTGCGGTTCGTGGCGACGCCGATCGTGGCGACGGACTGACCGCCGGGCGTCGAACGGACCTGGGGGTCGGCGGTCACGCGGCCGACGAGGAATACCTTGTTGAGATCCATGGATTCTATGGTTGGTTTGTTGACTTTGGCTCCATTGTACCACAGTCGGGATTAAGGGAAGATTAAAGGAATTCCGCCCCGAAAGCCCCTCTAATGATAGGGATAGGCCCCGGCATCCCACGGGCCAGAAGCCGGCCGCACGACGCAGCCGGTGCCGCAGCTGCCGCCCGCCCCGAAGGTCTGCGGCGCGCCCACGTTGAGCTGGGGAATGAACAGACCGGTAAGGTTCGTCCCCAAGCCGATCGCCGGCGAACCGGCGGACAACGCGTGATTCGCCCCGAGCAGCGGATCGGTCGAGGTCGAATGGACGTCGAATCCCTGCGCCTGCCACGCCGCGAATGTCGAACAGCCGCTGCCACAGAAGGGCGCGCTCCGTCCGCCGAACCACAGGTTGTGGTCGGATCCCGCGAGCATCGCGGCGAGCGGCGTGGTCCCGTACTCCTTCGTGAGCAGGAGCACCGATCCCGCGGTCGCCACGTTGTTCTCGACAGTGAGCCCGAGGTCGTCCCCGAAGAGAAGCGGCGTGCCGTTCACGAACGTGTTGTTATAGACGTAGAACGGCCCGAGCGGGTTCGTCGACGTTCCGTTCCCGAACGACAGGAGCCAGATGTCGTTGAACGACCTTCCTGTCCCCTCGAAGATGTTGTTATAGACATAGCATGCCGATCCGCTGCCGCTGCCCGCGACGCCATAGGTGCAATAGACGTGGGCCGTGTTCATCCCTTCGCCATGGAAGTCGTTCGCGAAGATGTATTCGGTGAGGACCGCCCCCGGGTCGCCGAACGAGATGATCCCGTCGGTATGGAAATAGGCGTTGCCCAGGGTCGGGCTCGCCCAGGTGTCGGCACCCCCGACGTCGTTCCGATAGATGTTGACGACCGATCCCGCCGAGCCGCTCACGGCGATCTGCCAGCCGTGGTAGTCGGTCGTGTTGTTGAAGATGCTGGATCCGCTCGCGAAGGCATTCGAGGAGCACGCGGGCAGGGTTGTCGGCGGCGATCCGCCGTAGCCGTGCAGGGCGATGCCGACGCGCGAATCCGTAACGGTGTCGTTGCACACGGTCACGTTCTGCGTGTCGGCCGCCGCGCCGCCGGTCGTGATGCCGGCCGTATTCTGCCCTTTCGTATCGGCCGTCGACTGGTCGTTCATATAGATGTGGCGGACTGTGAGGTTGCGCACGATGAGGTTGACCCCCCTCAAGAAGACGCCCGTACTGCTCGAGGCATAGGTGAGGTGCGTGCCGTTGTCGGTGTTCTGCACGACGCCGTTCACGCCGCCGTCGATCACGATATCGTTCTGCTTATAGACCTCGATGCCGGCCAGGCAGTTGTTGATGTTGAAGCAGCCCGTGTTCCATGACGCGCCGAATGCCGGCGACTGCAGGACGGCGCCCGGTTCGAAAAGGATGACGATCGGCGACGACGCGGTGCCGCTCCCCTGCACGACGAGGCCCGATGTCCCTGCCGACGCGGTGATCGTTCCGCAAATATGGACGGTGACGCCCGGGCCGATCAGGCCCGCGGCCGTTCCCCAGCTCGAACTCGCGTTGAACCATGACACCGGACGCGCATTGGCACAGCTCGTCCCGTCGCCGGCCCCGGCACCCGCCTGCGCGACATAGATCGCGTTCCCCGGCGCGGGCGTCGGGGTCGGACTGGGCGTGGGCGTGACGGCCACCTGATTCTGGACCGTGACCGTGACTGTCGGGCTCACCGCCTGGTTGCCGGCGGCGTCCCGAGCGACGGCGTCAAGGGAGTGGTTGCCGTTCGCGGCCTTCGTCGTGTCCCAGGCGGTCGAGAACGGGTTCGCCTGAACGGCGGCGCCGAGCGGCTGGCCGTCGAGCATCCACTGCACGCTCACGATGCCCACGTTGTCCTGCCCGGCCGCCGCGAGCGTAATGGCGCCCTGGACCGTCGCATTCGCCGCGGGCGCGGTCACGGCGATGGTCGGCGGGGCCGTGTCGGTCGGAGAAGAAGGCGCGGGGGTGGGCAAAGGCGTCGGAACCGGAACCGGAACGGGAGCCGGGCTCGGCACCGGCTGGGCAACGGGACCGGGGGCCGGTGTCGGGGCCGGGGCCGGCGTCGGTGGCGTCGCCGGCGCCGCGAGCAGCGCGACAAGCTTCTGCTGCAGCGCAAGAAGCTCGGCCTCGAGGGTCTGGATCAGCGCTATGATCTGGTCGCGGGTCAGCGGCTTCTTGGAGCTTGCCGGCACCGGAAGCCCTTCGATCTCGGCATTCACGGCCGCCCTGGTCTTCGGCCCTACGCTGCCATAGCCCGGGTCGCCCGCGCACGCGACGTTCCGGGAGCACTGGTACGAACCGACGGCAGCCGCGACGCGCGCATCATAGGAACCGATGGTGAAGCCTCCGGCCGGCGCAAACCCCTTGGCTGTCAGAAATTGCTCAAGATAGGTCACGCCTGCTCCCGAGGAACCTTGGGCAAGGGTCGAAGGAAGCGTCGCGAGGGCGAACGCGGAGTGCGCGAAGAAGGCCCCCGACAGAACAAGGACAAGCGACGCGAAGCGCTTCAAGGGCATGGATTGATTATATCAAGAAAAACCGCCCCTGAGGGGCGGTCCGATATCGCAGCGGCTATTGCAGGATCTCTTCGATCTTCTTCTCGAGCGCCTCGTTCGAAAGCGGACGCGGAGCCTGGGGCCGCGACGGAGCGTCGGCGGCAGGAGCCGCACCGCGCATCGGACGGCGATGCCGCATGGGGCCTCCGAGCATGACGGGCTTTTCGGCGGCGGCCGGCGAGGCGATGACCATGAACCGCAGCACGTCCTGGCGGGCGTTCAGGTCGCCCTCGAGGCTCTTCGCCTCTTCGGGATAGGCCTTGAAATTCACATAGGCGAACACGGCCTCGCGGTGCTTCTTGATCTCATAGGCGAGGGCGAGGTTGCGGGCTTTGAGTTCCGAGGAGAGCTCGCCGCCATGCTGGCCGATGAGCGCCAAGACGCCCTGGGTTTCGGGTTCGCTTGCGACGAGGAACGAGATTTCGTATTCCTTTTTATCGATATCCTCCTTTTTCATGCCCACCCATGATAGCAGGCGGCGCGCGGGAAGTCCAGTCCCCCGCCCGCGCCGCGGCCGGCCCCGCGGTCAGGGGCTCCAGGTGAGATAGGTGCTCGAAACGATCGGCGTGATCAAATTGGTCGGATCGGTGAAAAGATAGAGCATGAGCGAGATGAACCGGTAGCCGCTCAGGGCCTTCAGGCCGGAGCCTGTCGGCGACATCCAGGTCCATGCCCCTCCCGCCGTGAAATAGGTTCCGGCCGTCCCGTCGGGGCCGAGATATGTCCATGGTCCGGTCGACGCATTGCTCATGGCGACCTGATAATCGACGGTGGTGTTCGTCGGATTGGTGAGCGGCCCAAACCAGGCGAGCGAATCGAACGCGCTGCCCGACGCGACGCCCGTATCGAACACCGACGAAAGGGCGGTCCCCGAAGCATACAGGGTCGTCGACGCCGGAAGGTTCGAAACCGTGAGGACGCCGGCCGCCGACTGCGTGAGGTGCGTGAGCGTCGACCAGCTCACGGGCGACGCATTGCTCGCCGCGCGCACGAGCAGGGTCGCATAGCTTGCCTGGGGCGCCTGGGACGAGGTGGAACTCACGACGACCGTGAGCAGCTTTTCGGACGGGTCATACGAGGTGCTCGTCGCCGAGGACGACGGGGCGCCGTTCGCCATCCGATAGATGTCGCTCAGATAGAAATAGCGCACGAACGATTCGGCCTCGTTGTTCACCGTAAGGGAGACCGTTTCGGTGCCGGTCGCCGCGCTGAACGGCGACGTCGAAGCGTTGATGTAATAGGTGTTCGCGCTGCCGGTTGCGACGGCCAGGACCTTGTTCCAGCCCGACGCCGCCCAGGCCTGCGCGTTCATGGCGATCTCGCGGCCGAGTTCGGCCTGGATCTGGATTTCGGAAACGCTTGTATTCGCGCGGAGCGCCGGTGCGATCGTCGATGCCGCACCGACGATGAAGGCGGCGCCCATGGCGGTCGCGACGAGCACTTCGACAAGGGACTGTCCCCGGCTGTTCATGAGGTCAATAGGTCACGGCGCCCGTGGCGCTGATCGAGATCGTTGTCGATGCCGTCGGCGTGGTCGCCCCCGAAACCGCCACGCTGCCGCCCGACGTACCGTAGTCCCAGACGTCGCCGCCGTCGATCTGCGCGGACGTGGTATAGACATCCGGATTCCCGTTGCAGGAGTCGTTCGACGTCCAAACCGCTATGCCACTTACCCCTAAGTCGTTGAGCGGCAGAACGCCATTGTAATTCTTAAGGTCGATCTGATTGGTGTAGGAACAGCCGAGCAGGTCGCCGTCAGGATCGTAGATCGCCCACGAGGCTCCCCCGGGAAGGTCGGTCAATTGGACGATGGTCGAGCCGTAGAGGTTGAAACCCTCGAATATGAACTGGCTGCCGTTTTTCGACGACGTGGCTGCGAGGCCGATGTAGTTTCCGGTCTGCAAAGACGCCGTTGAATCGTTCGCCGTCGCCTCGCTTTCGGCGTCGCCGTTCACCAGCCCGTCGAGGACCGTCGGATAAGTTCCGCTGATAATGTCCCGGTAGTTATAGAACGACGAGCTGCTCACCGTATATGGCGTCGTCGCCAACGTGCTCATGGCGTTTGAAATCAGGGTCTTGGCCGTTACGGCCGTCGTGCTCGCAAAACCGATCAGGTAGCCGTTGCTCGTCACCCCGTCGGAACGGGCAATCACTCCCATCAATCCTCCGTTGGGGTTTTTCCCATAGAAATCAGCCACCGCGTCACCGTTATAACCGGCGTATAACAGCTCGCCGAACTGTCCCTTGTCGAGATAGGCTATGGCAGCCGGACCGTTCGCCGTGGTGCTCGTCATCCATATGCCGGAAAGGGCCCACCAGTTGCCATCCGTCTCAACGAACATATTGCACGCGCTCAGGCTCCCCCAGGTGTTGCTGCCTCCCGGATCGATGGCCTCTGCCTGCCAATAATACGTTGCGCCGTAATCGAAAGGGCTGGCGCCTGGGGTGAAATAGGCCGTCGAGCCGGACTTATAGGAATCGTTGGGGGTCGATATCGTCCCATCCTGCCCCGACCAGTACGTCTCATCATAGAACTGGTTATAATCGGCTATCAGATGGCTTGCTCCGCATGCGGGGTCGTCGTAGACAGAGATGTCGTATTCGACATTGTCGCCGTCGGGATCGGTCGTCGAGAGCACGAAGGTCGGGGCTCCCGCGATGCCCTCCGGATAGACGTATGCCGAAAGCGGCGGCGGCGGGAACGTAAGCGTCGGCGCGTTCGGCGGATTGGAGCTCACGAGCGTCGTCGTGCTGCCGGTCGTGCTGAACGTGGTCGTCACGTTGTTGCCGTTCCTTGCCTCGGACGCGAAATAATACTTCGTCCCGGAATGAAGGCCGGACACGGTGATGTTCGTGAGCTGCGCGTTCGTGAGCCACACGGCGCTCGAGCTTGCGGTGCCGCTTGCCGTCACGAACTTGCCGACCCAGTTCGCGTCAGCCGGGGAGCTCGACGTCACCTGGATGGCGAACAGCGTGATCGCCGGGTTGCTGTTCGCCGCATTCGACAGCCTGATGGTAGACGCCGTCGTCGACGAGAAGGTCGGCGTGCCCGGCGTGTTCGCGAGCGTATAGGCCGTCGACGTCGTCGACCGGGTCCCGGTATTGCCGACATTATCCTTTGCCGTGACCGTATACGCATAGCATTGGTTCACCTGAAGGCCGGAATCGGTGAATGCGGTCGAAGCCTGCCAGCTTGACGAAGATCCGCCCGTACCGTTGTCCGACGCGCAGGTCGACGAATAGATGAAGAGATAGCTCACCGGCGTCGACGAGTCGCTCGCGACCGTGGAGGTCATCGAGATCGATGTCGCCGAGGCGCCGGCGGGAGCCACCGAAAAGGTCATCGGGTTCGGGGTCGGCGCAGTGACATCGGGCGCCGGTGGCGGCGAAGGCTTGAACGTGGCGATGATCGCGCCATACGGAACGTTCGACGACAGCGTCCCCGTGAAATTGTTCGCCCCGGCGGAGCCCGCATCGGGCTCGTACATCAGGAAGTGATGATAGCCGTGCGCGAGCGCGTCGGCATTGTTATCTTCCGCATACCAGGGCGGGCTGAATGTGAATCCCGACGCCGAATTGTCGGCGCGCAGGCCGCCGACCATGAGCTCGTTTGCCGCCGTCGTCGTCACCCCCCCCGCGGTCCACGAGGTGCTGCTCGCGCCGGCCGGCATCGTGTTCTTCTGGTCAAACGGGCTGGTCGTCGTGACGCCCGCGAATTCGGCGACATAGGTATAGAGGGTTGCCGAACCCGCGCTGCGCCAGGTCACCGCCGTGATGCCGGACGCGGTATTCGGAAGATAATAGAGATAGATGTTGCTCGTGTTCGACCCCGTGGTACTGGCGGCGAACGTGAACGAGCTGCCGTTCGAACTGGTCGGCGTGCCGGTCAGGGACGAACCGCGGTCGATCGCGAAAAGCACCAGGAGGTCGCCGGCGTTGGTTGACGAAACGGTCGTCGTGAGCGTCGTCGAGGTGTTGATGGCGCCCACCGACTGGTGGACCTGATAGACCAGGGACGGCTTGAACGCCGCGACGATCATGACGCCCGTCATGTTCCCGGACGACGTCGTCGACGCGTTGATCGTTCCCGAAGCGTTCTGGACCTGATCCTCCATCATGAGACCGTTCGCGGTCTGGGCCTCGAGCGCATAATTGCCGCCGGCGGTATAGGTGCCGGCGTTCTCGCCCGTCGTCATGTACATGCCGATCACATAGTCGCCGTTCGACGTCGTCGTGATGTTGCCGGTCGCATGGGCCGTGACCGACGTATCGGTCGCCTGGGCCCAGGCGTCGAGGCCGTTGACCGTTTCAACGTCGGTCGCCTCGATCGCCTGGATGGCCGTCTCTGACGAAGTCGCCGAAAACGTCACCGTCACGGCGCAGCCTCCCGTCACCGCCGCATAGCCGTAACCCCATGTCGCGTAATCGGTGCTGTTCTTGGTGCTCGAGACGATCGTCATGTTGCCGTTCGTGCAGCTCGACGTCACGGACGACGGCGACTGCGTCGAATCGATGCCATAGACGAGCAGGTCCCCCGCCGTGACGTTCTTGCCGAAGGTGACCGTCTTCGTCTTCACGTTGGCGCTGCGGGTCGTCGAGACCACCTGGACGAACGCGGCCGCGGCGTGGGCCTTCGGCGCGCCGGCCGCGAACCCTAAGAACGCTGCGAGTCCGACGATGGCGATGATGATGAGGCGCTTCATAGGGTGTATCCGCTAAAGTCGTCCGAATAAATCTGGCCGCCCTGGGTCTCCGAGATGGTTGGATTTCCCGGCGTGATCACCGCCGTCCCGCAGCCGTTCAGGTTGAGCGTCACGGATGTCGACGTGGTCGCGCCCGACACGGCGCTGAAGATGACGTTCAGCGTTCCGCCGGTCGGCACGGTCGACGAGTCATAGCACATGTCCGAAGGCAGCGCGTAATGGCCGACCTCGTTGCCCGAAAGATAGCTGCCGTTCCTGGTATAGAAAAGCGAATAGAACGGGGTGTTGGGATTCGTGTTGTCGAAATGGACGCCCCATCGCGCGCCCTGCTTCTCTGACAGCGAATCGCTCTGCGCCTGCCGCAGCAGCGTGCCGATCTGGCGCGTGGCGCTGTTCAGGTCGGCTTCCTGGCTGCTGCCCGAAAAATCGACGACAACGGCGGCCCCGACCACGACCATGATCGAAACCACGACGACAAGCTCAAGCAAGGTGAACCCTTTCCGGGGCATACCTTTATTTTACACTATTGGCCTAGCGGGGATCCTAGACGATTGGTGAAAACCGCGAAGCCCATTGGGCAAGCTGCCGGGACGGCATCGGCCGGGCGATATGATAGCCCTGCACCCAGTCGCACCCCACGTCCCGCAGGAACCCGAACTGCGCCTCGGATTCCACGCCCTCGGCGATGACGTTCAGGTGCAGGCTGTGCCCCAACGAGACGATCGTCTTCACGATGGCGCGGTCCTGCTCGTTCGTCATGCTCCGCTTGATGAACGACTGGTCGATCTTCAGGTTGTCGACGGGCAGGTCCTTCAGATAGCTGAGGGACGAATAGCCCATGCCGAAGTCGTCGATCGAGATCGTGATGCCGAGCTTGCGGAGCGCCTTGAAGCGGTCGCGCGCGAGCGCGACGTTTTCCATGGCGAGGCTCTCGACGATCTCGAACTCGAGGAGCTGCGGCGGCACGTCGTATTCGGCGAGCAGGCGCTTCACGCGGTCGACGAACCGGTCGTCGGTGAACTCGCGGGGCGAGAGGTTGACGGCGACCCGGAACGGCGGCTGCGCCCCCTGCCGCCGCCAGACGCTCTGCTGGGCGAGCACGGTGCGCAGGACCTCTTCGCCGAGCCGCCGCATCACGCCGTGATGCTCGGCGACCGGGATGAACTCGCCCGCCGCGAGCAGGCCGCGCGTGGGATGCCGCCAGCGAAGCAGCGCCTCCATGCCGATGTTCTTTCGGGTGTGCACGTCGACGATGGGCTGATAGTGGAGCTCGAGCTCGTTGCCCGCGATCGCCTGGCGCAGCTCGTGGACCATGCTCATCTGGGCCGCGAGCTCGCGGTTCATCTTCGGCTGATAGAACGTGAAGTGGTTGCGTCCCTCGTTCTTCGCCTGCAGCAGCGCGACGTCGGCATTTGCGATGAGCGTGCGCACGTCGCGGCCGTCCTGCGGGAACATGGCGATGCCGATGCTCGCCGAGAGGAAGACGGAATGCTCCTCGACCGGGATCGCCGGCTCGAGGGCCTTCGTCATGCGGCGGATCGTGCGCGTCACGTCGTGCCGCGAGCGCACGCCCGTGAGCACCGCGGCGAACTCGTCGCCGCCGAGCCGCGCGATGGCGTCGCGCGGGCTGATGCAGCCCCTGATGCGCTCGGCGAACTCCTTGAGCAGGACGTCGCCGACCTGGTGGCCATAGACGTCGTTCACCTGCTTGAAGCGGTCGATGTCGAAATAAAGGAAGGCCATTTTGCCGTCCCCAGCCGCCTCTTTGGCGATCGCTTCGCCGAGCCACGCGTCGAACCAGTGCCGGTTTGGCAGGCCGGTGATCGGGTCATGGGCGGCCTGATGGCGCAGCTTCTCTTCGGCGACCTTGCGGTCGACGATCTCGGCCTCGAGCTCGCCGATCCGTCCGCGGATCACGTCGATCATCACCTGGATGCCGGCGGCCAGTTCGGCGAATTCGTCGTTATCGCCGTTGTGCGCGACGATCGCGTCTTCGGAATAGTCGCCCGCCGACGCCTTGGCGAAGATGCCGTTAAACGAAGCGAGGCGCTCTTTGACATACCGCTTATAGGCTTCGAGGTCGTCCAACGGTCCGGTTGTTGCCATGCGATGGTATATATGCGAACCCGCGACTCGGGCTCTTGTGCCTCAATCGTACCACGAAGGCCGCAATACGACATCCAGCCCGCCAGGAACCCGTTGAAGTGGTCGAGCGGATAGTCGGCATTCCTCATCATGAGCCGGACCGACGACGGCCCGAGATCCTCGCTCGAGAACTTCACGCCGCGAAAGATATGGCCCGCGAGATAGCGCGCGCCCATGATGACCGACTTGAAGTTGTTTTTGAAAAAAGGGACGGTCAGCCGGCCGAGCGGTGTCGAGACGAAATTGTCGAAGTGAAGGCGGCCGGCCTCGAGGGCCACGTCGCCGTCGGCGATCGGCTGGTCTTTCATGAGCCGTACCGCCAGCTCGAGCAGGCGCACCTCGTCGCGCACCAAGACGTCGTCCATATCGCCGAAATCGAGCGGGGCGCCGAACGCGGCCTGCAGTTCCGCAACCGCAGCAACCCCGCGTTTGCGGGCCAAGGCCTTCACATGGCTCCGCATGAATACCCCTTTGATGGTTGGCTCGCTGAACATCCTTGGATGTAACAAATACAGCGCTGAACAAGTATGATACAGCATGGTACTATGGATACAATGACTCCGCAAGAACAACAGGACGAGCGCCGGCGATACCCGCGCATTCCGTCCCGCCTCAACGAAGAGGAGGTCGCCGCGATCCGCAAGATGAAGACCGACGATCCGGGCCTTACCGCCCAGGAGCTTGCCGACCGGTTCAAGGTTTCGGTAAGCCACATGCGGAACATCCTGAACGGGCTTTCGTGGCGTCCGTCGAAGGCAGAAACGGCGCCGCCCGGCGTCGACGAGCGCCGCCGCTATCATCGCATCGCGTCGCGCCTCACGCCGAACGAAGTCGCGATGATCCGCAAGCTGAAGCGCGAGAATCCCCGCCTCACGGCACGCGAGCTCGCGGTCAGGTTCAAGGTTTCGGCGACGCACATCTATGATATTTGGAAGGAGTCGACGTGGCGCGGAAAGGGTGGCGAAGGGAGCGGACAGCCTTAAGGAACGGCAGACGCGTTCAACGGTTGATTGAAAGCGCGCGGCTCATCCGCGCGTTTTTTTAGCTGCCGACATAGGTTGAAAAGACCACGAGCCGATGGTCGTAGGTGTCGCCGCCGGGAACCCAGGTTCCCTCGCACGTGATCAGGTTGAGGGCGGCACCTGCCGCCGCCTCGCCGCCGGCGCCGAAAATGAGGGATGCCGGCGCGGCGTCATAAGGATAGGACTCGATGCGAATGACCACGAAGCGGCGCGTGGCGCCGCTCCTCGTCCTCACATAGATATCGGTCCCCGTCGCGATGGATGCGAGGTTCCTGAACACGCCCGCCAGCCCCAGACCGTTGTCGACATGGCCGTCGATCACCGCCGTGCCTGACGATCCCGGCGCAGGCCCCCGATCGTACCAGCCGACGTCGGTGAACGTGCTCGGGGCCATCATGTTGCCCTTGGCGTTCATGCCGAGGTCCTGCACCCCCGCGTCGATATGGAGCGCGGGGATCACGAGCCGCACCGGCGGATCGTCCGCAAGCGCGGCAACGGCACCGCCGGAAGGCGGTGCCTGCGGTTCCTCAGGGGCATACCAGGCGGCCCGGATGGCGGTCGCCGTGAAAACCGCGGCCGCTGCGGCGATCATGACGATGACGGCCAGCCGTTTCATGGTCATGGGACAGATCGGAATTTCGGACTATGCCCGGACTCCCCTTTCCTTCAATAAATAGAGCACGCCGACTCCGATCACGGCCGAACTGCCTGCGAGCAAAACCCAGTTAAGAGGGGCTGCGCCGCCGGCTCCCGTATTGGGGACGCCGGGAACGGTCGTGCTCGTGCCCGTCGTGCCGGTTCCTGTTCCGGTTGTTCCGACGCCGACGCCGGTCGTGCCGGACGCGGTGCCGGTCCCAAGATCGGTACCAGTCGCGCCGGTCGACGTCTGCGCGTGCGCAAAGGTCATGAAGCCGACGGCGCCGAAAACGAGGACGAGCGCCAGGGCGAACAATTTAATAGAACGATTCATCGTTTGGATGCGTTTCATCACGGTTGTGCGACCTTTGCCTTTACTACGGCAGGAGGGTGCAAATATTTCTTTTGAGAGCTGGATCGCGCATGCACAATCCCGGTAACGAACGGCGTGGCGCAATACGTATCTAGAGAAAAGCCACCGCCATGAAAAGCGATACGTTGAAACACCCTCAGTCGTTCTATCCCCGCACGCTCCCGACCGCCGGGCTTCCCGCGGCGCGCCCGGCCGTCCACGCGCCGGCACGTCCCGCGTCGCGGCTCGCTTATGCCTCGCTCGTCGCGCGGCACGTGCTCTTCACGATCCTCTTCGTCTTCTATTGCATCGGCGCCGCCGTCGCGGCGTGGTACTTCGTCACGCGCACCGGGAACGTGTCCTATGAGCTCGTGGACTGCTTCATCACCGCCGTCGCAACGGCGAACGTCGTCAGCAAATACGTCGTGTGGTGCGTCACCCACTGACGCCCGCCCCATGCATGCGCAACGCTCATCCGCGAAAATCGCGGCCTATATCCTGCTCTATGGCCTGACGGCGGCGATCATCGTCTCGACCTTCTTCCTGCACGGCAACAGCCGCCCGTCCTTCCCGGCCGTGCGCGACGTGATCGTGGTCTTCGCGACCGTGCTGCTCGTCAAGTATTTCGTGTACATGATGCTCTCGCCGATCTATGACGTCGTGAAGGCGCGGCACCTCACGCGCAACGCGCGCGCGATCTCGATGTACCGCCCGCGCGTGTCGGTCGTGATCCCCTGCTGGAACGAGGCGGTCGGCATCCTGCGCACGGTGCGGTCCATCCTCGACAACACCTATGAGTTCGTCGAGATCGTCATCGTGAACGACGGCTCGACCGACGAATCGGATGCCATTATCACGCGGTTCCTCGAGGATTACCGCAGCGAGGCGGACCTCCATCCCGGCAAGTCGGTCGTCTATCAGTACAAGCCGAACGGCGGCAAGGCGCGCGCCATGAACGCCGGCATCGCGCTCGCCTCGGGCGACATCGTCATGTCGATCGACGCGGACTGCTTCGTCGCGCCCGACGCGATCGCGAACGTCGTCCGCTGGTTCGCCGACCCGACCGTGATGGCGGCCGTCGGCAACGTGAAGATCGGCAACGCCCGCACGCTCATCGGGACGGTGCAGTACCTCGAGTACCTGTTCGCGTTCTACTGCAAGAAGGCCGACTCCCTCTTCAACATGATCTATATCATCGGCGGCGCGGCCGGCGCCTTCAGGCGCGAGGTGTTCGAGAAGCTCGGCGGCTATACGACCGACGTGATCACCGAGGACATGGAGCTCACCCTGCGCATCCAGGCGGCCGACATGCGCATCGTCTACATCGACGACGCGGTGATCTATACCGAAGGCGCGAACGACGCGGCGGGCCTGCGCAAGCAGCGCTACCGGTGGCGCCATGGCCGCGTGCAGACGTTCGCCAAATACAAGTCGCTCTTCTTCGCGCGGCGCGGCGACGGCAACCGGCTCGTCGGCTGGATCACGCTCCCCCTCGCCGTCTTCGGCGACGTGCAGCTCTTCACGGAACTCTTCTTCATCGCCTTCCTTTATTTCTATTCCTTCTGGACGGCGAACTTCTCTATCTTCATATCGGGCATGATCGTCGTCGGCACATCGTTCATCGTACAGGTCTTCAACGAGCGCGACGCACGGCGGCTGTCGTTCGTGCTGCTCGCGCCGATCGGCTGGGTCCTCTTCTATGTCTCGACGTTCATCGAGCACAACGCGATGCTCAAGTCCCTCTGGGCCGTCATGACCGGCCGCAAGGCGACCTGGCAGCGCTGGGAACGCAAAGGCGTCATCGACGCGTAGCAGCCCCTGCCGCACCCTCTTGGGGCACGACGTCCCGGCCTGCCGTTCGTGCCGCCATATATAAGAAGAGCGGGATTTCCTTGCGCGCCCGGTCCTCGGCCTTCGCGCGCGGCCCCGGCTCGCTTTTTTTGTGCGAATTCCATTCCTCGAGCGCGGCGACGGCGAGGCCGGCTTTCGCGAGGGCCTTCACATAGAACTGTAGCGGCCGATGGAACGACCAGGTGTAGTCCGCCGGCCGGCTGCCCGGATGCGTCACGATCTTCTCTTTCGATTCCGACAGGTAGGCGTCGATGCGGCGGTACTGCGCCTTCGCGGCTTCGTCCCATCCCCAGCTGCTCGCATGCGGGACGCGGAACGCCGGATGGTTCAAAACGACGTGCAGGACGCCGCCGGGCTTAAGCACCCGCGCGCACTCGGCGAAGACGTCGGCGACGCGCTCCATGTTCTGCAGGGCGAGCACGATGAGGACCGCGTCCGTCGTCCCGCTCGGCACGAAGGGAAGCGAGGCCGCGTCGCCCGTGCGGAATTCGGCCGTGCCGCCGCGACCTGCCCGGAGCGACGGCCGCACCTGCTTCGCGTTCGCGTGCGTTCGCGCGAGTTCGATGAGCCGCTTTGAAGCGTCGATGCCAAGGACGTGCGCGCCCGCGTCGCTCAAGGCGCGCGAGAAGAACCCCTGGCCGCAGCCGAGGTCGAGCACGCGGGCGCCCGGAGCCACCCGCATGAGGCGCATGAGGTTCGGCAGGATGAGCTCCTTCTGATAGGTTCCCGCGCCTTCGTCCGACTCGAGCAGCCGGTCGTACCAGTCGGCAGCCTGATCCCACGACGTCGTCCGCTTATTCGCTCTCATTGTTTGCAGTATAGCGCCGGGTGATGCGCCGGTAAATGCGGACGAGCACGAAAAGCACGATGCCCGCCGCCGCGATCGCCGCGATCAGGCCGAGGACGTCCGAGAAGTCGCTCCAGTAGTCGCCGACGACATAGCCGATCGCGAGCGCCGCGCCCGGCTCGATGAGGTTCCCGAGGAAGTCATAGAGCAGGAACGTGCCGAAGGGCACGCCGACGAGGCCGGCGAGGAGCGCCGCGATCGGGCTGAGGCTCGCGGCGAAGCGCGTGATGAAGACGGTGATGCCGGCGTCGGTGCGGAGCTCCTCGGCAAGCTGGTTGAAGAAGCGCACGTTGCGGAGCCGCAGCACGCGGATCACGCGGCCGCCGAACCGGCGCGTGAGGCCGTAATCGGTGAGGTCGCCGAGCACGTTCGAGACGACGGCGACCGGCAGCGCGATCCAGAAGTTCACGTAGCCCTGGCTTGCGAAGGCGCCGACGGCGAGGAGCATAGCGTTCGTGGGCAGCGGCGCGATCACCGCGCTTATATAGACGATGAGCCCGATCGCGACGTATTTATAAAGGAGTACGTACGAAAGGAGCGGCGAAAGCAGGGCGTTCATAAGGCCTTGGAGGTCGTGGATGCCGCCCGAGGCGCCGTGGACGTCGCGGCCTGCATGAGATACTGCCGCACGAGGTGCTGGACCGCGACGAGCAGCTCGTTCGGATCGGACGCGGTCTCGGCGGCATAGCGCGAGATCGTGATCTGCGGATAGCGCGGATCGGCGACGGGCAGGTTCGTCCGCAGGTAATCCTCAGGCAGGCGGAACAGCGAATCGACATACGTGAACGTCATCCACGGCCTGATGAAGACGATGTCCTGGATCGTCGGCGGCCCATGCTTCTCGAACAAAGCCGACAGCCTGAGCTCCCGCATCGAGACGAGCTGGTCATGCCGCAGCTCGACATATTCGCGCGCCAAAAAGAAGAACAGCACGGCGAGAATGACCGTAAGGGTCACGATGCAGATCATGATCACCCGGGTAACCGACATGAGCCTGGCCATATGCTCAAGTATACCGGACCGCGGCAAAAAACGGGTTTCGCGGGGATTCGGCCGATCCCCTTGCCTTTGAAGAAGAATCGTGGCATAGTCGTCATATGAACAAAACCGCCACTGTCGCATCGGTCCTCGCAGCCTGCAGCCTGGTCGCAAGCGCCGCCGTCCTTCCCGCCTTCGCGGCCGGGAACGCCCTGACCGTGAATTCCATCGGCCAGCGCAGCGACGATCTTTCGACGTTCGGCTTCTCGGTCTGCAACGCGGACTGGCAGACGCAGACGTCGGCCGTGCCCGTGACGGTCGAGGCGAACGGCGTCTCGGTGGTAAGCCAGTCGGCCGCACCGATCGAACCGGGTGCCTGCGCCTATACCTATCTCCCCTACAGCCAGTTCGGCATGGTCGGCGGCCGCACCTATGGCGTGCAGATCTCGCTCGCGGGCGCCGGAACGCAGTCCTATAGCGTGACAGTCCCGGGCGAAGTCCTCGGCGCAAGCACCGCAAGCCCGACCCAGCTCGCGCTTATGGAACAGGAGCTTGCACTCCTCGAGCAGCTGCTTGCGCTCCTGCAGCAAATCAGATAGGCGATCCGTTCCATTCGGGGAACAACGCAAAAAGACGCCGGAGCAATGAACGCTCCGGCGTTTTCGCGTTGCACGAGGCCGCATGGCAGATGTTACGAAACGGCCTCCCGAACCGTATTATAGAATGAGGGCTGGATTCGCGAGATCCGGCCATATGAAAAATCCCTAAAAAAACCCTAAATCTCATGAAAACAGGCCCGTTTGTCGGCATCATCCTCATCATCGTCGTCATTGCGGCGGCGCTGCTCGTCGTCTTCTATCCCCGCACGGGCGGCGTGGGACCGGCCACCACGGCGACCTCGACCACCGGAACGCCCTCGGGAACGCCGGCCACGTCGGGCTTCGATCAGAGCATCTCCGACGGCGTGATCACGATCTCCTATCCCTCCGCCATGTTCGGCCTTGCGACCAATCCGACCCAGATCCTCGTCCATCCCTACATTCCGCCCTGCAGCGGCAGCTTCGACTATTGCTTCTATTATGTCGGGGACGAATATCAGGGAACGAACTTCGAAAGCGCCGGCATCCGCGTCGAGACGCGCGCCGACCTCGCGAACGAGCGCCTCTGCCTGACGACCCCGCCTCAGGGATTCACCACGGCGGTTCCGAGCGCGACGTCGTCGGCCGACGCCTATTCGACGAGCGTCTTCGGGAACGTGGGCGATGCGGCTGCGGGACACTTCTCGTCCGGCTCGCTCTATCGCCTCTATTACCGGCCGTCGAAGGCGTGCTATGAATTCGAAACCCGCATCGGCGAGAGCGACTATGCGAACTATCCTTCGGGAACCATCGGGCAGTTCTCGGCCGCGAACCAGGCCGCCCTTCAGGCAGCCCTGCTGCAGATCCTTGACGGCATGACGCTCCCCTCGTCCACGCCGGTATCGTTCCCGACCGTCACTGCGGCTGCGGGCCGCTAGCGGCCCGCTCGTCCACGCCTGACCGCGCAAGCTCCTCAAGGGCTTCGCTCGTCTCGCGCTCCTCGTCGAACGTCTCCTGCAGGAGGTCCGCGACCTCATCCTTGCCAAGCAGCTTGGCCCACTCGATCGCCGAACGGTAGCTCGCCATCTCGTAATGCTCGACGACCTGCGCCGCCGCGATGAGCGACGCGTCGCGGGCGGCTGGCGCGTTCACGTTCCTGATCACCCATTCGCCGTCGGCGACGAGGCCCCTGATCGCGTCGCATTGCAGCTTCTGCATACGTCCGCCGAGCGCCTGGAACACCCGCTCAAGCCGCCGCACGTGCTCCTCGGTCTGCCGCGCATGCCGTTCGAATCCCTGCCGCCCTTCGGGATCGGTCGCCGCCTTCGCCATCTTGGGAAGGGCCTTCACAAGCTGCGTCTCGACGTCATAGAGTGCCCTCACTTTCGTGAGAAGGAGGTCGCTCAGCGTTTCCTGCGGCTTGGCGCGCGAATTCGCCGTCCGCGGCCGGCGCGCCGGCCGCTTTGTATTGCTGCGTGATCGTGTTGGCATGCGTGCTACTACGATCGTCGGGAATCGAATATTACACCTGGCACGCCTGGCCCGCGCACCCGGCCGCAAAATAAAAACCCCCGGCAGAACCGGGGGTTTTTGTCGCGCATTCAGCCCTACGACTGCTCGGCAACCGGAGCGGCCGCCGCGACCGCGCCCTCCTCTTCGATGTCATCCTCGTGAAGGATGTTCGGCGAGAGCAGCTCCTGCTTGCCGGCCGGAATGAGGCGGCCGATGATGACGTTCTCCTTGAGGCCGCGCAGGCGGTCCACCTTGGCTTCGATGGCGGCCTTCACGAGCACGCGCGACGTGTCCTGGAAGGACGCCGCCGAGAGGAAGGATTCCGCCGAGAGGGCGATGCGGGTGACGCCGAGCAGCACCTCTTCGGCCTTCGCCGGCTTGCCGCCCTGCTTCTTCACCTCGCGGTTCACCTCGAGGAACTTCGACTTCTCGACGATCTCGCCCATCACGAAGTCCGGGGCGTCGCCGCCGTCCGTGATCTTCACGCGCGAGAACATCTGCCGCACGATCATCTCGATGTGCTTGTTGTTGATCGAGGCGCCTTCGGAAAGATAGATCTTCTGGACCTCGTTCACGATGTAGCGCGCCACATCGGTCATGCCCTTCGCCTCATAGAGCTCGTGGATGTCGAGGTTGCCTTCGGAGAGCTGGTCGCCCTTCTTCACGTTGTCGCCGGCGTGCACGAAGATGACCGTGCCGCGCGGGACGTTGACTTCCTGCGCCTTGGCCTTCTTCGTCTCGGCGATGAAGCGGATCGTCTTCAGGTTCCCCTTCTCTTCGATCGCGTCGATCGTGCCGTCGAACGGGGCGAGGAGCGCGCGGCCCTTCGGGCTGCGGGTCTCGAAGATCTCCTCGACGCGCGGCAGGCCGTGGGTGATGTCGGCGCCCGCGACGCCTCCCGAGTGGAAGGTGCGCATGGTGAGCTGGGTTCCCGGCTCGCCGATGGACTGCGCCGCAAGGACGCCGACCGCCGTGCCGGCCTTCACCGGCTCGCTCGCGCCGAGGTCGAGGCCGTAGCACTTCGCGCAGATACCATACAGGGTCTTGCAGGTGATCGGCGAACGGACGACCACGCGGTCGACCTTCGATTCCTCGATCGCCTCGGCGGCGGCGCGGGTGATCGGCTCGTTCGCGCGGACGACGATGCGGTTGCCCACCTTCACGTCCTCAAGCGCGGTGCGCGAATAGAGCTTCGATGCGTAGCTCTGGTTGAACTCCTTGCCGTCGCTGCGGAGCATCTCGAGGCCCTCCTTCGTGCGGCAGTCCTCCTCGCGGATCGTGAGATCCTGGGCGACGTCGACGAGGCGGCGGGTCAGATAGCCGGCCTGCGCGGTCTTGAGCGCGGTGTCGGTCGTCCCCTTGCGCGCGCCGTGGGTCGAAATGAAGTATTCAAGGACGGACAGGCCTTCCTTGAGGGACGACTTGACCGGGAGCTCGATCGTCTCGCCCTTCGGGTTCTGCACGAGTCCCTTCATGCCCATCATCTGGATCGGCTGGGACCACGAACCGCGGGAGCCGGAATCGACGATCTGATAGATCGAGTTGTCGGAGGGCAGGATGCCCGAGACCACCTTCGCGAGCTCGTTCTTCGTGCGCTCCCAGACGCTGATGATGCGGCTGCGGCGCTCGGCGGCGGTGAGCAGGCCTTCGGCGTACTGCTCGTGGATGAGCTCCACTTCGCGGTCGGACTTCGCCATGATGACCTTCTTCTCGGTCGGGATGACGAGGTCGGCCATCGCCCAGGTGATGCCGGACTTGGTGGCCATGTCGAAGCCGAGGTACTTGATCGCGTCGATCGTGTCGCGGGTCGCGTCCATGCCGTGGCGCTGGAAGATGTTCGAGAGCAGCTGGTTGAGCTTCTTCTTCGTCACGGTGTCGTTCACAAAGTCGAGGCGGCCGCCCAGGGCGCGGTTGAAGATGAGGCGGCCGACGGTCGTCTCGCGGCCGTCGATCATGATCGGGGTATGGAGCGTGATGTGGCCGAAATGATAGCCGAGCATCGCCTCGTCGAACGAGACGAAGCGCCGCACCGGGCCGCCGGTCTCGACCCTGCGGGTGAGGTAATAGCAGCCGAGCACCACGTCGTTCCACGGTCCGGGGATGAGGTCGCCGGTCGCGGGCTTCAGCAGGTTCTTGCCGGCCGACATGATCTCTTCGGCCTCCTTCTGGGCGGGTTCCGAAAGCGGCAGGTGGACGGCCATCTGGTCGCCGTCGAAGTCCGCGTTGAACGCGGCGCAGACGAGCGGCGGCAGCTTGATCGCGAGGCCCTCGACGAGCTGCGGGCGGAACGCCTGCACCGAGAGCCGGTGGAGCGTCGGGGCGCGGTTCAGGAGCACCCGCTTGCCCTGCATCACCTCTTCGAGGATGGCGAGCACTTCGGAGGTGTGCTCCTCCATGAAGCGGCTCGCGCTCCTGATGTTGTGCGCGAGGCCGCGCTTGATGATCTCCGAGATGACGAACGGGCGGAAGAGCTCGAGCGCCATGCGCTTCGGGATGCCCATCTCGTCGAGCTTGAGCTTCGGACCGACCACGATGACCGAGCGGCCGGAATAGTCGACGCGCTTGCCGAGCAGGTTCTGGCGGAAGCGGCCCTGCTTGCCCTTGAGCATGTCGGCGAGCGAGCGGAGCGGACGGCGCTGGGCCGAAAGCTGCTGCGTGCCGAAGCGGGCCGAGTTGTCGATGAGGGCGTCGACCGCCTCCTGGAGCATGCGCTTCTCGTTGCGCACGATGACGTCGGGCGCCTTGATCTCGAGGAGCTTCTTCAGGCGGTTGTTGCGGTTGATGACGCGGCGGTACAGGTCGTTCAGGTCGGACGTCGCATAGCGGCCTCCCTCGAGCGCCACCATCGGGCGCAGGTCGGGCGGGAGGACCGGCAGGGTGTTCATGATCATCCACTCCGGACGCGAGCCGTTGCGGATCATGGCCTTGAACATCTTGAGGCGGCGCAAGAGCTTGCTCTGCGCGAGCGGGTCGCGGGCGCCTTCGAGCTCGGCCTCGATCCTCTGGACTTCCTTGCGGAGGTCCGTCTTCTCGAGGATCTCGCGGACCGCCTCGGCGCCGCTCGACGCGCGGAAGATGTTGCCGAACTTGCGCGAGAGCGTGAAGTACTCGTTCTCGGAAAGGATCTGGCCGACGTGCAGGTTCTCGAGGTAGTCCTTCGTCGTGTCGGCGGCCTCGAGGATCTCGCCCTTCACGGCCTTGTCCTTGTTGCCGACGGTCTTCAGCTTGCCCTTCAGCTCGCGGTCCAGGTCCTCAAGGGCCTCCTTGCGGTTGTCCTCCTTGATGTCGGTGATGATATAGGCGGAATAATAGATGACGCGCTCGAGCTTCTGCGCGGAAACGTCGAGGGCGAGCGAGAGGCGCGACGGGATGCTCTTCAGGAACCAGATGTGGGTGACCGGGGTCGCGAGCGCGATGTGGCCGATGCGCTCGCGGCGGACCGCGGCGCGCGTCACTTCGACGCCGCACTTGTCGCAGACCACGCCCTTGTAGCGGATGCGGCGGTACTTGCCGCAGTAGCATTCATAATCCTTCGTCGGGCCGAAGATGCGCTCGCTGAACAGGCCGTCCTTTTCGGGGCGCTGCGTGCGGTAGTTGATCGTCTCGGGCTTCGTCACCTCGCCGTGCGACCAGCGCAGGATGTCGTCGGGCGACGCGACGCTGATCTTGAGGGCCGAGAAGCTGTCCTTGCGGTCGTTCTCGGACTCATAGAGCGGCTGGATGTTGAAGCCGAGCGACTTCAGCTCGTTCACCAGCACGTTGAAGGACGCCGGGACGTTCGGCTCCTTGATCGCCTCGCCGCGGATGATCGATTCATAGGCGGCGGCGCGGCCGATGACGTCGTCGGACTTGATCGTGAGCATCTCCTGCAGGGTGTGGCGCGCGCCATAGCCCTCGAGCGCCCAGACTTCCATTTCGCCGAAGCGCTGGCCGCCGAACTGCGCCTTGCCGCCGAGCGGCTGCTGCGTGATGAGCGAATAGGGGCCGATGGAGCGCATGTGCGCCTTGTCCTCCACGAGGTGGTTGAGCTTGAGCATGTAGATCTGGCCCACCATCACGCGGTTGTCGAACGGCTGGCCGGTGCGTCCGTCGAAGAGCTTCACCTTGCCGTCCTCGGGGAGGCCGGCCTTCGTGAGCTCGGCGCGGATGTCCGCTTCGGTCGCCGAATCAAGGCCCGGCGTGATCGCGCGGTAGCCCAGCTTCTCGGCTGCCCAGCCGAGGTGCGTTTCGAGGATCTGGCCGAGGTTCATGCGGGACACGACGCCCAGCGGGTTCAGGACGATGTCGACGGGCGTGCCGTCCTCGAGGTACGGCATGTCCTCGACGGCGCGGACCTGCGAGATGACGCCCTTGTTGCCGTGGCGTCCGGCGAGCTTGTCGCCCGCCTGCACCTTGCGGAGCTCGGCGATCTCGACCTGGATGCGGCGGATGATGCCCGGCTCCAGCTTGTCGCCGCGCTCGCGGTCGAACACCTTCACGTTGACCACGCGCCCCATCTTGCCATGCGGGAGCGTGAGCGAGGTATCCTTCACGTCGCGGGCCTTCTCGCCGAAGATGGCGCGGAGCAGCCGCTCTTCGGACGTGAGCTCCGACTCGCCCTTCGGCGAGATCTTGCCGACGAGGATGTCCCCCGCCTTCACTTCGGCGCCGATGCGGACGATGCCCTCCTCGTCGAGGTTCTTCAGCTTGTCTTCGGAGACGTTCGGGATGTCATAGGTGGTCACCTCGGGACCGAGCTTCGTGTCGCGAACGTCGCAGGAATATTCGTCGATGTGGATCGACGTGAAGCGGTCGTCGCGGACGACGCGCTCCGAGATGACGATGGCGTCCTCGAAGTTCGCGCCCTCCCACGAGACGAAGCCCACGAGCAGGTTCTGGCCGAGCGCCAGGACGCCGTTCTCGATGGACGGCCCGTCGACGAGGATCTGGCCCTTCTTCACCTTGTCCCCCGTGACGACGAGCGGACGCTGCGAGATGCAGGTGAACTGGTTGGAGCGCTTGAACTTCTCAAGGGTATAGGACTTCGTC
This sequence comes from Minisyncoccota bacterium, assembly GCA_035541435.1. GTDB lineage: Bacteria > Patescibacteriota > Minisyncoccia > UBA6257 > 2-01-FULL-56-20 > JAKAGE01. The sequence continues at coordinate 6,832 of DATKNL010000001.1, read as the reverse complement.
GCCTTCGGGTATTTCACCTTGAGATGGGCGCCGTCGGATTCCAAGACCTCGCCGTTGTCCTCGGCGGTGATGACATAGCCCGAATCGAGCGCGACGAGCTCCTCTTCGCCGGTCGAGACGTAGGGCGCGTCAGGCTTCACCGAAACGACGGCCTGCCGCTGCATGTTCGAGCCCATGAGGGCGCGGTTCGCGTCATCGTGCTGCAGGAACGGGATGAGCGACGTGGCGACCGAAACGAACTCGTGCGGCGCGACGTCGATATAGTCGACTTCGTCGGGCGTCACCGTCCCCGGCTCGCCCTTGATGCGGGCCTCGAGGGTCGGGCCGACCAGGCGGTTCGCCTCGTCGCGGGGGCTGCCGGCGTGCGTGATCTTGTACTTCTCCTCTTCTGAGGCGTCCATCCAGACGACGTCGTTCGTCACGACGCCGTTCTTCACTTTGGCATAGGGCGCCTCGAGGAACCCGAAGTCGTTGATGCGGGTGAAGCTCGCGAGATAGTTGATGAGGCCGATGTTCGAGCCTTCAGGCGTCTGAATCGGGCAGATGCGGCCGTAGTGCGAGCGGTGCACGTCGCGCACCTCGAAGCTCGCGCGCTCGCGCGTGAGGCCGCCGGGGCCGAGCGCGGAAATGCGCCGCTTGTGCTCGAGCTCGGCAAGCGGGTTCACCTGGTCCATGAACTGCGAGAGCTGCGACGAGGCGAAGAACTCCTTGATCACCGCCGCGATCGGGCGGAAGTTCACGAGCTGCGCGGGCTGCAGGCTCTCCTTGTCCTCGGTGGACATGCGGTCCTGGATGATGCGGCGGAGCCGCGCGAGGCCGATGCGGAGCCGGCCCTGCAGCAGCTCGCCCACCGCCTTCAGGCGGCGGTTGCCGAGATGGTCGATGTCGTCGGGTTCGGCTTCGGGATTGTTGTTCAGCACGATGATCTCGCGCACGATGGCAACGATGTCGTCGACGTCGAGCAGCTTATAGGTCTTCTTCTGCTCGAAGCCGAGGCGCTGGTTCATCTTGTAGCGGCCGACCTCGGACAGGTCGTAGCGGTCGTTCCGCTCGAACATGGCGCTCACGAGGTTCTTGGCCGTCTCGGCGTTCGCCGGATCGCCCGGGCGCAGGCGGCGGTAGATCTCGACATACGATTCGGCGTCGTCCTTCGCCACGTCCTTCTTGAGGGTCGCATCGATGAAGTTCACGAGGCCCGTGTCCACGTCCTTGAACGCGCCATGGATCTTCTCGTTCGTGAGGCCGAAGATGCGGAGCAGGTCGGTCACCGGCACCTTGCGGTGGCGGTCGATCTTCACGCCGATCTCGCCGTTCACATCCGTCTCGAACTCGAGCCACGCGCCGCGGTTCGGGATGATCTTCGCGCCGAAAAGCTGCCGGCCCCGGTACGGGGTTGCGGTGAAATAGACGCCCGCCGAGCGGACGAGCTGCGATACCACGACGCGCTCGACGCCGTTCACGATGAACGTGCCGCGCCCCGTCATGATCGGGAAGTCGCCGAAATAGACCTCCTGCTTCTGCTCCTTGCCCGTCCTGCGGTTCACGAGCCTCAGGGTGCAGCGGAGGGGCGCCTCATAGGTCGCCTCCTTATATCGCGCGGTCGCCTCGTCGTACTTCGGCTCGTCGAAGCGGTAATCTGAAAAATAAAGTTCGAACTCCTTTCCGGTATGGTCCCTGATCGGCGAGATCTCCTCGAGGAGCTCGTTCAGGCCCTTGCCCAGGAACCACTGGTACGACTTGAGCTGAGCCTCGTTCAGGTTGAACGGCGCGATGAGCGGCTTCGACTTCCCGAAATGCTTCGTTGAGGTGAACTTTGCCATGCGTGGGTTTGGTTTATTAAAAAAATTTTAGACGGACATGCCGATGGCTGGCGGCAGCGACCCTCTGCGGCCACGTCATTCGGCTGGGCTTGTTTGGGGCAGCACGATGTCGCCCTCACGCGACAACGCGCAAAAAACGGCAAAACCCCTCTTTTCGGAGGGATCCCGTTTATGAAGTTGCGTTACTCCTAGTATAATCGGCCTTGAAATCCTGTCAAGAGGCCCGTTGCAGGCGTGGCGGTGATACAGGTTATTACGCGAAATCCAGGGCTTTTATTACATCCAGGTCCGCTAGGGTTTCAGGTATTTCTTCTGGTTTGCCTCCTGTTCGGCCAGCGTTTTCGCATAGATCGTCTTGCCGGTCGCGGGGTCTGAAAGATAGTACCAATAGGGCGACGCCTGCGGGTTGAGCACCGCTTCGATGGCGCGGGCGCCGGGGTTCCCGATGGGAGCCGGCGGCAGGCCCTTGTAGCGATAGGTGTTGTACGGCGAATCGATCGCGAAATCGGCGGCCGTGAGCGAGGGGCATGACGTCGCGCCCGACGATGGGTTCGCGAGCAGCTTCGCATAACAGACGCTCGCGTCGACGTCGAGCGGCATGCCGGCCGCGAGACGCTTCTCAAGGATGCCCGCCACCATGCGCTGGTCGACGGGATCGGCGACCTCCTTCTCGACGATCGAGGCAAGTATCAGATCCGTCGCCTCGTCCTTCGTGTCGGTCGCGAAGAGCGGCGCGGCCTTCGCGTCGAAGTTCGTCAGGAATTCCGCCACGACCGAAGTCGCGCTCGCACCGGTATAGAAGTCATAGGTGTCGGGGAACAGCCGCCCTTCGAGGTGGTCCGCGTTCGCAAGCGCGACGATCGCGCCGGGCCGCGTGACAAGCGCCTGGCTCAGCGCCGCGTCGATCTGGAAAACGTTCGAACCTTCGGGAATCGTCACCGTCGTCTCGTTCGCCGCCGCTCCCGCGATCGCCTGGGTGATCTCGGGCGTCCATGACGACGCGCTCAGGCGATAGACGCCCGGCTTCAGCGCAAGCGCCCGGCCGGTGAGGAGCATATAGGCCTCAGTCGCGGTCGTCGAACGGACGAGTCCCGCCGTCCTGAGGTTCGCCACGACCGCCCTGAATCCCGTTCCCGACGCGATCTCGAAGACCACCGGCTGCGCGTCGCCCGAGACGGGCGTGAGGTCATAGACGAAAGCCGCGCCGAGCGCGACAAGCAGCGCGATGACAAGCCCTCCGAGCAGCGTCTTGCGTGTCAAGAATGGTTCCATGATTTTTTAATGTTTCAAAAGCTTGTCAGGACCGTTTGCGGATGGAATTCACGACGGCGAGCAGGAACGAGTTCGCGAGCATGCTCGATCCCCCGTAGCTCAGGAACGGGAACGTCACGCCGACGACCGGCAGGACCCCGGTCGTCGAGCCGGTATTCAGCAGGAACTGCATGCCGAACATGACGGCCGCACCGAGGCAGATGAACTTCTCGAAGTTCTCGTCGGCCAGCGCGCCGATGCGCAAAATCTGAAAGATAAGCGCGAGGAACGCGATGACGACGACCGCGCCACCGACGATCCCCCACTCCTCGATGAGCGCGGCGAAAATGAAGTCCTCGGACGGTTCCGAAAGGAATCCGAGCTGCGTCTCGGGCCCCTGGCCGTATCCCTTGCCCCACAGGCCCGCCGAACCGATCGCGATCTTCGACTGCGTCACGCTGTAATTGATGCCGAGCGCGTTCGCCTGCGGGTCGAGGAACCCAACGATGCGCGCGCGATGGTAGTCGTGCAGCACATAGGTCCACACGAATCCGGCTGCGAGCGCGAACACCGCGACCGCCACGGCGATCCGCCGCCACGGGAGGCCCGAGAGCAGCAGGAAGCCGAACCAGATCGCGAGGAAGATGACCGCCGAGCCGAGATCGGGCAGCTTCACGGCGATCGCCGCTGGGACCACGAAGAAGAAAAAGGACGTGAAGATCGTCTGCCACCGCGCTACCGCGAGATGCCGGCGCGCGAAGTAATGGGCATACAAAAAGATCAGCGCGATCTTCAGGAACTCGACCGGCTGGATGCTCACCGGTCCCACGACGAGCCAGCTCTTCGTGTTGCGGATGACGGGACCGAAGAGGAACGCCGTGACGAGCAGCAGGAGCGATCCGCCATAGAAGGCCCACACGATCCAGCGCGAGTTGAAGATCGCCCGCGCGTCGACGACGGTGAAGAGCGCGATGACGCCGGCGCCTACGGCGACCCAGACGAGCTGCAGGGTGAAGAAGTGCAGCGAGATCGCCGAGAGCATGACGAATCCCGCGGCGACGAGGATGCCCACCGGAAGGAAAAGCGCAACCATGGAATAGGGCTAGTATACCACGGGCCGGAGCGCGTAGGCATCGAGCTCGTTCACGGCGGGATTCACGCCCGGGACGGCCGGATAGCTCACGGTGAACGGCGCGCTTTCTCCCGGGGCGAGCGAGTCAAGTTCGGTCTCGGACGCGCCCGCGGGATTGCCCGCCCCGTCCTTGAAGATCACGACGACCGTCACGTCCCTGAAGGCCGCGATGTCGTTGTTCGTGATTCGGCCCGAGACCGAGACGACCGCCGTCCCTGTCGCGGCCTGCACGTCGCTGAACGAGAACCGCGGGACGGCGCCGATCGACGAGCTTGAGACCCACTGCACGTTCGAGATGTCGAACGACGCATAGGGCTCCTCGATCGGGACATAATTCGGCGCGACGAAATATTTTACCTCGTTCGGATAGATGAACGACGACCCCTCGATCGTCCTCGCGACAGTCCCCGACGCGTCGAAGAAGTCGAACGCGTAGTCGAACGAGGCGGCGCCGAAGCCGGGATTCGCATTCGTCACGCGCGCAAGATAGGTCGCGCTCTGTGTCCCGTCGAGGAAGCTCCAGATCGTCGACGTCGCGAGGGCGCGCGCGTTTTCCGACCCGCAGGCAGGCCCCGCGCACGGCACCGGCGCAAGCGCCGGCCTCACCGCGACATAATAGATGAAGGCGAACACGGCGAACCACAGGATCGCATAGAAGGCGCCATAGATGACCTGCTTCGCCCGGCGGGTGGACATAGGTTCATTATAAAACAAAAGGCCGCGCTTTGAGAGCGCGGCCGCTGCGGCAGGATCACCAGCGCTGCCGCTCATCCTTCCATACGACTTGCGGATCGTTCCTGCGATCCTGATGCAGCCGATAGACGACCGTCATGACGCACAGGGAATCCGGGTGCTCTTTCGCGTATTCGGCAAGATATGTGCGGACCTTCTCGCGGGCGATATCGTCGGCCTTTACGGGAACATTGTCAACGTCGACTTCGAAATTATACGTCTTCGCGTTCGGCGGCAACCCCCGTTCGGGCGCGATCCGGAACTCCGCGACATATTCATAGATCATAACCGCCTCCTTGCATGCTAGGGCAAGCCTACCGCAGGTCGGCCCGGCGAATCAAGCCGCCGACGATCGATTGCATGAAAAACAAAAAACGGCCCTTTGATGTCGGCACATCCTACTTTCCCCGCCGCGCGAGCAGCGAGTATCATCGGATTGGGGCGGTTTCACTTCTCTGTTCGGAATGGGAAGAGGTGGGGCACGCCCGAATAAAGCACCGACATCAAAAGGCCGTTTCCGAACCGCACCCGCGGTTCACAAACGTCTTTTTTCAATACGTGGATCAGAATCAATGGAGCTTTGCCTTCCGTGTTTTGGGGAGCTCTCGGAGACCGCGTAGGCGGCCGAGAGGGAGGTGCGCGCGCAGCAGCGCGCGACACCGGTCCACAAAACACGGAAGGCAAAGCGAAGTCAGCATTGGGATGGTTGGCGGGATTATTAGTACTCCTTGGCTTAACGCGTCGCCGCGCTTACACCTAGAGCCTATCAACGTGGTAGTCTACCACGAAATCACGCGCACCTAATCTTGGGGTGGGCTTCGCGCTTAGATGCTTTCAGCGCTTATCCCTGCCATACATAGCTACCCGGCAGTTCACCTGGTGGCAAAGCCGGTAGACCAGAGGTATGTTCAGCCCAGTCCTCTCGTCGATTACTCACGTATTACTACGTGCTCAGACTATATCTTCACCCTCCCGCTGAACGGGGTCGGGTGTCGGCGTATTAGCAACGCTCAAAAGCGATGCTCCGGTTGCGAATGCAACACAAGTCGTTACGGGGTCAAACCTAACAAAACTCGTAATTTGCGATGTACGCAAGATCGAGGTCAGATCGACTTCCCACGGTATTGCCCTTTTCCCGTATCATATTTCAATGATAACGAACGAGGACTGCTGTTCAACTTTTCGTTAATGAATTTTTAATGATTCATCGACGACAGTGAAGCAGAAAAAGGGTTCCACCGTTATTAGCCGAGTTGGCAATCCGGATTTCTCCGGAAAGTAGCAATTTCTTACTAAGGCCAACTCCCCTCAAGTGCTAAACGCCTGCAGCAGATAGAGACCGACCTGTCTCACGACGGTCTGAACCCAGCTCACGTGCCACTTTAATTGGCGAACAGCCAAACGCTTGGGAGCTTCTCCACCCCCGCGCTGTGGCGAGCCGACATCGAGGTGCCGAGCGAAGTCGTCGCTAGGGACGCTCGGACTTCACCAGCCTGTTATCCCCGGAGTAGCTTTTATCCGGTGTCTCCGATCTTTCTATGAAGAATCGTCGGGTCACTAACTTCTGCTTTCGCACCTGCTCGTCTTGTAGGACTCGCAGTCAAGCCGGCTTTTGCGTTTGCACGTCCTGCCCGATTTCCATCCGGGCTAAGCCGACCTTAATAAACTCCTCCGTTACTCTTTTGGCATGTTGTTAACCTAACTTATATTTCATTGATGGCACCACATACGGCTCAATCAGTTTTTTGAACGTATCCGCTGCCTTGGAGAGAAAATAAATCCTCCACCGATCATATTGCTTATGCAATGTGATTTTGATGCCAAATTTCTGATCAAGAACTTTTTGAACGATCTCGAGTTCGCTTTTGGTATATCCAATAGCATGAATGATATACGT